>DATFHN010000169.1:0-21921 GCA_035248365.1 Pseudonocardiaceae bacterium | reverse complement strand
ACCACCCACACCGTGAGATCGGTGATCTTCACCGCGTGCTTCCCGTCAGCTCGTCGAACGTCACCAGCGCGGCCACCAGACCGTCCACTTTGGCCTGGAGAATGGCGGCTCCGATCGTGCCATCCGCGCCGTGGGCAGGGTCGGTGGTGCCGCCGGAGCGCGCCCATTCGCCGTGCCGCTGCACGTTGAGACCCGGCACCGGTTCGTAGGAGTGCAGGCCGCGCGGGCCGAGGGGCTCGGTGCGGAACTCCTCGGTGCGCACCAGTTCGGGGCGGGTGGCCAGGACGAGGCTGGCTTCCCACCAGCCGGCGTGGCCGGGCACGTCCGCGCCGTCCTTTGCCGGTGCGCCGGGTTCGCCGAGTTGCCAATAATTTGCTGTGGCCACGGCGACCGGGAGCCGGTTGACGATGGACTTGGACACCAGGCGCACGGTTTCGTCGTTGCCGCCATGGCCGTTGATCAGGAAGAAACGGGTGAAACCGCTGGTGTGCAATGAATCGATGAGGTCGGTGAGGACGGCGGTGAGCGTTGCTGGTTTGAGTGAGGCGGCGCAGGCGAACAGGTGGTGTTCGGAGTGGCCGAAGGGCAGGGCCGGGGCGAGGACGATCGGTACGCGGTCGTCGAGCGCGGCGACCGCACGCTGCGCGACCGTGCTGGCGATGAGGGTGTCGGTGATCAGCGGGAGGTGTGGGCCGTGTTGTTCCACGGCGCCGATGGGCAGCACCAGCACGGCGTGCGGGGCGAGGTCGGCGACCTGGTCACGGGTGAGGTCGGCTAGTTCCGGCACGGTCAGGCGGCCTCCATCGCGGGGACTTGTTCGATGCGGCCCAGGACGAACACGTAGCAGACGATGCCCAGCGCGACGGTGACAGCGGCGATGATGAAGCCCCAGGCGAAGCTGCCGGTGGCGTCGACGATGAACCCGGTGATGATCGGCGCCGCGGCGACGAACCCCTGGCTGAGGAAGTTCAGGATGCCGCCGACCGCGCCGACCCGGCCCTCCGGCGCGATCAGCGCCACGCAGCTCGACCCGACCGGCGCCGACGCGGACAGGCCGCCGAGGCCCAGCGAGATGAACAGCACCGCCCAGACCGGCGAACTGGTCGCGGCCGCGCCCACGATGAACAGGCCGACGACCATGCCGCCGATCAGCACCGACTTGCGGACGCGCTCGGGGTCGCCGCCCCGGGCGATGAGCCGGTCGACCAGCAGGCCGCCGATGAGCAGGTCGGCCAGGGTCGCCACGATCCACGGCACCGCCGAGTACAGGCCGCCTTTGAGCACGGTCATGTGCAGCTGGGTTTCCAGGTAACCGGGCAGCCAGGTGAGCAGCATGAAGAACGCGTAGTTGTAGCAGGCGAAGCCGAGCGAGAGGCCCCAGACCTTGCGGCTGCGCAACAGGTAGCCGAAGTCGCGCAGGCTGGAGCGCGGCACGACGGTCTCGTCCTGAGCGCCACCTTCGGTGATGTACTCGTACTCGGCTTCCTTGAGCTTGCCCGCGTCGCGCATTTCCTTGGGGTTGCGGTAGATCAGCCAGTAGGCGACCGCGAACAGCAGGCTGACCGCGCCGGAGACGATGAACGCCCCGCGCCAGCCGAACCCGGACACCACCAGCGACATCAGCGGCAGGCCGATGACGTTGGAGAACTTGGCGGCACCGTCGAAGGCCGACGTGCACAGACCGCGTTCGTGCCGGGGGAACCAGTAGCCGGTGGTTTTCTGCGAGGACACGATCGCGGGCGCCTCGGCGATGCCGAGCAGCAGCCGGGTCACGATGATCAGCCCGAATCCGCTGACGATCGCGGTGAGCAGGGTCGCGATGCCCCACAGGATGCTGGTCACCCGCATGATCCACTTGACGCCGATGCGGTCGAGCAGCAGGCCGATCGGGATCTGGGTGAGGCCGTAGGACCAGGTGAACGACGAGAGCAGGATGCCGAGCTCGCCCGCGCTCAGGCCGAACGTGGAGCGCAGGCCGGTGCCCGCGACGGACATGTTCACGCGGTCGAAGTAGTTGACGAGGATGCCTACGCCCAGCAGCAGCGCGATGCCCCAGCGCAGGTGCCCGGCGGACCAGGACAGGCGGGCGGGGCGATTTGGTGACGCCTGGACACTGGGCGCGTTGGACACGTCGGACACGACAGCTCCCGATTTTGCACTGCAAAACAGCGGTTTGCATTCTGGTAGCGTGAAACTAGATACGCCGCAAACGGTTGTCAAGGCTGCCAAGGAGCACCCGTGGAACCCTCCGCCGAACCAGCGATCGAACCGGCCGACGGCGGCCGCAACCGCTCGACGTCCGTGCGCAGGGCGCTTGGCCTGCTGTTGTTCGTCGGCGAGCACGACGATCCGCGCGGCGTCTCGCTCAAGGACGTGGCCGCCGGGCTCGATCTGAACAAGAGCACCGCGCTGCGCCTGTTCGAGCCGCTCGTCGACTTCGGACTCATCGCCCAGGACGACGAAACCGGACGGTTCCGGCTCGGCTCACGGGTGGTCAGCCTCGGCCAGTCGTTCCTGTCCAAAGTGGACTTGCGCGCGGTCGCGCATCCGGCGCTGCGCGGGCTGATGACCGACACCGGCGAAACCGTGCACCTGACCATCTACGACCACCCCGACGTGGTCTACGTCGACAAGGTGGAAAGCCCGAACGTGGTGCACATGCGCTCGGAGATCGGCAGGCGCATGCCCGCCTACAGTACCGCGACCGGCAAGGCGTTCCTCGCCCACCTGCCCGCCGAGCAGGTCGCCGACGCGATCGCCCGCGGCCTGCCGCGCCGCACCGCGAACACCATCACCACCGAGGAAGGCCTGCATGCGGCGCTGCGCGAGGTGCGGGAACGCGGCTGGGCCGTCGACGACGTGGAGAACGAGGACGGCGTGCGCTGTGTCGGCGCCCCGATCCTGGACCACCTCGGCACGGTCGTCGCCGCGCTGTCCGTGTCCGGTCCGACCATGCGCGTCACCGAGGATCGCGTGCCCGAACTCGGCGCACAGGTGAAAGCGGTCGCCGACGAGATCTCGCACCGGATCGGCGCAACCTGATCGTTGTCCCGCAACGTCCTTGGGTGGCGAGGGACCTCCGGATGGTGGCTTGCGGCCGAGCCGGTCCGGAGGTCTGCTCGACAGCAGGCCCGTCGCGGATCGGAGCGCCCGATGACCCAGCCGTCGCAACGAGTACCGGTAACCAAGCGGCACGAAACTTCGCCGGTGGGCCTGTTCTTCCTGTTCCTGCTGCCCGCCGCGATCGCGGGCATCGTCGTCGGGCTGCTCGACCACTGGACGACCCCTGGCGGTCTGGGCGCGATCGTCGTGTTCGCCACGATGCCGACGCTGGCGGTCCTCATCACCCGCTGGGTGCAGCGCCGGGTCGGGAAAGAGCTGCCGTTCAAGTACGCGGTGCTGCTCGTGGTCGTGGCGTTCGGCGGCGCGATCGGCGGCCTCGCGCTGATCCACGTCTCGCAGGATCGTCGCTGCGTCGACATGACCAGCTACACCGTGGTGGCGCCGAGTTCCTGCGACACCACCGCCAACACGACGAGCCTCGATCCGGAATTCGCCTGGTACTACGGCGGTTCCGGCACGCAGATCGGCCAGACCGCCGGGGGCGGCTCGTTTTCCTCGACCGGCGATGACAGTGGCGACACCGGAGGCGGCACCGGAGGCGAGGTCGGGGACGACGGGGGTGGCGGCGAAGGCGGCGGCGAGGGTGGCGGCGAGTGAGCGTCGGGGGTAATGACAGACCCTGCCTCGTCCCGGCCGGGCGCTTACCCTGAGGTCATGGGCCAGATCGACCAACGCGCGCAGGTCCGCGAGTTCCTCAGCTCGCGACGGGCCCGCATCACCCCCGAACAGGCCGGACTTCCCGTCTATGGCGGCAATCGGCGCGTGAAAGGGCTGCGCCGCGAGGAAGTCGCCATGCTCGCGGGCGTGTCCATCGACTACTACGTGCGGATGGAGCGCGGCAACCTGTCCGGCACGTCGGAAAGCGTGCTGGACGCGCTCGGGCGAGCGCTGCAGCTCGACGAGGCCGAGCGCGAGCACCTGTTCGCGCTGGCCCGCGCCGCCGAACCGGGCGCACGCCGTCGTCCCGCCCCGCCGACCACCGTGCGGCCCTCCGTCCAGCACGTGCTCGACGCGATCAGCGACGCCCCGGCCTGGGTGCGCAACGGCCGCCACGACATCGTGGCGTTGAACCGGCTCGGCCGCGCCCTCTACTCCCCCGTGCTGGCCGATCCGCGCCGGCCGGCCAACACCAGCCGGTTCATCTACCTCGATCCGGCCGCGCGGGAGTTCTTCGTGGACTGGGACCGCGTCGCCAACGATGTCGCGGCGATGTTGCGGCTGGAGGCGGGTCGCAACCCGCACGACCGGAAACTGATCGAGCTGGTCGGCGAACTGTCCACCCGCAGTGAGATCTTCCGCACCCGCTGGGCCTCGCACGACGTGCAGTACCACCGCAGCGGCCGCAAGCGACTGCGCCACCCGATCGTGGGACAGCTCGACCTCGATTTCGAGGCGATGGAGCTGCCCTCCGAACCCGGCCTGACGCTCAACGTCTACACCTGCGCCCCGGACACGCCCACTGCCGACGGGCTGAAGATGCTGGCCAGCTGGGCGGCGACGCAGGATCTCGCCGAGGCGGAGCCCAGCTCCCCGGGCTGAGGGGTTCTGGCGTTACCCGTAACGACCGCCCCTGTCACGGGTGCGGCCCTCGCCGTTTGATGGACCCGTAGGCAAGAAAGCCAGGACGGAGACATCATGAAGGCGACCGTGATCTACGGCGCGGGCGACGTCCGCACCGAGACCGTGCCCGACCCGAAACCGCACGAACCCACCGACGCCATCGTGCGCGTGCTGCGCTCGTGCATCTGTGGCAGCGACCTGTGGCCCTACGGAGCCAAGCCCGCGCAGAGCCACGGCGACCGGATCGGCCACGAATTCCTCGGCGTGATCGAGGAAACCGGCGCGGACGTGACCGGGCTGAAGGCGGGCGACGTGGTGGTCGCGCCGTTCGTGTGGTCGGACAACACCTGCGACTTCTGCGCCGAGGGCCTGCACGCCTCGTGCCGCCACGGCGGATTCTGGGCCCGCGACGAGGTCGACGGCGGGCAGGGCGAAGCCGTGCGCGTTCCGCAGGCGTCCGGCACGTTGGTCAAGCTGCCGGTCGGCGAGGATTCGGCGTTGCTGCCCTCGCTGCTGACCCTCTCGGACGTGTTCCCGACCGGTCACCACAGCGCGGTCACCGCGGGAGTCGGCCCGCGCACCACGGTCACCGTGATCGGCGACGGCGCGGTCGGCCTGTCCGCGGTGCTGGCCGCCAAGCGGCTGGGCGCGGACCGGATCATCCTGATGGGACGCCACGCCGACCGGACCGCGCTGGGCCGCGAGTTCGGCGCCACCGACGTGGTCGCCGAGCGCGGCGAGGAAGGCGTTGCGCTGGTGCGGGAACTGACCGGCGGCGACGGCACGCACACCGTGCTGGAATGCGTCGGGCTCCGGCCCGCCATCGAGACCGCGTTCGGGGTCGTCCGCGACGGCGGCACGGTCAGCCGGGTCGGCGCGCCGCAGTACCCGGACGTGCCCGCCGACTTCGACGTTTTCCTGCGCAACATCACGTTGACCGGCGGCGTCGCGCCCGCGCGGGCCTACATCGAGGAACTGCTGCCGGACATCCTCGACGGCCGCATCGAACCCGGCCGGGTGTTCGACCGCACGGTCACGCTCGACGAGGTGCCTGCCGGTTATCAGGAGATGGCCGACCGCACCGCGCTGAAGGTCCTCATCCGGCCGTAAGGAAAGGATGTGGCCGCGCTCGGAGTTAATTACACACCGGGTTTGCCGTCCGGATTCCGGTAATATTCCCCGGCAGTCGGGGAAAGGCCCGGCAGTCGGGGAAACGAGGGCGGGATGCGGGCGGCGCGGAAGTCGGTTTTCGCTTTACTGGCAGTGGTAGCGGCGGTGATCGCCTGCACTGGTCCGGCCGGCGCGGTGCCGGATTCCGGGGTGGCACCGGGTTGTTGCGGCATCGCGTCGTCCTGGACAGCGGGCGACAAGGACGCGCTCGGCACGTCGGCCACCACCACCAGCAAGGTCTGGTACACGGTCGCGGACGGCATCACCTCCGAGGTGTTCTACCCGCGCGCCGACGTGCCGAACCTGCAGGACATGCAGTACGTGGTGACCGACGGGTCGACGTTCGTGGATCTGGAACGGGACGCCACCACGCATGCGGTGTCCCAGCCCGACCCGAAATCGTTGGAATACACGGTGACCAATACCGCCAAGAGCGGGAAATACCGGATTACCAACACATATCTGACCGATCCGTCGCGCAACACGCTGGTCATCCGGACTCGGTTCCAGTCGCTCGACGGCGGCAAGTACCAGCTCTACCTGCTGGCAAACCCGTCGCTGGCCGGTGGCGGCGGCAACGACAACGCCTCGTGGGACGGCACCGACGGCGCGCTCGTCGCCAACGACACCGAGACGCTGTTCGGGTCGCCGTTGACCGTTGACTCGGCGCTGAAGTCCTCGATCGGGTTCGCCACGCACGACAACGGTTATTCCGGCACGGCAAGCGATTGCGACCAGGAGTTGGTCGCGCACAAGAGCCTCACCGCCCAGTACGACTCGCTCAGCGGCGCGGGCAACGCGGTGCAGTGCGGGCAGATCACGGTCGGCGCGGACACCACGTTCACCGTCGCGCTCGGCTACGGCTCCTCGGCCGCCGGGGCCATCAGCGCGGCCAACGGCTCGCTGTCCGCCGGCTTCGCCAGTCTGGAGTCGGCTTACCGGTCGGGCTGGAACAGCTATGTCAACGGTCGC
Source organism: Pseudonocardiaceae bacterium (assembly GCA_035248365.1). Lineage (GTDB taxonomy): Bacteria > Actinomycetota > Actinomycetes > Mycobacteriales > Pseudonocardiaceae > CAJCJE01. The sequence continues at coordinate 15,096 of DATFHN010000169.1, read as the reverse complement.
AAGGCCGCGCCGTCCAGCGTCACCGGCAACCCGAAGGAACTGGCCACCTACTACACCGCCGAGATGGCGCTGCACGCCGCCGAGGACAAGACCTATCCCGGCGCGAACGTGGCCGGTTTGGCGACGCCGTGGGGCAACGACGTCAACGGCGACGCGCTCAACGACGGCTATCACCGAGTGTGGGGCCGCGACCTCTACGAGCAGGCCACCGGCCTGATCGCCGACGGCGACACCGCGCAGGCCAGGCAAATGGCCCAGTTCATGTGGAACGAGCAGTGGATCGGCAGCGCCACCGCCGGTGACGGCACCACCTACCCGGCGGGCGCGTTCCCGCGTTACAGCCCGGTCAGCGGCGTTTCCGGGGCGACCGCGAAGGAACTGGGCTGCTGCGAGCAGCTCGACCAGGACTCCTACGCGATCATCCTGGCCTCCATGACCGGCCTGACCGACTCGGCAACCTACGCCAAGATCAAGGTTACCGCGAACCACATCGTCGCCAGCGGCCCGAAAACGACCGAGCGCTGGGAAGAACAGTACGGGTACTCGCCGTCCTCGATCTCGGCGGAGATCGCCGGACTGGTAGTCGCCGCGTCGGTCGCCACCACCAACGGCGATACGGCGAGCGCGAACAGCTGGGACGCGACGGCGGACTCGTGGCGCGACAACCTCGACGCCTGGACGCACACGACCAGCGGTTATTGGGGCGGTCACAGCTATTTCGAGCGAATCGAGGCGTCCGGCAACCCGAACGACGGCGCGCAGATCTGCTTCCAGGAAGGCTGCTACTACGCCCACGACGTCGTCGATCTCGGCTTCCTCGAACTGGTGCGGCTCGGCATCCGGGCGCCGGGCGACGCGGAGGTCGCCAGTTCGCTGGCGGCGACGGTGACCGGGTCGGACGGCAACTCGACCATGCAGGTGAGCATGCCCAACGGGGACGTGTACTTCCACCGTTACGTGCACGACAGCTATGGCGAGAGCAACGCAAACTGCAGCGGCTGGCCGGCCAACGCGGGCAACAACCATGGCAGGCTGTGGCCGGTGCTGTCCGGTGAGCGCGGCGAGTACGCGGTGGCCAACGGCCAGTCGGCGGCGGTCTACCTGAAGTCGATGGCGGATGCCACGAACCAGGGCAACTTCGTGCCGGAGCAGATCTGGGACAATCCGGCCGTGTCCTGTTTCGCCGAGGGCACGCCAACCGGCAGCGCCGCTCCGCTGATGTGGGCGGAGGGCCAGTACCTGCGGCTCGCGCAGGACATCGCGGCGGGCAAGGACACCGAAACCCCGGGCGCGGTGACCGCACGGTACGGAACCTGAACGTTCAGGCCCGCTTCAGGCCCGAGGCGCACGCTGAGGGTCATGCGATGGTTCGGACGTGGGACGGCGATCCTCGCGACCGGTCTGCTCCTGCTGCCGGTCGCGTGCACCAGCGTCGGTGGATCGCCGAGCCCGGCCACGGGTTCGGCCGACGGCACCGGCATCCACAAGATCAAGCACGTGATCGTGATCATGCAGGAGAACCGGTCGTTCGACACGTACTTCGGCACTTTCCCCGGCGCCGACGGCATCCCGCCGAACACGCCCGGGGTCTATGCCGATCACGCGGACGTCAACGGCGGTGGTCCGCACGGGCAGACCAATGCCACGGCGGACATCGACGGCGGCAAGATGGACGGTTTCGTCGCGCAGGCGCAGAACGCGAAGAAGGGCTGCGCCGACCCGACCAACCCGGCCTGCGCGAATTCGGCGACGCCGGACGTGCTCGGCTATCACACGCAGGGTGACATCCCGAACTATTGGGCCTACGCCAAGGATTTCGTGCTGCAGGACCACATGTTCGAGCCGAACGCGTCCTGGAGCCTGCCCGCGCACCTGTTCATGGTCTCGGAGTGGTCGGCGCACTGCACCCAGCAGGACAACCCGTCCAGTTGCAGTGACGCGTTGCAGAACCCCGGTACACCGCCCAAGGCCGGACTGGTACCGAGCAAGGCGAAGGGGCCGATCTACGCGTGGACCGACCTGACCTACCTGCTGCACAAGGACAATGTCAGCTGGGGCTACTACGTGGTGGCGGGCACCGAGCCGGACTGTGCCGACGACTCGGCGGTGTCCTGCGGGCCGGTGAAGCAGAACGCGAAAACGCCCGGCATCTGGAACCCGCTCCCCTACTTCGACACGGTGCGCGCGGACGGCCAGGAGGGCGACATCCAGTCGGTCGACAAGTTCTATTCGGCGGCCGCGAAGGGAAACCTGCCCGCGGTCTCCTGGGTCGTGCCTTCCGGTGAGGTCAGCGAGCATCCGCCCGCGCCGGTCAGCGCCGGTCAGTCCTATGTGACCAGTCTGGTGAACGCGGTGATGCACGGTCCGGACTGGGATTCCACGGCGATCTTCCTGAGCTGGGACGACTGGGGCGGCTTCTACGACCACGTCGCCCCGCCCAGCGTCGACGCGAACGGCTACGGCCTGCGCGTGCCCGGCATCGTGATCAGCCCGTACGCCAAGCGGGGCTACGTCGATCACCAGACGCTGTCCTTCGACGCCTACGACAAGTTCATCGAGGACGATTTCCTGAACGGCCAACGGATCGACCCGCGCACCGACGGCCGGCCCGACCCGCGACCGGACGTGCGCGAGAACGTGTCGATCCTCGGCAACCTCGCCGCCGACTTCGACTTCACCCAGTCGCCGAGCGCCCCGGTCGTCCTCCCCGTCCACCCCAACACGACGTTGACTACGCGGTGACCCGGCCCCGGATCGCGGAGAGCAGGGCGGCCAGCAGCATGACGGCGGTCAAGGTGTAGAAGGCGATGCTCAGGCCGTTGACGAACGCGGTGGCGAGCGCGCCTTGCAGGCTGGCGGTGCCGACGAAGATGGCGAACGCGACGCTACGCGGAATGGCGTGCGCGGCAACGAGAATGGCCGTGGTGAAGGAGAACACCATGCCGATGCTCGCGAACGTCCGCAGTAGACCGGAGGCGATGCCGAGCCGTTGCGGCGGGCAGGCTTTCATGACCGCGGAGCTGTTGGCCGGATAGAACAGGCTGCCGCCGATCATGATGATCACGTTGCCCAGCGCCACCAGCCACAGGCTGCTGGTCGTGGTCAGCTGGGCGAACACGACCAGCGCGACAACCGAGATGCCCAAGCCCGTGGTGGCCGGGATGACCGGGCCGAGCCGGTCGGCGAGGCGGCCCGCGTAGGGGCCGACGGCGGCGCCGATCAGGTAGCCGGGCAACATCAGCAGCGACGCGTCGATCGGGCTCAGTCCGCGTGGCCCTTGCAGATACATGATCACCAGGAACAGCACGGCGAAACTGCCCAGGGATTGCAGCAGGGACGCGAGCAGCGCCGGGGTCACCGTCGGGATGCGGAACACCGAGAGGTCCAGCGTCGGCGCCTTCTGCTTCAGCTCGATGACCACGAACGCCGCGAGCAGCAGCACGCCGCCGACGAGGTAGCCGAGCTGGGTCGCGGTCGGCGGTTGGGTGGCCAGCGCGGTCATCGCCCACGCCACCCCGAACAGGCCCAAGCCGAGCGTGATCATGCCGGGGAGGTCCAGCCGGGGGCGGGTGCGTTCGCCGTGATCGCGCAGCACGCGCAGGGCCAGCACCAGCGCGACGACGCCGATCGGCAGGTTGATCCAGAAGATCCAGCGCCAGGAGACGTAGGTGACGATGACGCCGCCGAGCAGCACGCCGACCACCGAACCGACCGAGAAGCCGAGGGCGTTGAAGCCGTAGGCGCGACCGCGTTCGGCGGGCGGGTACAGCTCGGAGATGATCGCGCCGCTGTTGGCGGCGACCAGCGCGGCGCCGATCCCTTGCAGCACGCGGAATCCGATGATGGCCGCCGCGTTCCAGGCCAGCGCGCACAGCACCGAGCCGAGCACGAAAACGGCGAAGCCGGTCTGGTACATCCGCACCCGGCCGAACAGGTCGCCGAGCCGCCCCAGTTGGGTGGCCAGCGCCGTCACGACCAGCAGGTAGCTGATCACCACCCAGGTGACGGCGGCGAGCGAGATGTCCAGATCGTGCTCGATCGCGGGCAGGGCGAGCACCACGATGGTGCCGTCGACCGCCGCGATGAGCACGCCGATCATGACCACGAGCATGCCCAGCGTGCGCCGTGTCCCGCTGACCTGCGCCGACGTCGCAACCCCGTTGTTCATGACAGTATGCTAGCATTCTTGCAAGCTAGCGGTCAGGCTTCCTGTTCGGCGGGGCCAGGCAGCGGAATCGAGGTGGTGGCCGGGACAGCTTCGCTTCGGGGCGCGGGTACCACGCGCTGCGGCTGCTCAGGCTCCAGCGGCGCCAGCGGTTTGCGGTGCACGGCGTAGGTCTGCGCGCCGACCAGCACGACCAGCGCGGCGAACAACGCGACCGAACCCCACAACGTGCCCCAGCCCAGCCCGCCGCCACCGACCGGTTTGGTCAGCGCGTCACCGCCTGCGGCGCCGAGCGGGCGGGTGAGGATGAAGGCCAGCCAGAACAGCACGGTCGTGTTGATCGGGGTCAGGTAGTGCAGGGCGACGATGAGCACCATGATCGCCGCGATGACCAGGAACGCGTTGCGGAAGCCGAGTCCGGTGTCGTCGGAGAGCCAGTCGCCGCTCGCGGTGCCGAGGGTGTTGGACACCAGGATCGCGATCCAGTAGAGGATTTCGCCTTTCCGGCTTCTGATGTTCTCCACGTCGTAGGTCTGGCCGGTGCGCCACCAGGCGAGGAAGACCGCGGCGAGCAGGCTGGTCAGGATGATCGCGCCCCAGGCGTAACCGACGCCGTTGGCGGCGCTGCCGTGGCCGGGCCCGCGATCGAGGAAGTCCGACATCTCGGTGCCGACCATGCTGGTGCCCAGCACGACCGCCCAGAACAGCGCCGGATGGAAGCGGCGGGCGCGGATCTGCAGCACCAGCACGACCAGGAAGTAGCCGAGGAAGATCAGCTCGGTGGCGACGTAGCCGACCTTGAGCGTGATCCCGAACAGGTCGCCCGCGGTCTCGCCGAGCGTCACCGCGACGATCTTGATCACCCAGAACAACACCGTGACATGGGGCAGCTTGCGCATGACGTAGCTGGCCTGATCGTCGAGCATTCCACTCCCCGTGGCTCGGTTACTCTTGGCGAGAAGTTATCACGGTGCGTGACGCGTCGCAGGTTGGCGGAGTCCATCGCGCTGTCAGGGGTGCCGGGTAACGTCCTGCCTGTGAGCACTGGGGAACGCATCGAGGAACTGACCGCGCGGATCGTCGAGCTGCGCGACGCCTACTACCAGGGGACGCCGCTCGTCGCGGACGCCGAGTACGACGCGACCGAGGACGAGCTGCGCGAGCTGATCGCGGCCAACCCGGAACTCGCGCCGGTGCCGAACCCGCTGGAGCAGGTCGGCGCGCCCGCCGCGCTGCACGCGCCGGTCCGGCACGCGCGCCCGATGCTGTCGCTGGAGAAGTCGACCAAGCCGGAGCAGGTCGCCGCGTTCTTCGACCGCTTCCCCGGTCAGGCCGTTGTGGTCATGCCGAAGCTGGACGGCTTGTCCCTGTCGCTGGTCTACGAGAACAGGCGGCTGGTGCGCGCGGTCACCCGGGGCGACGGCACGACCGGCGAGGACGTGACGATGATGGTCCGCGCGATGGCCGACGGCATCCCCGAGCGGATCGACGCGGCCGGGCGGGTCGAGGTGCGCGGCGAGGCCGTCATGCTGCGCTCGACCTTCGCCGCCTACAACGCCGACCACTCGGACAAGCCGCTGATCAACCCGCGCAACGCGGCCGCGGGCACGCTGCGCGCCAAGGACCCGGCCACGGTGGCCGGGCGGCGGCTGCGGTTCTTCGCCTTCGACCTCGATGTGGAGTCCGCCGACTCGGTGGACGCCGATCTGAGCGACGCGCTGGCCACCCTCGGGTTCACCGCCGCCGAGATGCGACACTGCGCGGACGCCGAAGCGGCGCAGCAGGCGATCGTCGCGATCGAGCAGCAGCGCAACGCTCTCGACTACGACCTCGACGGCGCCGTGCTGCGCCTGGCCGACCGGGGCGCCTACGGCGCGGCCGGGACCCGGTCGAACTCGCCGCGCGGCGCGCTGGCCTACAAGTTCGCCGCCGAGGAGAAGACCACCGTGCTGCTCAACGTGGTCTGGGACGTCGGCAAGACCGGCAAGATCGCCCCGGTCGCCCACCTGGAACCGGTTTTCGTCGGCGGCACCACGGTGACCAGGGCGACCCTGGCCAACCAGGAAGTGATCCGCGCCCGCGACATCAAGATCGGCGACACCGTGCTGGTCCGCCGCGCGGGCGACGTGATCCCGTTCGTCGCCGGCGTGCTCGACGCGTCCAAGCGCACCGGGGCGGAGCAGGAGGTCGTGCCGCCGGTGGTGTGCCCTTCGTGCGGGGTGGCCCTGGTCGAGCAGGGCAACAGCCGGGAACTGTTCTGTACCAACGTCGCCTGCCCCGCGCAGACCGTGCGGCGGCTGATCCACTGGGCGTCGCGCGCCGCGGCGGACATCGACGCGATCGGGCAGGCCTGGATCGAACGGCTGGCCGAAGCCGGAATCCTGGAACGGCCCTCGGACTTCTACCACCTGACCAAGGAACAACTGCTGGAGTTCGACCGGATCGGCGAGGTCTCGGCCGCGCGGATGATCGAGTCGATCGACGCAAGCCGCGGCGTCGGGCTGCGGCGCGCGCTGATCGGGCTGGCCATCCCGATGGCATCGGACGGCACGGCGGCCCGGTTGTGCCGCGCCGGTTTCCGCTCCCTGGAAGAGGTCGCCGACGCGGGCGCCGACGCGCTGGTCGAGGTCGAGGACATCGGGCCGAAGGTGGCCGCGTCGCTGGAGGAACACCTCACCCGGCTACGGCCGGAGCTGGAGCGGCTGCGCGAGGCGGGCGTTTCGCTCGACGTCCGCGATGAGGACCTGCCGCCGGTGGTCGCGGCCGGAGCGCCGCTGGCCGGTAAGACCGTGGTGATCACCGGCGCGATCAGCGACCCGCGCACCGGCGAGAAGGTGGCCCGGCCGGTGTTCCAGCGGTTGTGCGAGAAGGCGGGCGCGACCGCCGCGTCCTCGGTCTCGGCGAGCACGGATTTCCTGATCACCGGCGCCGGGGTCGGCGATGCCAAGTTGTCCAAGGCCGAAAAGCTGGACGTGGAAGTGGTCGATCAGGGCGTGATCTGGGAGCAGCTGATCGCGGCCGGGGTCGTGTGAACCCCGGCCGCGATCAGTCCGGTCAGTTCAGGCTGACGCCGTAGGCGGACATGGCTGCGCTGAGCGGCTGGAAGTAGGTTGTGCTGCTGTCGCCACCGGACGTGGTGCCCAGGCCGGTCGACCCGTCGAACCAGGGGCCGCCGCTGTCGCCTTCGCCTGCCTGGACGTTGGTCTGCACCAGGCCGTTGACGACGTCGCCGTTGCCGTAGTCGACGGTCTGGTCGAGCGCGGAGACCGAACCGCAGGTCACGTTGGTGGTCCGGCCGCTCTTGCAGAGCTGCTCGCCGACGGTCGCGTCACCGGCCGAGCTGATGGTCTGGGTGGTGCCGTCATACAGGTCGACGCTGCCGGGCGCGTCACTCGAATCGTTCTCGATCAGGCCGTAGTCGGCGCCTGGGAACTGGGAGTCGATCGACGGGCCGATGCCGTTCCAGTTCGGCAGCCCCTGGGTGCAGTGACCGGCGTCGATGATGTAGTTCTGGCCGTTCTTGTTGACGTTGAACCCGGCCGAACAGATCCACTGGTCGGTGTCGATCTCGTCGCCGTCGGCGACGAAGGGCCGCATGACGCCGTGCGAGTGCGCGACCCGCACCTGGTCTCCGAACTGCGTGGCGGCGTCGATCAGCCGGGCCGCGCCCGCGCTCGGAGCCGCGTCCGAAATGGTCAGCACGACCTGGTCACTAGCCGGGTCGATGCCCCAGGCGGTGTTCGGCACCCCGGCCAGGCGGTCGAAGGCGGCCTTGACCGAGCGCAGTTCCGAGGTGGAGTACCGGACCTGACGAGCGACCGCTCCCGCCGCGGTGACCCGCCGCGCGGCGGCCGGGTCCAGCACGTTCACCACGACCGCGCCGGTTTTGGCGTCGAGGTATCCGCCCGCGGCCTGGTCCAGTGAGTTGAGCAGCCGGACCTGGCTCGGTTGCTGGTGCAGCTCGCGCAGGGCAGCGTCCGGGCTGATGCCGGCCGACGTCGCGAGCGAGTGGACGGCCAGCGGTTGAACGGAGGGAGCGAACGTGGTGGACGGTGCCGCGTTCGCGCTGGGCGCGCCGATCGCGATGGTGGTGACGCAGGCGCTGAACAGGCCGATCGTGCCGACGATCCAGCGTTTCCTGGGTAATCTTGCTTTCGCTGTCATGTTTCGCGCTCTCTTCCTGGAATCCTGGCAGGGATCTGGCTCAGTGAGCCGCTTCCAGGCTTGCCTCAGTGAGGCACGCGCGACAACCCGACGGAAGTCGGTTGGCCTGCCTTAACACATGACGGCGTTCGTCTAGGCTCGCTGTCATGCCGGACACGCAGTACGAAGACTTGCTCCAGCACGTGCTCGAAGCGGGCGCCCACAAGGCCGACCGCACCGGCACGGGCACCCGCTCGGTTTTCGGGCACCAGCTACGCTACCGGCTCTCCGACGGCTTCCCGCTGATCACGACCAAGAAGGTGCACTTCCGCTCGATCGCCTACGAGCTGTTGTGGTTCCTGCGCGGCGATTCCAACGTGAGCTGGCTGCGTGAGCACGGCGTGACCATCTGGGACGAATGGGCGGCGGCGGACGGTGACCTCGGCCCGGTCTACGGCGTGCAGTGGCGTTCGTGGCCGACACCCGATGGTGGCCACATCGACCAGATCGGTGAGGTGCTGCGCACGCTGCGCGAGAACCCGGATTCGCGGCGGATCATCGTGTCGGCCTGGAACGTGGCGGACATCCCGAGGATGGCGCTGCCGCCGTGCCACGCGTTCTTCCAGTTCTACGTGGCCGAAGGCAAACTGTCCTGTCAGCTGTATCAGCGCAGCGCGGACCTGTTCCTCGGCGTGCCGTTCAACATCGCCAGCTATGCGCTGCTCACGCACATGATCGCCGCGCAGGTCGGTCTTGAGGTCGGCGACTTCGTCTGGACCGGTGGCGACTGCCACATCTACGACAACCACCAGGAGCAGGTCCGCACGCAGCTCGCCCGCCAAGCGCGCCCGTTCCCGAAGCTGAGCCTGCGACCCGCCACGAGCCTGTTCGACTACGCCTACGAGGACTTCGCGCTGGACGGCTACGACCCGCACCCGGGCATCAAGGCGCCGGTGGCGGTGTGAGCGTCGGGCTGATCTGGGCGCAGTCGGCGAACGGCGTCATCGGCAAGGACGGCACGCTGCCCTGGCAGTTGCCGGAGGACCTCAAGCATTTCCGCGCGCTGACCCAGGGCGCCACCGTGCTGATGGGTCGTCGCACCTGGGAGTCGCTGCCGCCACGGTTCCGGCCGTTGCCGGGCCGGCGCAACCTGGTGCTGTCGCACACCCAACAGGACGGCGTCGAGACGTTCGGCGACCTGGCGCAGGCGCTGGCGGCGGTGTCCGGCGACGTCTGGGTGATCGGCGGCGCCGCCGTGTACCGGGCGGCGTTGCCGGTCGCGGACCGGATCGTGGTCACCGAGATCCAGGAGTCGTTCGACGGGGACACGTTCGCGCCGGAGGTCGGGCGCGCACCGGATTCGGTCGCGGCCTGGCAGGAGTCGTCCAGCGGGCTGCACTACCGGTTCCTGACCTGGGGCTGACAGTGAAAAATTCGCGCAGATTCCTGGAATCAGGCGTGAGCTGCGACGTTCGAATCGATAAAGATCCCATCACTGCCGCCTGTCGTTGACAGACCTGGACATCCTCACCGACGTCGGCTAGAAATCCATCCGATGTCTTAGGTGTGATGTTTCGCCGTGTGGCGTCTGGGAGGACCGATGTCCGTTCGACGGCTGCGTCCGTTGCTCGTCCTGCTCGCCGCGACCGCCATCGCGGCGACCTCGTTCGGCACCGGCCCGGCCAGCAGCGCCCCGGCCGCGACGCTCAGCACCGCCTGGCACAACGGCACCTTCAACGAGAACACCGGCGGTGTCGTCTCCCGCTCGGACATCGTGCTGGGCAAACCGAACACGGTGAACGCGCAATCCCTGCCGCTGGGCAACGGTTCGCTCGGCGTCGCCGCGTGGGCCGCCAACGGGTTCACCGCGCAACTCAACCGCAGCGACACCATGCCCAACCGCCTCTCCCCCGGCCAGGTCCAGATCCCTGGCCTGTCCGCCCTGACCTCGGCGAGCAATTTCACCGGCACGCTCGACCTCTACAACGGCGTGCTCACCGAGTCGGGCGGCGGGATGACGTTGCACGCCTGGGTCCCGGCAGGCAAGGACGAACTGATCGTCGACGTCACCGGCGCCAACCCGGGCACCAGGCAGACCGCGACACTGAACCTGTGGAGCGGCCGCTCCCCGGCGACGGCCGCGTCCGGCGCGATCGCCAGCCTGGCCCAGACCTGGGTGGACAACTCGCAGACCGGCAACTCCGGCAAGACGTTCGGCGCGATGGCCGCGATCACCGCGGGCGGGCAGAACGTGAGCGCGGCGGTGAACAACGCCACCCAGGTGCAGGTTTCGTTCAACCCCAACGCGAACGGCTCGTTCCGGGTGATCGTCGCCTCGCCCGCCTGGACCGGCGGCAATCCGGCGAGCACCGCGCAGAACGTGATCGGCGGCGACACCACCGCGTCATCGTCGTCGCTGCTGGGCACGCAATCGGCCTGGTGGAACAGTTTCTGGGCGCACAGCGGCCTGATCGAAATGAACTCCGGCGACGGCACCGCGCAGTACCTGGAGAACCTGCGCACGATCTACCTCTACGCCGAGGCCGCGTCGATGCGTTCCGGTGACTACCCGGGCAGTCAGGCCGGGGTCGCCGACATGTTCGCCTATGACCAGGACCAGCAGGACTGGTATCCGGCCGGATATTGGCTGTGGAACTTACGCGGTCAGCTCGCCGCCAACATGTCGTCGGGCAACTTCGCGCTGAACACGCCGATCTTCGACATGTACCTCAATGATCTGCCCGCGATCGAGTCGTGGACCAACGCGCAGATGGGCGGCAAACCGGGCGCGTGCGTGCCGGAGACCATGCGGTTCAACGGAAACGGCTACTACAACGGCGGCAACAACACGCAGAACGCCTCCTGTGCGCTGGCGTCGAGCCCGAGCTACAACGCGGAGACGATCACCAGCGGCGCGGAGATCGCGCTGTGGGTTTGGCAGCAGTACCAGGACACCGGCGACACCGGTTTCCTGCAGCACTATTACCCGCTGTTGCAGCAGACCGCGACATTCCTGCTCGCGTACCAGAGCGTCGGCTCGGACGGTTTCCTGCACGCCACCGCGAACGCGCACGAAACCCAGTGGGCGGTCACTGACCCGACCACCGACCTCGCCGCCGACCAGGCCCTGTTCGCAGCGACGGTCAGCGCTGCCACCACGTTGAACACGGACTCGTCGCTGGTGGCGAAGCTGCGCACCGCGCTCGGCCAGATCGAGCCCTACGCCCGCACCGACGCCGCCACCAAGCAGCAACTGCTGCCGCCCTCCGCCGACAGCCAGGGCAATGACGTCATCGCCGACTCGTTCCAGCCCTCGGCCGCCCTGCACAACGGTGAGAACGTCGGCCTGGAACCGGTGTGGCCCTACGGCGTGATCACCGACAACACCACCGTCAACGGCGACAACCTGACCGCGCTGGCCGACCGCACCTACACCTCGCGGCCCAACGTGAACAACCCGGACTGGAGCTTCGACGCGGTCGACGCGGCCCGGCTGGACATGTCGTCCGAGGTGGCCAACGACCTGACCACGAACACCGAGCACTACCAGGCCTACATCAGCGGCCTGGCCAACCTGTTCAACGGCACGCCCGGCGACGAGCCCTACATCGAGCAGTCCTCCACGGTCGCCACCGCGCTGGACGAGGCGCTGGCCACCGACTACGACGGCACACTGCGCATCGCGCCGGCCTGGCCGTCGAACTGGGATGTTTCCGGGACCGTCGCCATCCAGGGTGGGTCCACTGTGGATGTTCAGGTGCAGGGCGGGACGATCACCACCGCGGCGATCCGGGCCGGGTCGAGCCGGACCATGACCGTGCGCAATCCGTGGCCGGGCCAGCAGGCCGAGGTGGTCAACGGCTCGACCGGCGCGGTCGTGGTTTCCCCGACCAGCAACGCGACCTTCGGCGTCGCGGTGACCGCCGGTTCGTCCTACCTGATCGAGCAACCGTCGAACCCGACCACCGGCCTCCCCTACGCCCAGGTCACCGGTACCCAGGCGACCTCGGCGAAACACCTTGGCAGCGAAGCGATCGGGCTGGACAAGGCCGCCAGCTTCGCCAACCTCGCGGCCACGTTCAACGATGTCGGTATCACCGCCGACAACAACACCGCGCCCGGCAACTTCGACGGTGGCGGCGCCAGCTTCTCGGCGACCGCGCTGAGCAACGCGCACGCCGGGCAGAACGCGACAGTCAACGCATCCGGACTGTCCTTCACCATGCCGAACGTGGCCGCGGGCAGCAACGACAACACCGTCGCCGAGGGCCAGACCATCGCCATGTCCGGCGCCCCCAGGACGCTCGGTTTCCTGGTCTCGGCCAGTTACGGGCCGGCTACTGGCACCGGCACGATCACCTACACCGACGGCAGCACGCAGAGCTACACGCTGACCGTGCCCGACTGGTTCTCCACCACCGCGCCCAGCGGCGGCGCGGTCGCGATCAGCTCCGCATATCAGAACAGGCAGGGCAACACGACCTACAGCGGCAGCGGCAACATCTTCAGCGAGACCGTGGGGCTGACCTCGGGCAAGAACATCGCGTCGGTGACCCTCCCGCCGGGCGGTGCGCTGGCGGCCGGTACGCCGGCGATCCACGTTTTCGCGCTGGCGGCCTCGTGATCAGCCGGTTCGGCTGGCGCCTGCGGCGAGCGCATCGGCAAAACGTTCCGCTGGCGCCTGCCGCGAGCACATCGGCGAAACGTTCAGCTGACCCCATCCGCCGCGACCGCGAGCAGATCAGCGGCGCTCGCCGAGTGCGCTTCGGCTGTCAACTGACCCCGTCGGCCGCGACCGCGAGGAGGTCCGCCGCGGCGGCCGAGAGCGCGTCGGCGAAACCGGTGTAGTCGTCGTGCTCCTCGGCCGCCCATCGCTGGGCGGTCAGGCGCAGCACCGCGAGGCCGAGATCGGTGGCCAGCCGGGCGGTGTCCTGGTCACAGCCTCGGCGCAGCAGGGCGTTGCTGAGCGAGTCGGACAGCGCGACGAGCTTGATCAGTTCGCGTTCGTGCAGCGGTGGGTTGGCCGCGATCACGGCCGCCCGCCGCACCAGGAACTCACGCGGCCGGAACACGCTGGGCGCGGTGGCGAACGCGGCCAGCAGGGTCGGTAGCGGCGCGGTGCCTTCCGGGACGGCGTCGATGGCCGACACGAGCTGCGCTTCGAGTTCCTGGCCGCCGCCGAACAGCACTTCCCGTTTGTCGGTGAACCAGCGGTAGAACGATCGCTCGGTCAGGTTCGCGCGCTGGGCAATCTGCGCGATCGTGGTGCGGTCGTAGCCCTGTTCCTCGAACAGGCTCAGCGCCGCTTCTTCCAGCCGACCGCGTGCGTTGCCCTCCCACCGTGCCATGCGCCGAGTATACGACAGCAGATGCTGTCATCACTCTGGTAGCGTGAATGACAGCAGATGCTGTCGTCACTTTCAGAGGAGACCCGATGCGCACCCTTCGCTTCCACGAATACGGCGAACCGGCCGACGTGCTACGTGTCGAAGACGTCGAGCCGCCGCAACCCGGGTCTGGTCAGATCCGGATCGCGGTCGCGGCCTGCGGGCTGAACCCGGCCGACTGGGCGTTGTGCGGCGGTTTGTACGCGGGCAACCTTCCGGCTGGGATCGGGCTGGAGGTGTCCGGCACCGTCGACGCGCTCGGCGACGGGGTGACCGGCGTCGAGATCGGCGATCCGGTGTTCGGCCCGGCGCCGTTCACCGGCCCGACCGCGGGCGCGTCCGAGCAGGCCGTGCTCGACGTCTGGTTCCCGCGCCCGGCCGGGCTCGGCGCGGTCGAGGCCGCCGCGCTGCCGATGGCCGTCGGCGCGGCCTACACGTCGCTGGACGCGCTCGGTCTCGGCGAGGGCAACATCGTTCTGATTCACGGCGCGGGTACCACCACCGGCTACGCCGCCGCCCAGATCGCGATCCGGCGCGGCGCGCGGGTGATCGTCACCGCGGGTCAGACCTACGCCGATGCCTTGCGCGCGGCGGGCGCCGAAGTGACCAGTTACGGCGACGGACTGGCCGAGCGGGTGACGGCTCTCGCGGGCGGGCCGGTCGATCTCGTGCTCGACACGGCGCCGTTCAGCGACGCACTGGCGGAACTCGTGCGCACGGTCACGGCGCCCGAGCAGGTGCTGACGCTCGGTCCGGCAACCGAGGAATCGGGCGCGCGTTCCGCCCTGACCGCGGGTGCCCGGCCGCGTTATGACGTGCTCGGCGAATTCGCGCAGTTGGCCGCCGAGGGAAGTTTCACGGTTCCGGTGGCTCGTGCCTTTCCCTTGACGCAGTGGCGAACCGCGCTCGAACTGAGCCAATCGCGCCAGGCTCACGGCAAGTTGGTGTTGGACATCAACTGATCCGCTGGTTGACGCATCTTGGCGCGGCTGCCTAACCTCCACTGCGACATCTCGTACATAGTTCGAAACTTCGTACAAATTTCTCGAACAGCGAGGCGATCCGATATGCGGAGCAGGCAGCGCAGAATTTCGAACTTCGGCCGATTGTTAGCGGTCATGGCGATGGCCGTGCTGACCGCGGGCCTGATCGGCGGCATCAGCCGGGCGGACCCGAGCGTTGCACCGGCGCGCGGCGCGACGATCAGCAAGGAGTACTTCGGCACGACCAATGGCACACCTGTGTATCGATACACACTCGCCAACGGTCACGGCATGCGCGTACGCATCCTCGACTACGGCGGCATCATCCAATCCCTGGACACCCCCGACCGCACCGGCCACGAACACAACATCGTCCTGGGCTTCGCCACCCTCAACGACTACCTCACCCACAACAGCC
>DATFHN010000168.1:0-44223 GCA_035248365.1 Pseudonocardiaceae bacterium | reverse complement strand
TGGGCGGGTGCGGCGTGATTCTGCCGCCGGGCGCGCCGGCCGCGCCGTCGGACGTGAACGCGGAATCGTGGGTGCTGGAGGATCTGGACACCGGCGCGGTGCTCGCCGCCAAGGACCCGCACGCCCGCGAGCGGCCCGCATCGCTGATCAAGTTGCTGCTCTCACTGGTGGTGACCAGGGAGCTGAGCCCGACCAGCACCGTCACCGCGACCCAGGACGACGCCAACCAGCCGCCCACCCGGGTCGGCATCCTGCCCGGCGCCAGCTACCCGGTGAGCGATCTGATCGACGCGCTGCTGATGAAGTCCGGCAACGACGTCGCCTACGCGCTGGCCACGCAGCTCGGTGGCCTGCCGGTGGCCGAGCAGAAGATGGACGCGCTGGCCAAGCAACTCGGCGCGCTGGACACCCGCGCGGCGACGCCCTCCGGCCTGGACGGCCCGGGCATGTCCGCCTCGGCCTATGACCTCGCGGTGATCTTCCGGGCGGCGATGACCAACCAGATCATCTCCACCGCCGTGCAGACCAAGACGTTGCAGCTGCCCGCGTCCAATGGCCAGCCCGCGGTGTCGGTCACCAACGAGAACTCGTTGCTGATGGGCGAGTATTCGCCGAAATACCCGGGCGAGATCGGCGGCAAGACCGGGTTCACCTCCGACGCGCAGCACACCTACGTGGACGCGGCGCAGCAGAACGGGCACCGGGTCGCGCTGATCATGATGCGCAACCCGAACAACCTGCCCAACGTGTACAAGAACGCGACCGAGCTGCTCAACTACGGCTTCCAGCTGGACGCGGCCAAGCTGCCGCCGATCGGCCAGGTCGTCGATGCGAACCCGTTCGAGGGTAAGGCGAGCACGACTTCGGCCAAGAACAACCAGGCCACCAGCGTTGCCAACGCGGTGCGCAAGGCGCAGACCCCGGACGACCCGATCTCGGCGTGGGGCACGGTCGGCAAGCCGCTGACCGTGCTGGCCGCCGTCGCGATCCTGTTGATCCTGCTGCTGGTGCTGAAACGCAAGTCGGCCAAGAAGAAGCGGGCCGCGCGGGCCAAGGCCGCGGTGGCCGCCAAGAAGGCCGCCGACGCGGAGAAGGCCGCCCTGGCTGCCCAGCCGCCCACTCCGAAACCGCAGGCGCCCAAGGAGCCCGAGCGCACGCCGAACCCGGTCGGCGACACGGCGAGCTGGGCCGCGGTCGACGAGGCGTTCGCGGAAGCGGCACCGCCGAGCCGCCCGGCCCCCAAACGGGTCGCCACCGGCACCCCGCCCGCCTCCCGCAACGGCACGCCGCCCACCGTTCGCAACGGCACCCCGCCGGCTTCCCGCAACGGCACGCCGCCTGCCACCCGCAACGGCAGGCCACCCGCCACTCGCAACGGCGCTCAGCCCGCCACCCGCAACGGCGCTCAGCCCGCCACCCGCAACGGCTCCCAGAGCGGTGTCCGCGACGGCAGCCAGGACGGGACCCGCACGGTTCCCCCGGCCGGTTTGTCCGACAGCGGCGAAACCACCGAGATCTTCGGCCGGTTCCAGTAGTCAGGATCGCCTGCGGCCGAGAGCCACTCCGGCCAGCGTCCCCGCCGCGAACAACCCGGCCGCGAACGCGGGTCCGACTCCCTTGCGCACCTCGACCACCGGCCGGATCACCGTCGGCTCGATGACCGGAGCCGGATGGCGCAGCTGGTTCTCGCGGGCGGTCGCCGTCCACGCGGTGATGTAGAGCAGGAACCGCGACACCAGGTTCGCGAACACCAGCAGCCCGATCACCGGACCGAACACGCTCGCGGTCGGCGAACTGGTCGCGGACTTCAACAGGATCGTGGCGACCTGTTTGAGCACTTCGAAGCCGATCGCGGCGGCCAGCGCCCCGCGAATCGCGCTGCGCGCGCTGACCGGCTCTCTGGGCAGCCGCGAGATCACCCAGAGGAACACCAGGAAGTCCGCCGCGATGGCCAGCACGATGGTCAACACCACGAGCAGCGTCTTGGCCCAGCCGGTGTCGGCGACGCCGACCAGGCGCAGCAGCAGCGTGCCGAGACCCGTTCCGGCCGCCGTGATGGCGAACGAGACCACCAGCGCGAGCCCGAGCCCGATCAGCGAGAGCAGGTCCTTGATCAGGGTCGGGATCATCGGCAGCTTCTGCTTCTCGATCCCCCACTGTGCGGTGAGCGCGTCGCGCAGGTTGGTCATCCAGCCGACGCCGGAGTAGAGCGCGCCGACCAGCCCGATGATGCCGACGGTGTTGCGGGCCGCGATCGCACCGTTGATCGTCCTGGAGATGGTCGCGCCGAGACCGCCGGGCGCCTGTTTGGTGATGTTGGCCTGCAACTGGTTCAGCACGGCGGGCTCGTGCGCGAGCACGAAACTGGCCACCGCGAACGCGACCATCAGGATCGGCACCAGCGACAACACGCTGAAGTAGGTGATCGCGGCCGCGTAGTGGTTGCCGTGGTTGTCGGTGAACGACTCGTTGGCCCGCAGCAGGTGGTCGAGCCACGGATACCTGGCTCGCAACACCGCGACGCGCGAGGGCTTGTCTGCCACCACTGGACGCTAACCGCACCCAGTGACCCCCGCAACGCGAGGAGTACTCAGATGGTTGCGGCGAGGAACCCGATCCGGTCGTACGCGGTGGCCAGCGTCCGGGAGGCGACCTCGCGGGCCCGGGTGGCGCCCGCGGCGAGGATCTTGTCCAGCTCGGCCGGGTCGTCCAGGTAGCTCTGCACGCGTTCCTGGATGGGCGTGACGAACTCGGCGAACACCGCGCCAAGGTCCTTTTTCAGGTCGCCGTAGCCCTTGCCCTCGTACTCGGCTTCCAGCTCGGCGATCGCCTTGCCGGTCAGCGTCGAGTAGATCACCAGCAGGTTCGAGATGCCCGGCTTGGCCTGTGGGTCGTAGCGGATCTCGCGCTCGGTGTCGGTGACCGCCGAGCGGAACTTCTTCGCGGACTGCGCGGGCGGCGCGAGCAGGTCGATCACCCCGGCCGGGATGGACTTGCTCATCTTGGCCGTCGGGTCCTGCAGGTCGTAGATCTTGGCGGTGTCCTTGACGATGTACGCCTCGGGCACCGTGAACGTGCGGCCGTAGCGGGAGTTGAACCGCTGCGCGAGGTCGCGGGTGAGTTCGAGGTGCTGACGCTGGTCCTCGCCGACCGGGACCTGGTTGGCCTGGTACACCAGGATGTCGGCGGCCTGCAGGATCGGGTAGGTGAACAGGCCGACGCTGACGTGGTCGGTGCTCGCCCGCGTCGACTTGTCCTTGAACTGGGTCATCCGGCTGGCCTCGCCGAACCCGGCGATGCACTCCATGACCCAGCTCAGCTGCGCGTGCTCGGGCACCTGGCTCTGCACGAACAGCGCGCTGCGGTCCGGGTCGATGCCCAGCGCGAGCAGTTGCGCCGCGGAGACGCGGGTGCGCTGGCGCAGCAGCTTCGGGTCCTGCTCGACGGTGATCGCGTGCAGGTCGACGACCATGTAGAAGGCTTCGTGGGTGTCCTGCAGGGCGACCCACTGCCGCAGCGCGCCGAGGTAGTTGCCGAGGTGGAAGGAATCAGCGGTCGGCTGGATGCCGGAAAGCACCCGCGCGCGCTTCGCTGGCAGATCGGGCTGCGGCTCGCTGGACACGCGGACGATTGTCTCAGGGCCTCACGCTGAGGTCTGCACGGGCTCCTCGACGACGGCGGGCCGCGCGGGCTGTGCCGCTGGTGCGGCCTGGGCGGCAGCGCGCCGGGCGGCCAGCGAACGACGACCGAGCCGGACCAGCCCGACGGCGAGGCCGATCAGGCCGAGCAACACCACGAACGAAGCGAACCCGGTGAGACCGATCGGGAACGACGCCGCTTCGTTGCTGACCTCGGCGTGCACCGAGATGGCCGTTGAAGCGGTTCCCGCGGTCAACCCGAACAGCATTCGCGCGCCTCCTGCGAGCTAAACCAGATGAGACCCCCGGGGCAATGGGGGAACGCAACATCAATTCGCCCCACGGGGAAAGCTACCCACAGTGTCAAGCCCGCCGAGCCGCAGACGGCGAAAGCCCAGGTCCCCGCGAGACCGCTGGGACGAACGGAGCAACGTGATCGACTTCACGGCCGATCAAGCTCCGCTTCAACCCGGGCTTTCGCCGCCAGTTGTCCGATTTCCACGTTCTACGCGTACGTGGTACTGCGCTGCCTTGCCGGTCGCCCGGCCAGTTTCGCGAGCGCGGCCAGTTCCTCCACGGTGCGCGAGGATCCGTGTTCGGATCCGGCCATCCGGCTGATCGTCTCCTCCATCAGCGTGCCGCCGATGTCGTTGGCGCCGCCGCGCAACAGTTCCGCGGTCTGCTCGTCACCGAGTTTGACCCACGAGCACTGCACGTTGTCGATCCGGCCATGCAAAGCCAGGCGGGCCATGGCATGCACCGCCCGATTGTCCCTTCGCGACGGTCCGGGGCGGGCGACGCCGGCCAGGTAGATCGGCGCGTTGCGGTGCACGAAAGGCAGCCCGACGAACTCGGTGAGCCCGCCGGTCTCGTCCTGCAACCGGGCCAGCGTCCGCAGATGGCCAAGCCAGTGACCGGGATGGTCGACGTGGCCGTACATCATGGTGCTGCTGGAGCGGATGCCGAGCCGGTGTGCGGTGGACACCACCTCGATCCAGGTGGCCGCGGGCAGTTTGCCCTTGGTCAGGACCCAGCGCACCTCGTCGTCCAGGATTTCCGCTGCCGTGCCGGGAATCGTGTCGAGCCCGGCGTCGCGCAGGTCGGTCAGCCACTCCTCGACACTGACCCCGGCCCGGGCCGCCGCGCTCACGATTTCCATGGGCGAGAAGGCATGCACGTGCATGCCGGGCACCCGTTGCTTGATCGCGCGCACCACGTCCGCGTAGTAGGTGACCGGCAGCGCGGGGTCGATGCCGCCCTGCATGCACACCTCGGTCGCCCCGGCCTGCCACGCCTCCTCGGCGCGATCGGCCACTTCGGACACGGAGAGCCGGTAGGCGTCCGCGTCGCGTTCCCGTTGCGCGAAAGCGCAGAACCGGCAACCGACGTAGCACACGTTGGAGAAGTTGATGTTGCGGTTGACCACGTAGGTGATGTCCTCGCCGACCACCTGGGCGCGCAGGTCGTCGGCAAGCCGGGTCATGGCTTCCAGCGCGTCGCCGTCGGCGGTGAGCAGCGCCAGCGCCGCGTCCGCGTTGCGTTCCTCCAGCAGTTGCGCGGGATTGTCGGCCGCGATGCGCAGGCCTTCCCGCACGTCGCCGGGCAGCCGGTTCAGCGCGGTCGGCAGCTGGGTGCGCAGTTCGTCCCAGTCGCCGTAGACCGAGTCGAAGTCGCTGCGCCGGTCCTCGGTACGGCCGGTGGTGTCGATGCTCTCGTGCAGGTCGGCGCGGCCCACGGTTTCCAGGCCGCCGTCCGGCTCCTGCCACTCCCGCCCGACGACCTCGGCGTTCTCGTTGGCCAGCCCGGTTTCCGCGTCGGCAAGCGCGTTCACGTGCTCGGCCAGCCGCAGGTCGATCCACTGGCCTCGGTTCGCCTTGACATAGCGTGGATACACGGTGAGGCGTTCGCGCAACGTGTAACCGGTGCCCGCGGTCCATTCGGCCAGCCGGTCGATGTCCGGCCAGGGCCGCTCCGGGTTGACGTGGTCCGGGGTGAGTGGGGAAACCCCGCCCCAGTCGTCGATTCCGGCGCGCAGCATGAGTTGGTGCTCGTCGCCGACCAGGTTCGGCGGCGCCTGCACGCTCACCCCGGAGCCGAGCAGCAGCCGGGTGACCGCGATGGTGGCGGCCAGGTCGTGCAGGTCCGCGTCGGGCATGGCCTGCATGGCCGTGTCCGGCTTGGCCCGGAAGTTCTGCACGATCACTTCCTGGATGTGCCCGTACTGCCGGGAAATTCGCCGGATCGCGTGAATCGACTCGGCCCGTTCGGTCAGGGTTTCGCCGATGCCGATGAGAATCCCGGTGGTGAACGGAATGTTCACCCGGCCTGCGTCGGTCAGCGTGCGCAGCCGCACCGCGGGTTGTTTGTCCGGGCTGCCGTAGTGCGGCGCGCCCGGCTCGCTCCACAACCGGTCGGCGGTGGTTTCCAGCATCATGCCCATGCTGGGCGCGACCGGCCGCAGCCTGGTCAGCTCCTCCCAGCTGAGCACGCCCGGGTTGAGGTGCGGCAGCAGGCCGGTCTCCTCCAGCACCGCGATGGCGACCGAGCGCAGGTAGTCCACTGTGGAGGAATAGCCGCGCGCGTCGAGCCACTCGCGGGCCTGCGGCCAGCGGTCCTCGGGCCGGTCGCCCAGCGTGAACAGGGCCTCCTTGCAGCCCAGCGCCGCGCCCTGCCGGGCGATCTCCAGCACCTCCTCGCGCTCGAGGTAGGCGCCCGGGACGCGGTGCGGGACCGTGACGAACGTGCAGTAGTGGCAGCGGTCGCGGCACAGCCGGGTCAGCGGGATGAACACCTTGCGGCTGTAGGTGACGATGCCCGGCCGCCCCTCGGCGGTCAGGTGCGCGTCGCGGACCCGGGCGGCGGCGCCGAGCAGATCGTCCAGGTGTTCGCCGCGCGCGTGCAGCAGCACGGCGGTTTCGGCGACATCCAGCGCGGCGCCGTCACGAGCCCGGCGCAGGGCGCGGCGCATAGCCGCGTCGCTCGGCGCGGGGTCGGGTTGCGCTGGCTGGAATCGTGGGGTTCGGGACTGTGGTGGGATCGGGGTCAGCTCGATGTCCTCCGGCACGAATCCGACGGTAGGCGCCGGATCGGCCGTGTGTCCCAGCTCACGAAACCCCGGTCACATGTGAGCCGCGCCACAATTCGCCTCAGTGGTCGTAACGGACCGTCACCGGCGCGTGGTCCGACCACCGTTGGTCGTAACTGGCCGCCCGCTCCACCACCGCGTGCCGCGCCCGCTGAGCCAAACCCGGCGTGGCCACCTGGAGATCGATCCGCCAGCCGGCGTCGTTGTCGAAACCCTTGCCGCGATAGGACCACCAGCTGTACGGGCCGGCCACGTCCGGGTGCAGCCCGCGCACCACGTCCACGTACCCGGCCTCGCCGTAGACCTGGCCCAGCCACTCGCGTTCCATCGGCAGGAACCCGGAGTTCTTCCGGTTTCCCTTCCAGTTCTTCAGATCCGCCTCGCGATGGGCGATGTTCCAGTCCCCGCACACCACGACCTCGCGCCCGTTCGCCTCGGCCTTGGCCCGCAATTCGGCCAGGTAGGGCAGGAAAGCGGCCATGAACCGCTCCTTCTCCTCCTGCCTCGGCGTGCCGACGTCGCCGCTGGGCAGGTAGAGGCTGGCCACCACCAGCCCGGGCAGGTCGATCTCCAGGTACCGGCCGCCCTCGTCGAATTCCTGTTCACCAAAGCCGATCCGCACCGAGTCCGGTTCGGCCCGGCTCAGGATCGCGACCCCGCTGCGGCCCGCGATCGCCGACGGCGCGAACACCGGATACCAGCCGTGCGGCGCGCGTACCTCGGCCGGCAGCTGGTCGAGTTCGGCCCGGACCTCTTGCAGGCACACCACATCCGCGTCGGTCGCGGCCAGCCATTGCAGGAAACCCTTGCGGGCAGCGGCCCGCAGGCCGTTGACGTTGACGGTGGAGACGGTCAGCACGCTGGCAGGTTACCCGCGCGCTCAGCAGTCGCCCGACACCGGCGTGACGAACTGGGTGGACACCCACTGGTTGGTGTTGAGTTCGCGGTAGCCGCCCTGCACGGTCTTGGTCGCCGAGGTGATCTGGCCGCTGTTCAGCTTGCCGACGACCGTGCCGTTGCCGTCCGGGGTCGAGCGGATGTTCAGCACGTCGGCGTTGACGACCTTCAGCTGGCACTGGCCGCTGCCGCTGGTGGTGCCGCCCGAGTTGGAGGATCCGCTGTTCGGGTTGTTCTTGCTCTGGATCACGAAGACGACCACGACGACAACGAGGATGCCGAGCACGATCCACATCCGTTTGGACAAGCCGAACACCCCGCACGCTCCAGTGACGCCCCGCGACGCCCTGGGACCGACGTCACTCTCAGGTATAACGCACCAGGCCAGTAGCGGGAAAGCTCGCGAACCAGAACCACTCGGCAGGGCCAACGAGCGGGTCTGGTTGCGACGGAACGTAATCGAATCAGTCGCGCTGCGCTGCGATGACGACGGTGGTGTAACGCATAGTGAACCCCTCGCCGACCGACTCGGAGACCACCGCCAAGATCTCGTCCAACTGCTCGGGCGTGACCCTGGTCAGCGCGCCGGTGGTCGGCAACTGGTCCAGCCACTCGTCGCGGGTGTAGTAGCGCGTCCACTCGAACTGCCACTGCTCCGGCTCGCCGAGCCCGTCCGCCGCGCGGACCCCGTCCTCGACCTTGGCCAGGAAACCCAGGTACCGGCCCAGCGCGGTGCGCGGCGGCCCACCCCTCGGCGGTGCCGGAATCGGCGAATCCGGCACCACGCGGCGAAAAACGTCCGCGTACGCCGTAGCGATGTCCTCCGGTTGCTCGGCGACGTGCCAGAACAACGCGAGCCGTCCGCCGCCGGGCAGCAACCGCGCCGCCTTGACCGGACCGGCCACCGGGTCGACCCAGTGCCAGGCGGTGCCCGAGACGATCGTGTCGAACGTGCGGTCTCGCTCGTCCCAGGTCTCGAACCGGCCGACCTCGACATCGGTGCCCTGCCGCCGGGCGAACGCGGCCATCCGCTCGTCGGGTTCGACGCCGAGCACGTCGCACCCCCGCGCGGCGAACTGGCGCGCGGCAATGCCCGTCCCGCAACCGACGTCCAGCAAGCCTGTTCCCGGGCTCTCGGAGACGATCCGCGCCACCAGCTCCTCGGGATAGGCGGGCCGGGTCCGGTCGTAGCGCGCCGGATCGACCCCGAACGACTCCGCGATCTGCCTGACCTGGTGTGGTTCGGACACAGGTACAGTGGGCATGCGCCCACCATAGTGGGCGCTTGCCCACTATGCAACGAGAGGCCCGCCCGTGCCCACCGGCGTACACATCCGCGACCCCCGCGAGCAGCTGTTCGAAGCCGCCGAGCGGGTACTGCTCCGGGACGGACCGAGCGGGTTGACCAGCAGAGCCGTGACCACCGAGGCGGGCGTGGCCAAGGGCGTGCTGCACCGACACTTCGCGGACTTCGACGAGTTCCTGGCCGAACTCGTGCACGACCGCGCCCGGCGCGTCGACATCGACTCGATCGGCCTGCACGCTTCGGCGGGCACGGGCACCATCGCGGGCAACCTCGCCGACGTGCTCAGCCGGATGTTCGAATCGGTCGCGGTGTCTATCGTCGCCCTGGTCATCTTCCGCGACGAACTGCGCGCGCGGCTGCGGGAAAGCTGGCCGACCGGCATCCCGATCCTCGCCGAGGCGGTCAACATGGTCGACAGCTACCTGCGCGCCGAACAGGCGCACGGCCGCGTCGCGGCGGGCGCGGACACCATCGCCATGGCCAGAACCCTGATCGGCGCCGCCCACCTGCTCTTCGCCGACCGCACGGGCCTCCCGCCCACCCAGCAGGAGATCCGCGCCCTCATCGCGCACACCCTCAGATAACGCAAGCAGGGCGGACGCCGAAGCGCCCGCCCCACAAGGAAAGTAGCCGTCAGGCCATCTTCTTGCGCAGGTTCTCGTCCAGCGTGCCGAGGAACTCCTCGGTGGTCTGCCAGGCCTGGTCCTTGCCGACCAGCAGCGCGAGGTCCTTGGTCATGTTGCCGGCTTCCACCGTCTCGATGACGACCTTCTCCAGGGTCTCGGCGAAGCCGGTCACCTCGGGGGTCGAGTCGAGCTTGCCGCGCTGCTGCAAACCGCGCGTCCACGCGAAGATCGACGCGATCGGGTTGGTCGAGGTCGGCTTGCCCTGCTGGTGCTGGCGGTAGTGCCGGGTCACCGTGCCGTGCGCGGCCTCGGCCTCCACCTTGCCGTCCGGGGTCATCAGCACCGAGGTCATCAGGCCGAGCGAGCCGAAGCCCTGCGCGACCGTGTCGGACTGCACGTCACCGTCGTAGTTCTTGCACGCCCAGACGTAGCCGCCCTCCCACTTCAGCGCGGAGGCGACCATGTCGTCGATGAGCCGGTGCTCGTAGGTCAGGCCGCTGGCGTCGAACTCGGCCTTGAACTCGTTGTCGAAGATCTCCTGGAAGATGTCCTTGAACATGCCGTCGTAGGCCTTGAGGATGGTGTTCTTGGTCGACATGTAGACCGGGAACTTGCGGTCAAGGCCGTAGCGCAGCGAGGCCCGGGCGAAGTCCTCAATGGACTTGCGGTAGTTGTACATGCCGACCGCGACGCCGCCACCCTCCGGGTAGTTGGCGACCTCGAACTCCATCGGCTGGCTGCCATCCGCCGGGGTGTAGGTCATGGTCAGGGTGCCGGGGCCGGGGACCTTGAAGTCGGTCGCCTTGTACTGGTCGCCGTGCGCGTGACGGCCGATCACGATCGGCTTGGTCCAGCCGGGCACCAGTCGCGGGATGTTGGAGATCACGATCGGCTCGCGGAAGATCACGCCACCGAGGATGTTGCGCAGGGTGCCGTTCGGGCTGCGCCACATCTTCTTCAGGCCGAACTCCTCGACGCGGGCCTCGTCCGGGGTGATGGTCGCGCACTTGACGCCGACGCCGTGCTTGGCGATCGCGTTGGCCGCGTCCACCGTGACCTGGTCGTCGGTGGCGTCCCGGTGCTCGATGCCCAGGTCGTAGTAGTCCAGGTTGACGTCCAGGTAGGGGGTGATCAACTTGTCCTTGATGAACTGCCAGATGATCCGCGTCATCTCGTCGCCGTCGAGTTCGACGACGGTCCCGGTTACCTTGATCTTTGCCATGGTGCTGCCGAGTTCTCCTCTCGCGCCGCCGGTCAGCGACGTTGATGACTGCCCATACGGTACGAGCGTACTGCTAGCGAGCCGGGCCCGCTTGAGAGCCCCGCGACATTCGAATTCAGCCGGATCGGCGGCGCGCCGCCAGCCTCCGGCACCGATCGGGTGACGTGCAATAGGGTCTCCTGCCGGGCGAGCATGGAGGGGCACGATGTCGACCGGACCCACGCACGCGGTGATGGGGCTGGCCGCCTGGTCGGCGATCTCCCTCGTGGCGATCAGCCGGGGCGTTCACTTTGACACCGAGACGTGGATGGCCGGCGCCGCCCTGACCTCGGGCGCGGCCCTTCTTCCCGACCTCGATCATCCCCCGGCCACCGTCTCGCGGTCCTTCGGTCCGGTCACCGAGATCATCTCCCGGGGCGTCAACAAGGCCAGCTGCGGCATCTACAACACCATCCGGCTCAGCGGCGACCACCACCACAACGGCGGTCACCGCACGTTCACCCACACCGCGTTCTTCGCCGGCCTCGCCGGGGTGCTCACCGCGTCGCTGGTCGCCATGCGCAACCCGTGGGTGACCGCCGTGCTGCTGTTCTTCTTCTGCGGCCTCGGCGTGCGCGGGCTGCTGCACGAGTGGGACCACAAGGTCGACACCTTCGTGATCGTGGCGGTCTCGGTCGTGGTCACCTGGCGCTGCTGGGAGTGGGTGCACACCGGCGGGGGCAAGGCCGCCTGGTTCGGCGTCGCCGTGATCGTCGGCTGCCTCGCGCACTGCGTCGGTGACGCGGTCACCGAGGACGGCTGCCCCATCCTCTGGCCGCTCCCGCTCGGCAAGAAGCTGTGGCGGCCACTCGGTCTGCCCACGTTCATGCGCTACCGGACCGGCGGCAAGGTCGAGATGCTGTTCATCGGCCCGCTGTGCACGGTGCTGTCGGTGTGGCTCGGCGCGCTGGTCCTCCAGGACCTCAACGTCTTCCCCTGGCTGACCGGAATCCCGCTGGTCCCGCACTTCGACTGGAACCTCTCGGTCTCCGCCCACTGATACCCTCCGGGCGTGCGCGTATCTGGCAGATATGCCAGCCTGACCCCGACCGGCTGGACCATCCTCGGTTTCCTGTCGCTGAGCCCGCGCAACGGCTACCAGCTGCGCGCCGCCGTGCAGCGTTCGGTCGGGGCGTTCTGGGGCGTCAGCTACGGGCAGCTCTATCCCCAGCTGAAAACGCTGGCGCTGGCCGGATTGATCGAGGAGACCGACCCGCCGGAGCAAGTCGAACCCACCGCCCGGCAAACCTGGTGGCGCCTCACCGAGACCGGCGCCGACGCCCTCCGCGAATGGCTGCTCGAACCTCCTGCGCCGACCCAGGTTCGCGACGAAGGCCTGGTCAAGCTGCTGTTCAGCGACCATGCCGGTGCCGAGGCGATGTACCGGCTCATCGCCGACCGGCGGGAAGGTGCCACCCGGCGCAAACAGGTCGCCGAAGCGATCGTGCCCGGCGCGCACTGGCCCGACGCGGGCAGCCCGGAAGGCCGCGCCCGCCAGGCCGACCTGCTGGCCGCCTGGCTGGTCCGCGCGCACGCCATCGCCATGGCCGACGCCGAACTGTCCTGGTGCGACACCGCGGAAGCCATGATCATGGACCGCCAATGACAGCGATGGCCGGTCCCGCACAACGCGGAACCGGCCAACGGCAGCAGCACGATCAGATGAGGCCGAGCCCCTTCACGGCCTCGCGCTCCTCGACCAGCTCGTTCACGGAGGCGTCGATGCGCGCCCGGGAGAAGTCGTTGATCTCCAGGCCCTGCACGGTCTCGTACTTGCCGTTCTTGGCGTTCACCGGGAACGACGAGATCAGGCCCTCCGGCACACCGTAGGAACCGTCCGACACCACACCGGCCGACACCCAGTGGCCCTCGCGGGTCCCGTGCACCCAGTCGTAGACGTGGTCGATGGCCGCGTTCGCCGCCGACGCCGCCGACGAGGACCCGCGCGCCTCGATGATGGCGGCACCGCGCTTGGCGACGGTCGGGATGAACTCCTTCTCGATCCAGGCGTTGTCGTCCAGCGCGGTGACCGCGTTCTCACCGGAGACGACCGCGTGGAAGATGTCCGGGTACTGGGTGGCCGAGTGGTTGCCCCAGATGGTGACGTTGCGGATCTCGGAGACCGGCTTCTGCAGCTTGTTGGCGAGCTGGCCGACCGCGCGGTTCTGGTCGAGGCGGGTCATCGCGGTGAACCGGTCGTCCGGGATGTCCTGCGCGTGCGCGCGGGTGATCAGCGCGTTGGTGTTGGCCGGGTTGCCGACCACCAGGATGCGGACGTCGGACGCGGCACCGGCGTTGAGGGCCTCGCCCTGCGGCTTGAAGATGCCACCGTTGGCGGAGAGCAGGTCGCCACGCTCCATGCCCTTGGTGCGCGGGCGGGCGCCGACGAGCAGCGCGATGTTCACGCCGTCGAACGCGGTCTTGGCGTCATCGGTGATGCCGATGCTGTGCAGCAGCGGGAACGCGCAGTCGTCGAGTTCCATCGCGACGCCCTCGGCGGCCTTCACCGCCTGCGGAATCTCGAGCAGGCTCAGGTCCACCTGCGTGTCCGGGCCCAGCAGCTGGCCGGATGCGATCCGGAACAGCAGCGAGTACCCGATCTGGCCAGCCGCGCCGGTGACGGTGACCTTGACTGGAGTTGCCACGAGGAAATCCTCCCGATCCGCGTTCTCAAAGGGTCCACCTCGGCGTGAGCACGCGGCAGGCCAGCAAGGACCGGCCTGGCTGCGACGGTCTCGACGCCGGGACCGCGCACCGGGCGGGAACGCCCGGTAGGCGCAGGTTACCAACCCCGATGTGGTCGGTTACTCGGCTGGTGAGCAGCCTCTCACGCCTTCAGGGTGTAGGCGATGAACAGGATGCAGGCGGCCAGTCCGACGCACCACAGCACGTCGACGAAGCGCCCGCGCACGGCGACCATGCCCGCGGTGCGCGGCGGCAGCACGGCCCGCAGCACCGCGGCGAGCAACAGCGCCCCGCCGATCCACGCCGAGCCTTCCCGCCAGTGGTACTGCACGGTCCGGAACAGGCCGTAGGCCATGGTCAGCAACACCAGCGCGTAGGGCCACTGCTTGCGCAACCGCATCAGCATCCGCTTGACGAACGACGACGGCGGCGCGGCGGCTTCGGGACGTGCGGCCTCCGGCTCGATCGGCAACGCGCCGACCAGCGGTTCCGGCCGGGTCGGGGCATCGTCGACGAACGCGGGCTGCTCGTCGGCCTCGACGGGAGTGCCCCTGCTTGGGGTTGGAGTGGGCACGGTGTGCACGTTAGTCGGCCGCCCGCTCGGCGGCAGCGACGACGTTGCTGAGCAACATGGCGATGGTCATCGGACCGACCCCGCCCGGCATCGGCGCCAGGTGACCGGCGACCTCGCGGACGTCCGGGTGCACGTCGCCGACCAGGCCCTCGTCCGTGCGAGTGATGCCGATATCGAGCACGGCCGCGCCGGGCTTGACCATGTCCGGGGTGATCAGCGCGGGGCTGCCCGCTGCGGCGATGACGATGTCGGCCCGGCGCACCTCGGCGGCCAGGTCCTTGGTGCCGGTGTGGCACAGGGTCACGGTCGCGTTCTCGGAACGCCTGGTCAGCAGCAACCCGATCGGGCGGCCGACGGTGACCCCTCGGCCGACGACGGTCACCTGGGCGCCCGCGATCGGTACGTCGTACCGGCGCAACAGCGCCACCGCGCCGCTGGGCGTGCAGGGCAGCGGGCCCGGCTCGCCGAGCACGAGCTTGCCGAGGTTGGTCGGGTGCAGGCCGTCGGCGTCCTTGGCCGGATCGACCCGCTCCAGGATCCGGCCGGTGTCCAGATCACCCGGCAGGGGTAGCTGGACCAGGTAGCCGTGACACGCTGGGTCGGCGTTCAGCTCGTCGATGACCGCTTCGAGTTCGGCCTGGGAGATGGTGGCGGGCAGGTCGCGGCGGATCGAGTCGATGCCGACCTTGGCGCACGCGAGGTGCTTGGCCCGGACATAGGAATGCGAACCCGGGTCGTCGCCGACCAGCACGGTGCCCAGACCGGGCACGATGCCGCGCTCGGCCAGCGCGGCCACCCGCACCCGCAGGTCGTCGAAGATGGCGTCTCGGGTCTTCTTGCCGTCCAGGATCGTCGCACTCACGGGCTCATCTTCTCCCACCACACCAACCGGAGGACGACCCGAGGTTCCTGTGAGGGTCCCGGCGGAGGAATGACCACCCCGAGTAGTCCCGCCGGTACCCAACGGTAGTGCGGCCACAGTCACCCGTACGGAGCATCGGTGGACGGCTATTGTGAAACCCTCGTTGACCCGATTCCACCACCATGTCGCCGAACACAGGACAAGATGGAACTGTGTCCCAACCTCCTCCAACTCCAACACCGCTGAGCCCGACCGATCAGGATGCCCTGGTCAAGCAGATCGGGCTCGCCCTGATGCGTACCGCGCCCGATGACTGGCAGCAGATCAAGGCTGAGTTCCGCGCCACCGGGCGGTACTACGAGTTGTCCGCCGAGGTAACCGGCGAGGACGGCAACGAACAGGCGTGGACCGCATCGCACGAGATCGCGATGAGCTTCGCCAAGCTCCGCGCGGGCATGTACCGCGAGGGCAGAGGCACCTGGTTCAACGCCCGATATGAGATCGAACGTCCGGCCAGCTACAACCTGGAGTTCGATCGCAAGGAGCCACAGTGGCGCACGCCACCCCCGCCGCCCGCCTTCCGCGATGAGCTGCAGTTCTTCCCGCGTACCGAGGAGAACGTGCCCGAGTGGCTGATGCGCAAGCTCTCCGGGCCTGCCCCGGACCGGCAGGCGCCGCCACCCGGCCCCGGCGGCCCGGCCGGCGGACCCGGCGGCCCGGCGGGTGGGCCCGGCGGTCCTGGTGGCCCCGGCGGTCCTGGTGGTCCTGGCGGTCCGCCGCGCTTCCGGATGGCGCGGATCTTCGACGGCACCGCCCCCAACGGCCGCCCCTCGGTCAACCGTCCCCCGGTCGTCGACGACGACCGTGAGCGCCTGCTCGAGTACCTCGACGAGGCGCCGCTGGCGCTGCCCGAGCGCGGCAACGACATCGACCGGCTCTCGCAGGACGGCCGGCAGACCGTGCCGATCGCCTTCCACACCGACGGCGTGTGGATCTGGCCTGCCGCGGTCAACTACTACCTGCGTCGCTACGGCGTGCCGCCGGACCCGGAGTTGGTGAACCACGCCAGGTCGAACGGTTTCCGCGTGCCGGAAGTCGACGAAGCAGCGCGTGCGGCAGCGGCTGCCACCATCACTGGTGGCCGTCCGCCCGGCCCGCCGCGACCGCCCGGCCCCCCGCCCGGTGGCCCGCGTCAGGCCCCGCCGAACGGTCCCGCCGGTATCCCCGGTGGTGCCCCGGCAGGCCCTCCGCCCGGCCCGCAGGCCGACGCGGACCGGCCCGTCGCACCGCCGCCGGTGCTGCCCGCGCCCGAGCCGGTGCAGGAGGCCGGTCGGCCCAAGCCGACGCCGGACCAGACGATCAACGCGTTGCACACCCGGCTCGCCGACCTCGGCGTGCCGGCCAGCGCGTACCGGATCGGCGAGCCCGAGCCCGGTACCTGGTACCTGGAGCAGGTCGAGGAAGGCTGGCAGGTCGGCTGGTTCGACGAGGAGTTCGGCGCGCCGATGCTCTTCGACGATGCCGGTGACGCTGCCGCGTTCCTGCTCGGCAAGCTCCTGCTGGACGCTCCGCAGGACCGGATCACGCCGGCCCGGCGCGCCAACGGCCGTCCCGCCCCGGCCGAGCCGGAGCCCGAGGCGGCCGCGTTCGCCGGCGAACCCGGCCCGGCCCAGTTCGGGAACGAGGGCCGGTTCGGCAACGAACAGCGTCCGCCCGACGAACAGCGCTTTGGGAACGAACCAGGTTTCGGCAACGAACCCGCCTTCAGCAACGAGCCTGGTTTCGCCAACGAACCGGGGTTTGGCAACGAGGCCGCCTTCGGCAAGGAGCCTGCCTTCGGCAACGAGCCCAGCGCCCGCAGCCAGGCCGGATTCGGCGCCGAGCCAGCTTTCGGCAACGAGCCCAACGCGCGCAGCCAGGCCGGATTCGGCGGCGCAGAGCCAGCTTTCGGCAACGAGCCCGGCTTCGGCAGTGAACCCAACGCCCGCAGCCAGGCCGGCTTCGCCACCGAACCGCATTTCGGCGACGAACCAGCTTCGGCCGACGAACAGCGTTTCGCTGACGAACAGCATCCGGCGAACGAACCAGGTTTCGCCCACGAACCCGCGGGCAACGACGGCGCGTTCGGCGGCGAGCCGGGCAGCAACAACGGCCGGTTCGCCAGCGAGCCGAACGACGCTCACTTTGGCAGCGAACAACGTTCGGCGAACTTCACCAACGAACCGGGCTTCGGCGAGGAGCACGATCAGCGGTTCGACGAAGAGCACTTCGACGAGCACACCTTCGACGAACAGGGGTTCAGCAACGAGCCCGGGTTCGGCAACGAAGCCCCGCTCGGCGCGCGTCTGTCCGCTCCGCCCGCGCCGTCGATGCGCGAGAACGGCGCTGCCCCGGCACCGGTGGACGAGCCGGTGAACCCGGGTCGTCCGGCCGAGCCGCAGAACAACAACTCGGGTGGCCCGGGCCGCAACGAGTGGCCGATCCAGCCGCTGCGCGGCGAGCCGCCGCTGACGTTGTTCCGTGGCCTGCGGATGCTCGAACTCTCGCCCGGCACCGAGATCGACCGGTTCGGGGTCGGCGACGGCAACCTGACCTACGCGGTCGGCACGCCGTTCGAGCAGCGTTCGCTGGTTCCGGACTGGGTGCACCGGCCCTACCACGTGTACCGGGTGCGCAGGCCGGTACAAGCGTTGGTGGGCAACGCGATCCCGTGGTTCGAGCAGCCCGGTGGCGGCACGGCCTACCTGTTGCCGTACGCGATCAACGAGTTGATCGAAGCGGGCGACGTGATCGAGGTCGAAGCGGGCGACCCGCCGGCCTGACGCCGCGACGAAGCCACACCGGCCGGTCAGCCCATTGCCTGGGCTGACCGGCCGGTTCGCGTTTGCCGGGTGGTCAGTCGATCACCAGTCCGTGGGCGGCGGCGAAGGCGATCGCGGTGTCGATGTCGACGCGGGCGCCCCGCAGGTTGGCCTGGACGAGGCCGTTCGCGTCGATGCGCGCACCGCGCAGGTCGGCGTCGCCGAGCAGGGCTTCGCGCAGGCGGGCGCCGGTGAGGTCGGCCCGGCTCAGGTCGGTCTCGCGCAGATCGGTGCCGGTGAGGTTCGCCTCGCGTAAGCGCAGCCCGGCCAGCGTGCATTTGCGCAGATCGGCCCGGGACAGGCTGACCAGGGTCAGGTCCGAGTCCCGGATGGACCAGGTGCGCAGCCGGCATTCGAGGAAAGTGCTGCCGAGCAGGCTGCATCCGTCGAATCGGCTGTGGATGAAGTTCGAGCGTTCGAACGAACAGTTGTGGAAGGCGGACGCGGTGTGCCGCGATTCACTCGCGTCGACCCTGACGATCTTGCACTCCAGGAACCGGCAGTTCTTCGTGGAGAGTCCGTGCAGATCGGCGTCGCTGAAGTCGCAGCGTTCGAACGTGATCCGTTCCCACCGCGCCTGCGCGAAGGTCCGATCGCTGAAGTCCTCGTCGATGTAGGTCTGGCCGTCAGCTGGTTGGTCCGTCACGGGATACCGGTCAGGGCACCACGATGACGGCGCGCGCCGCCTTGGCGAGCAGGCCACGCGGGACCGAGCCGAGCAGGCCGCCGCGGTGCCGCGAGCGCCCGACCACGATGCAGTCCGCCTTCTGCTCCTCGGCGATCGCCTCCAGCACGCCCGCCGGATCTCCCTTGCCGTGCAACAGTTCCCACTCAAGGCCCTGCGGGGTGAGCAGCGTCTCGAAGCGACGGTGCAGTTCCTGCACGATCTCGCCGGCCGCCTCGTTGGCGGCGACCGCACCGGCGGCCACCCAGTAGGCCGGGCTGGACAGCACTTCGACATAGGCGATGACCAGGCGCGCCTTGTCCCGGCGGGCCAGACCGGCGGCCCAGGCGAGCGCGTCGAGCGCGGGCGGGGTGTCGTCGTAGCCGATCACGATGGTGCCGAGACCGTCCTTGCCGATCTCGAACTCCGGCTGCTTGTTCTTGTCGTCATCCACAATGGGACTCTACGACCCAACAGGCCGATTCGCGTGTTCGCGGGAACGAGATCTGCACGACTCGGTGACGCCATGGGCAGAGCCGGGAATTAATTCGTTTCCGACCATGACGTCGCTTTGGTTACCGTCGCTGTCATGGTCCGGACACTGTCAGTCGAACAGCCGGGGACGCCGGACAGTCGGGGACCACGCCGATACCTGTGGTGGCTGGTCATCCGCCAGTGGCGCCTCGCCGCGCCCGCCGCGGTGGTCAGCGTCGGTTGGATGTTCAGCCTGATCCTACCGCCCTACTTCATCTCCACCGCGATCGACGACGGTCTGCGACGGCACGACATCGCGGCGCTGGCCGGCTGGGGCTCGGCGATCGTCGGGGTGGGTCTCGCTTCGGCGTTGATCGGGTTGCTGCGGCACCGGCTGATGACCTTCATCCGCACCGACGCCTCGTACCGCACGGTCGC
Organism: Pseudonocardiaceae bacterium; assembly: GCA_035248365.1. Classification (GTDB taxonomy): domain Bacteria; phylum Actinomycetota; class Actinomycetes; order Mycobacteriales; family Pseudonocardiaceae; genus CAJCJE01. Next base: position 24,852 of record DATFHN010000168.1, on the reverse strand, counting down.
GGTGGTGATCCGGCACGCGGTGCGGCTCGGCGCGACCTTCCCTTCGCGGGTGTCGGCCGGCGAGGTGGTCAGCATCGGCGGATCGGACGTGAGCGCGATCAGCGAGGCGCAAACATTTGTCGGGCCGGGCTTCGCGGCGCTGATCACCTACGGCGCGGTGGCGTTCGTGCTGTTCGGGGTGTCGCCGCAGCTCGCGGTGGTGGCGCTGCTCGGCGTGCCGGTGATCGCGCTGGCGGTCGGGCCGCTGCTGAGCAGGCTGCGCCGGACGCAGACCGACTACCGCAGCGAACAGGGCGCATTGACCGCCCGAGCCGGCGACATCGTGTCCGGGTTGCGGGTGCTGTGCGGGATCGGTGGGAAGCCGCTGTTCGCGCGTCGCTACCGGGAGGCATCCGAGGACCTGCGCGCCAAGGGTTACCTGGTCGGCACGGTGACCAGCTGGATCGACGCGCTCAGCGGGGGTCTGCCCGGGATCTTCCTGGCCGTGATCACCTGGCTGGCCGCGCACGAAGCGGTCGCGGGCCAGATCACCGTCGGACAACTGGTCGCGGTGTACGGGTACGTCGGCGTGCTGATCGTGCCGGTCGGGTTCCTGATCGAGTCGGTGCAGCAGTTCAGCCGTGGCCTGGTCGCGGCCCGGCGGGTGACGAAGGTGCTGAACCTGGCCCCGGCCATCGCCGACGGGCACGGCGCCGGTCCGGCCGGGCCCGCCGATCTCCTCGACCCGGACTCGGGTCTGCGCCTGATCGCGGGCCGCACCACGGCTTTGGTGACGGCGCAGCCCGCCGACGCGGTCGCGCTGGTCGACCGGCTGGGCCGGTACACCGATTCGGCGGTGACCTGGGGCGGGCGGCCGATGGGCGAGGTGTCGCTGGCGGAGGTCCGGCGGCGAATCCTGGTCGCGGACAACGACGCCTACCTGTTCGCGGGGGCGCTGCGCGAGGTCGTGCACACCGCGGCCGAGCACAGCGACGCGGAGATCGGCGACGCGTTCCGGCTCGCCGCGGCCCGGGATGTCCTGGTCGGCCTGCCCTCTGGAATGGGTTCGACCATCCAGGCCCGCGCGGCGAACCTGTCCGGCGGGCAGCGGCAGCGGCTGCGCCTGGTTCGCGCGTTGCTCGCCGATCCCGAGGTGCTGCTGCTGGTCGAGCCGACCTCGGCGGTGGACGCGCACACCGAATCGCTGATCGCGCAACGGGTCGGCGACGCGCGCAAGGGCAAGACCACGTTGCTGGTCGGCACCTCGCCACTGCTGCTCGACCGCGCCGACGAGGTCGTTTTCCTGGTGGACGGCAAGGTCGCCGCGACCGGCCCACACGCGCGGCTGTTGCGCGATCAGGCCGACTATCGCGCGCTGGTATTCCGCGGCGAGAGTGAGGGGGACGCGGATGACTCAGCTGAGTCAGCAGCCTGATGGCCAGTGGCGGCTGCCGGTCGCCGATGGGCGGACGGTGCGCCGGATCGTCGCTGAGCTGATCCGCACGGATCGCGGCGCGGTCGCGCTCATCGCGGCGCTGAACAGTTTGGCGGCGGCCGCCGGACTGGCCGGGCCGTGGCTGCTCGGCGCGATCGTCAACGAGGTCGGGCCGGGCGCCAATCTGTCCACAATAGACTCGATGGCGGCTCTGATCGTCGGCTTCGCCGTGGTGCAACTGCTGCTCACCCGCTACGCCCGCTACGTCGGCTACCGCTTCGGCGAACGCACGCTGTCCCGGCTGCGAATCGACTTCATCGACCGCGCGCTCGCGCTGCCGACCTCGGTGGTGGAACGGGCGGGCACCGGCGACCTGATGACGCGCAGCTCGTCCGACGTGGTGGTGGTCGGCAACATGCTGCGCGACGCCGGCCCGACGGTGATTTCCTCCGCCTTGCAGTCGCTGTTCATCTTCGGCGCCACGTTCGTGGTGAGCCCGTTGCTCGGCCTGTCCTCGTTCGTGGCGCTGCCGCTGTTCCTGCTGAGCACGCGCTGGTACCTGCGCCGGGCGCGAGCCGCCTACCTGGCCGAGGGTGACGCGAACTCGGACCTGTCCGAGAACCTGGCCGCGACCGCGGAAGGCGGGCGCACCGTGGACGCGTTCCGGCTGCAGCAGCGCCGGATCGACGCGGGCGGGCGCGAGATCCGGTTCGGGTTCGCCACCAGGATGCGCACGTTGTGGCTGCGCTGCCGGTGGTTCCCGGTGCTCGAGTTCGGGTACATCTTGCCGGTCGCGGCGATCCTGATCGTCGGCGGCGTCGGTTACCTGCACGGCATGTTCACCCTCGGCGCGGTGGCGTCGGCCAGCCTGTACATGTGGCAGCTGGTCGACCCGATCGACCGGGTGCTGATGTGGACCGAGTACCTGCAACGCGGGACGGCGTCGTTCGCCCGGGTCACCGGCCTGGCCCAGTTGCCACCGACTCCGCCGCCGAGCACGGAAGTGCCCGCCGACGACCGGCTCGAGGTGCGCGGCGTTCGCTACGCCTACCACGGCGAACACGACGTGCTGCACGACGTGAACCTGGCCGTGCGGCCCGGCGAACGGCTCGCCGTGGTCGGCCCGTCCGGCGCGGGCAAGTCGACCCTGGGCCGGCTGCTCGCCGGGATCGACGCGCCCAAGGCAGGCCGCATCACGGTCGGCGGCGTGCCCGTGGTCGAGCTGAGCCCGGACGAACTACGCCAGCGGATCCTCCTGGTCACCCAGGAACACCACGTGTTCCTGGGCAGCCTGCGGGACAACCTGGCCATGGCCGCGCCGGACGCGTCCGACGACGCCATGCTCGACGCACTGGACACAGTGGACGCCCAGTGGGCCCGCGACCTCCCGGACGGCCTGGACACCTCCTTCGGTAGCAGCACCGGCGATGAACTCGACCCGGCTCGGGCACAGCAGCTCGCGCTGGCGCGCGTGGTGCTGGCCGATCCGCACACGGTGATCCTGGACGAGGCCACGTCGCTGCTCGACCCGAGCACCGCCCGGCACGCCGAACGCGCCATGGGCGCGGTGCTGGCCGGACGGACGGTGATCGCGATCGCGCACCGGCTGCACACCGCGCACGATGCCGACCGGGTCGCGGTCATCGACGAGGGCAGGCTGACCGAGCTGGGCAGCCACCACGAACTCCTTGAGGCGGACGGGGCCTACGCCGCGCTCTGGCGTTCCTGGCACGGGGCGCCCGCTTAGGCAGGCTGGCCGGCTTCGGTCATAACTCGAGGTACCAGTCGTTGCCGCGAATCGGGTTGCCCTTCGGGTACTCGAAATCGACCTCGCCGGCCAAGGTCATGCCGACCTTGCGGCACACCGCGTTCGACGCTGCATTGTGGATGCTCGGGAACGCGTGCAGACAGCCGTGCCTCGCCACCTTGCGCGCGTCCTCGACGACGAGACGCAGCCCGGCGGCGGCGATGCCCTGTCCCTGGAATTCGGGCAGCACGCTCCAGCCCGCCTCATACGAGGTCTCGCCCTGCCATTCGTGTTCCCAGTAACCGACAACGCCGGCCGGCTCGCCATCGACGGTCACCACGAACATCTGCCCCGCGCCCGGTTCGTCGAGCGCGAGGTAGCGGCGCTGGCGGTCGGCCAGCTTCTCCTCGGACTCGGGACCGCCGAGGTAGGTCGTCATCTCCGGCGTGTTCGCCCGACGCAGCACGTCGAACGCGGCATCGCTCCACGCCTGTAGTCGCACGTCAGCCATGCCGGCAAGTCAACACCCGCACCCTGACAAAATCATTCGCCAGCGCGCAGATAGGCGAGCACGGCCAGGACCCTGCGGTTGGTGTCGTGGGTGAGCGGCAGGCCGAGCTTGGTGAAGATGCTGCCGATGTGCTTGCCGATCGCGGCCTCGGTGACCACCAGTTTGCCCGCGATGGCCGCGTTGGAGTGGCCTTCCGCGATCAGTTCGAGCACTTCGCGTTCGCGAGTGGACAGTGTGGTGAGCGGATCGCGATGACGGTTCAGCAGCTGGCGTACCACCTGCGGATCCACCACCGTGCCACCGCCGACGACGGTGCGCAGCGTCGCCACGAACTCCTCGACGTCGACCACTCGATCCTTGAGCAGGTAGCCGACCCGCCTGCCATCACCGGAATCGAGGAGTTCGGCCGCGTAACTGCGTTCGACGTACTGACTGAACGCGACCACGGCCAGATCGGGATAGCGGCGGCGGAGAGCGACGGCGGCGCGCAGCCCCTCGTCGGTGAAACCGGGCGGCATGCGGATGTCGGTGAGCACCAGGTCCGGCCGGTGTTCCTCGACCGCGGCGAGCAGGGCGTCAGCGTCGCCGACGGCGGCGAGGATGCTGAACCCGAACCGGGTGAGCAGACCGGCCAGCCCCTCACGCAGCAGCACGCCGTCCTCGGCGAGGACGACGCGCACTGGCTCCTGCCGTTCTGCTACTGACAAGGCAGCTCCACGCACACCATGGTCGGCCCGCCGATCGGGGAGGACATCAGCATTCTGCCGTCGACGACCGCGACCCGGTCGGCGAGCCCGGTCAGGCCGCTGCCCCGCGCTGGATCGGCGCCGCCGAGGCCGTTGTCGGAGACCTCGACGGTGAGCCCGCCGCGCTGCTGGCGCACCGAGACGGTGGCGGCGGTGGCGCCGCTGTGCTTGGCGACGTTGGTCAGCGCCTCGGCGACCACGAAGTACGCGGTGGCCTCGATGTGACCGGGCAGCCTGCCGCCGACGTCGGTGTGTACCGCGACCGGGATGCCTGCGTTGTCGGCGAGTTCGCCGAGGGCGGCGGGCAGGCCGCGGTCGGTGAGCACGCGCGGGTGCAGGCCGCGGATGAGTTCGCGCAGTTCGGCCATGAGCGCCTTGGCCTGGTCGTGTGCTTCCGCGACGGGCTGGTGGGCCGGCGAGTCCTCGGGGATGTCGAGCTTGGCGATGCCGAGCTTGAGGGTGAGGCTGACCAGTCGCTGTTGCGCGCCGTCGTGCAGGTCGCGCTCGATCCGGCGCCGCTCGACCTCGAACGCGTCGACGAGCCGGGCCCGCGACTGGGACACCGCACCGAGTTCGGCGCGCAGCCGTTCGTCGTCGGTGCCCTGCAACAGCGCCCGCGCGGTCGCCGCGTGGGCCCCGGCGAGCAGGCCGAACAGGTACGGGATCAGCGGCAGCAGGATCAGGCCGAGCACGAAGTAGCCGGTGCTTTCCGCGACCGTGGACACGTTCTCGAAGCCCATGGCGATGGTGCCGCGGTTGTAGATGAGCAACGGGCTGATCAGGAACACCAGGTCGACGACGGCGAGCGCGGCGACGGCGAGATAGAGCACCGGGCCGAGGGTGACCAGCAGGATCGCGTAACCGACCTCGCGCCAGGTCGCAGGCTCGCCGTAGCGCACCCGCAGCCACTCCCACAGGCCCGACCCGGACAGGCGCTGGTGCGGGTCGCCGATCGGTCTGGTGTCGACCAACCTCAACCGTGTGCGTTCGAGTTTGGCCAGCGGCAACGCGACGAGCGGGCCACCGGCGGCCAGCAGCGCCGCGCCGATGAACACCAGGAGCAGCAGCGCGGCGACCGACGGGCGATCGAACTCGCGCTGTTCGAGGCCGATCGCGGCGAGCCAGGGCAACCCGAGGAACACGAACGGGATCGCCACGATCGACATGATCGGCACTGTCCACAACAGATAGCCGAGCGAGCGCCACGGCCACGAGGTGGTCAGATAGTTGCGGCGCGCCAAGGACTCCAGCGGAGTTCTCGGCGCCTGCCGGGTCTGCTGCGGGTGCGGGGTCTGCCAGGTCGTCGCCACCACCCCAAGCTAACCGGCGGACGGCGCGCTGTCGGCAAGCTCAGCGCTAGTTCTGTCGGTAGGGTCAGCTATACCTGGGCGGGCATCAGGCGCCGGTAGTGATACCAGGCCGCGGTACGGAAGCCGAGCCGTTCGTAGAGGGCGCGGGCACCGTGGTTCTCGGCCCGGACCTGCAGCCAGACCTGCCGGATCCCCTGGTCCCGGGCGCATTCGACGAGTGCCCGGATGATCGAGGTGGCCTGACCCTGCCTGCGGCGGTCGGGGCGGACGGCCAGGCAGTAGAGGCCGGCCCAGTCGCCGACCAGCGCTGTGCGCCCGATCGCCGAGGCACCGTGTTCGTCGCGACGAACGGCGTAGGACGAGGTGCGCGCGGCGAGGATGCGCCGGGCGGCGGCTTTGGCGTAGTCGTCGCCGCGACCGTCGACCGCCCACCACAGGTCGATCCAGTCGGTGCTGGGTTCGGTGGTGATCTGGACCTCGCTGGTGTCGGCACAAGCCAGCGCGGCCAGGACGTCGTCGACCTGGGCGACTTCGATGCTGGTCCGGCTCTGCAGCCGGTAGCCGCGTTCGGCCAGCACGTCGTCCAGGTCGGCCGGTTGGGTGGTGGGGCCGACCTGGAAGCTGGGCGCGATGCCGCGCTCGCGGTAGAGCCGCTCGACCCGGGAGATGGTGGTGGCCAGGTCGGCCGGCTCGGTGAGGGGGAGCACCGAGTTGGCGCGTTGGGTCACGCCCGCGGACAGGCGGGCGATCCAGCCGTCCACGTGCACTTCCTCGTGCGCGGGCCAGCCTTGCCGCATCAGTTCGTCGAGGTCGACAGCCAGGGTCATATATCGAGAATAACAATGAAACACAATGTATGGTTATGCAATTTGCTCAGGTGGTCGCCACAGGGCCCAATGACTTGACAAGAGCCGCCGTCGCGTTGTCGAGCTGCTGCTCAGCGGGCTGATAGTCACCGAGTGGACCGGGCCGGGCGGACAGGATGGCCACCACGATCTGGTTCTTGCTGTCCAGAATGCCGGTCGTATGCAGCATAACTTGATGCTGATAGCTCATCCAGCCCTGTTTCGCCTTTGTCCCGCCATCGCGGGTCGGGCCGAGCAGCCCGAACGCCTGGTCGAAGTTCTGGTAGCCGACCGGGTTGGCGTTGTTCAGATCGCCGACGATCAGGTCGCGGTCGGTGGCGTTGAGCTGGGTGAGCACGTACTGGTAGACCGCGAGCACGTCGCGCGCGGAGATCAGCGTCTCGCCCCACTGGCCGGTCTTGTTGATGTTGGCGGGCACCTGGGTGTCCCGCAGGCGCGCGAGGCCGATCAGCGCGTTGATCGCGGCCGGGCCGTCGTAGTTCTCCCACAGGGAGTCCATGGCGGCGTCGTTCGACTCGGTGAGGGCCAGCCGGATGTCGTCGTCATCGTCTTGGTCGAGCGTGATCGTGCCCTGTTCCTGTTGGTGCAGCAGATCGGTGATCAGGAATAGCTTCAGCACGGACGCGCAGTAGAACTGGGCGCTGCCCGCCTTGCCGAGGGTTTCGGTGCCGGTGGCGCGATCGAGGATGCCGACGCCGAACTGGACGCCACCGCCGTCCTGGGCGTCGACCGCGTTGACCGCGGCCTGAGCGGCGCCGGAGGCCAGCGGATCCGAACCCGGCGACCCGGCCGGCTTGGCGCCGGAACTGGCTCTGGCCACGACGGTGCAGACCGCCGCGATCACCAGCGCGAGGACAACCAGGAACGCAACAAGGACCAGCCGCCCTCGCCTGCGCGGCGGGCGGGGAGGGGCTTGCGGACGTCGTTGTGCTGATGGCGCACCGGGTCGCTGACCGGGGTCGGCCGGGTGCTGCTGATAAGGCGGGTTGCCACGATGGTGGACCTGATCGCTTCGTCGAGGGGCGGGATCATGGTGCTGCTGGGCAGGATTCTCGCGCTGCGGTTTTCGCGCGCTGAACCGGGGCGCCAGTTGATCGCCTGCCGTCGCCGATCTGCTCCCACCCGCACGCGGACGGAGGGGCTGCGTGCGCAGCTCGCCGTTGCCTCGCGGAGGGTGGTTCGCGGTCATATCCGGTTGACGTCCAACTGGCGCTTCGGTTGCATCTTCTCAGCCAACCGCCAGCACCTGGTCGGCGGTGCGGCAGCCCGCGGTGGCCAGCTCCAGGTTGGCCAGGGACGCGGCGTGAGTCGTTTCGTCGGCGGCGGCAACGCAGTCGCTGATCACGTGGGTGGTCAGGCCGAGATCGGTGGCATGGCGAGCGGTCTGTTCCACGGTGAGGTTGGTGGCCACACCGGTGATCAGCACCGTGTCGATGTCGTGGTCGGCCAGCCACCGCGGCAAGTCGCTCCCGGCCAGGCCGGACAGTTTCTGGTTGTCGAACACCCGATCGGGTTCGGCCTGCGGGGCCATTTCCGCGATCAGTTGCGCGCCGGGGGCGGTGGGCAGGAAGGCCTCGCCCGCCGCCGCGACCGCGGTCATGAACGCGGTGTTGGTGACAAGCTGACCGCCGCCGGGCGGCACGGTGAACCGGGTGAACAACACCGGTAACCCGGCCGCCTGCGCGGCACCGTGAAAGTGTGTCGCCCTCGCGATGACACCGCTGCGGGCAACCGGTTCGGCGAGCATGGCCCCGAAGAACCCTTCGGGTTTGATGACGTTCACCTGCCAGTGCAGGGCAAGGACGGCACTGCGCCGTGTATCGATGGTCACGCCCACGATCCTTGCCCACATTGACGATGCCGGTTCACCGGGTGTCGATGATGTCATCCAACTCGAGATCGTGCACGGCGAGGCAACGGCGGATCCATTGCCGCCCCGGCACACTGCGACTGTCCCAGGTGGATTTCAGCGTCTCCGCCGGGCGGCCGCCCGGCGCGAGACCGGGTAGCAGGGTCGCACACAGCGCGGACAGTTCGCTGATCTGCTGGTGATAGTCGTGACCGGGGAAGACGTCGCCGCACATGTCCTCGCGCCGCTGCGCCATCGCCCTGATGTAGCGGATCGACTCGTGCAGCACCTCGACGATCGCGGCCACCGCGAGCGTGCGCCTGCGCCGGGTGACCCGATGGCGTAACCAGGCCGCGGTGGCCCGTTCCGCGCCGGCCCAGTGCTGGGTGGTGATCCGGGTGCCCACCGCGCTAACGGAAGTCCCTGGATCGGGACGGAATCCGCAGGTCGAGCGGGGCCAGCCGGTCCGCGACCACGCTGACCACGTTGTCCGCCTTCTCCACCGTGCCCCTGATCAGCATCGCCGCGCTGGTCCGCGCCACGGTGCGGTAGCGGGCCCAGAGGCCGGGCGAGCAGATCACGTTGATCATGCCGGTCTCGTCCTCGATGTTGAGGAAGGTCACCCCGCTCGCGGTCGCCGGCCGCTGCCGGTGGGTCACCGCGCCGCCGATCAGCACCCGTTGCTTGTTCTCCGCGTTGCCCACCTGGGCGGCGGGCAGCGCACCGAGCCGGTTGAGCCGCTCCCGGATGAACTGGGTGGGGAAACTGTCCGGGGAAATGCCCATCGCCCACACGTCCGCCGCGGCGAGTTCCACCTCGTCCATCAACGGCAGTTGCGGCGCTCGCAGGCCGACAGCGGTGCCGGGCAACCGGTCCGGCCGCTCCGCCGCGGCCGCGCCCGCCCCCCACAGCGCCTGCCGCCGGGCCAGCCCGAACCCGTCGAACACGCCCGCCGTCGCCAGCGCCTCCACCTGCGGAGTCTTCAGCCGCACCCGGTTGCCGAGATCCGCGAGATCCACGAACGGACCGTGCTGTTCGCGTTCGGTCACGATGCTCTCCGCCACGGTCTCGCCGATGGCCCGGATCGCGGCGAGCCCCAGCCGCACCGCCTGCTTGCCCTTGCTCCGCTCGTCGCGTTCCAGGTGCGGATGGACCAGGCTGGCGTTGATGTCCGGGCCCCGCACGATCACCCCGTGCCGCCGGGCGTCGGCGACCAGCGACTGCGGCGAGTAGAAACCCATGGGCTGGGCGCGAAGCAGGCCCGCGCAGAACGCGGCCGGGTGGTAGAACTTGAAGTGGGCGCTGGAAAAGACCAGGTGCGCGAAGCTGTGCGCGTGGCTCTCCGGGAAGCCGAAGTTGGCGAACGCGAGCAGCTTGGCGTAGATCCGGTCGGCCAGTTCCCCGGTGATGTCGTTGGCGGCCATGCCCTCGTAGAACCGTTTCCTCAGCCGGTTCATCCGCTCCGTCGACCGCTTGGAACCCATCGCCCTGCGCAGTTCGTCGGCCTCGCCCGCGTCGAAACCGGCCACGTCGACCGCGATCCGCATCAGCTGCTCCTGGAACAGCGGCACGCCGAGTGTTCGTTCCAGCGCCGCGTTCATCAGCGGGTGATCGGCCTGATGGTCCTCGTCCCGGTTGCTCTTCCTGCGCTTGATGTAGGGATGCACCGAACCGCCCTGGATCGGGCCGGGACGGATCAGCGCGACCTCGACCACGAGGTCGTAGAACTTCTTCGGCCGCAACCGGGGCAGCGTCGCCATCTGCGCCCGCGACTCCACCTGGAACACGCCGACCGAGTCGGCCCTGCTGAGCATCTCGTAGATGTTCTCGTCTTCCAGGTTCAGGTGACCGATGTCGACCGGCTTGCCCTCATAGAGCTTGACCAGGTCGATCATGTAGTGCAGCGCGGAAAGCATGCCCAGCCCAAGCAGGTCGAACTTGACCAGGCCGATCGACGCACAGTCGTCCTTGTCCCACTGCAACACACTGCGGTCGGCCATCCGGGCCCACTCGATCGGCACCACCTGCGACACCGGCTTGTCGCAGATCACCATGCCGCCGGAGTGAATCCCCAGGTGCCGGGGGAAGTTCTCGACCTGGGCGGCGAACTCCAGCACCTCGGTGGGCACGTCCGAATCCAGGTCCACCCTGGTGGACTCGAACGGTCCCCAGCGGTCGATCTGCTTGCCCCACGCGTCCTGCTGACCGGACGAGTAGCCAAGGCCCTTGGCCATCTCGCGCACCGCCGAGCGGGCCCGATAGGTGATCACGTTCGCCACCTGCGCGGTGTGCATCCGGTCGTAGGTCTTGTACACGTACTGGATGGCTTCCTCGCGGCGGTCGGACTCGATGTCCAGGTCGATGTCCGGGTAGCCGTCGCGGGCCGGGGCCAGGAACCGCTCGAACAACAGGTTCCACTTCACCGCGTCGACCTTGGTGATGCCCAGCGCGAAACACACCGCCGAGTTCGCCGCCGACCCGCGCCCCTGGCAGAGAATGTCGTTGTCGTGACAGAACTTCACGATGTCCCAGACGATCAGGAAGTACCCGGGGAAGCCCAGCTTCTCGATCACCTTCAGCTCGTGCTCGATCTGGTCGTACGCCTGGGGATTCGATGCCCTGGGCCCGTACTCCTTGGCCGCGCCCTCGTAGGCGAGGCGCCTCAGGTACGTCGCCTCGGTCTCGCCCTCCGGTACCGGGAACGGCGGCAGACCGGGCGCGAGCAGCTTCAGGTCGAAGGCGCACTCCACGCCGAGCATGGCCGCCGCGGTCACCGCTTCCGGGTAGCGGTTGAACCACTCCCGCTGTTCCTGGCCGCCGCGCAGATAGGCGGTCGGCGCGGGCGGCAGCCAGCCGGTCATGTCGTCCAGGCTGCGCCGGGCCCGCACCGCGGCCAGCACCTCGGCCAGCCTGCCCCGCTCGCGGCGCGCGTAGTGCACCGCGTTGCTGGCGACCACCGGCAGCTCCAGGTCCTCGGCGAGACCGGCCAGCAGATCGTTGTGCAGCGAGTCCAGCTGCGTGCCGTGGTCGATCAGCTCCACGTACACCTGGCCGCGCCCGAACAAGCCGAGCAGCCTGCCCAGTTCGCGCTGCGCCGCCAACGGGCCCTCGTTGAACAGCGCCCTGCGCACCGCGCCCTTGCGGCAACCGGTCAGCACCGCGCAGTAGCCGCGCACCTCGGCCGCGACCCGCTCCAGGTCATAGACCGGGCGGCCCTTCTCGCTGCGGCTGCGGGCCGGATCGACGACGCCGTCCTGTTCGTCGAGCTGGGCGATGCTGATCGCCTTGCACAGCTTCTGGTAGCCCTCGGTGTCGCGGGCGAGCAACAGCAGATGCTGGCCCTCCGGGTCGGGGATGCCGTTCTGCGGCTGGGAAAGGCCGAGCGACAGTTCGGTGCCGTACGCGGTGCGCACGCCCAGTTCGCGCCCGGCCTCGGCGAAGCGCGCCACCCCGTACATGCCGTCGTGATCGGTGAGCGCGATCGCGTCCAGTTCGAGTTCGGCCGCTCGTTCCACCAGTTCCTCGGGATGGCTCGCGCCGTCGAGAAAACTGAAGTTGGAATGGCAGTGCAGCTCGGCGTAGGGCACCCGGGCTTTCTTGTCCGGCCGCCAGCCCGCCTTGGGCTTGTCCTGCCGCGCGGCCCGGTACGGCCCGCGTTTCCCGGACCAGGCAGGCGAATCCCCGCCATCGCCCGACCCGGCGGGCGCGGGACGGCCGGAGAGCACCCGCTCCATCTCCGACCAGCGCAACGGCGACGTGTCCCAGCCCATGACGTCAGTACTCGGCACTCCGGCGCTGCCCGGGAATCACCAGAGCACGCCGAGGATGGCCGTTCCCGGCCGGAAACCAGCCGAGCGCCGAACCGTCTACTGTGGATTCCGGTGACTCGTCGGCCAGCTCGTGAAACCACCGGACATTGGCCGAACCCATGCTGGACACCGGCCGGAACTCCTCGAACATCAGTCGTAGATCCCTTCCACGAACCATCGGCTGTCTGCATCACTGATACGCAACAACAAAGCGAGTTCGCCCGCTCTTGTTGCCTCACTTGGTTTCTCACTCGCCAGCAGAATCTGCATACGCGCCAACCGAAGCGCGCCACCGGCCATGCTCGGCTGCCGGTCGATCGAGAACGGCCCGGCCCAGCCGAGCACCGCACGCAACGTCCCGCCGACAACGGCATGCGCGGGCGGCGCGGTGAGCCGGTAGAACTCGGTGAGCGCCACCGGCTCGCCCTGCTCGTCCAGCACCCGGATCGGCTTCGGCTCGGCAGGCACCGTCGAGGGCGACGGCCGGAGCAGCTGACCCGGCCAGGGCAGTTCCGGACCGGATCGCGCCGTGCGTTCGTCGCCCCACGGCACCGGGTTGATCCGCTGCGCGGGCCCGCGCCCGCCCTCCGGCAGCGGCGTGAACACCCCTTCCGGACCGAGCAGGCTCTGCACCCGCAGCAGCGCGCGCCCGGCCCGTTCGTCGTCGGCCGCGGTCGCGCCGCCGCCCGCGAACAGTTCCAGTTGCAGCGAACGGCCGTCGACGACCTCTTCCGGCCACAGCCGCACCAGGCTCACCCCGGACCGCAGCCGCGCCCGGCGCAGCCAGCCGTCCAACTGCCAGCGCACCCGGTCGGCGATGCCGCCGACGGTCAGCGGCTCCGCGCACCGCCAAACCCGGCTGTCCCGCTCACCGTGCTCGGTCTCCGCGTCGATCGCCAGCCGCGTGCAGGCCAGACCGTACGAGCCAAGCAGTTCGTGCAACCGCTGCGCGGCCATCCGCGCCGCGAACGCCACCGCGTCCACTCGATCGGCGGGCGGGTCGAGCACCTGGGTGATCATCAGCTCCGGCGGTGCCTTGCGCCGATCCGGCGGCCGCTGGGCGACCCCGCCCGCCAGCCGGAACGCCAGCACCGCGTCCGCGCCGAACCGTGAAGCCACCTCGTTCTCGGCCAGCCCGGCGAACGCGCCCAGCGTGCGCAAACCCAGCCTGCGCAACAGGTCGACCAACTCGATCTGCTGCGTGACCAGGTCGGCCGGGACATGCCGCCTGCCGTCCGGCCCCTTGCCGTTGGCCCGGCCCACCGCGTTCGGCCCGGTCCGGTCGAGCCCGACCTGGCTGATGAACGCGGCCAGCTCGGTGATCGGCATCGGCGCGAGAAACGCCGGGCTGCCGCCCTCCGGCACCAGAATCCCGCGATGCGCGGCGAGCACCGCCGCGAACAACCCGTCGGCCACGCCGACCTGGCACTCCACCCCGGTCCGCGATGCCACCTGGTCGACCAGCCGCTCGGCCGCGACCTCCTCACCACCGAAGTACCCAACCGGCCCGCGCGCGGGCACCGCGACCAGCCCCGGCCGGACGATCTCCACACCCGGCGCCAGCTCCTCGACCGCGGCCGCGACCGGTTCGAACGCTTTCGCGTCCCGATCTGGATCGGCGATGAAGGCCTGGAGGTCGGTGCAGCAACTCTGCGCCTCGCGCCGCCGCATCCCGCGCCGCACTCCCCTGGCCCGCGCCGTCGCCGAACAAGCCATGACCCGGTTGGCGAGCACGACGGCGACCGGCGCCTGCGGCGGCACGCCAGCGGCAGCGGCCGCGGCGGCCACCGGCCAGTCCGGGCACCAGACCACCAGCATCCGCGTCGGTCGAGGGGCAGGCCCTTCTGAACGAACGGCGTTCACGGGCCGATCCATCGCCGTGGGGCGAACGGGGCTCGCGGCGGGAACAGGGTTCGTCGGGCGGAGAACGGGGTTCGCGAGGAGAACCATGTTTGCCGGCGGCGCCGCGTTTGATGGCAAAACCGCGTTGGTTGAGCCAAGAACGGGGTTCGTTGGGGGTAGAACGGCGTTCGCCATCAAGGCGGCGGTTGCTGTCCACTGTGGATCTTCTGCGCCCGGCATGGAGGTCACCCGACCGCCGCCATGGGCGACTCGTCCGAGAACCATTCCTCGGTGCTCGGGTCGGCGACCGGGGCGGGCTCGGTCAGCGGGCCGATCCAGGCCGGAACCGACGAGCCTGGGTTGGCTGGGTTGTCGCCCGCTGCGCGGGGCAACACCGCCGTACTCTGCCTGGAGCGGGCCGCAACGCCCCGGCCGGTCGCGGAGATGACCAGTTCGCCCTCGGACAGGTAGCCGCGACCATCGCCCAGGCCGAACCAGCGCAGTTCGGTGCAGGACAGCTCAAGGTCGGCCCCGGGCCAGGCACCGGCCGCGATCAGCACCGCGCCGCGATGGCGCGCCCGCGCGGACAGCCGCTTGGCCAGGTCGCCACCTCGCCGACCGGCCCGGCTCAGGCCCGCCGCGTTGACGACGACCAGGTCCATCCCGTCGAGCATCGCGGCGACCACCGGAACCAGTTCAGCACCGGGCCTCGGCGCCACGGCCAGCCGCTCCAGCGCCACGCCGAGTTCGGCGGCGGCCAGCAGGCCGAGGTCCGGCAGACCGACCACGGCGGCCCATGATCCGCTCGTGGTCGCGGTGGCCAGCAGCGCGAGGAGCAGAGAGTTCGATCCGCGCACCGAAATCGTGCTCCCGCGCCGCAGGCCACCAAGGGGCAACAGGTCGGCCAGTTCCGCGCGAACTGGCAACACCCGCCCCACCGCCAGGTCGGCCGGAGCCTCGGTCAGCTCGCTCGCGACCCGCACGGCGCCTGGAGGAACGCCACGCGTGGCCAGTGAGGTCACCGACGCGGACACCGACCCACCTCCACACGTAGCTCGCACACCCTGCTTGACTGTGCGAACCGCCGTGGGGAAGACGGCGGTACGAGCTAGCCGACCCCCGACGCCGGCCCCGCTCACACCGTCGAACACATGTTCGAACGATGGGCTCAGTCAACCCTAAGATCGGCTCGGTGTCAAACCGACACGGCCGGGGTTTTCGGCGAGATTTCCGTTCTGTGGCGCGGGTTTCCGCTAATCGGCAGGTCGAGCCGGTCCTTTCGCGCACAGTGAACACCTCTGCCCGGACAGTCGCGAAAGCACTGGCATCGCCCGATCCTTCGGCTCATACTCGGCAGATGTTCACGGCACTGGTCATCGGCGGTCCGATCGTGGTGGTGCTCGTCTGGGGGTTTCTTCTGGACCGGCGGTCCAGGCGCAGGGGGGACGCACTGCGCAGCTCCGACCAGATTCAGGCGTCGATCAGGCAGACACGTGGCGAGGTACGTGCTTCGGACCAGATCCTGCAGCTGCGCCCGTTCCGCGAACAGGGCGAGAAACAGGGGGAGTGAGCGTGGACTGGAAGCTCGAACTCATCTTGCTCCCGGTCACCGACATCGACCGAGCCAAGCAGTTCTACCTCGACGAACTCGGCTTCACCCTGGACGTGGACCACAGCGCGGGCGAGGACTTCCGGATCGTGCAACTGACCCCGCCGGGCTCGGCGTGCTCGGTCACGCTGATGCGCAACGCGGAGTCGGCCGGCTCGGTGCAGGGACTACACCTGATCGTGACCGACATCGAGGCCGCGCACGCCGAACTGACCGCGCGCGGCGCGCCGGTGAGCGAGGTGTTCCATTTCGCGGACGGCGCGCAGACCAGCGGGCCGGACCCGGCGCGGGGCGAGTACAACTCGTTCATTTCGTTCAGTGATCCCGATGGCAACGGCTGGCTGGTGCAGGAGGCGCACCGCGCGGCTACGCCGTGAAGCTCTCGCCGGTCAGCAGCGGGACGAGCGTGCTGGCGTTGACCTCGGCGGCGACCTCTACGTCATCGGCGTAGTTCCAGGTGATCAGTTCCTGGCCGCCCACGCTGGCCCGAAGCGCGGCGGGGACGTCGCCGGCGATGGCGGCGTAGGCGCCCACGGCGGCGCGGGCTTCCGGGGAGAGCGGGCCGAAGCCGCGTTCGGCGAGGGCGGCGAGGTAGGCACCGGCGCCCCAGAGGTCTTCGACGGCTGGGCGCAGCGAGCCGTCCGGCCAGCGTTCGCCGCCCGCGATGGCCGCGACCGACGCGTCGGGCCGATCGGCGAGTTGGCTGATGGTCCAGGCTGCTGCCGCATCGGCGTTGCGCAGAGATACGCCGATGACGGTGGTGCCTTGGTCGGCGACGTCGCGGGAGATGGTCGAGCCGTTGGGTGAGGGCAGCACCAGGCGTTCGACTCCTTCGGCGGCGCGGACGGTTCGCGCGGAGAGGCTGATCTGGCCCGGCAGCGCCTGGGATCGGCCGACCGCGAGCACCGCGTCGTGTTCCTTGGCGAAGGCTTCGGCGCGTTCGTCGCGCCAGTGGAACGGGAACACCTCGATGCCGTTGTCGACGGCGACGGTCAGCGTGGTGGTGAAGGAGAGCACGTCGACGACGGCGACGATGGCCACGTCCGGTGCGAGGTTGTTGGCTCCGGCCAGTCCCCAGTCGAACCGCGCCCGAAAACCGGCCTGGATGTACGGGTTGCCCATCGGGGCAACGTAGTCAGGCGGGCGGATTCGGTGCCACCGAATTCAGGCGATGGTGGCTTCCGCGATGCCGCGTGCCGCTGCCATCAGCTGGGCTTCTTCGGCGAGTTCCCGGTCGATGTCGGGCGGCAGGTCGTCGAAGGGTTCCAGTTGGATGTCGAGGCGCTTCTTGCCTGCGGCTTTGGCGCGCCAGGCCGCGACGATCTCGCCGTCGGCGAGGACGGCGCCGGGGTTGCCCAGAACGCGCCACAACACCTTCTGCGCCTTGGCTTCCGGCACGATCAGCTTCCGGTTCCTGGTTTGCAGGTACGGGTCGCCGGGCGGGAGGAGCCGGACCCGGGGCGGCTCGGGCGGGTTGCGCAGGGCGTCGATGTCCTCCGCCGGGAACAGGCCGGTGGTGCCCTCGACGTCCACTTCGGTCAGGTCGGCGGGCAAATCGGCGGCCAGTTCGGTTTTGCTGATGCTGAGGAAATCGGCGACGTCCGCCGGCCGGGCCGGGCCGAGGAAGCGCAGGAACGAGCGGACGAGTTCGGCGCGTGCGGCTGGGTCGTGGGTTGGGCGGGTCCAGCCGGGGGTGGGAGTGATGAGGGTGGGGTTGGCATCGGTGTCCAGCCACGCTCCGGCCAGACCGCCCGCGAGGCGGAACAGGGAGTCCCAGATGTGGGTGGACTTGCAGCCCCTGCACCACGAGGTGAGCGGCTCGTCGACCAGTTCGGTGACGGCGGCGCTGGCCGCGCCCTTGGTCATCGGTTCGGTGAGCACGTCGAGCATCGCGTCGGTGGCCTGCTCGATCACCTGGGTCGCGGTCAGGCCTGCGCCGGCGAGACGGGCGCTCGGCCAGCTCAGCCTGGCCACCGCATCGGCTTCGGTGGCGGGCCAGAGCGCGGCGGCGACGCGAGGCAGCTCCGCCTCGTGGTGCAGGTGCGGGGAGAGCCGGTAGGTCCAGGCGATGCGCAGGCCCGGCAGGTCGGCCGGGACCGATGGGAGGCGGGCCGCGCAGGCCAGCCGGGCCGAACCGGGCGGCGTGTTCTGCACGCCGAGCCGCAGGATCGCCAGGGCCTGCGGCGACGTGGTGTCGCGCCGCAGGCCCTGGGCGGCGATCCGGTACGCGAGTACCGCCTCCCGGCTGGCCTTCATGATCAGTGCGCGAAGTGGCGGGTGCCGGTCAGGTAGAGCGGGACGCCCGCGGCTTCCGCGGCCGCGATCACCTCGGCGTCGCGCACCGACCCGCCGGGCTGCACGACCGCGCGCACCCCCGCGTCGAGCAGCACCTGCAGGCCGTCCGGGAACGGGAAGAACGCATCGGACGCGGCCACCGCGCCCTTGGCCCGGTCGCCGGCCCGGGAGACCGCGAGCCGTGCGGCGTCGACCCGGTTCACCTGGCCCATGCCGACGCCGACCGAAGCGCCGTCGTGCGCGAGCAGGATCGCGTTGGACTTGACCGTGCGGATGGCGCGCCAGGCGAACGCCAGATCGGCGAGGGTCTGCTCGTCGACCGGGTCACCGGTGGCCAGCGTCCACTTGGCCGGGTTGTCGCCCTCCGCGGAGATCGTGTCGAGCTGTTGCATCAACAGACCGCCGGACACCGGACGCATCTCGGCACCACCGCGCACCGGCGGCTCGGCGACCAGGATGCGCACGTTCTTCTTGCGCGCCAGCACGTCCACCGCACCGTCGGCGTAGGCGGGCGCGATGACGACCTCGGTGAAGATGTCCGCGATCTGCTCGGCCATGGCCACGCTGACCGGGCGGTTGGCCGCGATGATACCGCCGAACGCGCTGGTCGGGTCGCAGGCGTGGGCCTTGCGGTGCGCGTCGGCGATGTCGGTCGCGGAGATCGCGATGCCGCACGGGTTGGCGTGCTTGATGATCGCGACGCAGTCCTGCTCGTGGTCGTGCGCGGCGCGCCAGGCCGCGTCCGAGTCGATGTAGTTGTTGTACGACATTTCCTTGCCGTGCAACTGCTTCGCGGTCGCCAGGCCGATCCCGCCGCCGTTGTTCACGTACAGCGCGGCGGCCTGGTGCGGGTTCTCGCCGTAGCGCAGCGGGGCGACCTGGGTCCAGGTGGCGCCGACCCAGGCCGGGAACGGGGAGACCGGCTCGGCGGGGACCGCGAGCACGTTGCCCATCCAGGAGGCGACCGCGACATCGTAGGAGGCGGTGTGCCGGTAGGCGTCGGCGGCGAGCGCGCGCCGGTCGGGCAGGGTGAAGCCGCCCGCGTTGACCCGCTCGATCACCCAGTCGTAGCGGGCCGGGTCGACCACCACGGCGAGGTTGGCGTGGTTCTTGGCCGCCGCGCGGACCATGGCCGGGCCGCCGATGTCGATCTGCTCGACGCATTCGTCCGGGCCCGCGCCGGAGGCGACGGTCTGGGTGAACGGGTAGAGGTTGGAGATCAGCAGTTCGAACGGTTCGACGTCGAGTTCGGCCAGCTGGCGGACGTGCTCGGGGTTGCCGACGTCGGCCAGCAGACCGGCGTGCACGCGCGGGTGCAGGGTCTTGACGCGGCCGTCCAGGCTCTCCGGGAAGCCGGTCAGCTCCTCGATCGCGGTGACCGGGACACCGGCCTCGGTGATGACGCGGGCGCTGTTGCCGGTGGACACCAGGCGCACCCCGGCCGCGTGCAGGGCGGCGGCCAGCTCGACCAAGCCGGTCTTGTCGCTGACGCTGATCAGCGCGCGCCTGACGGGACGCCGACCGTCCACTGTGTCCGGTCCGGACTGGTTTGCGGTCACGGGATACTTACCTTTCGTCCGTTCACGGTTGCGCCCTCGCGGGCGAGCCTGGCGACCACTTCGACCAGCAGTCGCCGTTCCACGGCTTTGATTCGGGCGTGCAGTTCCCCGGCTTGTTCGCCGGGTTCGACCACGACGGGTTGCTGGGCCAGGATCGGCCCGGTGTCGACGCCCTTGTCGACCAGGTGCACGGTGCAGCCGGTGACCTTGACGCCATAGGCGACCGCGTCCTGCACGGCGTGCGCGCCGGGGAAGGCGGGCAGCAGCGCGGGATGCGTGTTGATCATGCGGCCGGCGAAGCGGTCCAGGAAGGTCGGGCCGACGATCTTCATGAACCCAGCCGACACCACGAGATCGGGCTGGTATGCGGCGACCGCGTCGGCCAGCGCGACGTCCCAGGCATCCCGGTCGGCGTGGTCGGCAAGCCGGACCACGAACCCGGGCACGCTGGCGCGCTCGGCGCGGGCCAGGCCCTCCACCCCGGGCCGGTCCGAGCCGACAGCCACGATCCGGACCGGATAGTCGGAGTCCTGGGTGGCATCGAGCAGGGCCTGGAGCAGGGTTCCGGTGCCCGAGATGAGCACGACGACGCGCACCGGCAGCGAGAAGCTCAGGGTCGATGGCTGGGTCACGACCGCCCTCCGGCGGGGGTCGCCGCGGATCGGGCCTCGACTGGGCCCTGTTTCATATGTCCCTCCGAGCGAGCGGCGTCCAGGTGCGCCAGATCCAAGGCGAAGGAAGATGTCTGGGCGTCGCGCAGCCGGTACGCGGATATGTGAAACAGGGGCCTAGGTCGGTGACGAAACAGCGGGCTCTCCTGACAGGCGGTCCTCACGTGCCTGACCAGCGTATGTTGTGCGCGGTTGGGCTTCGCGCGCAGGGCTACTCGACTGGTTCGTCGTTTTCGGGCTGTTCTTCGGTTTCTTCGGCGAGTTCGTCCTCGGGGTCGAACGCGGCCGCGTCGGGATCGTCCGGCTCCTCGTCCTCGTCGTCCTCCTCGGTTTCCGCCTCGTCTTCGTCTTCTTCGTCGTCCGGGTCGCTGAGGGCGTCGACGACGCGTTCGGTCAGCGCGGTCAGGGCTTCCGGGCGCGGGCCGGCGAACAGCGCGGTGAGCGCGCCCGCGATACCGACCCAGCCGAACGCGGACAACGCCAGCAAGCCCGCCGCGACCGTCACCGGATTGAACGGGCCATCGGCGACCGTGCCACCCGCGAACGCGGCCAGCACCAGGCAACCGACCGCGACCACCAGCGCGGCGACACCGACCGCGCGCAACCGGCCGAGGGCCCGGTCCGGTCGCGGTTCGGCGTTCGTGCGGCGGGATCGCGCCGTCACCGGATCGGCCACTCGACGACAGGCCCAGCCGACCCCGACACCGACCGCGGCGGGCAGCAGCAACACCACGATCCACCAGGGCGCGGAGTGGATCGGTATCGCGCCGAGCAGCGGCAGGCCGAGCACGGGTCCGGAGTGGAAGGCGAGCGGGCGGACCACCAGCGCGCCGATGGAGAACCCGGGTCCGGCCGCGAACGATGCCGCGCCGATCAGCGCATTGGGCAGATAGGCAAGGGAGAGCAGGAGAAGGCCGAGCCCGCCGCCGAAACCCGCGCCAGGCCGGAACATGGCGGCGACACTCGGCCAGGAAAGCACCAGCCCGAGGGCCAGCAGCACGGCGCCCGCGGCGAGCAACCCCAGCAGGCCGAGCACTCCGGCGCGCAGACCGGCACGGGTCGGTTCGTCGGCCTTGGCCAGTACCGCGGCACGCAAGCCGCACCGTCCGGAAAGGCCGATCGCGGTACCGATTCCGGCGAACAGCGCGCCGAGCAGGAAGGCCAGGATCGGCGAGGTCAGCACCAGGCTGCTCGAACCGGCCAGGGACAGCAGCACGCCGAACCCGGCATGTCCGACGCCGACGGCCAGGAAGATCGGCAACGTGTCGTGCGGGGTGCTGGCGCCGAGCCGGTCGGCGGCGCCGCTCGCGGCCCGGGCGGCCAGGAACACCAGCAACGCGGTCGGCAGCAGCGGCAGCATGCTCAGCGGGTGACCGTCGATGATCAGCGGCACGTGCAGCGCGGCCAGCCAGGCCGGACCGGTCGCGGCCAGGATGCCGCCGACCGAGATGCTGCTGCCCGGCGCGATCGCGACCACCACGGCCAGCAACGCCGCCAGCGCCACATAGCCCGCGACCAGCGGGCTGAGCGCGGCGAAGAGCAGGATGCGGGCCTGCTCGCCGCGCGTCGCCCTGCTCTCGTCGATCGACCGCTGCTCATCGACCGGCGCGACCTCGTCGAGGACGTCATGATCGGCCGGTGTTGCAGATGGAGCGGGCATACACCCACTCTGACGTAGCGATTAGCCCGTCCGGCTCAGCCACGCCGCAACCGGCGACCGCCCAAATGGCTGATCAGCGCGGTTGCGGCGACTACCGAATGCAACAACACGCTCAGGTCAGGAGGAGCTGGGGTAGTCCCCGCCCGGAGGGGGCGTCTGCGGCTGCTGCTGGGAGATCTGCCCCGGCTGCTGGAGGAACATCGTGGACTGCGGCGCGGGCTTGGACGGCGGCGCGGGCACGTAGTGGGTGGCCGACTCGGGCTTGCGCGGCTGCTGGACCTGCTGGGTTTGCTGCGCCTGGTTCTGCGACGGGGGCTGCTGCTGCGGGTTGGACCGGGCCTGTGGGGTCTGCGGGAACGGACCGGACTGCGGAAAGGTGCCGGGCGCGCCGTACGGGACGGCCGGTCTCGGCGAGATCTTGATCAGGTCGTATTCGAGCAGCAGCACGAACGCGGCGACCAGGAACTGCAACAGGCCCAGGATCAGGATGATGATCTCGATGGTCGGCGTGGACGTGCCGCCACCGGAGGACTGGATGACCGCGGCGAGTACCGACAGGCCACCCACCGTGCTCAGCAGCGCGGCGAACGGCAGCGTCTTCGGTCCCCTCGGCAACACGTGCAGTCCGGCGAGCAGGCCGCCGGCCAGCAGCACCATCACCTGCAGGCTCAGGCTGGCCGCGCCGGAGCCGAAGCTGCAGAAGTAGTTGGCCAGGCCGAGCACCATCACGCCCAGCGTGATGAGCGAGGGAATCCCAAGATCCATCAAGGGATTCGAGCGCGGCGCGGGCCGAGGTGCGTAGCTCTGCTGCTGTTGCGGAGGCTGCCCCGGGTAACCACCCGGCTGGCCGGACGGGAACGACATGTGCGCTCTCCCTCAACTCGAAACGCTCGAATCCTGACAGGATTGGGATTTCCGCCGAAACAGTAGCCGAAACCATTTGATGGACGCGTGAAGGCCATCCAGGGTTCCGTACCGCACAAATGCGACGGGACCGGACGCCATACCGGCGTCCGGCCCCATTCGTTGGTGCTTTCGGTGGGTAGCTTTGGCTCAGCCCAGCGACTTGATCACTTCCCGGGCGAGTTCGGCGGTTTCGCTCGGGGTCTTCCCGACCCGAACCCCGGCCGCCTCCAACGCCTCCTTCTTCGCCGCCGCCGTACCCGACGACCCGGACACAATCGCGCCCGCATGCCCCATCGTCCTACCCTCCGGCGCGGTGAACCCGGCCACATACCCGATCACCGGCTTGGAAATATGCGCCTTGATGTACTCCGCCGCCCGCTCCTCGGCATCCCCACCGATCTCCCCGATCATCACGATCGCATCGGTCTCCGGATCATCCTCAAACGCCTGCAACGCATCAATATGCGTCGTCCCGATCACCGGGTCCCCACCAATCCCCACCGCCGAGGAAAACCCGATATCCCGCAACTCATACATCATCTGATAGGTGAGGGTGCCCGACTTGGACACCAACCCCATCCGGCCCGCACCGGAAATATCCGCCGGGATAATCCCCGCGTTCGACTTCCCCGGCGAGATCACCCCCGGACAGTTCGGCCCGATAATCCGCGTCCTGTTCCCGGCCGCCACCGCGTGCGCCCAGAAATAGGCCGAGTCATGCACCGGGATCCCCTCGGTGATCACCACCGCCATCCCGATCCCGGCATCGATCGCCTCGAGCACCGCCGCCTTGGTATGCGCCGGCGGCACGAACACCACCGACACATCCGCCCCGGTCTTGTCCATCGCCTCCGCGACCGACCCGAACACCGGCACCTCACTACCGTCGAAGGTGACCGTGGTCCCCGCCTTGCGCGGGTTCACCCCACCCACGATGTTCGTGCCCGCCTTGAGCATCTTCGCGGTGTGCTTGGAGCCTTCCGACCCGGTCATCCCCTGCACGATGACCCGGCTGTTCTCAGTCAAGAAAATCGCCATGATTCGCTCAGTCCCTCACACGCCCGCTGCGGCCAATTGCGCGGCCCGATCGGCCGCGGCGTCCATCGTGTCCACCTGCACCAACCCGGGAAGGGCGGCATCGGTGAGAATCCGGCGGCCTTCCTCGGCGTTGTTCCCGTCCAACCGCACCACGATCGGCTTGGTCACCGGCTCCCCCCGGCCCTCCAGCAACGCGAAGGCCTGCACGATCCCGTTCGCGACCGCGTCACACGCGGTGATCCCGCCGAACACGTTCACGAACACACTGGCCACGTCCGGATCCCCCAGAATGATCTCCAGACCGTTGGCCATCACCTCCGCCGACGCGCCACCACCGATGTCCAGGAAGTTCGCCGGCCGCACCCCGGAATGCTTCTCACCGGCATAGGCGACCACGTCCAGCGTGGACATCACCAACCCCGCACCGTTACCGATGATGCCGACCTGGCCATCCAGCTTCACATAGTTCAGATGCTTGGCCTTGGCCGCCGCTTCCAGCGGGTCCTCCGCCGCGGTGTCCACCAACTCGGCGTGCGTCGGGTGGCGGAACGCGGCGTTGTCATCCAGCGTGACCTTGCCATCCAACGCCACCACCTGATCCTGCGGGTCGCGGACCAGCGGGTTGACCTCGACCAGGGTCGCGTCCTCGGCCACGAAGGTCTCCCACAGCTGCACCGCGACCGCGGCGACCTGCTCGGCCACCTCGGCCGGGAACCGCCCGGCCGCCACGATCTCGGCCGCCTTGGCCGCGTCCACCCCGGTCAGCGGGTTGATCGGGATCCGGGCCAGCGCCTCGGGGCGTTCGACGGCGAGCTGCTCGATCTCCATCCCGCCCTCGAAGCTGGCCATGGCCAGGAAGGTGCGGTTGGCCCGGTCGAGCAGGAAGGAGAAGTAGTACTCCTGGGCGATGTCACTGGCCTGGGTGATCAGCACCCGGTGCACGGTGTGGCCCTTGATGTCCATCCCGAGAATCGCGTCGGCCTTGGCGTGGGCCTCGTCGGGGGTCGAGGCGAGTTTCAC
>DATFHN010000167.1:0-59337 GCA_035248365.1 Pseudonocardiaceae bacterium | reverse complement strand
TTCGACGAACTTGAGGCCAATGAATTACGCGAACGCGCAAAATGGCAGGTCGCCGCGGGAGGCGAGGTCGAGGAGCTGAGCGGAGCAGACGCGCTCGAACTGGAACCGCATCTGGCGCGTGAAGCGGTCTATGTGCAAATGATTCCAGGCGAGTGGCTGCTCTCCGACGAGCCGGTTGAGATCAACACGGGCAGGCGGACGTTGCGGCTGTCCGTGCGCAACACCGGTGACCGGCCGATCCAGGTCGGTTCGCACTTCCACTTCTTCGAAGTCAACCGGGTGCTCGATTTCGACCGCGCGGCAGCGCTGGGCATGCGCCTGGATGTCCCTTCCGGACAATCGATCCGGTTCGAACCAGGCGACGAGCGGGACGTCGACCTGGTCGAGTTCGGCGGCGCGCGCCGGGTGGTCGGCTTCAACGGGCTGCTCGACGGTGCCGCGTCGGCGCGCTGGTCGGCGCGCGATGCGCTGGCGCGGGCCGCCGAACTCGGTTTTTCCGGTGCTGGGGAGAGGTCATGACGATGATTCCGCGACGGCAGTACGCCTCGCTGTACGGGCCCACGGTCGGTGACCGGTTCCGGTTGGCCGACACCGAACTGATCGCTCGCGTCGAACGCAGCCTCATCCTGCCGGGCGAGGAAGCGATCTACGGTGGCGGCAAGTCGATCCGCGACGGCATGGCTCAGGCACCCGGCCTGCGCAACGCCGACGGCGCGCTCGATCTGGTGATCACCTCGGTGGTCGTGATGGACGCGATGCTGGGCATCGTCAAGGCCGACATCGGCGTCAAGGACGGGCTGATCGTCGGCATCGGCCAGGCCGGCAACCCCGCGGTGCAGGACGGCGTGTCGGCCAACCTGGTCATCGGGCCGGGCACCGAAGTGATCTCGGGCGAGGGACTGGTCGCCACCGCGGGCGCCATCGACACCCATGTGCACTTCCTGACCCCAGGCCAGATTCCGCACGCCCTGTCCAGCGGGCTGACCACGCTGATCGGCGGCGGCACCGGCCCCGCCGACGGTTCGAAGGGCACCACCTGCTCACCCGGCCCGTGGAACCTGGCCAGGATGCTGGAGGCCACGGCCACCCTGCCGGTCAACATCGGCCTGTTGGGCAAGGGCAACAGCAGCCGTCCGGAAGCCCTGTACGAGCAGGTGGAGGCGGGCGCGTGCGGGTTGAAGGTGCACGAGGACTGGGGCGCCACTCCGGCCGCGCTGGACTGTGCCCTGACCGTCGCCGACGAGACCGATGTCCAGGTCGCGCTGCACGCCGACACGCTCAACGAGAGCGGCTACCTGGCCGACACGCTCGACGCCATCGACGGACGCACGATCCACAGCTATCACACCGAGGGCGCGGGCGGCGGGCACGCGCCGGACATGATGGCGATCGCGTCGCTGCCCAACGTGCTGCCCTCTTCGACCAACCCGACCCGGCCGTACACGACCGATACCACGGACAACCTGTTCTACATGACGATCGTGACCCACCACCTGAACCCGGACAACCCCGAGGACGTGGCGTTCGCGCAGTCGCGCATCCGCGCCGAGACCGAGGCGGCCGAGGACGTGCTGCACGACCTGGGTGCGCTGAGCATGTACTCCTCGGACGCGCAGGCCATGGGGCGCATCGGTGACACGGTGACGACCTGCTGGCGCACCGCGGACAAGATGAAGAAGCTGACCGGGCCGCTGGACGGCGACTCGGATCGCGACGACAACCAGCGGATCCTGCGATACCTGGCCAAGCTGACCATCAACCCGGCGCTCGCGCACGGCATCGGTCATCTCGTCGGCTCGCTGGAACCCGGCAAGCTGGCTGACATCGTGCTGTGGCCGACCAACATGTTCGGCGTCAAGCCCAAGTACGTGATCAAGGGCGGGGTGATCGCGTGGGCGGTGATGGGTGATCCGAACGCGTCGATCCCGACGCCGGAGCCGGTCAGCCTGCAACCGATGTTCGGCACCATGGGGAAGACGGTCGGCCGCACCTCGATCACCTTCGTCTCGCAGGCGGCGGCCGATGCCAAGGTGATGGAACGACTGGGCGTCGACCGGTGGACCGAGCCGGTGCGCGGCTGCCGGACGATCGGCAAGGCGGGGATGGTGCGCAACGGCGGCACCCCGGAGATCACCGTGGACTCCGAGACCTACCAGGTGACGGTGGACGGCGAGCCCGCGACCGTGCCCGCATCGACCGATGTGCCCATGTCCCAGCTCTACTACCTCGTGTGATGACCGAAAACCTGCCACGTGTCCCCGAGACCCACTGGCTGTCCGGCTTTCTCGCAGTTCTGCAGCTGGCCGATTCCGCGTTCCCCAGCGGCCGGTACACGCTGTCCTACGGCCTGGAGACGTTCGCCCAGACCGGCAGGCTGACGACGCCGGCCGAGCCATCGGAGCTGGCCGGCCTGCTGCGGGACTATCTGGCCCTTTCGGTAGCGCCGTCCGAGGGTGTCGCGCTGGCCTGTGCCCACCGGGCGGCGAGTACCGCGGACTGTCTCGACCTCGATCTCGTCGGCAGGACCGACGCCCGGCTGACGGCGGTGAAGCTGAGCAAGGAGTCCAGGGACACGTCGACCCGGACCGGGCGCGCGCTGCTGCGCGTGGCCAAGGCCGTCTTCCGCAGCGAGGCGATCGCCGAGTACGCCGGGTATGTCGAGAGTGGACTGATGCCGGGCAATCACGCTGTCGTGCTGGGCATCCTCAGCGCGTCGCTCGGCGTGACCAGGGTGGAGTCCGTCACGGGTGAGCTGTTCGCGTTCGCCGCCAGCTGGGTGGCCGCCGCCGTCCGGCTGGCCGTGACCGACCACGGCACCGCCCAGGCACTGCTCTACGACGTGCACGAGGACATCGCCGACGCGGCGGTCGCCTCGGTCGGCAAGAACGTCGGCGACATCGCCAGTTACACGCCGCTGCTCGACGTGATGGGCATGCGGCACGAGCAGACCGAACTTCGTCTTTTCGCAAGCTGAGGAGTGGCCATGATCGAGCCTCACGCGCACCCGCACGAGCACGGCTCGCCGCACCGGTACGCCACCATGCGTGCCCCCGGAATCGCCAGAATCGGCATCGGCGGGCCGGTCGGATCGGGCAAGACCGCATTGATCGAGGCCCTCGTGCCGCTGCTGATCGAGGCGGGACACCGTCCGCTGGTCGTCACCAACGACATCTTCACCAGCGAGGACGCCAAGCACGTGCGGAGCACGCTGGCCGGTGTGCTCGCGCCGGAGCGGGTCGTCGGCGTGGAAACGGGTTCCTGCCCGCACACCGCGGTGCGTGACGATCCGAGCATGAACCTCGACGCGGTGGCCGAACTGACCGACCACTTCACCGACGCGGACGTGGTGCTGGTCGAATCCGGCGGGGACAACCTCACGCTCACCTTCAGCGGTGCCCTCGCCGACTACTTCGTCTTCGTCATCGACGTCGCGCAGGGCGACAAGATCCCGCGCAAGCGCGGCCCCGGCGTGACCAACTCCGACCTGCTGGTGATCAACAAGGTGGACCTGGCCGAACACGTCCGTTCTGACCTGTCGGTGATGGATCGCGATGCCCGCCTGGTGCGCGAGGGCAGGCCGTTCGTGTTCACCAACTGCTTCACCGGCGACGGCCTCGCCGAGGTGACCGAGCGGATCGCCGAGGTGATCGGCCGATTCGCCCCCTCCGGTACGGCGAGATGACCCAGCGAGACGACCCAGCCTGGTGTACGCCCGCGAACCTCCCGCAGGAACTGCTCGCGTTCGCCGGAACAGTCCACAACGGACTCGACGTCGGCGCGGCGGGCAAGAACGGAGTGCTGGACATCGCGCTGGCACCGCGCGCGGGCAGCACCAGGGTGGTCCGGCAGTACCAGCGGGCACCGCTGCACATCTACCGGCCGGTCTACCTCGACCCGGGCCGGACCGACATGGCGTTCGTGTTCCTGCAGCAGCAGGGAGACGGCTTCGTCCAAGGTGACCGGTACCGGATCGACGTCGACTGCGCCCCCGGCTCCGCCGTTCACCTCACCACCCAGGCGGCCACCAAGGTGTTCGCCGCCCGCGACAACTTCGCGACGCAGCTGGTCAATCTCCGGGTCGGCGCGGGCGCGGTAGTGGAATACCTGCCCGATCCGGTCGTGCCGTTCCGCCGATCGCGGCTGTTCCAGCGCACCTGCCTGACCGTGGCCGAGGACGCCACGGTGATCACCGGCGAAGTACTGTTGCCCGGCCGGATCGCGCACGACGAGGCGCACGCCTACGACCTGTACTGGGCGGAAACCCAGGCCCAGCGCGAGGACGGCACGCTGCTGTTCGCCGACACACTGCGCCTGCGGCCGGGCGAAACCGGCGACCCGCGATCGCCCGGAGTCCTCGGTGGGTACGACGTCGTGGCGACCCTGTACGTGATCAGCCCGCAGGTGGCGCCGGCCGACCTGGTCGCCCTGTTGCGCGACACGCTGGCCGAGGTTCCCGAGGTGCTGGCCGGGGCGACCGAACTGCCCAGCGGATGCGGGGTGACGGTCCGGATGCTCGGCCACACCTCGAAAGCGGTGCAGACCGCGATGCACACGGTCTGGAACGCGGCCCGGCTGGCCCTGCTCGGCCTGCCCAGCCCCGATCTGCGCAAGGGATGAACCCGGCGCTCAGCGCAGGGCGGGCTGGCCCAGCTCGGCGAAGCCCGAGATGTCGACACAGGCGATACCGTTGCGATGCAGGATGACCAGCAACACGTTCCCGCAGTGCCGGCACCGGCCCACGACGCTCGGCACGTCCAGGTAGACCTCCAGCTCGGCCAGCACGCTTCTCGTTCCACACGACGCGCACACGCCGGACGAGGCCGTCATGTCGCCGCCGAACACGGTCTGCAGCATCCCGGCGATCGCGTTGCCGTCCAATGCGTTGGTCATCACGTCCCCGTTCCGCCGAAGCGTTCTGTCCTGATCCGGTCGGGCGCGTGGCCGAGTGCGACCAGCGCCTCCGAGACGTTCTCCACGAACGCGGTTGGCCCGCAGATGTAGACCAGCGGCCGGACACTGGCCCGCCAGCCGAACTGGTCGAGAAAGTCCTGGTCGATCCGGCCTCGATGGCCGGGCCAGTCGTCCTGCTGCTCCCTGGTCAGGGTGATCCGGACGTCGATTCCGTTGGCACCGTGCAGGTTCGTCAGCTCGTCGCGGTAGATCAGTGATCCCTGCGAACGGGCCGAGTACAGCAGCCGGATCGGCGCCGCGCTGCCTGCGGCCTGATGGTGTCGCAACATCGACCGGAACGGCACCACGCCGGAGCCGCCCGCGATCAGCAGCACCGGGCCGTTGGACACGGCCTCCCAGACGAAGTAGCCGCCGACCGGACCGCGCACCTCAAGCTCGGCACCGACGGTCAGTTCGTCGACCAGATAGGGCGACACCTCGCCGTCGTCCAGCCGTTCGACGGTGAGCATGACGCCCTCGTCCTCCGGGGCCGAGGCGATGGAATAGCTGCGTTCGGCCCGATAACCGTCGTCCGCGGTCAGCCTGATGTCGACGTGCTGGCCTGCGCGGTGACCGGACCAGTCGGGAAGGTCCAGGGTGATGGTCTTGGTACGAGGGGTCTCCTCGGCGATGCCGGCCACCGTGGCCAACTGCCAGCTCAGTCTCCCGCGTAGCGCTGTTCCCGCCATGGGTCTCCGTAGTTGTGATAGCCGTAGCGTTCCCAGAAGCCGGGTTGGTCCTGGGGTTGGAGTTCGATGCCCCTGACCCACTTCGCGCTCTTCCAGAAGTACAGGTGCGGGACGAGCAGCCGGGCGGGGCCGCCGTGCTCAGCGGGGAGCGGCTGGCCGTCGTACTCGTAGACGACCCACGCCTTGCCGCCGGTGATGTCGGCCAGCGGCAGGTTCGTCGTGTAGCCGCCATCGCTGAACGCCATGACGTAGGCGGCGTCGCCGTGCACGCTCTCCAGCAGCGTGTCGAGCGAGACGCCGGTCCACGATGTGTCCAGTTTGGACCACCGGGTCACGCAGTGGATATCCACCGTGACCGTCTCGCTGGGCAGCGCCCGCAGCTCGTCCCAGGTCCAGCTCATCGGCTGCTCGACGGCACCGCGGATGGTGAACGTCCAGTCGGCGAGCGGCGTGTGCGGGGTCGGTCCGGCCGCGAGCACCGGAAATCCGTTGGTCGCGTACTGCCCAGGGGGCACCCGGGCCGGATCGACGTCCGTCCGCCTCTTGCTGTGGAAATGGGGAGACAGTGGCATGAGATCGATCCTCTCCCTCGCCGGTGCGCGCTCGCATCGGTGAATCACCGAGTTGGCCCGGGGCCGACCGCCGGGCGCATCAGTTCCGTTCAGGCTCGGTCGCCCACACGCCGACCAGTTCCGTGACGTGCAGCAGGGCGCCGGTTTCGCGGGCGTCGGCCCTGAGCCGGTCGGCGAGGGTGTCGATCTCCACCTCGGCCTCGGTCGCGATGCCGTGCGCGGTTATCGCGGGCAGGAGTGAACCGATCGTGGCGGCCAGGTAGTCGAAGAGCGGAGATTCGGGGTCGCTCGCGGCGGAGGTCACGGCGG
The DNA here is from genome assembly GCA_035248365.1 of Pseudonocardiaceae bacterium. GTDB lineage: Bacteria > Actinomycetota > Actinomycetes > Mycobacteriales > Pseudonocardiaceae > CAJCJE01. The sequence goes on along the minus strand of DATFHN010000167.1, from coordinate 52,817 downwards.
TGATCCCCGACACGGACAAGCCCGCGTCGCGGTAGATCGAGACCAGACCGTCGGAGCCGAGCAGGGGATGGCCGGACGCTCGCAGGGCATCCCGGCCCCACCCCGACACCGTGGCCGCCAGCGGCACCGTTCGCGGCGCCGTCGTGTGACCGAGCCCGAAGTCCTGGAACGCGATGATCCCGCCAGGCCGGACGAGCGGGCGCAAAGCCCGAATCGCGCCGACCGGATCTTCCAGGTGGATGAGGATCAACCGGCCGATGAGCGCATCCACCTCGCCGTCGATCGGGATGTCGGGAATGTCGGCCCGGATGAAGCTCACATTCTCCATACCGGATCCGGCGGCGCGGTCGGTCGCCACGGCCAGCAGGCTGGCGTCGGCATCGACCCCGATCACCTCGCCGGACGGACCGACCAGCCGCGCCGCCGCGAGGGTGACGTCGCCGACGCCGCAGCCGATGTCCAGCACGCGCATTCCCCGGGTGAGACCGGCCGACCGCAACAGATGCTCCGTGTGGCTGCCATAGATCTGGCCCTGCAGGTGAAGCCGCTGCGTCTCGGCTGCGGATCGGCCCAGGACATAGCTGTCCGTCGACATGTTTTCCTTCCAAGCGTGTGATGCGGGTCGTGCTGCCGTCAGTAGAACTCCGGTTCGTCCGGCACGATGTGCACGGCTGCCTCCTCGGCGGACGCGCCGGCACCGTCGATGCCCACGTCGACCCCGTAGAGGTACTGGACGTCGTCGAAGTCTCCGTCGTATTCGGCCAGCCGGCCGGCCCGCGCCGTACCGACCTCGAGGTCGTACAGTTCGCCGTCGGTGTCCTCGGCATCGCCCAGTCCGTCGCCGGATCCCGCTTGGACATCGGGCAGTTCGCGAGCGATGCGGGCGCTCAGCGCCTCGTGGCCCGCGGCCTCGCGCGCGGTGAAGCCCCACTGCCCGAGGGTCCAGGACCGCTCGGGCGGCGAGTAGCCCTCGTCGAGGACGTCCTCGATGCCGAGGTCGTCCAGGCTCTCGTCGGGTTCGAGTAGTCCGGAATCGACGTCGACACCGTCGGCTCCGTCGCTGTCATCGGCCACGACGCCTCCGCGTGCTCCGGTGGGCTGGTCTTCGCAGGGCAACGGCGCCCGTCATCCGGTCGGCTCCTGGCTTGTCTGCTCCTCCACCATGTACCGCGCGTACCACTGGGGCCAGTCCGGGTCGGCCATCCCGAGTTCACGCTCGTACCGGCCATGGGCGGCTTCCGCGCGCCGGAGGGCCTCGGCCAGTCCGGTGGCCGAGGCGTATGCGGCGCCGCCGCGCTCGTTCCAGAGTTCACCCACGATGTCACCGCCATGGTGTCGATCCATAGTTCGTCTTGGCTCCATCATCGCGGCGCTATTCCGCTGTCGCGTCCGTGAAGGCCCCAGCCCACCTCCCGGCGCGGGTCACGCACCAGAGCCAGCTCGGTGGCGAAGGCGGCGACGGCGGCAGCGAACTCGTCCGGCCGCTCGGCGTAGATGACGTGCCCGGAGCCGTCCACGGTCAGCAGCCGGGCCCGCGGCAGAGCATTCGCCAGGGCAACGGCGATGGCGCGCAGTGCGGGATGGCTGGTCGTCCCGGCCATCACCAGGCAGGGCAACGTGATGGCGCGGGCCTCGGTGGTGGTGAGCGGGTAGGCAGGGCCGGTCAGCTCGGCCATCATCATCGGCGCGTTGGCCCGGTACCGGTCCTTGCGCGCTTCCTCCAATGTGGACCACAGTCCCGGGCAGACCGCCGTGAAGAACGCGTCAACGGCGGCGGGTCCGCCGGACTCGGCGGCCGGGCGCACCGCCGAGGACACCATGTCCAGCAACGCCTGGCCGGCCTCTTCCGCCAGGGACATGATCGGCGGTTCGGCGAACACCGCCCCAGCCAGCAGGTCCGGCCGCGTCCTGGCCAGTTCGACCGCGATCCGGGCACCGCCTGAGGACCCGACCACGACCGGGTCGACCAGGCCGAGCGCCTCGATCAGCGCGGCCGCGTCGGCGGCATGCGTCTCGGTGCTCTCCGGCTCGGTCCCTCGACCGCTGCGGCTGTGGCCACGCCGGTCGTAGGCGACACAGCGGAAGTACCCGGACAGCCGGTCCAGCTGGCCTTGCCAGACCCGCGCATCACCGCACATGCCATGCACGAACAGCAGCGGCCGGCCCGCACCGGCCTGTTCATAGTGGATGGTGGTGTCCCGCACCTGGATCCTGCTCATGGCGTCCCTCCCGGGTCGATTGGCGTGGACCCGACGATCCGCCGAGGGAAGGCACGGGCGCATCGGGTGAACACCCCAATCCCGGTCAGGGCTCAAGCAGCCGGTGCCGCATCGCGAACACGGCGGCGCCAGCCCGGGACCGCACCCCGATCTTGGCGTAGATGTTCTCGACGTGGCGGCCGACCGTCTTCGCCGACAGCGTCAGCGTGGCGGCGACCTCGCGGTTGGTCCGGCCCCGGGTGATCAGCCGCAGCACCTCGACCTCGCGGTCGGACAGCCCGGCCGGCCACCCGCTGCGCCCGGGATGTGACCGCGGGTTCCCGGAGGCCGCCACCGGCCGGTCCACCCGGCCGGCCCGGACCTCGGCCGCCGCCAGCACCGCGTCGACCGCGAGCCGGTCCAGCCGTCCGGCCCGGACCTCGGCCGCAGCCAGGTCCGGGATCCGCGCCGGGTCCGTCGCCGTGCGGTGCGGGCGGGCCTCGCCGAGGGCGGCCACCACATCGGCGGCGGCCAGCAGCCGCTGCGCCCCATCCAGTTCCCGGGACCCGAGGTGGTAGCCGGAGCCGTCCAGCCGCTCGTGGTGGCCGGCGGCCAGCCGGCCCAGCGACGCCAGCCCGGGACAGCGGGCCAGCACCCGCTCGCTCAGATACGGATGCAGCCGGACCCGTTCCCAGTCGGCCACCCCGAGCGGTCCCGGGCGATCCCAGATCGCCGCCGGAACGCCGACCCGGCCGAGATCGTGCACCAGTCCGGCCCGCCGCAGGCGCGCCGACTGGCCAGGGGCCGCGCCGTCCTCGGCCGCCGCGGCGGCCAGGTCGGCGACCCGGGTGGAATGTCCCCGGGTCCAGCGCGATTTCAGGTCGGCGAAGTCGGCTAGCGCGCCGAGCGCGGTGTCCAGCGCGTCGCCGCCGATCTCGTTGGAGCTGTCATCGGCGAACACGGCCGTCCACGGGTCGCCCTGGTCGAGGCCGGCCAGCACGCCTGCCCCGATCGTCGCGCAAACGTCGGCCACCGCCGGGTCGTAGGCGCGACCCCGGCGCCGCCGCAGCAGCTCGGGCACGGTGGACGGCTCCGCCTGCCACCACAGGTCGGCGTCCCGGGCGACGACCGCCAGCCGCACCGGCAGCGGAATCGCCTCCGCCGCCAACCCGTCCGGGAATCCCGCGCCGTCCCACCGCTCGTGGCCGTGCGCGAGTGCCTCGCGCACGGTCGGGGACACGCCGAGCCGCTCGGCCAGCAGGGCAGCCACCTCGCAGTGCGCGCTCAGCGACCGCTTGGCCCCGCCCGGATCGGTCAGCGCCCCCGCCACCAGCCGCGCCCTGCTCAGCGGATCGCGGCCCGCACCGACGGTGCGGACCAGCCGGACCACCTGCTCGGGCGGGCCGCCCATCGCCACCGGCGCCATCGCGGCCAGGAAGGCGATCTCGTCGCCGCCGGTCATCACGGCGGTGTCCGAGGAATCGGCGGTGCAGCCGAGAAAACGCAACAGCGCGACCTGCCGAACCTCGGCCACCGCCGCGTCGTCCAGCCCGAGTTCCCGGCCCAGTGCGACGGCCAGCACCGCGGTGCGCAGCCCGTGCGATCGGTGCTGGCCGGTGCCGAGATCGGTCGCTAACGAGACCGCGCCCAGCAACTCGGCGAGCCGAACCACCGGAACGTCCGTTTCGGACATGCGAGCAGTATCGAACCGGAGCTGAGCGCGCGCCAGACGACGGCGGCACAGCGAATCAGAGTGACGCGAGCCGGACAACGAGCGCGGCGACCGCCATGACGAGCAGCAATCCGGCCGGTGGAGATCCCTTCACGTCGCCTGTGCGTACGTGCTGGCCGATGGCGAGCACGAAGTACAGGACGAGGCCGATGGATGCCGCGACGCCCAGCGGTGGCCACCAGATCCCGATGACGAGCCCGGCCGCGCCGGCGAACTCGCAGAGGGCCAATGGCAGATAGGCCTTCTCGGGAACGCCGACTCTCGTCATGTTGGTCACGACCGCGGGCGCGCGGACGATGGCGCCGAGGCCCGCGGCGACGAGCAGGGCCGCGAGGACTGCCGCGACGACGTTGTAGGTGGTCTCCACTGTTCCTCCGGGTGTGCGGAACCTGTGATTCAGGCCCGGGTGTGTGCGAACCGAGTGACCGACAGGCGGGCGACGCTGTCGGGAACCGTACCGGAGGTCGCGATCCCCGCGAGGAGGTCGCCGATCGCCGATGCGAACTGGAAGCCGGTGCCCGAGAATCCGGTCGCGAGGATGATGTTGTCCTTGCCGGGCAAGGGACCGAGCACGGGTGCGCGGTCGGGGGTGAACCCGTCCATGGTGACCTGGATGCGGTGCGGCTGGTCGTGCAGGCCGGTGAGGGTGGCGCGCAGCCGGGCTCGGTGGGCCTCGACGATCGAGTCTTCGAGGTGTTGGTCGAGCCGGTCGGTGGGAGGGACCGGGCCGTAGGTGCCCGACCTGGCGAACTTGACCGAGGCGCCGTCGAGCGAGGGAAAACCGAAGTAGGTCTTGCCTGCCAGTGCCGCCCCGGTGGTGTCGTAGCTGCTCCGGACGAAGGACGGGAATCTCTCCGGGGTGAACAGCGCCGCGTCGTCGACCGCCCACCAGGCGGTCACGCAACGGCGGGCGGTGACGTGTGGTGCGAGTTCGGGAAGCAGCGTGCTCGTCCAGGCGCCCGGAGTCACGACGGCCCGCCGCACCCGGTAGGTCTGACCGGCTGCTTCCAGCGTCACGCCGCCAGGCCCCGATTCGATCCGCTCAACGGAGTGGCCCGTCACGAGCCGCGCACCATGATTCTCGGCGAGCCGCGCGGCCGCCACCACCGCCAGCTCCGACCTCAGCACGCCGCCCTCGTTCTCGAAGACCGCGATGTCCTCGGTTGCCATGATGTGGGCGGGATATCGGCGCCGGGTCTCGTGGTGGTCGAGCACCTCGAACCCGAAGCCGGCCGCCGCGTCGGCCATCGCTCGCATCCGCGCCGACGATTGCTTGCCGATCACCAAGGTGCCCGACTTCACGTAGAGGGAGCATCCGCTTTCTTCGGCAAGCTGCTGCCACAGCTCGATGGCCCGGTCGACGGGCGGGAGGAAATCGTTCTGCGGAACAAGAGCGCGGACCAGCGCGCGCGACTCGCCCGCGGCCGTCCAGGGATCTCCGATGCCGAACTGGTCGAACCCGAGCACATCTGATCCCGCCGCCGCCAGCCGCCACGCGGTCATCGACCCCATCGCGCCCAGGCCGACGACGGCGACCTCCGCGTCCACTGCTTCTCTCCCTTCTCCGCCGGCTTCCGTGCCACCGCGCGGCTACTGAAACAGCGGATGTCGGCCCTGCGCCGGCTTGTGTGCGCGGTCAGCCGAAGTAGGCGTTGGCCTGCTCGATCGCTGCCTCGTCCTGCCCGCTGGTCAGCGAGAAAAGTTTGCCCTCAGCCGAGAAGGTGGCCTTGTCGTTGAGGGTCACGTCAAGGGTCTTCCCGTTGTGGCTACCGGTGTCGCGCACCACGATTTCAAGCGAGAGCGGGCCCGTGGGATTGAGGCTCACAAATTCGGATTTCACGCGGAAAGGCGCAAAAGACCGGCACCGGTCGATCGCCTCCTCCGGACCGATTGTCACACTGGAAAGCGGATGCGATCCGGGAATGTGCCAGGCGAAGGCCGGAGCGACCACTTCGCGCATTTCCTGCAGGTTCAGCGTTGCCATGGCATGGTCGAACTTCACCAGAGTCGCGACCATTTGTTCTCGCGTCAGCTTCGACTCGCTCACGTTGATTCTCCGATTTACTGGAAATTGAGTCAGAGGGCGGGCAGCGCGGGAAGTGGTGCCGAAGCGAGCTTCGCCGCCTCCTCGCGGGCAACGCCGAGCGCGCACAGGACGAGTTCGCCGGTAGCCGTTCCCGCCTCGCGCCAGGTCTGGTGCCCTTCGAGCACCATCCACATCGCACTGACCACCGCGCCGATCACCAGAGACATCAGGCTGATCGCCAGCTCCGGTGCGACGGTGTAACGACCGGTCCTGATCCCCTCCTCGATGTCGCGCATCGGCGGCCCGGCGAGGGCTTCGCGCAGCGACTCGTCGGTCAGCCCGAACTGCACCAGGAACCGGCCGATCGCGGGGTCCTCGTGGGCGCGGCGCACGATCATGCGGATCGCGGTGGCGAGCCGCAGTGGCGGATCGAAGTCGCGATGGGCGTCCATCGCCCGCGCGTTGGTGTCGTGCAGGTCGAAGATCAGCTGGGCCCTGGCCTGCTCGAAGAGGTGCTCGATCGACTGCGCGTTGCGATACAGCGTGCCCCGGGCGACACCGGCCTCATCGGCCAATTCGCTCATGGTCACGTTGGTGCTGCCCCGGGCGGCGAACAGTCGCAAAGCCGCCGCGTGGAGCCGCCTCTCCGTTGCGTTCACCGTCACTCCTGGTCCGGACCGAGCCTCCCTGTTGAACACGAGCGTACCCGATGAGACACCAGTGTTCAAAACTGCACGCGGGCGGCCGCTTGGTCGAGGTACCGCATTGCCTCGGCCTCGTCGGTGAGCCACCCGGTGTAGTCGGCGGGGTTCTCGAACACGCCCGCGAAGCGGCTGGCGACTTCGGGAACCGACTCGGCGGTCTTCAACGTGATCACCAGGTGTTCCGGTGGTGGCATCAGCAAGTCGTTGCTGAACCGGGTGGCATGCTCGGCCAGGGCCCAGTAGCGCGCGAACGCGGAACGCATGAATTCCTCGTCGAAGACCCGGTCGCCGTGGGCCACGATCGCGTCGCGGTAGGACCGTGCGGCATGGGCCGCCATGTTGGCGCCCTGTCCAGCGAGCGGATCGTTCGTCACCGCCGTATCACCGAGGGCCAGGACCCGGGCGCCGGACGGCACGGTACCGACCGGGTGCCGGACGACCGGTGTGATGCGGCCGCGCAGGCTCGCCAGCGGTCCCGCCGGTTCGGCGTGTTCGAGAACCTCGGCACGCCACGGAAAATGAGTCCGGATCAGCTCACGGGCGAGTTCGAAATGCTGCTCGGTGTCGCGGACGTCCGCCCAGACGTCCATCGGCCCACCGGGAACGCAGAACATGCCGATCCCCAGCGCCGGTCCCTGCGAGGTCAGAGCGGCGATCAGGCCGATTTCGCCTGCCGGCCCCATGGCGAGCCGCACGCTGGGGGCGAGCGGCTCGCGGTCGGGCAGGCGCACATAGATCGGCGCAAGGAAGCGCCGCGGCTCGCGATAGGGCGAAAGTGCCGCGTTCACCGGGAAAAGCTGGTTGAACTGCTCGCCGCGCCCGGCCGCAACGAGCACGAGGTCGAATTCGCGGGTGAACTCGTCGATGTCGCCCGGTGTCGCGCGCTCGTAGCGGATCTGGCCACCGCGCCGACCGAATTCCTCCAGCCAGGCCGCGACCTTGAGCCGCTGGTCCACACCGGCTCCGGGCTTGCGCAGCGCGGCCGACCAGGCGATGGCCGGCTCCTGGTCGCCGGGTGCGCCCGCCGCTGTGAAGGACACCTCTGCGGTGGGTGTCACCTGGTCACGCCAGAAGTCGACGCCCAGCTCACGCTCCAGGGCGAGGCCGGGAGCGAAGACGACCTGGCACGAGAGCATGGGGCCGTTGCGGACCGTGTCGGCATCCTTTTCGGCCGCGATCGTGACGTCGTATCCGTGTTCCCGCAGGCCCAAAGCAAGCAGCAGGCCCGATTGGCCTGCGCCAACGATCATGATCCTTCGCACGGCGATCCTTTCCGTCGACCAATCCATGAGAAAATTCAGACTTTCGGAGTAGGCAATGATCAGCGCTCGGAAATTTTCGCCGGATCGACCAAATGAACCCGGAGGCAAAGATACCGCTCTTGGCCGAAGCCGGCAGGCCGCCCTCCGTTCCGAATGGACTGTCGACGACACACGATCTGACGCCCGTCTCCGCCTGATGAGCCGCGCCACTCAGCGCTCAGCAAGGCGCCACTATGGACCGGCTCGGACCCGTGTTCCTGCCGAGTTCCTCAGGTATCTTCGCCTTGACTCTCGCATCTCGAACGGATGGTCATGACTGTTCACCGGCCCACCTTCATCCTCGTCCCCGGCGCCTACCACCTACCGTCCACATGGGATCTGCTACGCGGTGAGCTTGACTCCCTCGGTTATGCCAGCCGCGCGGTGAAGCTGCCCACCGCCGGTCCCGATCCGCGCGGTGATCTGCACGACGACGCCGATGTGATCCGTGCGGCGATCGAGACCAGTGGCGGTCCCGTTGTCGTCGTGGCCCACTCCTACAGCGGTCTCCCGGTGACCGAGGGCGCCGTCGGACTCCCGAACCTGCGGCATCTGGTTTACGTGGCGGCGTTCGTTCCCGACGTCGGCGAGTCGATGTACTCGATCGTCGGTGTGCCGGAGCCCGAATCGACGGAGGGGCTGTTCCCTCCGATCGAGGATCCGCGGGCGCAGTTCTACGCCGACGTCCCCGACGAGTTGGCCGACGTGGCCGTGCGGCGGATTGTCAGCCAGCTCCACCAGCCGTTCGCCGACCGCGTCACCCAGGCCGTGGCACGACGTCCCGTCCACCTACATCATCACGGACAACGACGCCTCGGTCCCGGTGCCGGTCCAGGAGCGGATGGCCGCGCGGGCGAAGCACGTCCGCAGAATCGGCACCGGTCACTCCCCGCACCTGGCCCAGCCCGCCGAACTGGCCGCGCTCCTGGACGAGGCCGCCAGGACGGTCTGAGCGTCCGCCAACGAGATGCCATCGCACGCGGAAGCTCCGAACCACCACGCAACCGGTACAGCGGGTGATGCTGGCCAGCGGCTACCAGAGCATGGGCCAGTACCGACTGCTGACCCGAAGCTGACCAGCGGCCGCCGAAGCCATTATCAGCTGGGAGAAAGCTCGTTGACCACGTTCTCGCACAGTTCGTGGGTGCGCAGGGCGTCGGCCAGCCCGGCCGCGTCGGGCTCCCCAGCCCGTACCGCGTCCAGAAAAGCGGTGCACGCCTGCTCGAACCCGCGCCGTCGGGCGACCGGGCTCCAGCCGTCCGCAGGACGAAGCGTTCGCATTCCCGCCTGGTGCACGAAAACCTGGTCGAGATCCAGCACTTCCAGCGTCGCCCGGTCCCCCGCCACCTCCAGCCGCTCCTGTTTCGCCCCGCTCAAACGGTGCATGGAGCCGACCGCCGAGAAGCCAGGTCCGCTGAGCGTGAGGCAGACGTGGTGCAGCTCTCCGTCCACAATCCGGCCGGAGACGAACGTGCGTTCAACGCGGCCCGGCAACAGAAACCGCAGTGTGTCAACGACATGGATGAAGTCGTCGAACACGATCTCCCGCACCGGACCGGCGCCGTCGTTCTGGTTCTTCCGCACGTTGATCAGGTCTCGCGGCAGCTCCCGGGCCTGCTGGTAGGCCGGAGCGAATCTCCGGTTGAAACCCACCCGCAGCAACACGTTGGCCCGCTGCGCCTGTTCGACCAGATACCGCGCCCCCACCAGGGTGCTGTCCAGCGGCTTGTCCACATAGACCGGAACGCCCGCCGTCAACAACCGCTCCACCACCGTCCGATGCGCCTCGGTCGGCACATGCACGAACGCCGCGTCGAGGCCGGCGACGAGCAACTGCTCCACCCCGGTGAATCGCCGGTCGTGCGGCACTCGGTAGGTGTCGGCAACCGCGTCCAGCCGCTCCCGGCTGCGCGTCATCAGGTGCAGATCCACCCCCGGCCGCGCTGCCAAGGTTGGCAGATAAGCCTTCTGGGCAATGCTGCCCAAGCCGATGACGGCGATCCTCACCGCTTCACGCTAGTCCTTTCTGTCGGTCAGTGGCCGCCGGGGGCGATCAGGCCGGTTTCGTAGGCGGCGATGACGAGTTGGGCGCGGTCGTGCAGGTCGAGCTTGGTCATGATGCGGCTGACATGGGTCTTGGCGGTCAGCGGGCTGAGGTGCAGGTGCGCCGCGATGTCCTCGTTGGTCAGGCCGTTGGCGACCAGGATGAGCACTTCGCGCTCGCGGTCGGTGAGCAGGTCGATCCGGTAGACGGTGGTGTTGGGCCGTGGCCTGCTGGCGATGTCCATGATGAGTTTTCTGGTGATGCGCGGGGAAAGCAGGCCGTCGCCGCGAGCGACGACGCGGATGGCCTGGACGAGTTCGGCCGGTTCGTTGTCCTTGACCATGAATCCGGCCGCCCCGGCGCGCAACGCTCGGTAGACGTAGTCGTCGGCCTCGTAGGTGGTCAGGATCAGGACGCGCACTCCGGCCAGATCGTCGGTGGCCGCGATGCGCCGGGTCGCTTCGAGGCCGTCGACTCCGGGCATGCGGATGTCCATCAGGACGACGTCGGCTCGGGTGGCGGTGGCCATTTCGACCGCTTCGGCGCCGTCGGAGGCTTCGCCGACTACTTCGATGTCCGTGGTGGCGTCGAGCAGCATGCGGAAACCGGCGCGGATCAGCGCCTGGTCGTCGGCGAGCACGACTCGGATCACGATGGCTCCATGGGTAGGTGGGCACGAACCTGGAATCCGCCGCGCGGACCGGCTCCGGTGGTCAGGCTGCCGCCGACCGCGCTGGCCCGCTCGGTCATACCGCGCAGGCCGTGGCCCGAACCGTCGGAATTGCCACTCGCGGCGGGACCGGGGCCGGTGTCGGAGATTTCCAGGTGCAGGCAGGCCGGATCGAAGAGCAGCCGGATGGTCGCGGTGGCGGGCGAGGCGTGCCGCAGGGCGTTGGTGAGCGATTCCTGGATGATCCGGTAGGCCGCGAGGTCGATCGGCGCGGGTAGTTCGCGCCGGTTTCCCTCGACCTGGATCGTGGTGGGCAGGCCCGCGTTGGACATGGTGGCGACCAGCGAGTCGAGGTTGTTCAGGCCGGGCACCGGTTGGACGTCGTCCTGGTCGTCGACCTGGCGTAGCACGGACAGGATCGCGCGCAGTTCGCTGAGGCCGCGTTTGCTGCTGGCCTTGATCGAGGTCAGCGTGGCCAGCACCGGTTCGGGCAGGTCGGGGTGGGCGTAGCCGAGGGCGGCGGTCTGGACGTTGATGGTCGACATGGTGTGCGCGACGACGTCGTGCAGTTCGCGGGCGATGCGCAGGCGCTCGGCGTCGACCCGCCGGCGGGCCTCGTCCTCGCGGGTGCGTTCGGCCAGCTCGGCGCGGGAACGGAGGGCGGCCAACTCGCCACGGCGGTTGGCCACGGCGATCCCGGCGCACACCGCGACCGCCACGATCGGCGGAAGGACCGGGAAGGTTCCGTCGAAGGCGCCGAACGGGTTGGCCAGCACGGTGGGCACACCGAGGACGATCACGACGGCGAGCCCGGCCAGGATCACCTGCCGAAGCGGTTTGAGCAGAGCGATCGTGTAGAGCGCGACCAGCGGGGCGAGCAGCGCGGCGCCGTCGACGTAGCCCAGCGCGGTGTAGACACCTACGGCGATGGTGGTGCCGGTCAGGACCGCCCATGGACGGTCCAGGCGCCAGCCGGTGACGATGGCGGCGAACGCGACGAGCAGGTAGGCGGGCCACGGCGGGCCGGGTAGCGGGTAGCCCTGGAACAGTTCGTGACCGGGCTGGATGGGATGGGCTTCGCCGAGCGAGCCGCCGACGGTCAGCACCAGCATGGCCAGCACGAACAGCCCGCGGCGCAGCAGCGCAGCGGGTCGCGGTCGGACGGTGTTGGCCATGGCAGGAAGCCTACGAGCAGCGATGCCGTTTCAGCGTCCCGCTGGTGGAGGGGTTCCGCGTACACCAGCGGGAGTACGCCGGGAGGCATCGCTACGCCACGTGTGGCGCGGCCCTGCCTGCGGTGGGAACAGGTGAAGTGTCGGCCGCCGGGGGACGACCGGACCGGCCGGGCTGGGCAGGCTTGTCCGGCATGACGAACTCGAAGCGAGAGCGGGGGCCACTGCTGGTGGCCGCGGTGGTCGTGCTGGCCGGGGCGGTGTTGATGCCGATCGTCGCGCTGCCCGCGTTGTGGCAGCAGTCGGTGGGTCATGGGGTGGTGTTCGGGTTGCTTGCGGCCGTTCAGGCCGGGGCGCTGATCACTGTCCTGTTGCGACCCGGCCGGCCCCGCGTGCTGGTTGCCTTGGCCGGTTCGGCCGGGTGGTTGGTGGCGTGGGCGCTGCTGGGGCCGGATTCGTTCGAGCCGATGGATACCGCGATCGGGTTCACGGACCGGGTGTTCGTCGTGGCGCAGTTGTCCGGGTGGGTGCTGTTGGTCGTCCACGCCGTTCGTGGGGGTCGGCGTGGGCGACCGCTCGGCTGGATCGGGTGCGGGATCGCGTTGGTGGTCGCGGTTCCGGTTGTGGCGGTGGGGGTTGCGGCGGCCGGGAATGGTGGATTGCCGGGTGGCCGGGTTGATTTGGCGGCGTTGCCTGCTGGGCGGATGAGCAGCGTCGAGTACTGCCGTCCGGCGGGAATTCCGTTGGGGATGGACATCTACCTGCCCGCGCGGCGTTCGCGGTCGGCGCCGGTCGCGGTTTATGTGCATGGCGGCGGGTTCGCGTTGGGCGGGCGGTCGGCCGGCGGCGTCGGAGCGCTGCTGGCCAACTCGGCGGGAGCGTTGTTCGGGCCGCTGCGGCATCGGTTGAACGACTTGGGCTATGTGGTCGCCTCGATCGACTACCGGCTGGCGCCCGCGGCGCAGTGGCCCGCGCCGCTCGATGACGCCGAGTGCGCGATCCGGTTCTTGCGGACGAACGCCGCCGCGCTGGGGATTGATCCGCGACGGGTGGCGGTGTGGGGCAGCAGCGCGGGCGGCACGCTGGCCAGCCTGCTCGGGACCGAGGGCCAGGTGAACGCGGTCGTGAACATGTTCGGCCCGGCCGATCTGAGCCAGTTCGGCACGGCCAGCGCGTTCAACCGGACCCTGCTGGGCCTGTCGATGGGCGGCGATTCCGCGGTGTTGCGGGACGCGAGTCCGCGCAACCACGTGCGGGCCGCAGCGCCGCCGTTCCTGATCCTGCACGGTACGGAGGACCCGCTGATCGGGCAGTCTGAGGCATTCGCCGAGCAGCTCCGCGCGGCCGGTGGTTCGGCTACCTTCCTTGCCGTGCGCGGGACCGGGCATCAGCTCGACACGCCTGGTCAGCAACCCTCGGCCGATCAACTCGTCGGGGTGGTCACGGATTTCCTGGCCACGGCCCTGGCCGCTCAGGCACGTTCCGCCTGGTAACTGTGAATGAGCCGATTCCGTTCCTGCGGCGGTTGTGGCCCCTCAACCGAGTCATCACGATGTGCGGCTGAATCCTTCCCCTGCAACAACGGGATTCGGTCCCCATCCCTGCCCCGATGAGGGAGAACCATGTCCAGACGGATTTCGCGAGGGTTACCCGCGCTGGTCGTCGCCACGGCGACCGCGCTGGCGGTCGCCGCACCGGCTACCGCCACCCCTGCCACCCCTGCCACCCCCGCCGCTCCCACCATGACGCAGATCAGCAGCGATCCCTACTCCGACAGCCAGGCCCAGCACGCCACCGAGGTCGAACCGGACACGTTCAGCTTCGGTTCCACCGTCGTCTCCGTGTTCCAGGTCGGCCGGGTCTCCGGCGGCGGCGCCTCGAACATCGGCTGGGCGACCTCGACCGACGGCGGCCAGAGCTGGACCCACGGATTCCTGCCCGGCACCACCGCGAACACCGGCGGCCCGTACGGACAGGTCAGCGACGCGTCGGTCGCCTACGACCCCAAGGACAACGTCTGGATGACCTCCTACCTGGGGGTCAGCAACTCCGGCAACGTCGACGTCGAACTCAGCCGCTCCACCGATGGCGGCCTGACCTGGGGCAACCCGGTCTCCGTGGCCGCGACGGGCACCTTCTACGACAAGAACTGGACCGCCTGCGACACCCACTCGGCCAGCCCGTTCTACGGCCACTGCTACACCGAGTACGACGACGCCAACGCGGGCGACGCCGAACACATCCGGACCTCCACCGACGGCGGCCTGACCTGGGGTGCCGAGATGAGCCCGGCCGACTCACCGAGCGGACTGGGCGGCCAGCCCGTTGTACAGCCCAACGGAACCGTCGTGGTGCCGTTCTCCTCGGCCAGCTCCAACGCCGAGCGCGCGTTCGTGTCCACCAACGGCGGCGCCAGCTGGGGATCCAGCGTGCAGATCGCCACGGTCAGCCATCACACCGTGGCCGGACTGGAATCGGACCTCGCCGCCAGGGACACGTTGCGGGAGAGCCCGTTGCCCTCGGCCGAGATCGACGCCGCCGGCAAGGTCTACGTCACGTGGTCGGACTGCCGGTTCCGCTCCGGCTGTCCGAGCAACGACATCATCCTGTCCACCTCGACCAACGGCACGACGTGGAGTACGCCGTTCCGGGTACCGATCGACGCCGTGTCCAGCACCGCCGACCACTTCACGCCGGGGATCGGCGTCGACCCGTCCAGTTCCGGCTCCACGGCGCGGATCGGGCTGACGTACTACTACTACCCGCAGGCGAACTGCACCGACACGACCTGCCAGCTCAACGCAGGCTATGTCTCCTCAACCAACGGTGGCACCACCTGGACCGCGCCGACCCAGCTGGCCGGCCCGATGACCCTGGCCTGGCTGCCGAACACCACGCAGGGCCGCATGTTCGGCGACTACATCTCCACCTCGGTGCTGGCCGGGGGCAACGCCGTCACGGTGATCCCGATCGCCCACGCGCCCAACGGGTCCACTTTCGACGTTGGCATGTACGCGGCGGCCGGCGGGCTGCCGGTCGGCAGCGGCAACGGCGGCGGGAACACCGTCACCGTGACCAACCCCGGCAACCAGACCGGCACCGTTGGCACCGCCGCGAGTCTGCAGATCAAGGCGTCTGACTCGGCCTCCGGCCAGACCCTGACCTACTCGGCCAGCGGCCTGCCCGCCGGCCTGTCGATCAACTCCGGCACCGGCCTGATCTCCGGAACGCCCACGGCGGCCGGGACCAGCACGGTCACCGTGACCGCGACCGACACCACCGGTGCCTCCGGGAACACGTCGTTCAGCTGGGCGATCTCCTCCGGCGGTGGTTGCACCGCGCCTGGCCAGAAACTCGGCAATCCGGGCTTCGAGTCCGGCAACACCGTGTGGTCCAGCACGTCCGGCGTGATCGGCCAGTACGGCTCCCAGGGTGAACCGACGCACTCCGGCACCTGGGACGCCTGGCTGGACGGCTACGGCACGACGCACACCGACACGCTCTCGCAGTCGGTGACCATCCCGAGTGGATGCAGCGCCAGCCTGTCGTTCTGGCTGCACATCGACACCGACAAGACCGGCAGCACCGCGACCGACACGCTGACCGTCAAGGTCGGCTCGACCACCGTGGCCACGTTCTCCAACGTGAACGCGGGCACCGGCTACACCCAGCACACCTACAACGTGTCCGGCTTCGCGGGCCAGACCGTGACGCTGCTGTTCACTGGCACGGAGAACGGTTCCACGCAGACCTCGTTCGTCGTGGACGACACCGCACTGACCGCCGGCTGAGGCGAACCTGGTGGGAGGGCCGGGCATCCGGCCCTCCCATTCAGGCTCCTGGCCGGTTCGCGGTGGGGAGCGTGATGGGGGTGTAGGTGGGCGAGGTGCCGTTGTTCAGGTACAGCATCGCCACCCCGCGCACGAAACCGTCGAACAGGCCGAACTCGGCGGGCATGACCGGCGAGAGCGCCTCGCGGAAGGCGACGTAGGCGGGCCAGCCGACCCTGATCAGGCCTGCGGCCAGGTAGTCGCGAGGCAGTTCGAGCCAGTCGCCGATCTCGTTGCTGAGCACGTAGCGCACGTACTCGTCGACGAAACCGGTGGTCACGCCGAGGCTGGCCTGGTTGATCAGGCCCAGCAAGGTCTGCGCCAGCTCGATGCCCTGAGGCGTCGGGGCGAGGATCGGGGTCAGGATCTGCGCCGACTGCGCTTCCGCCGCCGACCAGCTGTTCGGGATGAACTCGTCCCGCACGCCCAGCAGGTGCAGGGCGACCTGCCAGCTGTGCAGGTAGGCGTCCTCGTCAGCGGCGGACATCGGAATGTTCCAGTCGAGCAGGCGCCGGTGCGCGTAGGTGCCGAGGCTGTGGAAGGTGACCAGGATGTCGCCGTTGCTGATCGGGTTCTGCTCGTCGGTGACCGACTCCCACTGCCGGGACTGCGGCAGCAGGTGCCGGACCGCCGCGTGCACGAGGCGCGTCTTGTTGGCGGTGACCACGAAGTGGCCCGCCGGGTCGAAGGCATTCAGCGCGCTGAGGTCGTAGCCGAAGGTGAACGTCTTGGCCGCGCGGGCTTTCATGTCGGCGCCGCCCGCCGAGTAGTAGACGTTGCGGGCCTCCCTCGGGATCACCGTGCTCATGATTCCGCTGCCGAGGCTGTACAACATGAACAGGTAGCCGCTCATCCGCCGGTTGAAGTCGGCGGCGAGGCTCAGTCTGGCCGGATCGGCCCACGACGGCAGGGAGTTGACCTGCTGAAGGTAGGCGGCCAGTGCGGCGGGAAGGCCGCTGGGCAGTGGGTCGCTGTTGTTCACCCACGACTGCATCGCGGTGTTGACCGCCGGCACCTGGCCGTTGTCCAGCAGAGCGGCCACCAGCGGGTCGGCCAGGTCGTCCCAGACCTGCCACGGGTTCGCGCCCGAGCCGGTCCCGGCGATCGAACCGGCCGACGACCACGCCGGAAGGGCGCCCGTAACGCCGACCAGGCCCAGCGCGACGCCGAGCGAGAGCACACTTCGCCTGCTGAGATTGCTCATTTACTTACCTAGCTTCCTTGGTAGGCAGCAAGCTGGCGATCATTTGTGGCTATGTGATTCTCTATTAACATAGCGAGGCGTTCACCTCGTCGGCAAGGGCAAGCTCGTGATTGACTGACCGACGTGACCGCCGAACCGACCGCAGCCGCCCGCCCGCGCAATCGCAGGCAACTCATCGTCGAGGCGGCCGGCCGGGTCTTCAGCGAGCGCGGCTACCACGCGGCGTCGATGGAGGAGATCGCCGCGAGCGTCGGCATCACCGCCGCGGCCCTGTACCGGCATTTCCCGAACAAGTACGCACTCTTCGCCGAATGCGCGAACGTCATGGCGGACGGGCTCGTCACCGCACTCGGCGAACTGCCCGCCGGTGCCGACCTGACCGAGATGCTCGGCGCGCTCACCCGGGTCACCGTCGCGCACCGGGCGTCGGGCGGCTTGTACCGATGGGAGGCCCGCTACCTCGATCGCGAGGATCGCCGGGTGCTCAAGGCGAAGTTCGCGCGCCTGGTGGAGCAGGTGGCGCGCTCCGTGCGACGCGAGTACCCGCTGCCCGAGGAACACCTGCGGGCCGCGGCCGCCCTCGGCGCGATCGGGTCCATCACCATGCATCACACCTCGATCGCCCAGCGCCGGGTCGAAGACCTGCTCGTCGAATCGGCCGTCCGCGTGGTCGCGACCGATCCCGCCGTGCCCACCGGCCGCGCGCGCCGCGTCGAACTGCCCGCCCAGCCGGTGCCCCGCACGCGGCGCGCGGAAATCCTCGCCGCCGCCATCCCGTTGTTCGAACGCGACGGCTTCACCAGCGTCACCAACGGCCACATCGCGCGGGCCGTCGGCCTGGCCCCGTCCGCGCTCTACCGCCACTTTCCCGGCAAGGCCGACATCCTGGCCGCCGCCTGCCTGCAGGCGGCCGCCCTGCTGACCCAGGCGGTGGAACAGAACCTCCGCGACGTCACCGACCCGGACGACGCCATCGCCTCGCTGGCCGCGACCTACGTCGCCTACAGCTTCGAGCACACCGCGCTCACCAGCGTCGCCAACGCCGAGATCGCCGGCCTGCCCGCCGATCTGCAACGGCCGGTGGTCTTCGCCCAGCGCGAGCACATCGCCCTCTGGGAGCAGCAATTACGGCTGGCCCGGCCCGACCTCGATCCGCGTCAGGCCCGGGTGCTGGTGCACGCCGGGTTCGGTGTCGTGGTCGAGGCCGGACGCCGGCTGCGCTGGCAGGACAGCTCCGCGCATCGGGACGCCGTCACCGCACTGCTCGTGAGCGCGCTGGGCCTCTGAGAGGACCTCTGAGTCAGTCCGATGGCGCTTCGCTGTCGTCGGCCGGGTTCAGGTTGCGGAGCAGGACCACCGACAGCGCGGCGAGCACGATCAGCACCGGCACGCTGGCGATGGCGGCGACCGCGAACCCGTTGGTGAACGCCGATCGGGCCGCGTCGATCAGCGGGGTCGCCAACCGGGCCGGGAGTTGCGCCACGGCACTCACCGCGCCGACCAGCGTGTCGCCGCTGGCCTGGGCGGCGTCGGCGGACAGACCGGCCGGGATGTGGCCGCCGATGTCACCCCGATACACCGCGACGCCGATGGCGCCCAGCAGCGCGACCCCGAGAGCGACGCCCAGTTCGCTACTGGTCTCCGAGATGGCGGCGGCCGAGCCCGCCTTCTCCGGGGGCACCGAGCCGACGATCAGGTCGGTGCCCAGGACCCAGGTCGGCGCGATGCCGACCGTCGCGACGACGACGCCGAGCACGGTGACCACCAGCGAGGAATCGGGCGAAACCTGGGTCAGCACCACGAAACCGGCCGCCGAGATCACCAGGCCGATGCCGATCACGTAGGCGGGACGCAACCGGCGCGCGACCACCGGGGTCAGCAGCGAACCGCCGATCAGGCCCGCCGTGTCCGGCAGCATCAGCAGACCGGCGCGCAACGGCGAGAGCGTGTGCACCAACTGGAGGTACTGCGAGAACAGCAGGCCGAGACCGCCGATGGCGATCGAGCCGAACAGCAGGATGCCCAGGGCCGAACTGAACTCCCGGTTGCCGAACAACCGCAGATCCAGCAACGGCTCGGCCAGTCCGCGCTGCCGCAGCACGAAAACAATCCCCGCGACGAGCCCGATCACCAGCGCGATCACGTTCCCGGTCTGGAGACCGGACCTGGCGATCTCCTTGATGGCATAGACGATCGGGATGACGGCGGCCAATGACAGCAGCACGCTGAGTAGGTCGATCCGGCCCGCGCCGCGATCCCGGTACTCCGGCACCAGGAACGGGGCGGTCACGAGCAGCAGCACCATCACCGGCACACCGATCAGGAACACCGATCCCCACCAGAACTTCTGCAGCAGCGCGCCACCGACCAGCGGGCCGAGCGCGACGCCGACCAGCAGCGAGGTCGCCCACAGACTGATCGCGATCGAACGCTGCCGGTCGTTGCGGAACATGTTGCTGATCAACGCCAGGATCGAGGGCTGCAAGGTCGCGCCCGCGATCCCCAGCAGCGCTCGCGCCCCGATCAGCAGGGCTGCCGAGTTCGAGTAGGCCGAGATCACCGACAGGACGCCGAACGCCGCCGCGCCGATCATCAGCAACCGGCGGCGGCCGACGCGGTCACCGAGGTTGCCCATGGTGACCAGGAAACCGGCGATCAGGAAGCCGTAGACGTCCTGGATCCACAACAGCTGGGTGCTGCTCGCGTGCAGCGCCGAACCCAGGTGGGGCAGCGCGAGGTAGAGCACGCCGAAGTCCATCGCGGACAGGATGGTCGGCAGGGCGAGCACGCCGAGACCGATCCACTCCCGCCGTCCGGCCCTCGGGCTCGGGGCCCCCGCCGAGCTGGTCACGGGTCGTGAGTCTAACCAGCGCAGGGCCGCCTGGAGAGGCCAACGACACATGAAGACCTGTTCATATGTTCTGATATCGTCGAACGGTCGTCCCCGAACGTGGAGGTCGTTCCGTGGTGCTCTCCCCCACCGCGCCTGCGGTGGCGCCGAGGCTTGGTCCGGTCCGCAAGATCCGGGTGTTCGCGCTGGCCGAGGCTCGCTGGGCCGCTGCCGCGCTGGTGTTGTTCCTGCTCGGGCTGGTCGCGCAGTTCGCCGGCGCCCCGGGGTGGCTGTGGTGGGCCTGCTACCTGGCCTGTTACGTGACCGGCGGCTGGGAACCGGGCTGGGCCGGGCTACGAGCCCTGCGCGAGAAGACCCTCGACGTCGACCTGCTCATGGTCGCCGCCGCCATCGGCGCGGCCGCGATCGGGCAGGTCATGGACGGCGGGCTGCTGATCGTCATCTTCGCCACCTCCGGCGCGCTGGAGGCGCTGGCCACCGCCCGCACCGAGGACTCCGTGCGCGGCCTGCTGGACCTCGCGCCGGAGACGGCGACGCGGATCGGCACGGACGGCGAGGAACTCGTCCGGGTCGACGCGCTGGAGGTCGGCGACATCGTGCTGGTGCGGCCGGGCGAGCGGGTCGCGGCGGACGGGACCGTGCTGGACGGCGCGAGCGAGGTCGACCAGGCCACCATCACCGGGGAACCGCTGCCGGTCGACAAGAACGTCGGCGACGAGGTCTTCGCGGGCACGCTCAACGGCACCGGCGCGCTCCGGATCCGGGTCGACCGGCGGGCCGGGGACTCGGTGGTCGCGCGGATCGCGGCCCTGGTCGAGCAGGCCAGCCGGACCAAGGCCCGCACCCAGTTGTTCATCGAGAAGGTCGAGCAGCGCTACTCGATCGGCATGGTGACCGCGACCGTGTTGCTGTTCGCGATTCCGTTGCTGTTCGGGCAATCCCTGACCGAGTCGCTGCTGCGCGCGATGACGTTCATGATCGTGGCGTCGCCGTGTGCGGTCGTGCTGGCCACCATGCCGCCGTTGCTCGCCGCGATCGCCAACGCGGGACGGCACGGCGTGCTGGCCAAATCGGCCGTCGTCATGGAACAACTCGGGTCGACGACCGTGATCGCGTTCGACAAGACCGGCACGCTGACTCGCGGAACGCCGGAACTGGCCGAGATCAAGCCGGAACCCGGCTGCGCCGAAGACGAGGTGTTGCGCTTGGCAGCGGGCGCGGAGCGGCCCAGCGAGCATCCGCTGGCGGCGGCGATCGTGCGCGCGGCGCGAGCGCGTGGGCTGGTTGTGCCGGATGCCGGCGAGTTCGTGGCCAAGCCGGGGCGCGGGGTGCGCGCGGTCGTCGACCGGGCGGTCATCGAGGTCTTGTCGCCGAAGGCGGCGGGGGTCGATATCGAGGGCGGCGGGCGGACTTCGGTGGTCGTGACGCGGGACGGGGCGCCGATCGGGGTCTTGGCGTTGACCGACGAGCTGCGACCGGAGGCCGGGGACGCTGTCGCGGCCTTGACCGGGTTGACCGGGCGGTCGCCGGTTTTGCTGACCGGAGACAACGCCGCTGCCGCCGCTGAGGTTGCCGGCCGGGTCGGGATCGGTGAAGTACGGGCCGAGTTGCTGCCGGACGGGAAGGTCGACGCGGTCCGGGAGCTGGAGGCCGCCGGACAGCGGGTCACGATGATCGGCGACGGAATCAACGACGCGCCCGCGTTGGCTGCCGCGCACACGGGAATCGCGATGGGCAGCGGCGGCGCCGATCTGACCTTGCAGACCGCCGACGCGGTGATCGTCCGGGACGATCTGAGCACCATCGGCTCGGTGATCGCGTTGTCGCGGCGGGCGCGGCGGGTGGTGGCCGCGAACCTGGTGATCGCGGCCATGTTCATCACCGGTCTGGTCGTGTGGGACCTGGCCGGGCATCTGCCGTTGCCGCTCGGTGTCGCCGGGCACGAAGGGTCGACCGTGATCGTCGGACTGAACGGCCTTCGGTTGCTGCGCAACGCGGCCTGGCGCCGTTAGGCGCCTAGCCCACTTCGAAGTTGGCCATCATGCCCATGTCCTCGTGTTCGAGGTTGTGGCAGTGGTAGATGAACCTCCCTCGGTAGTCGGTGAACCGCGCGATCACGGTGATGGCTTGGGCCGGCAGAGTGTCCACTGTGTCCTTCCAGCCGGCGTCGTACGGTCCTGGAGCTCGACCGTCCCGGCTGAGCACCTGGAACTGAACCAGGTGCAGATGGATGGAGTGGTGGAAGTCGCTGACGAACCGCCAGATCTCGGTGTCGCCGAGGGTCGGGTTGGCGTTGATCAGTCGCGGGTCGAAGGCTTGGCCGTTGATGGTCCAGCCATTGGCCGAGCTGAGGAACGAGAAGTCGCGGGTGGTCGTTGCCTGGCTGGGGTTGAGGGTGTCGATTTCGGTGAGCCGGGCGGGAATGTGGGTGTCGTCGGTTGCCGGGCGGACGATGTGGAAACGCATGACGTTGGCGGTCGTGCCGGTGCCGAGTAGGTTGCGCAGGACGACCTGCTGCCCTACCCGGTAGCGGGAGAAGTCGATCACCACGTCGAAGCGTTCCGCCGGCGAGAGTTGGATCTGGTCGTGCGGGATGGGAGCGCGGAGCAGGCCGCCGTCCGAACCGATCTGGATCAGACCGGCTCCGCCTGGCGGTGGTGGGTCGAGCGCCAGGCCGTAGCGGCGGGCGTTGGAGGCGTTGAGGAAGCGGAATCGGTAGCGGGCGGCGTCGACCTCCATGGCGGGCCAGGGCGCGCCGTTGGCCAGGATGACGTCGCCGAGGACGCCCTGGACCGCGCTGCCGGTGACGCCGGGTGTGTGCAGGAGGGTCGGGTCGACGGCCGGGTAGACCAGCGAACCGTCGGCGGCGAAGGCTCGGTCGGCCAGCATGATCGGGACGTCGCGATCGCCGCGCGGGAGCGGCAATGCCAGTTCTTCCTGGTCGTGGATGAGGTGGAAACCGGCCAGACCGCGGTAGACACTGGCGCCGGTGAAGCCCATCCGGTGATCGTGGTACCAGAGCGTGGTGGCGCGTTGCCGGAGCGGATAGTCGTAGTCGCGGGTGCCTTCGGCGAGGACGGCGCGCGGGTCGGGGGCCATGCCCATGGACTGGGCCATCGCGGGGGTCGCGGCCATGCCGGCCGGGAAGACCAAGTCGGTCGGGTAGCCGTCGCTGAGGGGCGGGGTGTGGCCGCCGTGCAGGTGCACGACGGTTGGCGCGGGGAGGTGGTTGCGGTGCCGGACGATCGTGCGCTGGCCGCTCTGGGAGACGATGGTCGGGCCCGGATAGATGCCGTTGAAGCCCCAGATCTCGGTGGGCACGCCGGGCAGGATCTCCTTGGTGGCGACCTGCTGGGTGATCTCGTAGTGGTCTCCGGTGGGCGTGGCGACCGGTGGAACGGGCAGCGGGACGGTGAACGGCTGCGGGAGCGGTAGCCGGCTGGTGAGCTGGGTGCCGATTTCGGCGGGGCGGGCCAGCCAGGGAATGCCGGCTCCGACACCGGCCGCTGCGACGACGCCTCCGGCGACGCCGAGAAAACCTCTACGGGAAAAGGTGAATCTGCTCATGCCGTGCGCTCCCGCCGTGTGCCGAACGCGGGCCGCCAGGCCCAGGTGGCGTACCAGCTCGCGGCCAGGATGATCAGGATGCCGAGCGGGATGTGCACGCCGAGGATGCGATTGAGGCCGAGGGTGATCTGGATGGCCTCGGCGCCGGTCAGCGCGAGGCTGGCCAGGATCGGCCAGCCCCGTCCGCCGCCCGGCCGCCAATACAATACGGATACGACGACCTGAATCGCGGAAATGGTGCTGACGCCGAAATTGGCGTTGTCCAGGTGGGCCGTCAGCATTCCGTACGAACCGGCCAGGAATCGACCGGCGAACACGGCCTGCGTGAAGGCGTCCAATGCGTGCAGGGTGATGGCGATCCGCAATATCCAGCGGAACCAGCCGTTCACCTTCTCCGTATCCCCCATGTTCCGGACCGTATCGGAAAGCGACTGGGACATCACTTGGGATCAGCTGGTAACGAGCTGTGAGACGACGGCACTTTCCATCGTTTCTCGAAACGCCCCAGTCGCCAGACCAGCAAGGCGACCACCCAGGTCGCGACGAACAGGCCGACGATGACGAAACCGGCCTTGTTGATGTCGAAGTTGGCGGCGTAGTCCCAGAATCCACCGGTGAGGTTGAGCTGGCTGGCGATCAGGCCGATGACTTCGAGGCCACCGATGTAGGCGGCGACCGCGACGGACAGGAAGGTGATGGTGATGTTGTAGTAGACCTTGCGCACCGGGCGGGAGAACGCCCAGTCGTAGGCGAAGTTCATGAAGGTGCCGTCCACTGTGTCCAGCAGCGTCATGCCCGCGGTGAACAGGATCGGCAAGGACAGGAAGGCCCAGAACGGTAGTCCGCCCGCTGCCGCGGAACCGGCCAGGACGAGCAGCGAGATCTCGGTCGCGGTGTCGAAGCCGACGCCGAACAGCGCGCCGATCGGGTACATCTTCCAGCTGGTGTCGACCGAACGCGCCAGCGGGCCGAAGAACCGGTTGAGCAGGCCGCGGCTGTTGAGCTGGTGTTCCAGCTGGGCCTCGTCCAGCTTGCCCTTGCGCATGCCGAGGAAGACCTTGACGATCGAGAGCAGCACGATCAGGTTGAGCCCGGCGATCAACAGCAGGAAGCCGCCGGAGACCGAGGTGCTGATCAGGCCGGTGTAGCGGTGCAGCGCGGAGTTCTGGTCCTTGATCTGGTTGCCGAGCAGGTCGGTGCCGAAGTTGAGCAGCAGCGCGAGCACCAGCACGACGCTGGAGTGACCGAGGGCGAAGAAGAACCCGACGCCCAGTGGCCGTTTCTTCTCGGCCATCAGCTTGCGGGTGGTGTTGTCGATGGCCGAGATGTGGTCGGCGTCGAACGCGTGGCGCAGGCCCAGGGTGTAGGCGAGCACGCCGGTGCCGATGCCGAACACCGTCTTCCCCATCGAGTAGTGCCCGCCCGCCGCGGCGAACAGCAGACCGAAACCGACGACGTGCAGCAGGGCGATGATGCCGAACATCCCGCCCATGCGTCGTCGTTCGCTCGGGGTGATTCGGCGTTTGGCTCGGCCGGGCACCGCGCTGTCCGCTACCTGAGCGGACAGCGCGGTGGCCGCGCCAGGGCCGTCGCGTTTGGGCATGGTGGGACCACTCCAATCATTGCGGTGAACTGGGTCAGTCGACGGGCGCGGCAGCGGCGGCCGCGCGGGCGGCGGCGGGCAGGGCACCGGCGATGCGGTCGAGCGCGGTGTCGTCGTGCGCGCTGGACACGAACCAGGCTTCGAACGGCGATGGCGGCAGGTAGACGCCGCGACGGAGCATGGCGTGGAAGAACGGGGCGAAGCGCAACGTCTGGCTGGCCTTGGCCGATGCGAAGTCGGTGACCGGGGTGTCGGTGAAGAACACCGAGAACAGGTTTCCGGCCGACTGGATCCGGTGCGGTACTCCGGCCTTGGTCAGCTCGGTGCTCACCATCGCCCCGACCGCTTTGGCCACCCGGTCGATCTGCGCGTAGACGTCGTGGTTGGCCAGCCGGAGGGTGGCCAGACCGGCCGCGGTCGCGATCGGGTTGCCGGCCAGGGTCCCTGCTTGGTAGACCGGACCGTCCGGGGCGAGCTTGCTCATCACGTCGGCCCGGCCGCCGAACGCGGCGGCGGGGAAACCGCCGCCCATGACCTTGCCGAAGGTCATCAGGTCCGGCCGGACGCCTTCCAGGCCGTACCAGCCCGCGTAGCTGACCCGGAACCCGGTCATCACCTCGTCGGAGATGAGCAGTGCGCCGTGCTGATCGCACAGGTCGCGCAGCCCCTGGGTGAAGCCGGGTTCGGGCGGGACGACGCCCATGTTGCCGGGAGCGGCCTCGGTGATGACCGCCGCGATCTCCGCGCCGAACGCTTCGAACGCGGCCCGGACCGCGTCGAGGTCGTTGTAGGGCAGCACGATCGTGCTGTCGACCTGAGCGCCGGTGACGCCCGCGGTGTCCGGGAGGGCGAAGGTGGCCGCGCCGGACCCGGCCGCGGCGAGCAGCGCGTCGACGTGGCCGTGGTAGCAGCCGGCGAACTTGACGATCCGCGACCGGCCGGTGAAGCCCCGGGCGTGCCGGATCGCCGACATGGTGGCCTCGGTGCCGGAGCTGACCAGCCGAACCCGTTCCACCGGCTCGATCCGGTCGACGATGGTTTCGGCCAGCGCCACCTCGTTCTCGGTCGGCGCGCCGAACGACGTTCCTTTGTGGACGGCGGAGAGCACGGCGGCGCGGATGTGCGCGTTGGCGTGGCCCAGCAGCAGCGGCCCCCAGGAGCAGACCAGGTCGACGTAGGTGTTGCGGTCGGCGTCGACCAGGTAGGGGCCGTGGCCCGAGGCCATGAACAGCGGTTCGCCGCCGACCGACCGGAACGCGCGGACCGGCGAGTTGACGCCGCCGGGGATGACCGCGGTGGCTCGGGCGAACAGTTCGTGCGAGGTGCTGGTGCTCATGCCGTCGCCTCCTCGGTTTCGCCGGCCCAGTCGTGCGGCTGGAGGAAGCGGGCGACGTCGGCTTCGGGGCTGCCGGGCTCGGGCTGGATGGCGAAGGCCCAGCGCGCCATCGGCGGCATGGACATCAGGATCGCCTCGATGTTGCCGCCGGTTTGCAGGCCGAACCGGGTGCCCCGGTCGTAGACGAGGTTGAACTCGACGTAGCGGCCGCGCCGGGCCAGTTGCCATTCCCGTTCCCGGTCGCCGTAGGGCAGATCGCAGCGGCGGTCCAGGATGGGCAGGTAGGCCGGGAGGATGGTGCGCAGGCCGTCCTCGACCAGGTCGCGGTAGCGGTCGAACGCGCCCGGTTCACGGCTTCCGAGGTTGTCGAAGAACACGCCACCGATGCCCCGGCTCTCGCCCCGGTGCGGGATGGTGAAGTACTCGTCGCAGGCTTTCTTCCAGGCCGGGTAGAAGTTCGGGTCGTGCCGGTCGCACCACTGCGCCAGGGTTCGGTGGAAGTGCGCGGCGTCCTCGTCGAAGCCGTAGCTGGGGGTGAGGTCGCAGCCGCCGCCGAACCACCACAGGTCCGCGCCGATGCCGAAGTAGCGGAAGTTCGCGTGAAACGATGGCGCGTACGGGTTGCGCGGGTGTAGCACCATGGAGATGCCGGTCGCGGTGTAGGGCTGGCCGGCCGCTTCCGGCATGGTCGCCACGATCGCCGATGGCACCTGCGAACCGTGGATCAGCGACACGTTCACGCCCGCGCGTTCGAAGATCCGGCCGTCTTCCAGCACGCACGCCTTGCCGCCGCCGAGGTTCGCGCGCTTCCATTCCGACACCCGGAACTCGGTTTGACCGTCGTAGCGGGTGAACGCGTCGACCAGTTCCCGCTGCGCGGTGTACATCAGTTGCGCTGCCGCGCTTTCCTGACTCATCCGCTCTCCCCCGTTCTGTCGAATTCGTGCACGGCGTCGACCAGCCGGGCAACGTTGTCCGGTGCGGTCTGGCGCAGCACGCCATGGCCGAGGTTGAAGATGTGCGCGCCGCCGAGCCCGGCCCTCAGCACGGCGCGGGCCTGCGTGAGCAGCGTTTCCGGCGACGCGGTCAGTACGGCCGGATCGAGATTTCCTTGCAGGGCGCGGCCGGGCAGCAGTTCCCGGCAGACGTCCAGGCTGGTCCGCCAGTCGACGCTGATCACGTCGGCGGGCAACGTCGCGATCTGCGGGTAGAGGTGGGACGCGCCGACCGCGAGGTAGATCCGGGCCACGCCGGTGTCGGCGAGCGCGGCCAGCACTCTGCTCGCGTAGGGCAGGCCGAAGGTCGCGTAACCCTCCGCCGTGTGCACGCCGGCCCAGCTGTCGAACAGCTGGATCGCGTCGACGCCCGCGTCGATCTGGCCGCACAGGTAGTCGATGGTGAGGGTGGTCAGCCGGTCCAGCAGGGCATGCGCGACCGCGGGCTCGTCGCACAGCCAGGCCCGGAACTCGGCGTAGTCGTTGTCGCCGTGACCGCCGGACACCAGGTACGAGGCCAGGGTGAGCGGCGAGCCGGCGAAGCCGATCAGCGGCACCGGGCAGTCCTGCCGGACACACCGGATCGCGTCCCGCACGAACGGAGCGATCTCCCCCGCTTCGGGCTTGCGCAGCCGCTGGACCTGCGCGCTGGTGCGGACCGGTTCGGCCAGCACCGGACCGGGCGCGAACTCGACGTCGATGCCCAGCGCCGGGATCGGCGTCATGATGTCGCTGAACAGGATGGCCGCGTCCAGCGGGAAACGGCGCAGTGGCTGGAGGGTGATCTCGGCGGCCAGTTCCGGCGTGCTGCACATGGTCCAGAAGCCGTAGCGGTCCTTGACTTCCCGGTACTCCGGGAGGTAGCGGCCGGCCTGGCGCATCAGCCACACCGGCGCCGTTGGGGTCGACTTGCCCCAGCACGCGTCCAGGAACGGGCTGCCCAGGTCGGCTTCGGCCAGGTTGGGTTGGGTCATGGTGGTCCCTCTCTCATCCGGCCGTGGCCGGAACCGGGCGCGGCTGGCGCAGGATCTGCCCGGCCAGGCCGCGGGCGTGCCGGATGGTGGCGTCGATTCCGGCGCCGTAATAGGAATTTCCGGTCAGGTGCAGTCCGGGGTGGTCGGCCAGCGAGCGTTCCGCGGTGCGCAGCCGGGCCGGGTGGTCGAGCCGGTAGTGCGGAATCCCCCGGTGCCAGATGACTTCGGTGCTGAACGCCGGTTTGGCGGTGAGGCCGAGCAACGCGCTCAGATCGGCGCGGACGGCGTCACTGGCGTCCGCTGTGGACAGTTCGAGCATGCCGGGATCGTGTTGCCCGCCCGCGAACACCCGCACCAGCGCGTGCCCGTCCGGGGCATGCGCGGGGAACACGGTGGACAGCGGCGCGATGCCGAAAGCCCGGCGTCCCGGCCGGAACGGCGCGAGCACGCCGCCGCCGTTGGCCAGCGGCTCGGGCAGGTCGGACAGGCGGTAGCCGAAGCCGAACAGGCGCACCCCGACGAACGGAATGCCGTCCAGCGCGGTCGACGCCCCCGGTGCGAGATCGGCGAGCAGTCGTCCGGCCACATAGGACGGCACGGCGAGCACGATCTGGTCGGCCTCGTACCGCAGGCCTTCCCGGGTGTGCACGGCATAGCGACGCCGGTTGCCTTTGCCGAGGCTGAGTGCGTGGGTGTCGCAGTGGATCGCGGCCCCCAGCGACTCGGCCAGCGCGCCGGTGAGCACGCCGACCCCGCCCGGGGAGAACGTGGCCAGCGGCGGCGCCTGGCCGGACGGCGCGCCGCGAGCCGCACGCAGGGCCGCGCCGAGCAGTCCGGTTCGCCCGGCCGACTTCTCCAGCTGGCGCACCCTCGGGAACGCGGCGTCCAGGCTGGTCGAGGCGATGTCGGTCGCGGTGGTGCCCGCGGCGACCGCGGCCACCACGACCCGGGCGAACTCGCGGCCGAAGTGCCGGGCCGCGAAGTCGTGCACGCTCTCCCCGCTGACCGCGTGACCGGCCAGCAGTGGTTCGAGCAGGATCCGCAGCTTGCCCGGGATGGACAGCAGCGGCGTGCGCAGCGCGGTGAGCGGACCGGTCGGCACCGGCAGCACCCGATCGCCTCGGACGATGTGCACGCGCCGCGCGGCCGGACCGGCCATGGTGAGCCGGTCGGTGAGGCCGAGTTCGGCGACGAGCGCTGCGGTGTCCTTGGCGCGGCTGGAGAACTGGCCGGGTCCGAGGTCGAAGGTGTAGCCCTCGACCACGGTCGTGGTGACCTTGCCGCCCGCCGCGCCGCCTGCCTCGATCAGCTGGACCGACGGCGCGGCCGGGGCCCGGCGCAGCGTGTGTGCGACGGTGAGTCCGGCGATCCCCGCGCCGATCACCAGTACGTCAGTTGCCTGCATCCCCGCCTCCGTCCACGGGTTTGCCCGCGATGAGCCGGCAGTCCGGGTTGACGCACTGCGGACAACGCAGCGGGTACTGCGTGGAGCAGCGCGCCGTGCCCGCCAGGTGTTCGGCGGTGATGTCGACCAGCGCGTCGAGGAAATCCGGGCGGGCGTTGAGCGCGGGTGCGCGCCGGAACTCGGCGATGCCCGCCTTCTCGGCGGTTTCGGCCAGCTCGATGTCCACTTCGGACAGCGTCTCGATGTGGTCGGCGGTGAAGCTGATGCCGACCACGAGCACCCGCCGCACGCCGCGTTCGGCCACGCCGATCAGCGACTTGACCGTGTTCGGGCCCTGCCAGGGCAGCGGGCCGACCTTGGACTGGTAGGTGAGCAGGTACCGGTTGGCGACTCCGGCCGCGTCGAGCACGGCGCGCACGGTGGCGCCGATCTCCTGCGGGTACGGGTCGCCCCGGTCGACCGCCTTGGCCGGCAGCGAGTGCGCGCTGAACAGGATCAGCACCTCGTCGCGGTGTTCCGGCGCGAACTCGGCCAGGCCGTCGGTGATGGTGCTGGCCAGCGCCGTGATGTAGCTGGGATGGGTGGACCAGCGGTCCAGCACCGACCAGTCGAAGGCGTCGGCGAGGCCGATGCGGGCGGCCTCCCGCCACAGTTCGTTGATGCTCGCGCCGGAGGTCGCGCACGAGTACTGCGGGAACTGCACGAACGCGACCGCCCGGCGCACCCCGTCGGCGTGCATCTCGCGCAGCGCCTCTTCGGTGAGCGGATCGGTGTAGCGGAACGCGACGTAACCGCGGTGTGGCGCGGTGTCCGGCGAGCGGACGTCGAGCCGGCGGGCGATCTCGTCGGCCTGCTGGCGGGTCCAGCGGTAGAGCGGCGAGCCGCCGCCGATGGTGCGGTACAGCTCGCGCACGTGCGGGCCGCGCACCTTCGCCACCACCGGGCCGAGGACGCGCTGCGCGGGCAGCTGCATGATCTCGTGGTTGAGGAACAGCCGCCGCAGGTACGGCCCGACCGCCTCCTGGTCCTGCGGGCCGCCCATGGTGAGCAGCACGATGCCGGTCGCCGGGCTCATGACAGCCTCCTGGCGACTTCTTCCGCCCAGTAGGTCAGCACCAGTGACGCGCCGGCCCGGCGGATCGACAGCAGCGTTTCCATGATCAGCTGATCGCGGTCGGCCCAGCCGCGCGCGGCGGCGGCCTCGATCATCGAGAACTCGCCGGAGACCTGGTACGCGGCGACCGGCACGGTGCTCTGCTCGGCGACCTGGCGCACGATGTCCAGATAGGGCAGGGCCGGTTTGACCATCACGATGTCCGCGCCTTCGGCGATGTCCAGCGCGACCTCGCGGTCGGCCTCGATCGTGTTGGCCGGGTCCATCTGGTAGGTCTTGCGGTCGCCGACCAGGCTGGAGTCGACGGCTTCGCGGAACGGGCTGTAGAAGCCGGACGCGTACTTGACCGCGTAGGCCAGCACGCCGACCTCGGTATGGCCCGCACCGTCGAGCGCGGCGCGCACCGCGCCGACCTGGCCGTCCATCATGCCGCTGAGCCCGACCAGCTCCGCGCCCGCTTCGGCGTGCTCGATGGCCATGGCCGCGTAGCGGTCCAGGGTCGCGTCGTTGTCGACCCGGCCGTCGCCGCTCAGCACGCCGCAGTGGCCGTGATCGGTGAACTCGTCCAGGCACAGGTCGCTCATGACCACGGTCGCGTCGCCGACCTCGTCGGCGACCTCGCGCAGTGCCACGTTGAGAATGCCGTCGGGGTCGGTCGCGCCCGAGCCGACGCCGTCCTTGACGAGCGGAACGGCGAAGATCATCAGGCCGCCGACGCCGGCGTCCACCGCGGACCGGGCCGCCTTGCGCAACGTGCTGAGCGAGTGCTGGACCACTCCGGGCATGGCCGCGATCGGCGTGGGCTCGGTGTTGCCTTCCTTGACGAACAGCGGCAGCACCAGATCGGCCGGGTGCAGCCTGGTCTCGGTGACCAGGCGCCGCATGGCGGCGCTGCCGCGCAGCCTGCGGGGCCGCAGGATCGGAGTCATCGGCGGGCACCCTTCGCGTTCGGCGCCGTGCGTGGGTCGACGGCGGCGGGAGCTGGTCGGTCGAGTAGTTCGGTCGCGCCCTCCTGGATCAGGGCGAGCGCCAGGTCGCGGCCGAGTCGTTCGGCGTCGGTCGCGGACGCGGACGCGGTGCGGCGCAACAGTTCGCTGCCATCCGGCGCGGCGACACAGGCGTCGAGCCGCAGCGTGCTGCCGGTGAGGGTGGCGAGCGCGCCGACCGGTGCGGTGCAGCCGCCGTTGAGGGTGCCGAGGAAGGCGCGCTCGGCGGTGACCTCGGTCCTGGTGATGGCATCGTCCACTGCGGACAGCGCGGCAGCGGTTTCGTCGTCGTCCGCGCGGCATTCCACCGCCAGCGCACCCTGTGCCGGTGCGGGCAGCATCAGGTCCGGGTCCAGGATCGAGGTGATCACGTCGAGCCTGCCGAGCCGGGCCAGCCCGGCGCGGGCCAGGATCAGCGCGTCGACGGCGCCGTCGGCCAGTTTGGCCAGCCGGGTGTCGACGTTGCCGCGCAACGGGGCGAACCGCAGCGGCAACCCCTTGGCCAGCAGCTGCGCCGAGCGGCGCGGTGAACCGGTACCGATCAGCGCGCCGTCGGGCAGGTCGGTCAGGTCGTCGGCGGTGCGGCAGATCAGCGCGTCGCGCGGGTCTTCCCGGACCGGGATCGCGGCCAGCCGGATACCGGGTTCGGGGGCGGCGGGCAGATCCTTGTAGGAGTGCACGATCACGTCGACCTCGCCGCGCAGCAACGCGGTGCGCAATGCGGTCACGAACACACCAGTCCCGCCCAGTTGCTCGATCGGCCGGTCCGAGCGGTCGCCGAGGGTGGCGATCGCGGTCAGTTCGACGGTGTGGTCGGGCGAGGTGAGCTGGCCGGCGACCCAGCTGGACTGGGTGGTGGCCAGCTGGCTGCCCCGGGTGCCCAGGCGCAGCCGGGAACGGGTGCGGGACGGGAAGTTCAGGATGGTCATGCGATCGCCTCGCTGGGGTCCGGGGTGGCCAACCGGGTGGGCAGGTCGAACAGGCGGGACAGGGCGTCGAGATAGACCGCGCCGTCCTCGTCGGCGGAGAGTTCCTTGACGCGCACGGTCGGCAGGTGCAGCAGCTTGCTGACCACCCGCTGGACCGTGGCAGCGGTTTCCGCCCGCTGTTTGTCGTCCAGGCCGGGCAGCTTCTCGTTGAGCCGCAGCAGTTCCCGCTCGACGACTTCCCTGGCGTGGCTGCGCAGCGCACCGATCACCGGCACGGCGGCGAGTTCCCGCTGTTTGAGCAGGAACGCGGCGGTCTCCGCCGCGATGATCTCGGCGGCGTGGCCGATGTCGTCCGGCAGATCCCGCGCGGCGAGGTGTTCGCCCAGTGCGGCGAGACCGACCAGTTCGACCCCGGGCAGTTCGGCGATGCCGGCTTCGACGTCGCGGGGCATGCCGAGGTCGAGCACGAACAGCGGCCGGTCGCCGCGTGCGGGTGCCAGCATGTCCAGCGACAGAATCGGCTTGTCCGCGCCGATCGCGGTCACCACCAGGTCGGCATCGCCGAGCGCGTCGGCGACATGGTCCAGCTCGACGGCCGTGCCACCGACGGTGTCGGCGAGCCGCGTCGCGTTGGCGATGGTGCGGCTGGCCACCACGACGGGGCCGATGCCGCGTTCGGTCAGCAGCTTGACAGCCAGATTGGCCACGGTGCCCGCGCCGACCAGCAGCGCGCGCCTGCCGCCGAGCCCGTCCAGATAGTCCTCGGCCAGGGCGATTCCGGCCTGGGCCAAGGAGATTCCCCTGGTGCCGAGGTCGGTTTCGCTGCGCACTCGTTTGCTCACGCCGAGCGCGGCGTCGGCGAGCTTGCTGAGCACCGGCCCGAGCGTGCTCGCGGCCGCCGAGGACCGGATGGCTTCACGGAACTGTGCCACGATCTGTTCCTCGCCGACCGCCATCGAGTCCAGGCCGCACAACACGACGAAGAGGTGCTCGATCGCCTCGCTGTCCTGCTTGGTCGTGACGAGTTCGGCGACCGGCCCGACCGGCAGGCCCGCGCGCCGCGCGAGATGACCGGCGAGCAGCGTTCGGGTTTCGTCCGCGTCGGCGGTTCCGCTCAGATAGATCTCCAGCCTGTTGCATGTGGACAGAGCTATGATCTCGCGCACTCCGCGCATCGAGGCGAACTCGCGCAGTAGCTCCGGGATGTCCTGCTGGGCGAGGAGCACGCGCTCCAGCAGCTCGGTCGGCACTGTTTTGTGTGTCAGGCCCAATTCGGTAATCGTCATTGTCACACCGATTTGCTTCCCGATAATGGTGATCGTCGCTGATCCAGTAATTCCGCCGGAAAGCAAGAGAGCTATTTCCGGCTCCGCGGTGCGACGCTCGACTCGGCATTTCTATCGGTGTTGTCCAGGCCCGACAAGGGCAGAGCAGGACAGCGGCACGGAGTTGCCACTTATTTCTACAGATCGGTCACGTCAGGTCGATGACCGGAAAGCACAACGTGAACATGGCGCCGTGCTCAGGCGACGCGGCGATCCGAACCTCGCCGCCGTGCGCCTTGACAATCGTGGCCACAATGGACAGTCCAAGTCCGCTGCCGCCGTCCCGGGACCGACCGGGATCGGCGCGGTAGAAACGATCGAAGACCTGATCAACGACTTCGGCCGGAATTCCCGGTCCGGTGTCGGTCACGGTGAGGAAGGCCTGGTCGCCTTGGGTGTCGACGCTGATCGCGGCCGCCGCCTGGGCGGGGGTGTGCGCGCGGACGTTGGCCAGCAGGTTGTCGAGCACCCGCCGCAGGCCGTGTTCGTCGCCCCTGACCACGACCGACCGGGGCGCGGTCAGGCTCAGCGGCCGGTCCGGGTCGACCAGCCGGGCGTCGTCGACCGCGTTGCGGGCCAGGCAGGCCAGATCGACCGGCCGGGTGGTGAGCGACTGGCCCGCGTCGAGCCGGGCCAGCAGCAGCAGATCGTTGACCAGCACGCCCATCCGCGCGGACTGGTCCTCGATTCGGCGCACCACCTCGGCGACGTCGTCCGGGTGATCGGCCGCGCCGCGCCGGAACAGTTCGGCGCAGGCCCGGATCGCGCTCAGCGGCGTGCGCAGCTCGTGCGAGGCGTCCGCGACGAACCGGCGCATCCGGTCCTCGCCTGCTCGCCGCTCGCCCACTTCCGTTTCGATCCGGTCCAGCATGGCGTTGAGCGCGAGACCGAGCTGCCCGACCTCGCTGGCCGGCCCGGCCTGGGCCACCCGCAGGGACAGCTCGCCTTTGGTGATCGCGCCCGCGGTGCGGGTGATCTCGGTCAGCGGGCGCAGGCCGAGCCGGACCAGCCACCAGGCCAGGCCGCCGCCGAGCAGAACGACCGCCGCGGCGACGGCGAGTTCGATGGCGCGCAACTGGGCGAGCGTGTCATCGACGTCGCCGAGCGGCAGGCCGACCAGGAGCAGGTCGTGGCTGGGCAGCGTGGTCACCACGATCCGGTAGGGCGGCGAACCGGCCACGGTGAACGCCGAACCGACATGGCCGGCGTCGCCCGCCGCGATCGGCGCGGGCGGGGCGGCGACGGTCGCGGGCAGGGTCACCGTCGGCGGCCGTTCGCCGGGTGCGGCCGACACCGCTGATCCGCGCACCGCGTTGTCGGTGCCGCGCAGCTGCACGTAGGTGCCTTCGGGCAGCATCTCGTGCAGTTGCTGGGGCGAGCCGAGCGCGGCGACCTGCTCACCGTTGTCCTGCAACGCGGTGTCCACGATCGCGGCGATCGGCGCCAGCTGCTCGTCGATCCGGCGGTAGAGGAAGGTGCTCAGCTGGGTGTAGGTGACGACCTCCGCGATCAGCACGCCGCCGATGAGCAACAGGACCACGATGCCCAGCAGTCGACGGCGCAACGATCGCGGCCATCGGTTCATCGGATGACCGGCTCCGGTGGCGGCTCGCGCAGGATGTAGCCGGCGCCGCGCACGGTGTGCACGAGCGGGGTGCGGCCACGGTCGAGTTTCTTGCGCAGATAACTGATGTAGGTCTCCACCACGTTCGGGTCGCCGCCGAAGTCGTAGTCCCACACCGAGCGCAGCAGGTCCCGTTTGGACAGTACCTTGCGCGGTTCGCGCAGGAACCGGCGCAGCAGTTCGAACTCGGTCGCGGTCAGCGGCACCAGTTCGCCGCCCCGCCGGACCTCGTGGGTGTTCTGGTCCAGCGCGAGATCGGCGAACCGCAGCACGGTCTGCTCGTCGCCGGGCTCGGTGGTGTCGCGCTCGGCGCCGGCCCAGGTCGACCTTCGCAGCAGCGCCTCGACCCTGGCCAGCAGTTCTTCCAGGCTGAAGGGCTTGGTCAGGTAGTCGTCGCCGCCCAGCCGCAGGCCGGTGACCTTGTCCTCGGTGGTGTCGCGGGCGGTCAGGAACAGCACCGGCACCCGGCGGCCGGCCGCGCGCAGCCAGCGCACCACCTCGAAACCGTCGAAGCCGGGCATCATCACGTCGAGCACGATCAGGTCGACCTGGCCGGTCGCCTCCTGGCCGACCACGTTGAGCACGGCGGGCCCGGAATCGGCTTCCAGCACGTCGAAGCCTTCGTAGCGCAGCGCCGTGGCCACCGCGTAGACCAGCGTCGGCTCGTCGTCGGCCACCAGGATCCGATTGCCCGGTCTCGACTCGGTCACGGCCATCACCCCACCTGTCCCCCGACCGCAGCCTATAGTCAGGACTGACTTATTGTCCAGGGGGCAACCACGAATCGACGTGCGCGACGGCGAAGGCCGGGAACGTGATCGGCGGCCGGCCGGTGAGCATGGCCACGTCGTCGGTCAGCTTCGCCTCCAAACCGGCCCGGACCCGGTCGAACAGCGCCCGCACCGGCTCCGGCCGACGACCCGGTATCCCCATCTTGGCCAGCAGTGCCGGATCCTGCGGGTCCAGTTCCTGGTAGCGGATCGGCCGCCCGGTCGCCGCGGTCAGCATCTCGGCGACCTCGCGGAAGGTCAGCGCGGCCGATCCGGTCAGGGTGTAGGTGCGGTGGTTGCTGGCCGCCGGATCGGCGAGCACGGTCGCCGCGCTGGCCGCGATGTCGCGGACGTCGACGAAGCTGACCCCCGCGTGCCCGGCCGGCGCGACGATCTCGTCGCGATCGGCGATCCCGGCCCGGAACAACCCGCTGCTGAAGTTCTGCATGAACCAGTTGGGGCGCAGCAGCGTCCAGTCGCCACACAGGTTCATGACCGAACGCTCGACCTTGCGCAGCGGCAGATCGGCACGGTCCTGCACGCCCATCGCGGACAGGAACACGACCTGCCGCACCCCGGCGGCGACCGCGTGCTCAAGGAGTTCGTGGGCGCGCTCCGGCATGCCCGGCATGCGTTCCGGCGCGATCAGGTACATCAACTGCGCGCCGTCGACACACGAAGCGTAGGTTTCCGGGCACTGCCAGTCGAACACCACGGTGCGAACACCCGTGTCGGCCAGGCTTTCCGGTTTTCTTGTCGCGGCAACGATCTGCTCGCCGTATCCGCGCGTCACGAGTTCGGCCAGCACGGCGCGACCATTGCGCCCGCCGGCCCCGATTACCAGGATCATGTCATCGACTCCGTCATCGTCGCCGCGGTCCAGCCGTGCTCGGCCGCGACAATGGCCAGGGCGAAGCGGGTCGGCGCACCGACCGCGTCGCACAGACTGCTCAGGTTGCGTCGCACGGTGCGCAGGCTGACGCGCAGATGCCGGGCGATCGCCTCGTCCTTCATGCCGACCGCCAGCAGGCACAGAATGCGCAGCTGCATCTCGGTCGGTTCGCGATCGCCGGTGACGGGGGAAGCGTCCGGCACGCGAATGTCCAGCGGAACCGCGCGAATCCAGTGCAGTTCGAACGCGGCGCGCATCAGATCCGTTGCCGCGCCTCGGTCGAACATGACCGCGCCGCTGGCTTTGCGCGCGTCCAGCGGCACCAGCGCGGCCCGCGAGTCGACCAGCACCATCGTGGTCGGGAGTTCGTGGATCGCCTTCAGTTCCAGTCCGTACTGGGCATACCGTTCCAGGTCGTCGCGGGCCTGCCCGGATTCCAGGAACTGCTTTTCGTAGATGCACCGCATTCGCACGCCCGCGCCGCGCAGCCGGACGACCTCGCTGGCGATCCAGCCCGGTTCGGGAAATGGCGCGAGCATGCCGATGCCCGCCGCGTGAAAGATGAGCACTTCGGACTGTGCGGTGGCCAGCATGTCGATCAGAAGTCGATTGGCTTCGTCGGCGCCGACCACCCACACGTTGGGATCGTCCCGGCTCGAATTGCCCTCGTTGGCGTGGTCCTGGCGCAGCTTGGGCAGCGCCAGCCAGGCCCGCAGGCATTTCTCATGGGCCTCCATGATCCGGCGTTCCTCGGCCAGCAGGGCGCTTTCCACGGCCAATGAGGGCGAAACCGGAAGGAGTTCATCCCCCTCCGCGGCCCAGCGAGCGAATTTCTTGTCGAGGAGTTCAGTCACGGCAATACTCATCGCATTGTCATTGCCGCCGAGCATGGACATCGAACCGAGTTGCAATAGTTTTTCGTATAATTCTTCGGCGTCGGCGGACAGTAAACCTTCGGCGATCATCATTCCCCCGTCGTGACAAAGGCATTGCGGTGGGCACCCAGATCCCCACCGACATCGCTGTCCGGCTATGCGCTTACCAGCTGCCCCCGGCCCGCCGCAGCGATGATGGCGCCCAGCATATGCACACTGACAGGATCAGACAATGCAAGTAGTGGACATTGAGCGTTAGTGGACGTTTGACCGCCCACGCGAACATCTACCAACGCGTCAAGTACGCCAATATCTTCAGGGTGAACTCAGCTTACCTCAGCGGAGTTGCGCGCACACGTTCTGCTCAACAAAGTCCTCGCCAGCTCGACATTTTACTGTCCAGCACAGTGCGCTCCCAGCGTTTTCCCAGCATCGGCGGAGAAAGCTGACCATTGGCACCGAGCGAGGGGAAAGGGGGCGGCGATGTCCGGGTCGGCAGGGGGAATGCCGTGGCGCACGCGCGGGCAGAAACTGCAGCTGGTGGCCATTTCGGCGGCGACCGTCGGCGCGCTGTACGGCGCGGGGCACCTGCTGGTCAACAGCCCGATGCTCAACGCGCCCGCCTCGTCCAGCCAACAGGACCTGATCCCGCCCGCCAGCCCGGGAAACTACCGGGACGGCACGTTCACCGGCACGGCGCAGAACGAGTTCGGCGGCGTCAGCGTCGAGGTCACCATCACCTCGGGGCGGATCGCGTCGGTGCGGATCACCGGCTGCAACACGTTCTTCCCGCAGACCTATATCGACGGTCTGCCCGCCAAGGTCGTCACCGCGCAGACCGCCGACGTGGCCGCCGTCTCCGGCGCGACCGGCAGCTGGCAGGACTTCGTGCAAGCCGTGCAACAAGCATTGCGGCAGGCGGCGAGTTCGCGATGAACACACCCATCCGAGCCGGGCGCACCGAAGTGTGGATGGACACCCTGGTGACCATCTCGCTCGGCCTGCCGATCGGCGAACAGCCCTGCTGGGACGAGCAATTAAGGCGCGCGTTCGAATGGTTCGCCGCTGTCGAGTCGGCCTGTTCCCGCTTCGATCCGGCCAGCGAGGTCAACCAACTCGTCGAGCAGGTCGGCGAACCCGTCGAAGTGAGCCCGATCCTGGCGGCCGCGATCCGGTTGGCGCTGCGGATCGCGGAGGACACCGGCGGCGTCTTCGATCCGGTCGTCGGCGGCAGGCTCGCGGCGGCGGGCTACGACCGCCACTACCGCACCGGACGGCGCTGGCGCGGCGGCCGCACGCCGGCCACCAACGCGACCTGGCGCGACGTCACCATCGACGACGCCGACCTGGTCACGCTGGCCGAGCCGGTTTTGCTCGATCTCGGCGGCCTGGTCAAAGGACTCGCCATCGATCTGGCCTCACTGGAATTCGCCGGCTGTCCCGGTGTGCTGGTCAACGCGGGCGGTGACGTGTACGCGGCAGGCATCGACGTCGACGGCGCGCTGTGGCGGGTCGGCGTGGCCGATCCGCTGCACCCCGGCCAGATCCTCGGCGCGTTCGCCGTCGCCAACCTCGCGGTCGCCACCTCGGGCTGCTACGCCCGCGGCCCGCATCTCGTCGATCCACGCCCCGTGCCCACCCCCAAAGAAAGGCGCGCCGTGTCCGTCACCGTGGTCGCGCCGAGCGCCGCCGCCGCGGATGGTCTGTCCA
The DNA here is from genome assembly GCA_035248365.1 of Pseudonocardiaceae bacterium. Lineage (GTDB taxonomy): Bacteria > Actinomycetota > Actinomycetes > Mycobacteriales > Pseudonocardiaceae > CAJCJE01. Next base: position 12,980 of record DATFHN010000167.1, on the reverse strand, counting down.
CCGCGGCGGCGGTGTTGGACGTCGAATCGGCGACCGATCTGCTGGAGAGCGTCGAGGACGTGGCCGGCGTGCTGGTCACCCCGTCCGGGGAGCGGCTGAGCACGGTCGGGTTCGAGGAGGAATGGCTGCAATGACCGCGGCACCAACGGCCAAGCCCGCCATACCGACCGCCTGGTACGACCCGATCGTGCGCTTCGCGCGCACCCCGAAGGGCGTGCTGCTCGGCATTCTGCCGATCCTGATCGCGCTCACCGCGCCAGGCGCATCGGGTGGCACCGGCCGCGCCTGGCTGGTCGCCGGCATCGCGGCGGCGACCGCGGCGGCAACGGACCTGATCGCCTTCGCCATCCGCAAACACGGCCTGCTCCTGCCCGACGGTGCGCTACTCACCGGCCTGATCGTCGGCATGATCCTCGATCCGAGCCTGCCGCTGTGGCAGATCGCCGCCGTCTCGGCCGGCGCCATCCTCACCAAGCACCTGATCCGGGTGCGGCGCGGCCACGTCCTCAACCCGGCGGCCGCCGCGCTGGTCGGCGCCGGGCTGATCGGCGTCAAGGCGCAGAGCTGGTGGGGCGTGTCCTCGGCGCCCTGGTACCTGATCCTGCCGGTGCTGATCGTCACCGGCCTGTTCGTCACCGACCGGGTCAACCGGCTGCCGATGGTCGGCGCCTACCTGGTCACCTATTACGGCGCCGCGATCATCGGGCTATTCGCCGGCCTGGCCGGCCGCCTTTCCGAGTCCTACCAGTCGCCCTTCGTCAACGCCGCGCTGTTCGCCGCGTTGGTGATGCTCACCGATCCACCGACCAGCCCGGCCAAACGCACCGACCAGCTCCGCTACGGCATGGTCTGCGCGATCGCCGGGCTCGTGTTCGTCGTCCTGGCCCGGCAGCTGTACTTCCTGCCGCTCGGGCTGCTGGTCGGCAACCTGTGGGTCGTGTTCGTCCGAAGCCAGCGCCGGGCGGCCAGCACCGCCCGGCAACGCCAAGCCCAACCGGAGTGATCCGCATGTCGATGAATCCGAACCGCCCTGGCGCGCAACGGAAATTCCCCTTCCCCATCTGGGTGCTGATCGCCGCGCTGGTCGTGCTGGCCATCGCCATCTGGGGCGCGTACTCGATGCGCGGCGGAGGTGGAGGACCCATGTTCGGCTCAGCACCCGCGCAAACCAGCCAGGCCGCCGCGCCCGCGACCTCCGATCAGCCGACCGGTCAACTGGTCCGGGTCGTGGTCAAGGTCGACCAGATCGACTCGCCGACCGCGCTGCACGGGCACGTCGCAACGCAGAACAGCCAAGGCGCCTACGCCGCGACCGACCAGCAGATCGAGGTCGACCACCCGGCCGACGCCCAGGTGGCCATGGGCAGTGCGAGCGACCTGAAAGCGGGCGCGCTGCTCCAGATCAGCGGAACCTCCACAACAGACAGTCAGGGCAAGCGGACCATCCACGCCAGTGAGATCGTCAACCTCACCGGCTTCGTCTCGGGCGGGTGAACGACATGGTCGATCAGGAAACCCGCAGCTCCCCCGCTACCGTGCGGCGCCAGCGACGGCGCTGGCTCGGCATGATCGTACTCAGCTTCGGCGTCGCCATGATCATGGTCGATGCCACCATCGTCAACGTCGCGGTGCCCTCGATCATCCGCGAGCTTCATCTGTCCACAACGGACGCGGAATGGGTCAACTCGATCTACTCGCTGGTCTTCGCCGCCCTGCTGATCTCGCTGGGCCGCGCGGGCGACCTGTTCGGCCGTCGCAGGCTGTTCATCATCGGCACCATCGTGTTCGCGCTGGCCAGCGTGCTCGCGGCCCGGGCGGGCAACGGCGGCGAACTCGTCGCGGGCCGGACCGTGCAAGGCATCGGCGCGGCCATGATCCTGCCCGCCACGCTGTCGACGGTGAACGCCACGTTCAGCGGCAAGGAGCGCACGATCGCGTTCGGCATCTGGGGATCCACCATCGGCGGCATGGCCGCCGTCGGCCCGGTGCTGGGTGGCTGGCTCACCACGGACTTCAGCTGGCGCTGGGCGTTCCTGATCAACGTGCCGATCGCCATCCTGATCGTGTCCACCGCGTTCGCGCTGATCCGCGAGACGACCGCCGCGCACGCCCGCCGCGGCGCCGATTTCGTCGGCGTCCTCACCTCCGCGCTCGGCTTCGGCGCGCTCGTGTTCGCGTTGATCGAAGGCCAGCGCTACGGCTGGTACCGGCCCACCGCGACCACCTTCACCGTCGGCCCGCTGCGCTGGCCGGACATCGCGATCTCGCCGGTGCCCATCGCGTTCGCCATCGCGGTGCTCTGCCTCGTCCTGTTCGTACTGGTCGAACGCAGGCGCCGCCGAGCGGGTCGCGCCATCCTGCTCGACCTCACGCTGTTCACCATCCCCAGCTTCCGCAACGGCAACATCGCCGCGTCCATCGTCAGCCTCGGCGAGTTCGGTCTGCTGTTCGCGTTGCCGCTGTTCGTGCAGAACGTGCTCGGGTTCAGCGCCATCCGCACCGGCCTGATCCTGCTCGCGCTGGCCATGGGTTCGTTCGTGGCCGGGCCGATCGCCGCGACGCTCTCGCACAAGCTCGGCGCGCGCACGGTCGTCCGGATCGGCATGCTGCTGGAGGTGCTCGGCATCGCGGGCATCGGGTTCGTCGTCGAGCCCGGCATGAACGGCTGGCTGCTGGTGCCGCCGCTGTTCGTCTACGGCGCGGGTATCGGCCTGGCCGTCGCCCAGCTCACCAGCGTCATCCTGGCCGACGTCCCGGTCGCGCAGAGCGGGCTGGCCTCGGGCACGCAGAGCACCTGCCGCCAGATCGGCTCCGCGCTCGGCGTCGCGATCCTCGGCATGGTCCTGGTTGGTGGCCTGGGCACCAACACCGAGCACCAGCTGCGAGCGGCGGGCGTGCCGCAGGCCACCACGATCGCGGCCGGTCTGCGCGGCAGCGCGGGCACGTCCATCGTCGGCCTGCGCGGCCGCCCGCAGACCGCGCGCGCCCTGGCCGCCGTCGAGACCGGTATCACCCAGACGACCCGCCAGGTCGCCTACACCGCAGCGGGTTTCGTCCTGCTCGGTCTGCTGACCACGACCGCGCTCGGTGGCAGGCGGCGCACCGACGCCGACGACATCGACGATGAGGTGCCGAATGGCCGCGACCACGCTGGTTAGGGTGGCCGGCATGGTTGATCTGCCTGCCCCCGACCACAAACGACTGCTGCTGCTCGGCCTGCTGCGCGAGGGGCCCCGGCACGGCTACGAGCTGAACCAGATCGTGCGGGCGCACGGCACCATCTACGCCGACCTCGGCCGGGCCAACATCTACTACCTGCTGGACCGGATGACCGGCGAGGGCCTTGTCGACATGGAGGAAGTGGCGGGCAGCCGGGGAAGCCGCGGCGCCCGGCTGGTCTACCGGCTCACCAAGACCGGCCGCAAACGCTTCACCGACCTGCTGCGCAGCGAACTCACCGCCTACGACCCGATCCACCCGGGCGTCGACGTGGCCATCGTGCTGGCCGGTTCGCTGCCGCGACCGGAAACGATCGACCTGCTCCGCCGCAGGCGCGACGTCGTGGCCGCCCGCCAGGCCGAGGTCACCGCCGAACTCGGCGCGGTCCCGGCCGACGCGGTCCTGCCCAGGATCGCCAGCGACCACCTGCGCAGCCTCATCGACGCCGAACTCGCCTGGATCGACCGATCCCTCACCACGCTCACCCAGAGAACCTGACCGCCAAGGGGGCACCGCGATGACCACGATGGGACCGCAACCAGCAGGCCCGGCCGACCTGGACACCATGCCGACCGGCACCCGGTTCGAAATCGCGCTGCTCCTCACCGAAACCGCCACCAACGAAGTCACCGGCACGGTGCTGCAACGCGACGACGACGGTGTCTACCACAGCACCGAACGCGTCGTGACCGTTCGCTGGGAGCCCGGCACTCCGCTGTACATGGGTCAACCGTCCGACATCCGCACGGGCGGCGCGTTCCAGGCGCGCGGTGTGCTCAGCTCGGCGAACACGGTGACCGCCGACCGGCTGGCCATCCTCACCGGCTACGTCGAGGTGCGCTAGCCATGGGGCAGACCCTGACCATCGCGACCGGCTGGATCATCGCGGGCATGGTCGTGCTGACCATCGTGCTCGGCATCGTCCTACGCAGACGAACCACGCCACCGGAGTTGCTGGTGCGGATGCGCCCGCACTTCTGGCTCGGCATCGCCGTCCCGATCGTCACGCTGGTGCACCTGACCCCGTCGATGACCGGCGGCTGGGCCGCCAACGTCAACTCGGTCGGCCTCGGCCTGGCCACGGTCGCGTTCCTGCTCGCGATCATCCAGGCCAGTGTCGGCAACCAGCTCCGCCGCGCCACCGAGGCCAACTACCGCTCGCTGCGGGCAACCCACCTGCTCGTGCTCGCCGGCCTGGTCAGCTTCGCCGCGGGCCACATCATCGCCAACAGCGGCGTCCTCAGTGGATAATCGGTCGCATGGCCTACGACCACGAACTGGCTGAGCACATCCGCGAGCTGATGGCAGGCGAGGAAGGCGTCACCGAACAGAGCATGTTCGGTGGACTCGGGTTCATGCTGAACGGCAACATGGCGGTGGCCGCCCGCTCCGGCGGCGGCCTGCTGGTGCGGGTCGACCCGGAGGCGGGCGAGACGCTCATCGACGGCGAACGGGTCCGGCCGATGGTGATGCGCGGGCGGGAAATGGCGGGCTGGCTCACCGTCGACCCCGATTCCGACGACGAGGTCGCCCAGTGGGTCGCGCGCGGCGCCGCCTACGCGCGGTCGCTGCCGCGCAAGAAGAAGTGACCGGGTTCTAAAACCGGTTGGCGGCGCACGGCGGGCTCTGTTACCGTTCCGGCGGCCGTGCGAGAGATCGAGGAGGTGGTACCCGTGAACATATCGACGTGGGTGCTTCCCTCCAGGGTCACGGTCGGGCGATAGGTCGTCCGGGAGCGCCGTTTCTTCAGCACTCCCGAAAGGCACGACCATGCGATTCACTGCCGAACAGCGCCTCGACGACGGCGTCCTCGAACGCGAATTCACCCTCGGCGAGGTCCCCGGCATCCTGTGGACACCCGAATCCACGTCCGCACCGGCCCCGCTGATCCTGCTCGGCCACCCCGGCGGACTGGCCAAGCTGTACCCCCGGCTGCTGGGCCGGGCCCGGCGCTGCGTCGCCGATGGCTTCGCCGCCGCCACCATCGAGCTACCCGGGAGCGGTGACCGGCCCGCTTCCCCCGCCGCCGAGCAGGCCCGCGCAGATCTGCGCCGGGCCCTGGCGGCCGGCGAGCCGGTCGACGAGATCGTCGACCGGCTCGTCCTCCCGCTGGTCGAACAGTCCGTCCCGGAATGGCGGGCCACTCTGGACGCCCTCCTGGCGCAGCCCGGAATCACCGGCCCGGCCGGGTTCGCGGGCGGGGTGCTGGCCATCGCCATCCGGCTGGCCGTGGTCGAGCCGCGCATCGTGGCCGCGATCCTGTTCGCCGGGAGTTTCGTGCCCCGCCGCATGTTCGACGAGGCCCGGAAGATCACCATTCCGCTGCACGTCCTGTTGCAGTGGGACGACGAGGGAAACGACCGGCAGCTGGCCCTGGACCTGTTCGATGCCTTCGGTTCCCACGAGAAGACGTTGCACGCCAACATGGGCGGGCACACCGGCGTCCCGCAGTTCGAAGGGGATGACGGGAGCCGGTTCCTGGCCCGGCACCTGAGGTGAGGCGGGTGCGGGCTGCTCGGTCCGGGCAGCCCGCACGAGATCGGTCATCGTGACGATGTTTCGGGGTCGTTGTCGATCGATGCTGGTGCCATGACCGAACAACCCGTGATGCTCGACGCCGACAGCGACCGGTGGAACTACCTGGCCAGAGGCGAAACGTCCACACAGCGGCTGGACCGCAACTTCGCCGAGCTGCTCCAGGAGGTACGGGTCGCGCAGGTGGGCGTGCAGCTGCTGCTCACGTTCCTGTTCGCGGCGGCCTTCACCCCTCGGTTCGTCGATTTCAGTCCCGGGCAACAGGCGATGTACTACGTCGCGCTCGCGCTCAGCGCGGCATCGACCGCCCTGCTGATGGCCCCGGTTTCCTTTCACCGCATGGTGTTCCGGCGCAGGCTCAAGCGCGAGCTGGTGCTGGTGTCCAACCGGATGGTCTGCTCCGGCCTGATGCTGCTGATCCTGGCCCTGGCCGCGGCGATCCTGCTGGTCACCGATGTCACGATGGGCCTGCTACCGGGGATCTGGGTGACCGCCTGCGTCGTCGGCTGGTTCGGGTTGTGGTGGTACGTGCTGCCGCTGCGCTGCCGGTCGCGCGCGGCGATCCGCGAGGTTCCGGTGCCGCGTGATCCGGTTGGCGGGGCGGCCGACCGGCCGTGAGGCCGCTGCTCAGCTCGACGCCGCCCGGCGGCACACCTCCCGCGCGATGTCCGTGCGCGTGCGCACCTGAAGCTTCCCGATGATGTGGGAGACGTGCGTGGCCACGGTGCGCGGGGACAGGAAGAGCCGGGCGGCGATCTGGGCGTTGGACAGGCCCTCGACGATCAATTCGGCGACGACGACCTCTTTCGGCGTGAGGCTGGGCCAGCCGGTCCTGGCCTTGGCGTGCTTCACCCGGGGACCGGACCCGATCCGGTACGCGCGTAGCCGGGCCTGCGCCCGGGTGACCTGCCAGTCCGCGTCGAGCCCCGTGTACTGGTCGATCGCGCGGGCCAGCGCGGCCTTGGCCGACTCCCGGTCGCCGTGTTCGGCGAACGCGACCGCGGCGGCCTCGAAGGACCGGGCGCCGAGCAGGGGCCTGCCTGCCGCACCGCACAGCCCGGCCGCGCGCAGCAACCGTTGCGGATCCTGGTCCCGCACGCCCGCGCAGTAGTCGAGCACGGCACCGCGATGGGGCACGTTCGCTTCGGCGGCCAGTGCGGCGGCCCGCTTGGTGGCCAGCCGGGCGGTCGCGGTGTCGCCGAGTTCGGCGGCCAGCCGGACCAGGTCCGGGAGCAGATCCTCGGCGTTGCGGCCCTCGATCAGCGCGGGACGCAGCTCGTCGGCGGCCTCGGTCAGGTCACCGCCCCGCTCGTGCCACAGGCTCCAGGCCAGGGACAGGGTCGCGATCGTGTGCTCACCGAGACGGTCGCGGTAGGGCCGCGCCGCGTCCAGGTGCGGTCGCGCGGTGAGCAGGTCGCCCCGGTGCAACGCGACGAGGGCCGCGATGCCGTGGTCACAGCAGGACACCATCGGATTTTTCAGCTCGTCGGTGAGGCTGCTGACTTCCAGCGCGGCCGCGTCCCAGCGGCCGAGCCCGTAGAGCAGCTGCCCCAGCGCGCTGTGACACTGGGCGATGCGGATCAGGTGCCCGCTGCGATCGGCGGTCTCCCGCGCCGCTTCGGCGATCTCGACCGCTCGTTCGGTCTGGTCCAGCTCCGCGTGCACCACCGCGCTGTTGATCTGCAGCAACAGCCGCAGGTCGACGGTGGTCGGGCTGGCGTCGACCAGTTCCAGCGCGCGTTCGAGCAGTGGCAGGGTCTCGCGCATCCGGCCGTGCTCCATCGAGACGATCGCCCGCACGTGCAGCGCCCAGCCTGCCGCGCCACGGTCCTCGCCCGCGCTGGCCAGTGCCGCGCCGGCCAGCTCGTCCGCGGCGTCCAGATCGCCGATGTCCCAGTGCGCGCGGGCCGCGAGCACCCGGAGCCGGGCCAGCGCGGGCCCGTCGAGCGCTTCCGGCCGGGCCAGTGCCGCGTCGAGATCGCGCAGCGACTCGGCCGAGCGCCCGGTCGTCGCCCGGCATTGGGCCAGGGTCCAGTGCAGGTCGGCGCGCCGGCGCGGATCGGCGATCGCGTCGCCGGCCAGCGCCTGCCGGGCGACCTGCTCGGCCTCGCGCAGCTCTCCGGCCCGGAACAGCGCCTCGGCGAACTGGCCGACCAGCGCGGGGTGCCTGCCGTCGGCTTCGGCCGCCGCGACCACCCGGCGCAGGATCTCGGCCGCGGCAGCGGGCGCCTTGTGCACCAGCAGCATGCCGCGCGCGACCAGCCAGTCCCGCAGCCAGCCTTCGGCCCGCGCGCTGGTGCCGAGCCCGCCTGCTCCGTCGAATGCCGCGACCAGCTGGCGCGCGACGTCATCGACGGCGCCGCCGTCCTCGGCCAGCGCCTTGGCCACCTCAAGGTGCCATGCGCCCCGGATCGAGCCAGGGATCTCCTCGTAGAGGGCGGAGCGGACCAGCGGATGCCGGAAGGACAGGTCGCCGTCGGCGTCGGCGAGTACGCCGGCCGAGCAGGCCGCGTCGAGTACCGGCGCGAGTTCGGCGACGTGCTGGTGCAGCACCACGCCGAGGTCGACGACGGAGAAGCGCACGCCGAGCAGCGCCGCCGCGCGCAGCACGGTCCTGGCCGGGCCGCCCAGGAAATCGAGGCGGGCGGCGATCGCGGCGGACAGCGACGCGGGCGCGTCGCGCGCGCTGGTCTCGACGGCGCCGCCGTCGGTGACCCGCAACGCGTTGTCGCGCCGCAACGCGTCGAGCAGTTCGGTGAGGTAGAGCGGGTTGCCGCCTGCGTCGTCGGCCAGCGCCAGCAGCCGGGGCGCGGGAGTCCCGTTCACCAGCGTCGCGATGATCGTGCTCACCGCGGTGCGGTCCAGCGGGCCCAGCCGCAGCCGCGTCGCCGCGACCGGCAGCACCGCCAGCTCGTCGCGCGGAGCCCCGAGCCGGACGGTGGCCACCAGCAGCAACGGGAGACGCGGAGCCAGCCGGGCCAGCCTGCTCCACACCGCCATGGTGACCCGGTCGGCCCACTGGAGGTCGTCGATGACCAGCAGGGCCGGGCGCTGCGCGCACTCGTGCTCGATCAGCCGGAGCAGGCGTTCACCAGCGGCGGCGACCAGATCGGCCGAGGACAGCGCCGAATGTGTCGGGTCGCCCGAGAGCAGCTCCAGGATCGCGGCGTGCTCCGGATCGGCGCTCGTCTCGGTCACGTGCAGCGCTTCGAGCAGCGGGACCAGCGGCAGCGAACGCCCGAGTTCGTCACCGGCACCACGCAGCACCCGGCAACCACGGGCCTGCGCGACCTCGCACAGCGCACGGGCCAATGCAGTCTTGCCGATGCCCGGTTCGCCCTCGACGACCACCGCGGACCCGGTGCCCGCCACCGCGTCGGCCAACGCGGCCGTCAACCGGGTGAACTCGCGGTCGCGGCCGGGCAGGCTGGGGCGGACCGCCGACATGCACCGATAATAATCGGCCAACGTGAGGTGAACAACGAGCAACGGAGTCGTGACGTTACTCCGTTCGTGTAACCCGCCTGTTCACTCAGCGCTGCCGCGAATACACCTCCATTTTCCTTTTCCCCGAACTCGATCGACCAGCAATCAGAATTAGAGGCTCGTTCATTTTGTCGTCGTATTACGGCCATCGCCACGGCCCGCGCCAATGCCACCGTTAACTCGCCGTGACGCCATGCGCACAATCCGATGCCGAACGCAATCAGTCCGGAGGAATCCATGCGGATCGCCAAGATGGTCGTCGGGCTCGTCCTTCTCGTGACGGGCATCGCCGTGGTTTCAACCACTTCCGCCGCCGTGACCTCGACAAGCTCCGCTCAGGTTTCGACGTCCAGCAGCACGCCCGGTGGAATGCCGTACAACTGAGCCAGCCGTTCACCTAAAGTCAACAACGCGTTTTCCGTGGAACCGTTGTCCGGCTTCCACGGAAAACGCGTGTATTTTAATTCTCGGCGTCGAGTTCGGCTTTGATGCGCCGGTGCGCCTGCCAGATCTCCTCGGGCAGGTCGGCGAACTGCGACAGGTGCTCCTCCCGGCGGGCCATCTCGGCCCGCCAGCGGGCCACGTCGACGCGGAGCAGCCGGTCGAGGTCCGCTTCGGGAATCGTCAGGCCGTCCAGGTTCAGTTCGTCCCGAGTCGGAAGAATCCCGACCGGCGTCTTGCGACCGCTGACTTCGCCGTTGTTCAGGCGCAGCAACCAGAGCAGGGCGCGCAGGTTCTCCCGGTAACCCGGCCACACGAAGTGATCGTCGTCCGGGTCACGCTGGAACCAGTTCACGTGCGCGAAGATCGGCGCCTCGGCCGCCGCGCCGATGATCTTCAGCCAGTGGGCGGCGTAGGCACCCTCCGGATAGGACATGAACGGGCGCATCGACATCGGGTCATAGCGCAGTTGCCCGTCGACTCCTTCGGCCGCGAACGTGGCCTCCGCGCCCAGCGTCAGTCCATCGTAGACACCCTCGGCGAGATCGGTGATCGCCCGGATCAGCGGTTCCCGGTCGCGGGTGCGGCCACCGAAGATGACCGCGTCGATCGGGACACCGCGCCGGTTCTCGAAGTCCGAGGCGACGTTGGGCACGTTGGCCAAGGTGGTGGTGAACCGGCTGTTCGGGTGGGCCCACGGCTTGTCGCGATCCTCCGCCGAGCGCTCGCTGATCAACGCGCCGGTCCAGTCCCGCCAGCCGGTCACGTCGGCAGGCGGCTGCGGGGTTTTGCCTTCCCACCAGACATCTTCGGTTGCCTCGTGGTAGGCGACGTTGGTGAACAGCGTGCCGGTGCCCGGCGCGATCGCCGACAGCGCGGTCGGGTTGGTGATCTCGTTGGTGTCCTTGGCCACGCCGAACACGCCGAATTCGGGGTTGATGCCGTAGATCTTCCCGTCCTCGGGATCGACCCGCAGCCAGGCGATGTCGTCGCCGTAGAAGGTGACGTGGTAGCGCTCGCCGAGCGCGTCGGGCGCCAGCATCATGGCGAGGTTGGTCTTGCCGGAAGCACTCGGGAACCCGCCGCAGACGTGGTAGGTGCGGCCGGTCTGCTTGTCGGTGATGCCCAGCAACATGAACTGCTCGGCGAGGAACTGGCCCGAGGCCCAGCCGTCGTAGGCGGCCTGCCGCAGCCCGTGCGCGATCTTGCCCAGCAGCGCGTTGCCGCCGTAGGAGGACCCGAAGTGCAGGATGGTGCGCTCGTCGGCGACGGTGACGAAGTAGCGCTGGTCCTCTGGCGTGCCCTGGCCGAGGTTTTCCAGGTCACCGGTGACGTGCACGGCGCGCACGAACGAACCGGGATCGGCCAGCTCGTTGATGTAGCCGACGCCGACGCGGGCCATCCGGATCATGTGCAGGGCGACGGTGCGGTGATCGGTCAGTTCGACACCGGCCGCAAACGTTTCCAGCGGCGATCCGGGCGGCGCCATCAGGTAGGGCACCACGTACATCGTCTTGCCGGCCGATGCGCCGCGCATCCGCTCCTCGAGCAGCGGGCGCATCTCCGAGGCCGGGCGCCAGTTGTTGTACACGCCCTTGTCGGCGGGGTTGCTGGTGGCGACGATCGTGCACTCTTCCGACCGGGCCGTGTCCTTGACGTAGCTGCGCGCGTAGTAGCGGCCCTCGCCGGCCGGCTGGATCTCGCCCGCCGCAAGCGATTCGGCGATCAGCCTGGTGTCGTCCCCGGCGCTGACCACCTCGACCCGCGCGGCCCCGGTGACCTCGGCCCACTCCCGGACGAACTCCCGGACGTGGACATTGGTCAGTCCTGCCTCGTCGAGCGTGGTATTCAGGTCGGCGAGCACGACATCGTCTCCTTTGCCTACGGTGCCGGGGAATGGATTTCGAGCGTATCCGCCGTGCCGGCAATCGCGAGTCGAACGCGGTGTACGCCTGGTCACTGCATCGATCGGGATATCGATCAAGCGAATGCTCGATCAGCGTCCGATCGGCGGCGTCTTCCGGTTTCGATCCGAATCCGCTGATCGAGATCGGCCTGCCGGCACTCGCCCGGGGCCGGGAGCAGTGACGATGCGCTCCGCGCCCGGGTTATCAGCCGATCGTCGACTCGGCTGGGGTCGCCGTGATCGCTGATAGCTTCCGCCGTATCGCGAAATCCCACCCACACAAGGAGAAATCGATGTCCGACGAGGGCACGGGCCGGGGCGAGATCGGCAGACGCAGCCTGATCGCGGGCGGCATCGCGGCGGTCGCCACGGCCACCATCGCGGCACCGGCCGCCGCCGCCGACGCGACCAGCCAGCCTGCCGGCGAACCGGAAGGCGAACTGCTCGGCTACAGCCTGCCGCTGAGCGCCAAGGGCATCGCGAACATCGTGCCGGCGCCGCCCTGGCACTACGCGGGTGACGTGGTCGGCGTGGAGTTCTGGACGACGCCGACCGCCGCCACGGCCGCGCTGCCCGCCGGACTGACGCCGGACCCGAACACCTCGGGGCACGGCTACGCGCTGTTCATCGACTGGCAGTTCTCCGGCTCGCACCAGGAATACCTGGATCCGGTGCGCAGCCAGTACTCGGAGTTCCTGGTGCTGCTGGACGCCCAGTTCCAGGGCACGCCGGTGTCGTGGTGCCCGTTCATCTGGGTCGACAACGACGCGGCGCTGGCCAGGGGCTGGTTCCAGGGCTTCCCGAAGAAGCTGGGCACCATCCGGCAGACGCGGGCGTTCTCCGTGCCCGGTCAGGCATCGCCGGTCGTCGGCGCGGGCGGCCAGTTCGGCGCCAGCCTGTCGGCGGCCGGGCACCGGCTGGCCGAAGCCCAGATCACGCTCCAGTCGCCGTCCTCGTCACTGCCCGCGCTGGGCAGGCCGATCGTGAACCTGCGGCACTTCCCGCGCCTGATCGCGGGCCAGTACGACAACCCGGACGTGCACGAGCTGACGCAGTCTGTTTTGGACACTCCGGTGGTCGGCGACAACTGGACCGGCACCAGCAGCCTGACCTTCTGCGCCGCCCCCGGCGAGGAACTGGCCGATCTGACGATCGTGCGCACCGGCGCCGGTTTCCGCGGTTCGCTGTCCTACACGGTGACCACGCTGAAGATGCTCACCGGACCGGACGCGGCCTGATCGCGGTCGCGGGGGCGGGACTCGCCCCCGCGACGGCGGGTTCAGGAGCGACGCCGGGCCAGGCGAGGCAGCGCCACCACGAAGGCGCCGATGACCAGCAACAGCAGGCCGGCCCAGATCAGCCAGGCGTTGCCGAATCCGGTGTAGGCGAGGCT
>DATFHN010000166.1:0-31274 GCA_035248365.1 Pseudonocardiaceae bacterium | reverse complement strand
CTATCGGCAGGCACTGGTACTGGTCGCCGCTGCGGGTGGTGCTGGTGCTGGCCTGCGTGACGCTGATGTTCTCCTGGCTGGACAAGTCGCCGTGCATCCAGGAGTACCGCGACACGACCGGGCAGATGCAGCTGAACTGGCAGGCCGACCGGCAGTACGTGTCGTTCTGCTATTCCGACATCGTGCCGCTCTACACCGCGGAGCGGCTCGACCAGCCGAGCATGTTCCCGTACAAGACGTCCTGGATCGACAACCCGGGCACGGCGCAGGCGCAGGTCCGGTACATGGAGTACCCGGTGCTGACCGGGGTGTTCCAGTGGGTCAACGCGAAGCTGGCACAGGCCTGGGTGCAGTTGGCCAGTACCACCGGGTTCCTGCCGACCGCGTTGACGGTGATCGTCTATTTCGACTTCAGCGCGCTGTTCCTTGGCTTGTTCTGGCTGGTCACGGTCTGGGCGGTGACGCGAACGGCGCGGCGGCGGCCGTGGGACGCGGTGCTGGTGGCCGCATCCCCGCTGGTGATTGTGCAGGCCTTCACCAACTTCGACGCGATCGCCACCGCCTTCGCCGCGGTCGGCCTGCTCGCGTGGGCTCGAAAACGGCCGGTGCTGGCCGGGGTGATGCTCGGGCTCGGTGCCGCGGCGAAGCTGTATCCGGCGTTCCTGTTGCTACCGATCCTGTTGTTGTGCCTGCGTAGCGGCAAACTGCGCGAGGGCGGCCGGGCGACGCTGGCCACGATCATCACCTGGGTGGCGGTGAACGCGCCGTTCGCGGTGCTCTACCCGTCGGGCTGGTGGGAGTTCTTCCGGCTCAACACCACTCGCGGCGCCGACCCGGACACGGTCTACAACGTGATCTCCTACTTCACCGGCTGGCCGGGGTTCGATCCGAACCTGCCCGCGAACACCGCGCCGTCGGTGCTCAACACGGTCACGCTGGTGCTGTTCCTGGCCTGCTGCGCGGGTATCGCCTGGCTGGCGCTGGCCGCGCCGCGCCGTCCCCGCCTGGCCCAGTTGTGCTTCCTGCTGATCGCGGCGTTCCTGATCACCAACAAGGTGTGGAGTCCGCAGTACTCGCTGTGGCTGGTGCCGCTCGCGGTGCTGGCGGTGCCGCGCTGGCGCGCGGTGATCACCTGGATGGTGCTGGACGCGCTGGTCTGGTTCCCGAGGATGGCCTACTACCTGGAGGGCACGCTGGCCTCCCAGCACATGCCCGATCGCGGTCTGCCGCAGGGCTGGTTCCTGGGCATGGTGATCATCCGCGACCTCGCCGTGCTCGGGTTGTGCGCCTGCGTGGTGCGCGACATCTACAGGCCGGCGAAGGATCCGGTGCGCCGGTCCGGGGACGACGACCCGTGCGGCGGCTTCCTCGAAGACGCGCCGGACGTGTTCACGCTGGGGCGGGCCCGCCGGTACGCGGTGGCCGGCTGAGTTCCGCCCGTTCGTCGAATTCGTCCACAGTGGAGCGGGATCTGACGAACACGAAGAACAGGCACAGCAGCAGCGCGGCCTGAGCCCAGATGCCGATGGTGGTGGCCTGCTCGGCGAAACCGCCGTAGATGCCGTAGGTGTGCAGGTATTCGATCGAGTAGAAGTAGCGGAAGATGCCCACGCCCAGCGCGATGTCGGCGATGCCGTAGGCGAGCACCCAGGTCCAGCGCACCCGCATCAGCACGAACATCGGCACCAGCCAGAGTGTGTACTGCGGCGAGTGCACCTTGTGGAACAGCAGGAATCCGCACAGCATCGCCGCGGACACCGCCATCCACGGGTAGGTGCCTTCCTTGCGGTAGCGCAACGCGCCCAGCACGCAGGCCAGCGCGAACGCCAGCGCGATGGTCAACGGGGACAGCACGCTGACCAGGTTCTGGAACTTCAGGTCGGATGGGTCGGACTCGGGCCGGAACGCCCAGAACCAGAACGAGTTGGTGGTGATGTCGACCTGGCGCATTTCCTGGAAGGTGAACGAGGCCTTCCAGCCGCGGAACCCGGCCAGCATGAACGGCAGGTTCACCACGAGCGCGGCGATGATCGCGGCGAGCGCGACCCGGATCATCCCGGCCACGTCGCGGCGCTTGCCCTCGGGCAGTTCGCTGCCGCGGTAGCCGCCGGTCAGCACGTAGAACATCAGCGGGAGCACGAAGATCGCCGGGTAGAGCTTGAAGGCGAAGCCGAGCCCGAGTAACACCGACGCGAACGTGGCGCGCTGGATCAGTGGCCGGTCTCGGCCGGCCCGGCCCCAGCCGCGGTGCAGCACGTACACGGCGCCGACCGCGCAGGCGGCCGCGGCCAGGTCCCAGTTGTGGAAGGCGTAGAGGACCAGCGGCGGGCCGAGGGCCCAGATCAGCGCGCGCCAGCGGGCCAGCCGGCCCAGCGCCCAGGCCGCGAACAGCGCGAACGGGGCGAGCAGCAGCGCGGAGTAGACCAGGAACTCGTGGTCGTTGTGGGCGAAGTAGGCGCCCAGCCACATCAGCACGCCGGTGAGCACCGGGTACTCGACGGATCCGCCGGTGAGCTGGCCGTCCTTGGTGATGCCGCCGTCGACGTAGGGGAAGACGTGCTTGTCGATATCGCGGCCGACCCACAGGTACTGCACGTCGGAGTAGCAGGCGTCCTGGTACGCGCGCTTGAGGAAGTTCTCGGTGCGGCCGAGCGAGTCGTAGACCGGGCCGGTGCAGCGGTCCTTGTTCAGGAAACCGAAGACCAGCGTGAGGCCGCACAACAACACGACGGCGACCAGCGCGAACACGCCGAGATCGCGGCCGCGCTTGCCGGTTTTCGCCGCGGTTTCGGGTTGAGATGACAAATGGGTGCTCTCGTCGGTCGATGGCGAGCCCTGCGGCTGACCGTCGGCGCGCACGCTGGTCACCGCTCCAGCACCGACCGCAGGTACCGGATGTCCTCGGCCTGTCCCTCCGCCGGTGTCTCCACCACGACCGGCGCGTCCGCGCCGGCCACCACCGCGGCCAGCGCCTCCGGTTCGATGGTGCCCTTGGCGATGTTGGCGTGCCGGTCGCGGGTCGAACCGAACTCGTCCCGCGAGTTGTTCAGGTGGACCAGGTCGATCCGGCCGGTGATGGCCTTGGTCCGGTCCACGATGTCGACGAGGTCCTCGCCCGCGGCGAAGGCGTGGCAGGTGTCCAGGCAGAACCCGGCGCCGAGGTCGCCGACCGCGTCCCACAACCGGGCCAGGGTGTCCCAGTCGCGCGCCATGGCGTTGTCGCCGCCCGCGGTGTTCTCGATCAGGATCGGCACCGCGAACCCGCCTGCGTCGGCCTGGCGCTCGAACAGTTTGCGCCAGTTTGTGAAGCCGACCTGCGGATCCTCGCCCTTGGTGAGATGGCCGCCGTGCACGACCAGCCCGATCGCGCCGAGCGCGGCCGCGCCCTTGGCGTGTTCGACCACGAGCTTGCGGCTCGGGATCCGGATCCGGTTGTTCGTGGAGGCGACGTTGAGCACGTACGGCGAATGGATGACGAGGGTCAGGCCGCTCTCGCGCAGGGCGTCAGCCTGCGGATGCGGCTTGGGCGACTTCCAGTCCTGCGGGTCGGCCAGGAAGAACTGCACGACCTCGGCTTCCCGCTGCGCCGCCGCGCCGAGCGGGTCATCGTCGCGGACGTGGGCTCCGATGCGCATTCTTCAGAGGGTAGTGGGCAGCGCGCCCGTGTCCGAGTGGGGCCGATGACTACGACGTTCGGCTGACAATCGCGCGAAAATCCCTGATGAGGGTGATTCTTCTGCCCCGATCCGGGTATCCACCGTCACCGACGCGGGATACGGTCGTTGCACATCATGACACTACCGGCCGGTAGCCACCGGAGGGACCAAGGCATGCACGCACGGTGGACTCGTTTCGTCGCCGCGTCGACACTCGCTGTCGCGGTGGCGGCTACCGGCCTGTTCGCCGCGAGCCCGGCGGAGGCGGCGACCCCGATCGTCATCGGCAGCTGCGCGACCACCGTTCAGGGCGCGCCGGGCACCCCGGTCGAGCTGAGCCCCGGCGCCGTGGTGCAGCCGCTGGTCAACATCGTGAACGCGGTCTCCCTGGGCCTGCTCGGCTCGGCGTTCCAGTCCGCCTTCGACGCGCTGCCGCCCATCCCGATCGGCGCCATCCCGACCGGTACCGGCTACATCACCGGCGGCCAGGTGGCCAACGCGGTGGTGGCCGCGATCAAGCCGATCCCGCTGCTCGGCCCGATCCTGGGAACGGTGGTCAGCGACGTGCAGTCCACCTTGACCAAGGGCTGCGGCGTCACCGTGCAGGGCGTGAACGCGGCGGCCGCGCCGGTGCAGGACGGCACCCAGACGCTGTCCAACCTGGGCGCGCAGGCCGGTCAGAGCCTCGGCCTCCCCGCGAAGTCCACCTCGCCGGGCAACCCGAACGGCCCCGGCGGCAGCCAGAACCCCGGCAACCCGAACGGTGCGGGCGGCACGCAGAGCGGCGATCCGGGCGCGGGCATGAGCAGCAACGAGCCGGTGACCAGCTTCCCCGGCCTCGGCGACGGCTCCCTGATGGGCAACCCGGCCTTCGGCGCGGTGCAACTGCTCGACAACGGGCTGGCCGAGTCGCCGCTGGCTCGCTACTCGGGCATCCCGTTCGCCAGCGCCGGCCTGTTCGCGCCCTCGCCCGGCGTGCGCTACGGCGGCGACGTCCCCGGGTACTCGCCCGGTTACGGCGTGCTGAACAACGGCAGCGGCGTGCCGGACGGCATCCAGACTGCGGGCGAGGCGCAGGCGCTCGGTTCGATGTCGCTGCCCGGCGGCAACGGCATCGGCCTGCCCATGCTGCTGGCCGTGCTGGCCCTGTCCGCCGCGACCGCCGGTCTGGTCCGCACCTGGGTGCTCCGCAAGGTCAAGGCGCTGTAGACCCCGCCCGTCACGGACCGCGTTCGCGCTGCTGATAGCATTGCCGGGTTGCTGACGCAACGGCCCTCCTGCCACGGAACGTCCGTGGCCGCACCAGTCCATAGGAGGTGAGTGGTCTCAATGCGTCACTACGAGGTAATGATCATCCTCGACCCCAGTCTCGACGAGCGCACTGTGTCGCCGTCGCTGGAGACCTTCCTCAACGTCATCCGTACTTCCGGTGGAAGTGTGGAAAAGGTCGACGTGTGGGGTAAGCGCCGGCTCGCCTACGAGATCCTCAAGCACTCCGAGGGCATCTACGCCCTCGTCGACGTGAACTCGGAGCCGGACGCGGTCAAGGAACTGGACCGCCAGCTGGGCCTGAACGAGACCGTCCTGCGAACCAAGGTCCTGCGACGCGAGCCCGCCAAGGCCCGCGATGCCGCCAAGGCCAAGGCCTGAACTGAGCACGGAGGTCGAGCGACATGGCTGGTGAAACGACAATCACGGTGGTCGGGAACCTGACCGCCGATCCGGAACTGCGCTTCACGCAGGCGGGTGCCGCGGTGGCCAGCTTCACGGTCGCATCGACCCCACGCACCTTTGACCGGGCGAGCGGTGAGTGGAAGGACGGCGAAGCGCTGTTCCTCCGCTGCTCGATCTGGCGTCAGGCCGCGGAGAACGTGGCCGAGTCGCTGACCCGGGGCATGCGCGTCATCGTGCAGGGCCGGTTGCGCCAGCGTTCCTTCGACACGAAGGAAGGCGAGAAGCGCACCGTCATCGAGATGGAAGTCGACGAGGTCGGCCCGTCCCTGCGCTACGCGACCGCCAAGGTCAACAAAGCCTCCCGGGGTTCCGGTGGTGGCGGCGGTGGCTTCGGCGGAGGTGGCAGTGCACCCGCTGACGACCCGTGGGGCTCCGCGCCCGCTGCTTCGTCCAGCGGCGGCGGCGGCTTCGCCGAGGAACCGCCGTTCTGACCGGCAGCTCCTCGCTACGTCCAGTCTTTCCTTTCCAGCGTTGAAACACAGGAGTTCTCACCGTGGCAAAGCCACCTGTTCGTAAGCCCAAGAAGAAGGTCTGCGTCTTCTGCAAGGACAAGAGCGCGAACCTCATCGACTACAAGGACACCGGTCTGCTCCGCAAGTACATCTCCGACCGGGGCAAGATCCGCGCCCGCCGGGTGACCGGCAACTGCAGCCAGCACCAGCGCGACGTCGCGATCGCCGTGAAGAACGCGCGCGAGATGGCGCTGCTGCCGTACACCTCGACCGCCCGCTGATCGCAGGAGCCAGAACACCATGAAGCTGATTCTCACCGCTGACGTGAGCGGCCTCGGCGGTCCGGGCGACATTGTCGAGGTCAAGGACGGCTACGGCCGCAACTTCCTGCTGCCCCGCGGCCTGGCCATCGCGGCCACCCGCGGCGCCGAGAAGCAGGTCGCCACGATCCGCCGCGCCCAGGAGGGCCGCCGGGTCCGCGACCTCGACCACGCCAAGGAACTCAAGGCCACCATCGAGGGCCTGGGCAACGTCCGGCTGCCCGCCAAGGCCGCCGGTGGCAGTGGCAAGCTCTTCGGTTCGGTCACCACCGGTGACATCGTCGCCGCGGTCAAGGCCGCGGGCGGTCCGAACCTGGACAAGCGCACCGTCGAACTGAAGGGTCACATCAAGACCCTCGGCAAGCACTCGGTCAACGTCCGGCTGCACCCCGACGTGTCCGTGGCCTTCAACCTCGAGGTCACCGCGACCGACTGAACGACATAACGAGCACGGCGCCGGCCACTGAAGGGAGTCACCCGGATGGTCGGCGCCGTCGCTCGTTCGTCGTAACGCGGCCATCGCGCCGCGCACCCCCACCGCTGTGGGTAACTCACGCGTCCGGCCCGTCGCGACACGCCGGGAGACGCGCTTTCGCCCGACACGCCGAGGCAGTTTCGCGGGAATTTCTCCACACCCGGTACACAGGCCTCGACCTGCGGGTTCACCAGGGCAACGGCGAGTTGTCCCCAGGTTGTCCCCAGCATGATTCGCGCCTGTGGTCAGGGTGGTGAAGGCTGTCCCCAAGCTGTCCACAGACGCGTCCACAGGAGCGTTTGTCTGGGCCATGTGGGTGGCCTAGCGTCGCCTGGCGGCCTGGCTGATTTTGTCGCCCGGCGGTCGTATGATTCGAACACCTGAGCGAAGGGAAGCTGTGCGGTGGCGCTGACGGACGACCGGATCCCCTCGGCCGGTGGGTTCGACAAGCAACCACCGCAGGACCTCGCCGCGGAACAGAGCGTGCTCGGCGGCATGATGCTGAGCAAGGACGCGATCGCCGACGTGATCGAGGTCCTCGGCCCCGGCGACTTCTATCGTCCCGCGCACCAGGCCGTCTACGACTGCATCCTCGACCTGTACGGCCGGGGCGAACCGGCCGACCCGGTCACCGTTTCCGCCGAACTCGAACGCCGGGGCGAACTCGGCCGCGTCGGTGGCGCTCCCTACCTGCACACGCTGATCGCGACCGTGCCGACCGCGGCCAACGCGGGCTACTACGCGGAAATCGTCGCGGAGAAAGCGATCCTGCGCAGGCTGGTCGAAGCGGGCACCCGGATCGTGCAGCTCGGCTACAACGGCGCCGAAGGCGACGAGATCGACCAGGTCGTCGACCGCGCACAGGCCGCCATCTACGAGGTGACCGAGCGGCGCACCAGCGAGGACTACACCTCGCTGGAAGAACTGCTGCAGCCGACCATGGACGAGATCGACGCCATCGCCTCGCGCGGCGGCTCCTCGCTCGGCGTGCCGACCGGCTTCGTCGACCTCGACGAGGTCACCAACGGCCTGCACCCCGGCCAGATGGTCATCGTCGCGGCCCGGCCCGGTGTGGGCAAGGCGCTCGCGCTCGACACACCACTGCCGACGCCACTCGGCTGGACCACCATGGGCGAGGTCCAGGTCGGGGACGAGCTGATCGGCGCCGATGGTGTGCCGACGCGGGTGGTTGCCGCGACCGAGGTCATGTATGGCCGCCCCTGTTATGAGGTGGAGTTCTCGGACGGCACCGTGCTGGTGGCCGACGCCGAACATCAGTGGCTCACCGAAACCAGCGCGTCGCGACGTTCCGCGGTGCACACCACGGCCGAGATCGCGGCGACTCTGCACTGCGCGAACCACGCGGTGACCAATGCCGAACCACTGCGGTTGCCCGATACCCGGCTGCCGCTGCCGCCGTACACCCTCGGCGCCTGGCTGGGCGATGTTCGCTGTGCCGACCCGGAAATCAGCTGGTACATCGAGGAAGACGGCGGCGACCTGGACGTCGTACGCGACCTGGGCCTGCTCGGAAACAAGCTCATCCCGCCGGTGTATCTGCGGGCGTCGGAGGACCAGCGGCGCGCGCTCCTGGCTGGGTTGCTGGACACCGAGGGCACCGTGACGGCGGGCGGGAGCGTGCGGCTCCGCCTCACCAACCGCAGGCTCGCCGAGGACGTTCGGGAACTGGTGGTGTCGCTCGGCTATCACTGCGAGCTGAGCGCCAGCGCCGAGTCCCGCCCTGCGTACACCCTCACCTTCGGCACCGAGGACACGGTGTTCCGGCTGGAGCGCAAGCGCTTGCTGCACAAGGAACGCCGAGGCGGGCTGGATCTGTCGCGGACCGGGTCGCGGTTCGTCGTCGCGGTGCGGCCGATCCCGAGCGTGCCGGTGCGGTGTGTCCAGGTCGACAACGACGCGCACCTCTATCTGGCGAGCCGGGCGATGGTGCCGACCCACAACTCCACGCTCGGCCTGGACTTCGTGCGGTCGTGCTCGGTGAAGCACTCGATGACCAGCGTGATTTTCTCGCTGGAAATGAGCAAGACCGAGATCGTCATGCGCATGCTCTCGGCCGAGGCGAAGATCCGGCTGGCCGACATGCGCGGTGGGCGGATGACCGACGACGACTGGACGCGGCTGGCACGGCGGATGAGCGAGATCAGCGAGGCGCCGCTGTTCGTGGACGACTCGCCGAACATGACCATGATGGAGATCCGGGCGAAGGCACGGCGGATCAAGCAGCGGCACGACCTGAAGCTGATCGTGGTCGACTACCTCCAGCTGATGACCTCCGGCAAACGGGTGGAGTCGCGGCAGCAGGAAGTCTCCGAGTTCTCCCGGCAGCTCAAGCTGCTGGCCAAGGAACTCGAGGTGCCGGTGATCGCGATCAGTCAGCTCAACCGTGGCCCGGAACAGCGCACCGACAAGCGGCCGATGCTGTCCGACCTGCGTGAGTCCGGTTCCCTGGAGCAGGACGCCGACATGGTGATCCTGATCCACCGGCCGGACGCGTGGGAGCGCGACGACCCGCGTGCCGGCGAGGCCGACCTGATTCTGGCCAAGCACCGAGCCGGCCCGATCACCACGATCACGGTCGCGCACCAGTTGCACTACAGCCGCTTCAGCGATCTCGCCCAGTCGTAGGGTCGCGCGACTTCTACGGTCCGCTGCTCGCGCTGACGGATGCCAACCGGCACATCTTCGAGGCGTTCGTGGCCAAGCACGCACGCCGGGCGGGGTGTCGATCTTCGCCGACGAAACCCCGCCGACCGAGGCGGAGCTGGCCGAGTGGCGGCTGCCGCCCCTGCTGTTGCAGTTGTGCGCGCGCAGCGGTGCACGGGCTGTTTAGCCTAGGCGCCTGCTCTGTCACTGGTCAGTGCCATGCGCTGCGGTGCTGGCGTGGCGCCGCCACCCGCTCCATTGTGGAGTCATGACGATCGATGCGTTGACGGTGGCCGCGGAGCGGTCCGAGGCCGCGACCATGTTGGCGCTGGAATCGTGGGCCGCGCCCGAGACGGTGCGGCGGCTGGGGATCGCGGCGACCGAGATCGCAGGCGGTGTCGTGCTCGCGGTACGGGACGACCCGTCGCAGTACTGGAGCAAGGTGTTCTGCCTCGGCCTGGACGCGCCGATCACCGACGCGGTCATCGGCGAGGTCCTCGATTTCTACCGGGACAACGGCAACAAGAGCGCGGTCCTGCAGATCACGCCCGCCGCCCTGCCCGAGGACTGGACCGAGATCTGTGCCCGGCACGGGCTGACCGGCGGGAGTTTCTGGCACAAGCTGGGGCGCGAGGCCGAACCGCTCACCGCCGAGTCCACGTTGCGGATCGCGACGGTTCCGGTGGAAGCGAGCGAACCGTGGGCGCTGATGTTGATGCGCGGGTTCGGCATGCCGGAGGACCTGGCGCCGATGGTCAGCAACGTGCTCGGGGAGCGGGGGATCACCGCGTTCGGCGCGTACGCCGACGACGGGGAGCTGGTCGGCTCGGGGACGCTGAGCGTGGTGGACGTGGCCGGCGGGCAGCGGGTCGGGCAGTTCGTGGCCGGGGTGACGTTGCCGGAGTTTCAGCGGCGGGGCGCCCAATCGGCGTTGGTCGCGGCGCGGATGCGGGCGGCCGTCGATGCGGGGTGCGGGTTGTTCGTGGCGGAGACCGGTGACGAGCTGCCCGGTGAGCACAACACGTCGCTGCACAACTTGCTGCGGCTGGGTTTCCGGGTGTTGTACAAGCGGCAGAACTGGATCTGGCGCGCCTGATCAGCGCCGCGCGGAAAGCTAGAATCCCGGTGTGGCGGGACGGCGCAGTTACGGCGATCCATGCGGCCTCGCGCGCGGTCTGGACGTGGTCGGCGAACGATGGGCACTGCTCGTCGTGCGCGAGCTGTTGAACGGCCCGAAACGCTTCTCCGAACTCAGCCGGGGTCTGCCCGGCATGAGCCAGAACGTGCTCGCCGCACGGTTGCGCGAGCTGGAAACCGACAGCGTGGTGCGCAACTACCGGCTCGGCCCGCCGGCCAGTACCCGGGTTTACGAGCTGACCCAGCGCGGTTACCAGCTGGAGGAACTGCTGATCGCGGCGAGCCGCTGGGGCAACGGGGTGCCGTTCGACGCGGTCGATGCCCGCGCCGATCTCAGCGTGGACGCGCTGGCGCTGGCCATGAAAACCGCGTTCGACGGTAAGCGGGCCGGGGCATTGCGGGCCCGGGTCGAGTTGTGCCTTGACGGCGACCGGTTCCATGCCGATATCGAGCACGGCGAGTTCCGCATCGCGCGCGGTGCCGCGCGTACCGCCGACGCGATCCTGGACACGAACGTCGCCACCATGCGCGGGTTGGTATTCGGGTCCCTGTCGTTGACCGACGCGCTGCGTTCGCGCGCGGTGCGGCTGACCGGGGATCAGCGCGTGGCCACCCGGTTCGTGAACTGTTTCCCCGGCAAGTAAAGGCAAAGATCACCAATCCGGGTCATCGCCGATGCTTGAATCGGACGCCGGTGCCGAGAACACTTTCTCGAGCGCTGATGGTCAGGCCACATTGTCGGGGAAAGGGCTGAACATGCCCACGTCGATCTGGGCCGAGGTGGTTGCCGAACTTCCGGTCGGCATGTTGCTCAATGACGAGAACGGCACGGTGCTGGCGCACAACGCGCGCGCCGCGGATCTGCTCGGGTTGACCGAGGAGCAGTTGCGCGGCGGAATCAGACCGGCGGACTGGCGAGCCTGCGCGGAGAACGGCGCGGGCCTGCCGAGCCCGGCCGAACTCGTCGATCAGCTCGGCCGCACCGGCGCCGCGACCGCGCTGGCCATCCGGGTCGGCGACGACGCCAGGCAGACCAGGCTGTGGGCCAAGTACTACCCGGTCAGCCGGGCCGGCGCGCGCCTGATGCTGGTGCTGCTGCAACCGGTGAACACCGATATCGGCCGCTCGCACGGCCTGCTCGATCCGCTCACCGAGCTGCCCAATGCCACGCTCGCGCTGGACCGGCTGGACCAGGCGCTGCTGCGGGCGCGCACGCACGGCGGCCTGGTTTCCGTTGTGCTGCTGGACGTCTGCGGCATGGCGAAGATCAACGCGGAGTTCGGTTTCCAGCGCGGCGACGACCTGCTGACCACTGTCGGCGGGCGGCTGCGCCAGGGCCTGCGGGCCGATCACACGGTGGCCCGTTACGGCGGCGACGAATTCCTGGTGATCGCCGAACATCCCGATGGCACCGGCGAAACCGTCGCCGCACGAGCGCAGGAACTGCTGG
This sequence comes from Pseudonocardiaceae bacterium, assembly GCA_035248365.1. Lineage (GTDB taxonomy): Bacteria > Actinomycetota > Actinomycetes > Mycobacteriales > Pseudonocardiaceae > CAJCJE01. The sequence continues at coordinate 19,386 of DATFHN010000166.1, read as the reverse complement.
AACGGCCGGTGCGGCTGGACGGGAAGCGACTGGCGCCGCAGGCGCGGGTCGGCTGGGTGACCAGTGACGGCAACAATCCCGTGCATTCGGTGATCACGCACCTGGAATCCCGGCTGGTGCACTGAATTCCCTGACACACAACGAGCGGGGCCCGGGAAGCCGTAGCTTCCCGGGCCCCGCTTTATCGGAGAAAAACCGGCCGATCAGACGCTGGGCAGCTGGACGCCGTCCAAGCCCTGGCCAGTCAGGTTCCGCAGCGTGCTCGTCGCGGAGTCCGACGCGGACAGCGCGGGAGCGTCGACCGAGGACAGCTCACCCGGGGTCTGCACGCCGGCCAGCGGCGAGGAGGCCACGTCACCGAGCGAGGACAGCGGCGCGCCGCCGACCATGATGTCGGTCGGGTTCGGGATCGAGTTCTGGAAGTTCGGCAGATCCAGATCCGAACCGCCCAGGCCCGGGGTGACCGCGAAGCTCTGCGTCATCGGCAGGTGCGGGGTCGAGGGCAGCACCGGCATTCCCGGCAGGGTCAGGCCCGCGGGGAAGGTCGGCAGCTCCGGCAGGTTGCCGAAGGTCGGCAGTTCCTGCGTGGCGGTCGGGTTGACACTGTCCAGCTCGTTCAGGCTGGGCAGGTTCGCACCGTCGGCCAGCCCGTTGGTGGGCAGACCGCTCGGCAGCAAGCTGCTCGGCACCAGGCCGTCCGCACCGACGTTGGGCAGCGCGCCCGTGGTCGGCAGGGAGGTGGCCAGCAGCGGAGCCGAGAACACCGTGCTCAGCAGCGGCAGACCGGAACCCAGGCCACCGACGCCCGGCAGGTCCTGCTCCGAGGGAGCGGAAACCTGGTTGGGCAGCAGGTCCGGGGAACCGGGCAGCAGGTCGCTGGAGACCGTCGGCAGGGTGCCGACCTGCGGCACGTCCGGCAGGCTCACCGGCAGGGCGGGCGCGCCCTGGCCGATCGGCAGCCCATCCACCGGGAGGGTGGGCAGACCGCCGGTGAACGGCAGGGTCGACGGGGTGGGCAGCGGCACCTCGGGCAGGCTCTGCGTGCTCGGGGTGGTGGGCAGTTCGCCGCTCAGCGGCAGGTCACCGCTGAAGCCGGACAGCTCGCTGGGCACCGAGCCGAGGCCGGGCACGTTCGCGGTGCCAGGCACCTGCGGCAGGCTCGGCATGGCGGGCACCGGCAGGTTGCTCACACTCGGCAGGTTGCTGACGCCGGGCAGGCTGGACAGGTCCGACGCGTTGGGCACGTCGAGGCCGGGCAGCGCGGGCAGACCGGGAAGGTGACCGACACTCGGCACGGCGAGCACCGTGGGGAGGGCCGGCAGACCGGCCGGCATGTCCTGCGTGCTGGGCACACCAGGCAGGCTGGGCACACCAGGCAGGCTGGGCACCCTGGGCAGGCTCGACAGACCGGGCAGGCCCGGCAGGCCGGTGGGCAGCCCAGCCGGCAGAGCGGCCGGCAGCCCAGTCGGCAGCGACGGCACCATCGGCAGGGTGGGCAGCGGGCTGAGCACCGTGGCACCACCAGGCAGGTTGGTCAGGCCGGAGGCGAGACCGGCCGGGACGCCGGGCAGCGCGGGGAGATCCTGCGTGGTCGGCAGACCGGGCAGGCCGGGCACGCGCGGCAGGCTGGACAGCCCCGGCAACTGCGGGACGGCCAGGTGCGGGAAGGACAGCGGCAGCGTTGCCAGGTTCGGCATCTTGTTCGCAGGCAGCAGCGCGTCGGTGCCGGCAGGCAGACCGAACTGCGGCATGGTCGGCGCGTTCTGCAGGCTCAGCGGCACGTCCACCGCAGGAGCCTCGCCGCCGTTGACGATCTCGCTGTCGTTGGCCCCGGCCACCAGCGCGTGGCCGAGCACCTGCACCGGAACCTCGTAGATCTGCGCGACCGCGGCCAGGGGCACCACACCGTCCAAACCGGACAGCGAGCCGTTTCCGGTGGTGCTGGTCGGGCCACCCGCGACGCTCTCCAGCTGGTTCACACCGAGCGAGTCGGTGTTGCTGGCCACGGCGACGCCGTTGGCGAACACCTGCGCGATCGCGGTGGCGGGCACATCGATGATGTCGCCGGAGATCGAGCCGAAGTCGCCGTGCGTGTCGACCGCACCACCGGAGGCGGTGGCGGTTTCGTTGGTGGCGTGGCCAAGGGCGTTGCCACCACCGGCGACCGCGTTGCCGAAGACCTGCACGGTGTGGATGATCTGCGCGGTCACCACGTTGCCGGACTCGGCACCGGCGGTGCCGTCGGTGCTGGTGTCGCCACCGGCCCAGGCCGTGGTCTGGTTGTCGGCCAGTGCCGCGTCGTTGGCCAGGCCGGCGACGGCGTTGCCGAACACCTGACCCGGGCCCGCGTTGGGCACGCTGACCACGTTGCCGGACACCGAACCGCCCGCGCCGTCGGCGTGGTCGTCGCCACCGGCACCCATGTCGGTGGTGTTGGTGCCGATCGCCGAACCGATGCCGACCAGGTTCGCCGCGTTGTGCATGACCTGCGCGGGCAGCGCGGTCGGCACGTCGACGATGTTGCCGGAGCCGGTGCCCTGGCGGCCGGTGCCGGTGGCGTCGCCACCGGTGGTGACCTTGGTGCGGCTGTCGGCACTGCTGGTCTCGTTGGCGACAAGGCCTGCGGCGTCGCCGAAGACCTGAGCGGCCAGCGAGGTCGGCGTCTGCACCACGTTGCTGGACAGGTCGCCGTAGTCGTCGTTGGTGTTGGAGTTGCCACCGGCGGTGATCGTCTTCGACTCGGCCGGAACGGTGCCGCCGACGTTGCCGCCGACGCTGCCAGCCGCGCCGAACACCTCGGCCGGGATGCCGACCGGGGTCTGCACGATGTTGCCGCCGCCGGTCGCGTCGGAACCACTGGTTCCGGCGTAACCACCGGAGGTGGCCATGACGTCGTTGGTGCCGGTGCCGGAGGCGTTGCCGATGAGCGACGCGCCCGAACCGAACACGTCGGTGCTGCCCGCGACCGGGCCGCTGGCGTCGTTGCCCGCGATCACGCCGTTGATGCCGTTGGCGTAGGTGATGCCGCCCGCGGTCGCGTTCTCCGAGTTGGCCTGGATGCCGTTGGCGGTACCGCCCGCGGCCGCGCCGTTGCCGAACACGTGCACCGGGTCGGCCACCGGCACGCCGGCCAGGTTGCCGGACGCCGAGGAGGCCTCGCCGTTGGTGGTGGTGTAGCCACCGGCCACCGGGCCGTTCGTGGTCATGCCGCTGGTGCCGGTGTTGGCGATCAGCGAACCGGCGTTGCCTGCGACCTCGACCGGGTTGGCCGCGGCGGGCACGGCACCGTTGCCGGAGAGCACGCCGTTGTAGCCGCTGGTCTGGATGTAGCCCGGCAGGGTGGACAGCAGCGCACCCGCGCCGCGCGGCGCGTTGGCGATGTCGACCGAGCCCGCGGTGGTGTCGATGTTGTTGGTCGAGTCGGCGCCCGCGTTGCCGCCACCGGCGAGCGCGTTGCCGTCGACTTCGGCCGGGATCGCCAGCGGGGCGGCGGCGACGTTGCCGGAGCCTTCGCCGAGCGAACCGTCGGTCAGGATCGAACCGTTGGAGTGGCCCGCCGTGTTGTTGGTGGACTGGCTGGCCGCGTGGCCGCCCCCGGCGACCGCGTTGCCCGCGATCTGCACCGGGGTGGCGAACTGGCCCGCGGCCACGTTGCCGGACAGGCTGCGGCCACTGCCGTTGGTGACGATGTCACCGCCGGTCGTTGCCGACTGGTTGGCCGTGCCCCAGGTGGTCGCGTTGCCGACCGCGCCGACCGCGTTGTTGGTGATCTGCACCGGCAGCGCGTAGTTGACCGCGACCACGTTGTTGGTCAGCGAACCGGGCTCGAATCCGGTGACAACCGGGTCGGGCCGGTCGATGCTCTGGTTCGAGTTGTTGCCCGCGACCGCGGCCGGGCCGCCGATCGCGATGGCGTTGCCCGAGATGTCGACCGGGGCGACGACTTCGACGCGGCCACGGTTACCCAGCAGCGGGTCACCGCCGAGGGCCTGGGTGCTCTCGCCCGACACGGCGGCCGGGAGGCTGCTCGCGTCCGGGACGCTCTTGGTGAGGTCGCCGACCTTGCCGGTCAGACCGGAGGTGGCCGAGCCGACGACCGGCAGGTTGCTGGTCGGCAGGTTGCCGAGGGTCGGCAGGTTCGGAGTGGACGGCAGTGCCGGCAGTGAAGGCACTGCCTTGGCCAGTCCGGGGGTCGCCTTGCTGACGGCCGGTGCTGCTTTGCTCAGCGCAACCGGGAGCTTGCCCGCGGTCGAGATGACGCCGTCCGAGGGCAGCGCGCTCTGCGGCAGCGCCCCGGTGACCGCGTCGGTGACCTCGTCGGAGCTGACCGTGCGGTCCACTCCCGGCAGGTCCTTCTGGCCGAATGGCGTGCCCAGGGCGTTGTTGCCAACGTGCACCGGAACCGAAACCCCGCCGTCGATCGGCGAAGCGGGGCGGTCCGGGCTCACGTTCTCGTGGGCAGAAGCGATGCCCGTACCGAGCATCAGCAAACCACCGGTGACCAGCGCGGTTTGAAGACCGCGCCTAGCCCAGGTTTGCATTGGTTCTCCTTCCGTGTTCCCTTGCGGGATTCCCTTTCGGGGCCTGTGGGGATGCGCGCGATGGCGCGGTACTGCGGACGGCGCGGCGATCACGGGTGCGCGAAAAAGCGCGCAGGCCATGGAATTCCTCAGGAATTCGCGGTGCGCAAAGCGCTACCGCCGACCGCGCGCTGGAATCAGTCGGGAGTGACGCCGGGCTGCTTGCCGGGCATCACGCGAGCCGGCTCGATGGCCGGTGCGAGCACGTCGACGACGTGCAGTTCGGGGAACAGGTGCTCGGCGATGCCGGAGGCAAGCCCGACACCGGCCGGACCGGCGAAACCGCCGTTGCCGCTACCGCTGCCGCCGGGCATGGCGGGCACGGTCAGCGGACCGAACGGCGAATTACCGGGGTTGTGCGGGGCGCGGGGTGCGCCGTTCGCACCGGAGTGCGCATCGCCGGCCTGACCGGCGACATCACCGGTCTTGGCGTGCTGACCGGCGAACGGCGCGGGCTGCATGGGGAGGTGGCGCGGGGTTGGCAGCACCGGCACGGCGACGGTGGGGACCGCCGGGGTGGATACCGGAGTGCGGCCGAGGTGCTGGACCAGCTGCGTGGGCAGATCCTTGTCGACCGGCAGCTTGTCGCCCAGCCGGCCGACCGTGTCGCGCAGGCCGGTGGTCAGCTGACCAAGACCGGCCGGAGCGGCGGCAGGCACCGCGGGGACGGCGGGCAGCGGCAGGACCGCGTGCTGGCTCGGCTCGGTCACCGCATCGGCGACCGACGAGACCGTTGTGGACACACCCATGTCCGATGTGGACATGACAGGTGCGGTGATGCCCGGAACCTGAGGCACCGACGGCATTTCCGCCGCCGAGGCGGTACCGGAGGAGAGCAGCCAGGCCGCGGCGGTCGCCGCGGTCGCACCGCCGAGGACGAGCAGCGCACGGGACAGCAGCCGCGGCATGCGGCGCTCTCCTGCGGTTGCCCTACCCACGATCGGCAATACCTTCCTGGCCGTACAACAGGTTCTTCCGGTGGTTGTGCACTGTCGATGTGGTGGCTGCGAAACGACGTTCGCAACTGACTACCCGTTCTCGACTCCGCAGAGGTTGTCAGTTCCGGGGCGGGCCGCGCATCTCCGGCGCGCCATCTTGCCCTGATCGTGTGACGAACACAGAGTGTTTCCACAGGGCACGTTCCGTAGTTACGCACGGTCGCTCCACGCGTCAGCGGAGCTGTGTCCGGCTCGCCCGATACGGTGGGCGGCGTGGGCAATCCGGAATCGGCCAGGCCGGCCGACGTCACGTCGAGCGTTCCCCGCCTGCTGCGGGTCAGCGCCGCGCTGGGCTGGCGCTTCCTGGTCGTGATCGTCGCGATCGGCGTGATCGTCTGGATCGCCGGTTACCTCTCCGTCGTGGTCTTCCCGGTGGCCATCGCGCTGCTGCTGGCCGCGTTGCTCGCCCCGGTCGTGGACCGGCTGCACCGCTGGCACGTGCCGCGCGGCCTGGCCACCGCGATCGCACTGGTCGGCGGCATCGCCGTGGTCGGTGGCGTGCTCACCTTCGTGATCAACGAGTTCTCCAACGGCCTGCCCGAACTGGCCACCCAGGTCAACAACAGCATCGGCAAGATCAGCAGCTGGCTGGAGAACGGTCCGCTGCACCTGAGCCAGAAGCAGCTGCAGAGCGTGCTGAGCAAGTTCGTCAGCAGCCTGGGCGCCAACACCGACGCGCTCACCTCCGGCGCGCTCACCACCGCGGCGACCGTCGGCGAAGTGCTGGCCGGCATGCTGCTGACGCTGTTCACCACCATCTTCTTCCTGCACGACGGCGGCGCGATCTGGTCGTTCGTGGTCCGCGCGGTCCCGGAGAACATCAGGGACCGGGTCAACGTCGCTGGCCGGCGCGGCTTCTCCTCGCTGGTCTCCTACGTGCGGGCGACCGCCGAGGTGGCCATCGTGGACGCGGTCGGCATCGGCGTCGGCATCGCCATCGTCGGGGTGCCGCTGGCCGCGCCGCTCGGCGCGCTGGTGTTCCTGGCCGCGTTCGTGCCGATCGTCGGCGCGGTGATCGCGGGCGCGGTCGCGGTGCTGGTCGCGCTGGTGGCCAAGGGCCTGCTCGCCGCGTTGATCGTGCTGCTCATCGTGATCGCGGTGATGCAGCTGGAGAGCCACATCCTGCAACCGTGGCTGCTCGGCCGCGCCGTGCGGCTGCACCCGCTGGCCGTGGTGCTCACCATCGCGACCGGTCTGGCGGTCGGCGGCATCGCGGGTGGGCTGCTGGCCGTGCCGCTGCTCGCCGTGCTCAACTCGGCGGTGCGGTCGCTGTTGCACGACCCGGCCCTGGACCCGCAGCAGGTGCACGCGCTGCACCGCAAGGAGGCCGTACCGCTCACCGACCAGCCCGTACTCGGCGACCCACCGGAGGAGAAGTGAGATTTTTTCCGGGATTCCGCCTGCGGTAGTTACCAGCCCCGCCGAACCGGGCAGGATGGTCCCCTGAAAGGAGCGGACCTTGGCGCAGCGGGCATTGGTTCATCGGGAGGGGGGCGTCGCGGCACCCGCCGATCCGATCACCCCCTGGTGGCGGGCGGCCGTGGTGCTGCGGGTGGCCACCTACGCGTTCGCGGTCGCCATGACCGGCCTCTACGACACCCAGTACGCGCGACCCGCCCTCGGCTGGGTCGCGATCGCGATCCTGGGCGCGTGGAGCGTGCTGACCTGCTACTGCTACCTGCGGGAGAGCAGCCGGTGGCAGTGGCTGATCATCACCGACCTGGTCGTCGCGTGCGTGATCATGTTCAGCTCCCGGTTCATCTTCACCCCGGCCGAACTGGCCAGCCAGGCGCCGACCCCGTTACTGACCACGGTCTGGGTCACCAGCGTGCTGGCGGCGGGCGCGATCGGCGGCGGCCCGATCGGCGGGGTGGTCTTCGGCGGGGTGCTGTCCGCGTTCAACTTCGCCACCCACGGCTACGTCGACATCGACCTGGCCCGGGACGCGGTCGAGCTGATCTCGGTCGGTTTCGCGATCGGCCTGGCCACCAGGACCGCGCGCCGTTCGGCCGCCCGGCTGGCGTCGGCGCTGCGCTCGGAGGCCGCGACCGCCGAACGCGAGCGGCTGGCCCGCTCCATCCATGACAGCGTGCTGCAGGTCCTGGCCCGGGTGCAGCGGCGCGGCGCGGAACTCGGCGGCGAAGCGGCCGAACTGGCCCGGCTCGCCGGCGAACAAGAGGTCGCTCTGCGCTCGCTGGTTTCCGCGGCCCCGCCCGACTCCACTGTGGATGGAGAGGTGGATCTGCGCGCGCACCTGCAGATCCTCACCACCGCACGGGTCGAGGTGTCGGTGCCCGCGACCCAGGTGATGCTGCCCGCCGCCACCGCCAGCGAGCTGTCCAGCGCCGTGCACGAGGCACTGGCCAATGTGGACAAACATGCCGGTCCGCAGGCGAAGGCGTGGATTCTGCTGGAGGATCTCGGCGATGAGATCGTGTTGAGCGTGCGCGACGACGGTCCCGGCATCCCGTCGGAGCGGCTGCTGAGGGCGGCGCGCGAGGGCCGGATGGGCGTCGCCAAGTCGATCACCGGACGGATCAACGACCTGGGGGGCACCTCGAAGCTGACCACGAACGTGAAGCACGGCACGGAATGGGAGCTGCGCATACCACGGGTCCGGCCGGGTCGTGGCAGGTCAGGCAGGGAGGCGAAGACATGACCGGCGCTGGCGGGCGCGACGAGATTCGGGGCGGTGAACCGGTGAAGGACGGTTCGATCTCGGTGATGGTGGTCGACGACCACCCGCTGTGGCGCGACGGCGTGGCCCGTGACCTGAGCGAACGCGGGTTCTCCGTGCTCGCCACCGCGGGTGACACCAACGCGGCCGTGCGCATCGCCACCACCGTGCGGCCGGACGTCGTGCTGATGGACCTCAACCTGGGCACCGGCTCCGGCGTGGACGCGATCCTGCGGATCACCGGCGACCTGCCCACCACCCGCGTGCTGGTGCTCTCGGCCAGCGGCGCGCACAGCGACGTGCTGGAGGCGGTGAAGGCGGGCGCGTCCGGCTACCTGGTCAAATCGGCGTCGGTGGAAGAACTGGTCGACGCGGTGCGTCGCACGGCAGCGGGCGACGCGGTGTTCACCGCGGGCCTGGCCGGACTGGTTCTCGGCGAGTACCGCCGGATGTCGGTCAGCGGCCCCGAGGACGAACAGACGCCGCAGCTGACCGACCGGGAGACCGACGTGCTGCGCCTGGTCGCCAAGGGCCTGACCGCGCGGCAGATCGCCGACCGCCTGGTGATCTCACACCGCACGGTGGAAAGCCACGTGCAGTCCACGCTGCGCAAACTCCAGCTGCACAACCGGGTCGAGCTGGCCCGCTACGCCATCGAGCACGGCCTCGACGCCGACGGCTAGCGCAAGCGGAGCGCGGCTCGCGCCGCCGCACGGGCCGCGACCGGATCGGCGGTGGCCAGGGCGGCGCGGGCGGCGATCTCGCAGGCGTCCAGGGTGACCTCGCCGAGCGTGGCGCCGACCCGGGTGATCGCCGGGGCGTTCATCGACAGGCTGGACACGCCGAGGCCGGTGAGCACGCAGGCCAGCAGCGGGTCGGCGGCGGCCTCGCCGCAGACCCCGGCCGGTTTGCCCGCGGCCCGCGCGGCCTCGGTGACCAGCGCGATCAGCCGCAGCAACGCGGGCTGCCACGGGTCGTTGAGCGCGGCGACCGCACCGACCTGGCGGTCGGCGGCGAACACGTACTGGGCCAGGTCGTTGGTGCCGAGGCTGACGAAATCGACCTGGGCGAAGACTTCCTTGGCCGAGAGCGCGGCGGCGGGCACCTCGATCATCACGCCCGCCCGCGAGAGGCCGGCGGCGTGCGCGCGCTCGGCGAACCAGGCGGCTTCCTCGGCGGTGGCCACCATCGGCGCCATCACGCTCACCTCGGCGCCGGTGTCCTGCGCGGCACCGGCGATCGCGGCCAGCTGGGTGTCGATCAGCTCGACCCGGTCCCGGGCGACCCGCAGGCCGCGCACGCCCAGAGCCGGGTTGGGTTCGGGGTCGAGGTGCAGGAAGGCCAGCGGCTTGTCGGCACCGGCATCGAGCGTCCGGACGATCACCGGTTTCCCGTGAAACGGGGCCAGGACCTCGGCGTAGGCCTTCCGCTGGGCCTCGACGTCCGGCTCCTCGGTGGCGGCCAGGTAGCAGAACTCGGTCCGGAACAGACCGACGCCTTCCGCCCCTTCGCCCGCACCGGCCTTGGCGTCCGCCGCGCTGCCGACATTGGCCAGGACCTTCACCCGGTGGCCGTCGGCGGTGCTGCCGATGCCGTTCCATTCGGTCTTGACCGCGCTGGTCGCGGCCTGCACGCGCACCGTCCCGGTCAGTTCGACCTCACCGGTGTCGCCATTGACCACGAGCCCGATCAGCTCCTGATCGAGGATGCCGCGACAGGCGACGACGGCCGGAATACCCAGCGCCCTGGCCAGAATCGCGGTGTGACTGGTCGGGCCACCTTCTTCGGTGACCAGCGCGAGCACCTTGGCCGGATCGAGGCCCGCGGTGTCGGCCGGGGCGAGGTCCTTGGCGACCAGGATGCTCGGACCGGAGAGTTCCGGCACACCCGGCCGGGTGAGGCCGAGCAGTTCGGCGACCAGCCGGTTGCGGATGTCGATGATGTCGGTGACCCGCTCGGCGAGGTAGCCGCCCGCCGCTTCGAGCGCGGCCGCGAAGGTGGCGGCGGCCTGGTAGACGGCGCGCGGGGCGGGCAGACCGCCGCGCACGAGTTCCTCGGCCTGGCCGATCAGGGCCGGGTCGGCGGCCATCGCGGCGGTGGTCTCCAGGATGACCGCGGCGTCGCCGTCGGCGACCTGGGCCGCGGCTTCGAGCCGGTCCGCGACCAGTTTGGCGGCCGGCTCGATGCGCGCGGCTTCCGCGGCCGGGTCGGCCGGGGCCGGATGTTCGGGTGGCTCGGGCAGTGGCGGTGCCACCAGCACAACGGGTCCGGACGCGATGCCCGGACTCACTCCGACCCCTGTCAGCCGCGTGTTCGACATGGTCTAGACCATACCTCAGGCGGCGGCTTCCAGAGCCTTGCGCACCTGCTTGATCGATGGGTTGACCATCCACACCTCGCCGATGTTCACGGTGGGCACAGTCTCGTTGCCGCCTGCGACGGCGCGGACGGCCGCGGCGGCGTCCGGGTCCTGCCAGATGTCTCGCTCGGTGTAGGTCAGGTTGTTCGCGCGCAGGTCAGCGCGCAGCATGGTGCAGAACGGGCAGCCAGGGCGCGCGTAGAGCACGATGTCAGCGTGGTCGGCCATGCCTCCAGTGTGCGGGAAGAATCGAATCAACCCGGCTTCAACCCCAGGATTGAAGAGACTTCTTGGCCACAAGGTCATCGTTGAACCGTGAACATCACCCAAATCGCCATCGGCGTCGCCGTCGTGATCCTGGTGCTGGCCAGGCAGGTGCAGAAGCGCTCGGTCCGGCAGGACAGCCGCCCGCTGATCTTCCTCATCATCGCGGTCCTCGGCCTGGTCGAGGCCGGAGAGTTCGTCAGGACCCACCCGGTCGGCAGCCAAGCCATCCTGCTCACCGTCGCCAGCCTCGTCGTCGCTGCCGTCTTCGGCGTGATCCGCGCCTACACCGTGCGGCTGTGGCACGAGGGCGGCCAGCTGTTCCGCCAGGGCAACGCCATGACCATCGTGTTGTGGCTGGTCGCGATCGGCATCCACTTCGGCCTCGACGCGCTGATCGACAGCTCAGCGAAGGGCCTGAGCGCCAGCACGCTGCTGCTCTACCTCGCCGTCACCCTCGGCGTGCAGCAACTGGTCGTGCGCTACCGCGCCACCGCGCTGAGCCGGGTCTGACCCACTCTCGGCCAGACCGATCCGGCGTTGCAGCCGGCGCAGCCCGGCCGGTGCCCACCAGGCCGCGTTGCCCAGCAGCCGCAGGATCGCCGGGACCAGCAGCATCCGCACCACGGTGGCGTCGAGCACCAGCGCGACGATCATGCCGACACCGAGGAAGCGCATGGTCTGCAACTGGGACAGGCCGAACGCGCCGGTGACCACGATCAGCAGCAACGCCGCCGAGGAGATCATCCGCCCGGTGCGCAGCAGACCGGTCCGCACCGCGTCCGTTGTGGACATACCGGATTCCCGGGCCTCCACCATTCTGGAGAGCAGGAACGTCTCGTAGTCGGTGGAAAGCCCGAAAACGACCGCGCCGATCAGCACGATCATGCCCGGCTGCACCGGTTCCGGGGTGACGCCGAGCAGCCCGGCGCCGTGGCCGAGCTGGAAGACTGCCACCAGCACCCCGAAGGTCGCGGACAGGCTCAGCGCGCTCATCAGCACCGCCTTGACCGGCAGCAAGACCGAGCCGAAGGCCAGGAATATCAGCACCAGGGTGGCCGCGACCAGGATCCCGATCATCAACGGCACCCGGCTGACCACCGCGTTCGTACTGTCCACCACTGCCGCCGAGAACCCGCCGACCAGCACCTGATCACCAGCGGGCACCGGCAAGGCACGGATCGCGGTGACCGCGTTCTCCGCGGTGTCACCGAGCGGGTCACCGGCCAGCGTCGCGTCGAGCAGCACCAGATCCCCATTCGCACCACCAGGACTGACCCCGGTGACACCCGGCACCGCCTTGATCCGCTCAGCGAACCGCTGGATCTCACCCGAATCCAGCCGAGTGCCGCGCAGCAGCACCTGAGCGCCGTTGTCGCTGCTGGCCGGGAAGTAGGTGCTGATCGTCTCGGCGACCTGCCGGGTCGGGTTGCCCGGCGGCAGCTGCTTCTCGTCGGCGGCGCCGAACCGGACCGACAGGAACGGCGCGGCCAGCGCGAGCAGGATCGCGACGATCGGCACGGCGAACCGGATCGGCCTGCGCAGCACGGCATCGGCGATCCGGCGCAAGAACGGCGAAGAACTGGCCGCGACCGCGGTGGGACTGCGTCGCGGCCAGGGCAGCGCCAGCTTGTCGACGCGGTGTCCGAGCAGACCGAGCACGGCCGGGAGCAGGGTGACCGAGATCAACGCGGCGATGGCGACCGCGCACATGCCGCCGTAGGCCATGGACCGGAGGAACCCGAGCGGGAAGATCAGCAACCCGGCCAGTGCGATGACCAGCAACGTCGCCGAGAAAGCGACGGTACGGCCGGAAGTGGCCACCGTCGCGCGGACCGCGTCGGCGGTAGTACGACCCGCGGCGAGTTCCTCCCGGAACCGGCCGACCGTGAACAGCCCATAGTCGATGGCCAGGCCCAGACCGAGCAGCGAGACCACGTTGACCGCGAAGCTGTTCACATCGACCGCGAGCGAAATGAGACGCAGCACGCCGAGCGAGCCGACGATGGCCAGGCCGCCGACCATGACCGGCAGCGCGGCCGCGACCACGCTGCCGAAGATCAGCAACAGCAGGATGAGCGTGATCGGTAAGGAGATGGCCTCGGCGAGTTCCAGGTCCGACCCGGATTCCTGGGTGATCGCCACGTTGGTCGGTACGGTCCCGCCGACCTGGCTGGTCAGGCCGGGAATGTCCAGGCTGTGCTCGATGCGCGCGTAGGCGTCGGCCTGCTGGTTGGCATCGCTCGCGTTGAGGGTGATGCTGGCGATGGCCCGGGTCCGGTCGGCGGTGGCGAGTCGCGGCGCGCGAGTGTCCCAAAAGGACGTTTCGCCGCGCACGGCGTCACCGGGCAGCGCGTGCAGCACGGCGAGGGCGGCGGAGGTGATCGCGGGATCGTCCACCTTCCGCCCGCTTTGCGCGGTATAGACCACGACGACATCCCCGGCGGGATGCCCGAGCCGGCCGGAAACCAGATCCGCAACCCGAGCGGATTGACTGTTCGGGTCGTCGTAGCCACCCTGACTGAGCCGCCCGAACAGGCCGGCGCCCCAGATTCCGCTGATCAGCGTCGCGCCGAGCACCAGCGCGACGACCACCCACCGACGACGATGGACCACCGATCCCCACCAGTCGAACATCCCCGCGACCTCTTCCCGGTTTGTGGTGGACGATGTCCGTATCCGTTGGCGCGCCGGCACCGACGGTCACGAGTGAACACCGTTTACCAACCAGGGTACGGGGGTTAACACCGTTCACCAAGCAATCGGGATGGGTATGACCGAGACCACACGCCGGGAGCGCTCCCGCGACGACACCCAGCAGGAGATCCGCCGGGTCGCCCGTGAGCTGCTGGTCAGCCAGGGCCGCGAGGCGGTTTCCCTGCGCGCCATCGCCAGGGAGATGGGCATCACCGCGCCCGCGATCTACCGCTACCACGCCTCGCTGGAAGACCTGCTCCAGCAGCTGTGCCAGGACATCTGCACCGACCTCGCCGCCGAGATGGCCACCGACCTCTCGGCGATCCCGGAGCAGGACACGCCGGCGCAGGTGTTCGCGGTCTGTCGCGGCTTCCGCTCCTGGGCCCTGCGGCACCCGCAGGAGTTCAGCCTGGTGTTCGCCAGCCCACCGGGCAGCGGCGCGCCCGCGCACGACCTCAACGACCCGTTCGGCCGGATCTTCCTCACCGTCGCCGGCCGGGTGCTGGCCACCCGCCAGCTGGCCATGCCCGCCGACGAGGACGTGCCCGTCGAGTTGCGGGAAGACCTGGCCCAGTTCCGGGTGACCCTGTTCGACACCCTGGCTGAAGCCGGGCTCGACCTGCCCGAACACGTGTTTCCGCTGGGTGCGGCCTACACCATGCTGCGGTTCTGGGTGCGGCTCTACGGCCAGGTCGCGCTGGAGGTGTTCGGCCGGTTCCCGTTCGCGGTCTCCGCACCGGAACCACTGTTCGAGTCGATGCTGGCCGAACTGGCCGAGGAGGTCGGCCTGACCAGCTGAACCCAACCGGTCAGGCCACCAACCTCAGATCACCAGGTTGACCAGGCGGCCGGGCACCACGACGACCTTGCGCGGCTCGGACCCGCCGGTCAGCGCCACGATCTTCTCGTCGGCCAGCGCGGCCGCCCTGATCTCGGCCTGCTCGGCCGATGCCGCGACCACGATCCGGGAGCGAACCTTGCCGTTGACCTGGATCGGGTACTCGACCGTGTCGTCGACCAGGTACTTCTCGTCGGCCACCGGGAACGGCCCGTGCGCCAGCGACTCCTCGTGGGACAGTCGCGACCACAGCTCCTCGGCCAGATGCGGACACAGCGGCGCCAGCATCAGCACCAGCGGCTCGACCAGCTTCCTCGGCGTCGCCTCGGTCGCCGAATAGACCTTGGTGACGTGGTTGTTCAGCTCGATCAGCTTGGCCGCCGCCGTGTTGAACCGCAGCCCCACCAGATCCTCGTGCACACCGGCGATGGTTCGGTTGAGCAGCCGCAGGTCGTCCTCGGTCAGTTCGGCCTCGGACACCCGTACATCGCCGGTGGCCTCGTTGATCACGTTGCGCCACAGCCGTTGCAGGAACCGCTGCGCGCCGACCACGTCCTTGGTCGCCCACGGCCGGGACACGTCCAGCGGGCCCATCGACATCTCGTACAGGCGCAGGGTGTCGGCGCCGTAGGCGTCGGCCATCTCGTCCGGGGAGACCGAGTTGCGCAGGCTCTTGCCCATCTTCCCGTACTCGCGGCGAACTTCCTCGCCGTTGTAGAAGTACTTGCCGTCGACCTCGGTGACCTCTTCGGCAGGCACGTACACGCCGCGCGCGTCGGTGTAGGCGTAGGCCTGGATGTAGCCCTGGTTGAACAGCCTGCGGTAGGGCTCCTCCGAGCTGACGAAGCCCAGGTCGTAGAGCACCTTGTGCCAGAACCGCGAGTACAGCAGGTGCAGCACCGCGTGCTCGACCCCGCCGACGTAGAGATCCAGCCCGCCCGGATCATTGGCGCCGTGCTCGGCCGGACGCGGGCCCATCCAGTACTGCTCGTTGTCCGGCTCGCAGAACCGGTCGGAGTCGGCCGGGTCGATGTAGCGCAGCTGGTACCAGCACGAACCGGCCCACTGCGGCATCACGTTGGCGTCGCGGCGGTAGGTCTTCTTGCCCTCGCCCAGATCCAGCTCGACGTTGATCCACTCGGTGGCCTTGGCCAGCGGCGGAGACGGGACCGAGTCCGCGTCGTCCGGGTCGAAGGTCTGCGGCTTGTAGTCGTCGACGTCGGGCAGTTCGATCGGCAGCTGGTCCTCGGGCAGCGCGATCGGCAGGCCGTCCTCGTCGTAGACGATCGGGAACGGCTCGCCCCAGTAGCGCTGCCGCGCGAACAGCCAGTCGCGCAGCTTGTACTGGACCGTGCCGGTGCCGTGCCCGTGCTCCTCCAGCCAGCCGATGATGGTCTTCTTGGCCTCGGCGATGTCCAGTCCGTCCAGGCTCAGGCCACCCGGCACGCTGGAGTTGATGGCCGGGCCCAGCCCGGTGTAGGCCTCGCCGTCGAAGTCCGGAGTCGGTTGCACGGTGCGGATGATCGGCAGGCCGAACGCGGTCGCGAAGTCCCAGTCGCGCTGGTCCTGGCCGGGCACCGCCATGATCGCGCCGGTGCCGTAGCCCATCAGCACGTAGTCGGCCAGGAACACCGGAATCGTGGCGCCGTTGACCGGGTTGGTCGCGTAGGCACCGGTGAACACCCCGGTCTTGTCCTTGTTCTCCTGGCGATCCAGCTCCGAACGCATGGACGAGGCCAGCCGGTAGGCGGCGATCGCCTCGGCCGGCGTGGCCGCGCCGTTGGTCCAGCGCTCGTCGTCGATCGAGTCCGGCCACTGCGCGGGCGCGATCCGCTCGGCCAGCGGATGTTCCGGCGCCAGCACCAGATAGGTCGCGCCGAACAGCGTGTCCGGCCGGGTGGTGAACACCTCGGCCGTGTGCTCGCCGATGGCGAAGCTGACCCGCGCGCCCTGGGATCGGCCGATCCAGTTCTGCTGCATGGTCTTGACCTTCTCCGGCCAGTCCAGCCGTTCCAGGTCGTCCGCCAGGCGGTCCGCGTACGCGGTGATCCGCATCATCCACTGCTTGAGGTTCTTGCGGAACACCGGGAAATTGCCCCGGTCGCTGCGGCCGTCCGCGGTGACCTCTTCGTTGGCCAGCACCGTGCCCAGGCCCGGGCACCAGTTCACCGGCGCCTCGGACAGGTAGACCAGCCGGTGCGAGTTGATGATCTTTTCCTGCTCGGCGACGGTCAGCTCACACCAGTTGCGGCCGTCCGGGGTGCGCCGCTTGTCCTGCGCGTACTCCTGGCGCAGCTCGATGATCGGCCGCGCCTTGTTCGCCTTCTCGTCGTAGTAGGAGTTGTAGATCTGCAGGAAGATCCACTGCGTCCAGCGGTAGTACTCCACATCGGTGGTGGCGATGCGGCGCCGCTCGTCGTGGCCCAGCCCCAGCCTGCGGATCTGGCTCAGGTAGCGGTGGATGTTGTCCTCGGTGGTCTTGCGCGGGTGCTGCCCGGTCTCGACCGCGTACTGCTCGGCGGGCAGGCCGAACGCGTCGAAACCCATCGTGTGCAGCACGTTGCGCCCGACCATCCGGTGATAGCGGGCGAAGACGTCGGTCGCGATGAAGCCGAGCGGGTGCCCGACGTGCAGGCCCGACCCGGACGGGTACGGGAACATGTCCTGGATGAACAGCTTGTCCTCGGGCAGCGGGCGCGCGCGCAGCGTGCCGGACGGGTTCGGCGCGTGGAACGTGCCGTGCTCGGTCCAGTACTCCTGCCAGCGGCGCTCCAGCGCACCCGCCAGTTGGGCGGTGTAGCGGTATGCCGGGGTCGCCTCACCGGCCTGCGGCGTTCCCGCGCCCTCGGCGACCTGCCGGGTCGGCACGTTCTCACTCATGGCCAGCTCTCCTCCGGATATCGACTGTCGGCCCCTTACACGACGAAACCCCTCAGGCCAGATAGCCATGAGGGGTTGCCGTGCCAACCGGTTGATCGGTCAGCACGGCCAGCTAAGGAGCAGGTCGGACTTGCCCATATACGCAGAATAGCGCACCCCGACCAGCGAATTTCCCCGGCCGCTCCGACCCGGGAGCGGGGTCCCGACCAGGCGGTCCGGCCTCGGTGCTTACCCTGCTGAGGTGGATTCCGTCCAGATCGCCGCCGCGGCCGCCCCCGCCTCCGATGCCGCGCCGTTCGCCTTGCGCGTCGTCCTGCTGGTCGTGTTCCTGGCGATCGCGGTCCTGCTCGGCAGCACCGGCTATCTCGGCTGGCGCGGCCGGCTGACCCTGGCCGGGCGGCTCGGCGTGCGCACCGAGGCGGCGCTGACCGACTGGGAGAGTTTCGAGCTGACCAACAAGGTCGCCGGGCTGCCCACCCTGGTCGCGGGCGTGATCGCGGCCTTCTCCGGCGTCGCCGCCTTCGGCTTGTCGACCCTGCTGGGCAGTCTGGTCGCGGCCGGCATCGGCCTGCTCGCCTCGATCGTGCTGACCGTTGCCGGCGGGGTCATGGGGGACCGGGCCGCGAAAGTGATGCTTGCGGGCAAGCCGACGAGTCCGGCAAGCTGTGTCGGCTGCGCGTGTGGTGGGTGTGCGACGCCCGCCGCCGGCTGACACACGGGGATCGGGATTCGGGGGAATGCCATGAAACGTAGAGCCATACCTATTGCGGCGACAGCCGCAGGTCAGGGTAGACGCGGCCGATGACGGCCACGGACCCCTCGACACGACCGGGCGACTACACGAGTCGACGGGTCCGCCTCCAGTCCTTGCACGGATCACGCTATGCGTTCGAATCGGCACCCACTGTCCCCATTCCCGTAGTTCCTGTCTCACTGAGCGAAATGACCCTGATCGGGTCGTTCTCGGGCATTCTCGAAGCCGACATCGAACGCTCGACCTGGCCGGATTCGACCAAGGAACGCTTTCGCGATCACGCCTACCGCCTCGCGACGCTGATGCTCGCCCGCATCCTGCTGCCCTTCGCCGCCCTGGTTTCCGGTCCCCGGCGAGCCCGGCAGACCGCGAGCGAGTGGGCGCTGTCGCTGCGCTTCCCCAAGGAAAAGCTGGCCGGGCTCACCGAGGAGACCCGCGACGCGCTGATCGAGGCCCGCACGCACGCCTTCTGGGCCTACGGCGAGCTGATCGGAGTCACCTCAGGAAAGCGCAATGAGCGCGCTCAGCAGCGACTCTTCGACGCGGCAGTCGACCGCTACGGCTCGGTGGCCGCGGCGCAACGCTGGGTGCTGCCGCCGCACAAGTCCGCCCACGTCCGCGGCACGGCCATGGACCTGCGGCCCTACGGCGGCGCGCGCTGGCTGGACAAGCACGGACACCACTACGGGCTGCACCGCACGTTCGACAACGAGTGGTGGCACTTCGAGTACCTCGGCGACGTCGCATACGAGTCACTCGCGTCCTAGGTGTTCAGTTGCGGTGCACGTCCCCCGGGTGGGTGGCCAGCAGTGCCTGCGGCATGCCCTGGCGGCGCAGCACCGCCCCCCACAGGTCGATCTTGGGCGGGTTGAGCACGTCGCTGGGCAGCGCGGGCACCACGATCCAGTCGTCCCGGGCGATCTCGCCGGCCAACTGCTCGCTCTCCCAACCGGCGTAACCGGCGAACACCCGCAGCCCGCGCACCTTCGGCACCAGAATGTCCGGATCGGAATCGAGGTCCACCAACGCCACCGGACCACACACGCCGATCACGCCGGTGACCGACTTCGCGTCCTCGCCCGTCCGCAACGCCGCAAGGCACAACGCCGTCTTCTGCTCGACCGGCCCGCCAACGAAGACGGCCTGCGGTCGGCTCACATGCGGACCCCAGGCCGGCAGCACGTCGTGCACCGCCACTTCGCTCGGTCGGTTCAACACGACGCCGAGCGTTCCTTCCGAGCGGTGATCGATGATGTAGACCACGGTTCGGCGAAAATTCGAGTCCACCAAGCTGGGTGCCGCGACCAACAAGGTCCCGGGTTCGACATCATCGTCCGGT
>DATFHN010000165.1:0-3801 GCA_035248365.1 Pseudonocardiaceae bacterium | reverse complement strand
ACGAATTCCAGCACATCGTGCTCGGTGGCCTGATGCACCTGACCGAACTGTATGAGCCCGACCCCCGGGAGCGGATCTACGTGCCCTGGCGGGAAGATCCGCGACCGTTCAGCGGTGCGCTACAGGGGGTCTACGCCTTTTTCGGGGTCGCGGCCTTCTGGCGGGCCCTTGCGCGCGCCGACCCGCGATCGCAACGAGCCGCGTTCGAGTTCGCCTTCTGGCGCAGGCAAAGCTGGCACACGCTGCGGTCGCTGCGCGCGGACGCCACGCTGACCGAAGCCGGACATCGCCTTCTCGAAGGCATCGCAGCACGACTCGGTCCCTGGCAACACGAGACGGTTCCGAGCCATGCGCGGGAACTCGCAGAGGCCGCAGCGCAGGACCACCTGGCCGGCTGGCGACTTCGCCACCTGCGTCCGGCCCCGGCAGCCGTGACCGAACTGGTGCACGCCTGGCTCGGCGGACGGTCCCGACCGCCGCTCGCCGCGCTCGCGACCGACCTGCCGCCTACCCCGGTCCCGGACGGATCCTGGTCCCACGCCAGGATCGACCTGCTCCGCATCACGCTGGGCGAGACGCGCGCCTCGCCCCTGCCGCGCGCATGGCTGACCATCCCTGACGCCACCAAAGCCGACCTTGCCTATGTCAGCGGTCAGTGCGCGGAAGCGGTGCGAAGCTATCGCGCGGAGCTGGCCGACGACCCAGACCGCCCGATGTCCCTGACCGGTCTTGGCCTGGCCCTTTCCGGGCAAGGCCCACACCCGGCAGCCCGGGCGCTGCTGCACTGTCCCGAACTCGTCCGCGCCGCACATCGGCAGCTGCGCGCCATTGTCGCGCACCCGCCGGATGTGGAACGGTTGGCCGCGTGGATCGGTCAGCTCGTCCCCGGTTAGCCGCTACATCAACATGGGGTCGATGTCACAGTCGGCCCGAGCGCCGCGGTCCGCGGCCCGGGTGCCCGGATGTGCTTCGCCGAGGACCCGGCGATATTTGACCAGAATCGGGTCGCGGTACTGCTCGGCCTCGTCGGCGTGGCCGCTCGTGGCGAGGTCCAGGCCGAGGTTGAACGCGGCGGCCAGTACGGTGGGGTGATCCTCGCCAAGCGTCTGGCGACCGCGTTCGAGCGCGTCCCGGCCGACCTCCATCGCCCGATCGATCTCACCGAGTGCGGAAAGGTCACTTGCCAGGTTGATCGTCGCGACGATCGCATAGGGATGGTCTGGGCCGATGCCTGCGCGAAGGTGCTCGTAGGCGCGTTCGTCGAGCACACGGGCTTCCGAGACATCACCCTGGAGTCGCAACGTCACGGCGAGGTCGACCGAGGCGGCCAAGGTGTGCGGGTGGTGCTCGCCGAGATTGCTCCGGTACCGCTCGAAGGTCTCTTCGCCCAGCTTGCGCGCCGTGGCCAGCTCACCAGCGTGGCGCAGGTCGATCGAATGAGCCAGCGCACAGGCCATCGTCGTGGCGTGGTCGTCGCCATAGACCGACCGGAACCGGCCGAGGGCGTGGGTGGACAGGGGTAGCGCACCAGCGTGGTCGCCGTCCTTGCGGCGGGCCACCGACAAAAGGAAGGTGTACGCCCCCCAGTCCACCGGTTCTTCGCCATAGCGGGTATGGAAGTTCTCGGTGAGCCGCTCCTGCTGAACCCGGGCCTGACCGTACTGTCCGGCCTCGCGCAGGTCGACGTTCAACGCGGCATTGACATCGAACGTGCGGAGGTTGTCGCGGCCGAGAACGTCGATCCGGCGCCGGAAGGTGTCCTGGTCCAATTCCGCGGCGGCCTGATAGTCGCCGGAGAGCCGGAGACTGATCCCGTGCTGGAAGGCAGCGTTGAGCGTCTCCGGGTCGTCGTCACCGAACATGCGCCTGGACTTCTGGTAGATCTCCGCACTCAGCTTCGTCGCCGCGGCGAAATCACCCTTGGCCCTGAGGTCGATGGTGATGTTGCGTTGCAGGGCGAAGGTCTCCTCGTTCTCCTCACTGGAGACCTCCATGCGCAGTTTGAGAGTGCGCTGGTTGAGGTCGGCGGCCTCTTCGTACCGGCCGACCGCCCACAGGTAGAGACCGAGCCGGGAGGACACGTCGAGCGTCTGCGGATTGGTCGGGCCCAGCGTCTTGGTGAAATGCTCCCGCGCACGCTCGCCCAGCCGGGCGGCCTCCTCGTGGTCGCCGTACTCGAAGAGATACCGCATCAGGTTGATGTAGAGCTGTCGTGGCCAGCTGTCGTCGCAGTTCAGCACGTTCGCGGCATAGGCGTGTGGCAGCAGTTCGCGGTAGCGTGGCCAGTGCCTGTTCGACTCCGGGTCGTTCGGGTCGAGGGCGGCGAGCAACTGGTGGGCGCCGTGCAGCATCTGGGCGTGTACCTGCGGCGCCATCACCCGATTACGCAGCACCAACTGGACCAGTCGGTGCAGCTGAAGCGTGTTGTTGCCGTGGTCGATCTTGGCCAGGCCATAGCGGTTGATATCGCGGATGGCGCGGGCGAGCTTGATCGGATCCCGCAGCGCGGCGTCCAATTCCGGGGAGATCGACACCCGGCTGACGCCTGTCAGCAGATCGCGAGAGATCGGTTCAGGCGAGAAGAACGCGCAAATGTGGAGAATTTGATGAGCCGCCGGGTTGCGACTCTTCAACTCGTCGAACGAGACGTTCCACGCCGCGGCAACGGACACCTCCGCGTCCGGAGCCGTTGCGGTGTCAAGGATCTCCGCCACAGACTCGTCGAACAAACGCAGGTATTCCTGCACCGGCATTCCGGTCACTGCGCGCCAGGCCGCCGCTTGCTCGACGGCCAACGGCAGGTCGCCGAGTTTGTCGGCGAGTTGGTTGGCCGCCTCGACATCGATCTCCGGGCCACGGCGGCCGAGCAGTTCGATGCTTTCCTCGCGCTTGAACACCGCCAACTCCAGCGGACGAGCGATTCCGGCCCAGTCGGAGTTGCGGGAGGTGATGAGAATCTTCCCTGGACCGTTGCGCGGGAAGAACGGCAGCACCGCGTCAGGGCTCTCCGCCGCGTCGAATACCAGCAACCAGCGACGATAGAAACGACCGGTCCGCAGCGCCTCAATAACGGCAGGTACCGCGAGGTTGGCCTCCGTCGCTCCCTGCAGGCCGAGAGCGCGCGCGAGTTCGGTGAGGCCGGCGCGGATCTGAGTGGTGTGTGCGGCGTCGATCCACCACACCAGGTCGTAGTCCTGCAAATGACGATAGATGTACTCAGCCGCCATCTGGGTCTTGCCGATACCACCAAGGCCGTGCAGCGCGGACGGAAGAACCGCGGTCGTACCACCGCTTAGCCGTTTACCCAACTGTTCCAGCAGTTCGTCACGCCCGGTGAAGTTGGGGTTGCGCGGCGGAACGTTGCCCCAGATGGGTGGCGGATCATCCGGTCCCCTGCTGGTGGCACTCGATGTCAGCGGCACGCCGATGGGCGTGACCCGCTGCTCGATCAGGCTGGGTTCGCCGAGACTGGGCGGGCGCCCCTCCGTCGTGCCGGCGGATTCGCTGGGGCGTTCGGCCGTCTCGCGCATCTTCTGATTCTCGCTCTTCGATGGGGCTGGAGCATAGCGCTTGACAGCATTCCGCAAGCGGTCAGCACGGGTCAGGTAGGGGCCCGAAAGGGCCCGCATGAGCGCACTCTCGAGTTCTACATCAGCCGACGATTCCAGCGTGAGTACCGGGTCTGGCGTGTTGTGCGGGTCGGCGATGGCGTCTCGGAGGTGACCGAGGACCGGAATCCGGTCACCGAAATGGGTGGCGGCCACCTGCACCACACGAGCCGTTTCCGACCTCCGCGCGCCG
>DATFHN010000164.1:0-3874 GCA_035248365.1 Pseudonocardiaceae bacterium | reverse complement strand
CGGCCCGCGATGCCGCCTGCCGCGCCGAGCAGGAACGCCATGCCCCCGGCGGCCCCGCCGCAGGGGAACGCGCAGACCTCCCGGCCCGCCATGCCGCCGGTCTCGCCGCCCGGCCGGGTCAGCCCGCCGCTCGCGGCCCGTCCGCCGGTCGACGACTACCCGGACGACGACGACTTCACCGAGCAGGGCTACGGCACCCCGGCGCAGGCCCTGCAGCAGGTGGTGCAACAGGCCCAGCAAGCCCAGGCCGCGCAGCAGCAGGCCAACCCGGTGCAGTCCCGGCTCGGCGGCCCGCCGCGTCCGGAAGCCGCCATGACCGAGGAACTGCCCCCGGTGCTGGACGAGCCCCCGGCCCCGCCGCCGATCCGGCCCGGTCAGCAGTCCGGCACATTCCGCGCCCGTCCGGTGGTGCGGCGCGAGGACCCCCCGGTCGAGGCCACCCAGGCGCACCCGGCCCCGTACCTCGACGACGAGGACGAGTACGCCGAAAACGACGAACAGGGCTACCCGGACGAACGCACCCAGTACGCCCGGCCGCCGCAGCCGCCGCCCGGCCCTCGCAACCAGGGCACCCAGCTGATCAACCCGAGCCAGCTGGCCGGTGACGACGGCTACCCGGACCAGGACTTCGAGCACGACGGCTACCCGAGGGACAGCGACTACCCGCAGGAGGAGTTCGCGCCGCGCGGCGCCGCCGCCGACCTCGACTCCTACGACGAGCCCTACGAGCACGACCCCCGCGACCGGCGTGACGACCTGCCGGAAGGCTCGGACGACCTGGACGACGTGCCGGTGTCCACCGGCCGGGAGTGGCTGGTCACCGCCGCGCAGGTCGGCGTGGGCGCGATCGCCGGTGCCGCGGTCTGGCTCGGGTTCAGCTGGCTGTGGGGCCTGATGCCGATCGCCGCGATCATCGCCGCGGTCGTCGTGGTGATCGGGCTGATCCTGGTGGTGCGCAAGTGGCGCAAGGCCGAGGACCTGCAAACCACGGTGCTGGCCATCCTGGCCGGGCTCGTGGTCACCGTGTCCCCCGCCGCGTTACTGCTGGTGCGGCGCTGAAAACTGAGGGCCGCAACGCTGCGGATCCTCTGCGCCCGATCCCGGTCGGTCTGTCCACCGCGTCGGTATGGCCGCAGACCGCGCCGTCCGCGTTCGAACTCGCCGCGGACACCGGCTACGACGGCGTCGAGGTCATGGTGTGGGCCGATCCGGTCAGCCAGGACGTGGCCGCGCTGCGCAAGCTCTCCGCCCGCTACCGCATGCCGGTGCTGTCCGTGCACGCGCCGTGCCTGCTGATCACCCAGCGGGTCTGGTCCGCCGACCCCACGCAGCGGCTACGCCGCTCGGTCGAGGCCGCGACCGTGCTCGGCGCGGGCACCGTCGTCGTCCACCCGCCGTTTCGCTGGCAGCGCCGCTACGCCGACGGCTTCGCCGACCTCGTCGCCGAACTGGAGGACACCAGCGGCATCAGGATCGCGGTCGAGAACATGTTCCCGGTGCGGCTGTTCGGCGCGAAATCCAGTGCGGTCTCCGGCTTCAGCCCGTCCATCGACCCGACCGACGCCGGTCACCGCAACTACACCCTGGACCTCTCGCACACCTCCGCCGCGCACGTCGACGCGCTCGACCTCGCCGCGCGGATGGGCGAGGGCCTGCGGCACATCCACCTGGCCGACGGCACCGGCGAACCCCGCGACGAACACCTCGTCCCCGGCCGCGGCGATCAACCCTGCGCAGCGCTGTGCGAATCGTTGGCCGCCAACGGTTTCGACGGTCAGGTCGTCGTCGAGATCAGCACCAGGCGCGCGAAGGGACTGGCCACCCGGGTCCGTGATCTGGCCGAAGCGCTGCTGTTCGCGCGCCTGCACCTGGCCCGGTGACGAGGTCGTAGAGTGCGCGCTGTGAACCCACTCCGTTCGCTGATCCTGGCCGCCGCGGGCAACGACACGATCCGAAACCTGGTGGCCACCGCTCCACTGTCCCGCGATGTCGTCAACCGGTTCGTCGCGGGCGAGACCACCGGCGACGCGGTGGCCGTGACCGAGCAACTGGTCGGCGCGAACCTCAACGTCACCCTGGACTACCTCGGCGAGGACACCACCGACACCGAGGCCGCCGAGACCACCGTGCAGGCCTACCTGAACCTGCTCACCCTGCTCGCGCAGCGCGGCTTGGCCGAGCACGCCGAGGTCAGCGTGAAACTTTCCGCCCTCGGCCAGAAACTCGACGAGCACCTGGCCCTCGACAACGCGGCTACCATCGCTGCGGCCGCGACCGAAGCGGGCACCACGGTCACCCTGGACATGGAGGACCACACCACCACCGACTCGACGCTGGGCATTCTCGCGCGACTGCGCAACGACTTCCCCGCGACCGGTGCGGTGCTCCAGGCCTATCTGCGCCGCACCGAAGGCGACTGCCGCGACCTGGCCGGCCCCGGCTCCCGCGTCCGGCTGTGCAAAGGCGCCTACGCCGAACCCGACTCGGTCGCCTTCAACGACCCGCACGAGGTCGACCTGTCCTACGTGCGCTGCGTCAACGTGCTGCTCGGCGGGCAGGGCTATCCGATGTTCGCCACCCACGATCCCCGGCTGATCCGGGTGATCGGCGAACGCGCCCGCTGGTACGACCGCAAACCCGGCAACTTCGAATTCCAGATGCTCTACGGCATCCGCCCGGACGAACAGCGGCGGCTGGCGGTCGAGGGCGGCAAGGTCAGGGTGTACGTCCCTTACGGCGTGCAATGGTACGGCTACCTCATGCGCAGGCTCGCCGAACGACCGGCGAACCTCGGCTTCTTCCTGCGCGCGCTGGCCACGAAATCCTGAGTGCACAACCTTTTCGCACATCGATATTCCATGATCGATCCGGGGTAGGGTCGGTATTCCACCACCCTGCCAGCGAGGAGTGTGTTGTGACTGGCCCACGTTCCACCGTTGCGGGCTCGTTTTCGGCCGTGAGCGCCGTCCGCCCGCTCGGGGACGGCACGTACACCGTTGACCTGCCAGCGGACTGGACCGTCGGCGGGAGACCGCACGGCGGTTTCCTGCTCTCCCTGCTCGGCAGAGCCGCGGCGCACGTGGTCAGCTCGGCGACCCCGCGCGAAGGCAACGAAGCGGGAACCGATCCGCTCGCGGTCAGCGCGCAGTTCTTGCGGCCGCCCGAGGTCGGTCCGGTCCTGCTGCGCACCGAACTGCGCAAGCTCGGCCGCACCGCCAGCGTCGTGTCGGTCAACCTGGAACAGCGCGGCCGCAGCTGCGTCGAGGCCACGGTGACGATCGGACGGCTCACCGACGAACCCGTCGCCTGGACCGACCTGCCCGAGCTACTGGCCAAACCCGGCCCGGACGCCGTCGACCTCAGCACGGTCCCGGCCGCCAGCGTGTTCAAGCTCAGCCGCACCTGCGAGATCCGGATCGACCCGGCCAACGCCGGGTTCCTCCAGGGCCGCACCGGTGACCCGCTGCGCCTGCGCATGTGGGTCCGGCCGCGCGCGGAAGCCCCGGACGTGCTGTTCGGCCTCGTCGCGGGCGACGTGTCCATGCCGGTCACGTTCAACCTCGGCCGCTACGGCTGGGCGCCCACCGTGCAGCTCACCGCGCTGCTGCGCGGCAACCCGGCCCCGGGCTGGCTGCGCGTGGAGGTGAACTGCCGGGCGGTGCACGGCCAGTGGTTCGACGAGGACGCGACGGTCATCGACTCGACCGGCCGGCTGATCTGCCAGGCCCGCCAGCTGGCGCTCACCCCGTTGGAGCGCTGAGGAGCCGGTACGGGTCATCTGGCACCCTGATCGCATGACGAGGATCGCGGTACTCGGGGCCGGAAAGATCGGCGAGGCGCTGCTGTCCGGCCTGATGCACGCCGGACGCAACGC
>DATFHN010000163.1:0-37781 GCA_035248365.1 Pseudonocardiaceae bacterium | reverse complement strand
CAGCCGGACGCAGGGGGACCGGCCGGGGTACGTCGATCATGGATCCTCGCCCGATGCTGGTGGTGGTGACGACGATGAGCGGGAGTCCCCAGGCCAGCAGGGCGACCGCGCGCAAGCGGCGGTCGGGCTCGTGCCGGAGGGCGTACCAGGTCCAGAAGGCGGCGTCGGCCTGGGAGTCGGCCGCGGATCCAAACGGGCTCGCCGCGCCCAGGGTTCGTGCGAGCCGCCCGTCGGCCAGGTCGCTGGCCAGGGCCATGACCGGCGACCACCGGCCGCCGACGAGAGCGGGCAGGTTGGCGCGGGTGAGCGTGAGAGCAGAGGCCCAGCCGATCGTGCGGTGCTGTTCGAGCATGCCCAGGTAGGTGGCCAGCAACCAGCTCGTGACTGTCCACACGCGACTCTTACCGAACGCGGCGTAGACGGTGTGGTGCAGGGTGATCTCGGCGACTGCGCGGGGCCGCCGCCGCGCCTGCTTGATCGAGCGGTCGATGGCCTCGAGCAGGAACCGTCACCACGCGCGGGGTCGCCACCGGCTCTCGCGCAGGCCGCGTCCAGGCCCTGCTCGCCGACCTCGTACCGGCCTCCGCCTGATCCGGAGTAACTCACTCCTAAAGCGGTTGAGGAGCCTTCTTCCTGCGGCTATGAAGGACGCGAGCGTGGAGCAGCGACGACACGTTGATCCCGTCGCGGCCTTCGTCCGGAGACCAGCAGACACCCACTCGAACGCCCCGCTGGTGGTGCGAGTGCCGCGAGCGGATGTTCGACTGCTATCGAATCGCGTGTCGGCTGCGTGGGCAGTCGCTGTTGAGCCGGCACAGAAGGGCGGGCGGTCAGCGGGTTCAATCGGGCGGGTGGCGTGCGGTTCGGCGACGCTGATGACGGCGAGGATTCGCTCACGGGTGTAGATCGCGATGCGGGCGACCGGCGACCACCTGGGCCCGATCAGGTCGAACAGGTGGTCCGTGTGCGGCAGGTACGCCGCGGTCACCGACACACCTGCCTGGTCCAGCCGGGCCCGCAGCTGCCGGACGGCCGCGACCGGGGCCGCTTTTCACCTGTGGGAGCGCAGCGACCCGGCCGGCCGTTTGTCACCCACGCGGGGCGTACATGTGACCGCGACGCCGGCCAGGCAGATCAGGCCGCCGAGCACGTCGAAGCGGTCGGGCCGGTAGCCGTCGGCGACAGTGCTCCAGGCCAGGGAGCCGGCGACGAACACGCCGCCGTAGGCGGCCAGGATCCGCCCGAAGTGCGGGTCGGGTTGCAGGGTGGCGACGAACCCGTAAAGCCCGAGCGCGATCACCCCGACGCCGATCCAGATCCACCCGCGGTGCTCGCGCACGCCTTGCCAGACCAGCCAGCGTCACGACGCTCATCACCACCGTCGCCACCGCGCCCCACCCGGCCCCAGCGGCCAGCCAGGTCGTATCCAGCGTTGCGAGCCGCCCGCGCACCCAGGTCTCGGTTCCGTCCATACCCCACGCTGGACCTGTACCTAAGTACAGGATGCAACCCCGCACGAGCCGGAGGTACCGTGTCGCTGTCGGGCTCGGGACCTTGGTCAGGCGCCAGCGGCGGTGATGCTGGGCATCGGTGGCGAAGCCGAGGACCAGACCGGCGAAGATTCCCCAGGTAGTGATCACCTTCAGGTCGGCCTTGCGGGCTACGGCTAGCAGTTCGATCACCACATACAGGATCGAACCGGCGGCCAGCCCGAGGAACGCGATCGAGAGGGTGTCGTCGACGAAACTCTGGCCGACGACGGTGCCCAGAAAGGTCAGGCCACCCCCGATCAGCCCCAATAGGGCCAGGAAGCCCCACGCGGGCCGTCGCCCGGTCAGCCGGGCGACAATGCCGAAGCCCTCGGTGGCGTTGTGCAGCCCGAACCCGATGATCAGCAACACCGCCAGGGCGAGTTCACCTGCCGCGGCCGAGTTGCCGATCGCCAGCCCTCGGCGAAATTGTGCAGCCCGATCCCGACCGCGATCATCACCGCCAATCGCACCGCTCCGGCTGACGTCGTCTCTGTCGTCTCGCCGGCCACGCGGGCCCCGGGCCCCGATCGATCCCAGAACCACGGCGAGCCGAGTAGCGGTCGACCCAGACCAGGCCCAGCAACCCGATACCCACGGTGACGGCCAAGACCAGCCCGTTGCCCAGCGCTGCCCCGATCTCGTCGTGCCCCAGCCCGTCGTCGATCGGCTCTCACGCGTGCGCCAGCGCGTCCCACAACGGAAACACCAGGATGCCTGTCGCGACCGCGTTCAACGTCGCCTTCAACCGCAACAGCGGCGCCCGCGGCTGGCGGCCGGGGGTCAGTGCGCTGCTGCCGTTGACAGGTTCGCTGGGAGGGTCTCCAGGTAGGCGTCGAGGCCGTGGATCATCAGGTCGAGCCCAATGTCGAACTGCTCGCTCAGGTCACACTCGTCGCACAGCAGAAGGGCGGTGCGCACCAGGTCGTCGGGGGCGTGGGGGGAGAGCAGTCCGCTGATCTGACGGATCCGCGCGATGCCGTCCGTGGTGTCGGTGGCGCAGGGTTGCGGGATGGACAGTTCGGCGAGGGCGTAGCCGATGCCGTACGGGAAGACGGTACGGAGCAGGGCGACGGCGCATTGCTCGGGCACGCCGCCCTCGCGCATGACGGTCAGCACGGAGTGGGCGATGCGCAGTGGACGTTCCTGGAAGGTCTGCCTGCTCGTCAGCAGGGGCGCGGCGTGCGGGTGCCGGTGGACCAGCCCCCGCAGGGCCTCGGCGAGGCCGCGGACCGCCGCACGCCAGTCGCCCGCAGCGGGCTGGAGCGGGATCTCGGTCCAGAGCTCTTCGACGATGCCATCGAGGAGATCGTCCTTGCCGGTGACGTGCCGGTACAGCGACATGCCCTTCACGCCGAGGTCGGCACCGAGCTTATGCATGCTCAGCGCGTCCAGCCCGTGCTCGTCGACGTAGCGCACCGCGCCGCGCAACACCTGCCGCCGCGACAGCGGCGCCCGGGCCTCCACCTGTTCCCTCATCTCCACAGCCATGGAACCAGCTTACACCTCCCACTCTTGACAGCTTATGGCATAAGCGTAGCCTCGATTACAACGTAAGCAAGGCCTGGACGGATCACCGAGGAGGTCGCCGCCGTGGGTGAGGACGTAGCCATCGAGCTGGCCGGGCTGGGCAAGACCTACGGGCACGGTGCGAAGGCGCGCCCCGCGGTCCGCCCGACGAGCCTGGCGCTGCCCTGGGGCCAGGTGCTGGGCCTGCTCGGCCCGAACGGTGCCGGCAAGACCACGCTGATCAAGATGATCTGTGGGCTGGTGACACCGACCACCGGCACGGTCCGGGTCGGCGGCTGGGACCTCGCCACGGACCGCAATCGGGCAGTGCTGGGGATCGGCGCGGTGCTGGAAGGCTCCCGCAACGTCTACTGGCCGCTGTCGGCATGGGAGAACCTGCTGTATTTCGGGCGGTTGAAGGGAATGCGTGCCGCCGAGATCAGACCGCGGGCCGAGCGGCTGCTGCGCGATCTGGAGCTGTGGCCGCGGCGACACGAACAGGTCGGCTCGTACTCGCGCGGCATGCAGCAGAAGGTCGCCGTCGCCGCCGCGCTGATCACCGATCCGCCGATCCTGCTGCTAGATGAGCCCACGATCGGCCTGGATGTCGAGTCGGCACGCACCTTCAAGGAGTGGATCGCCCATCTGGCCCGCGACGAGCACAAGACGATCCTGTTGACCACCCATCAGCTGCACGACGTGGCCCAGGAGTTGGCCGACCGGATCGCGGTGATCCGGGCCGGTGAGATCATCGCCGACCTGCCGACTTCCGAGCTGCTTGGGCAGTATGCGGAGGACCGCTGGGAGATCCGTCTGGCCGGTTCGCTTGACGGGCGCGCCGAGACCTTGCCCGGCGGCGCCCAGACAGTCACCGGCCACGGCCAGACCCGGGTGCTCCTGCCCGATGACACCACCGTGCTGTACGCCGCGCTCGACCGGCTGCGCGCGGCCGACGCCCGGCTGGTCTCGGTGCAGAAAGCGCAACCAACCCTGGAGGATGTCTTCCTCCGCTTGGTGCACCAGGACGACGGGCGCGCACCGGTCGCGGAAGTAGTCGCGTCATGACGGCCCTCACCCGGCATACGCCGACCCCCACCACCCCGGCCGGACCGGCGCTGCAAGTGCGGCTTGTGGGCAACGAGATCGCGAAGGGGCTGCGGCTGGCCTGGCACCGCAGGGGCATGATCGCCATGGGCGCCGGCCTGAACCTGCTGACCTACCTCGGCATCAACCTGTTCATCGGCGGCGGCCACGTCGTCACAGGCCTGATGACGCTCACCCTGCCCGCGCTGCTGGCCGTCACCGTCGCCCAGGCAGTAGCGGTCAACGGCAGCGGCAGCCTCGCCGAGGAGATCAACGGCGGCACCCTGGAGCAGACGCGGCTCAGCCCTACCTCGGCCTACCTCCAGGTGATCGGCAGGATCGCGGCGCTGGCCGTCGAGGGCCTGCTCGCCGCGGCGGTGCTCGCCGCCGTACTCGTCGCGTGGTTCGGTCTGGACTACACCGGGCACGCCGCCGCGCTGCTGCCGGCGGCGCTGACCCTGCTCGACGTGCTCGGCTACGGCCTGCTGATCACCGCGCTCACGTTGCGGGTCGCCAGCATCGGCGCCATCACGCACGTCTTCAACATGGTCATCATGTTCTTCGGCGGCATGCTGGTGCCGGTCACGCTGTTCCCCGGACCGATCGAAACGGTCAGCCACCTGGTGCCCTCCGCGCTCGGCATCCAGGCCTTCAACGCCACCTTGGTCCACGGTCTCGGTGCCAGCTGGTCGGCAAGGACGCTGCCATGGCTGCTGGTCCACACCGTAGTGCTCGCCGTCGCCGGGCTGGTGGCCTACGGCGCCGCGCTGCGTCGCGCCCTGCGGGAAGGAGCGCTGAGCCCCCGATGACCACCCTCACCATCAGGCCGCGACTCGATGGCCGCGCCTACCTCGCCGCGGTCGGCAACGAAATCCGCAAGGGGTTCCACATCGCCTGGTCCGAACGGCTGCAGATCCTCATCGAACTGCCGATGTTCGCCGCCTTCGCTCTGCTGGCGGGACCGTTGCTCGGCCAGGGCGACCGACTCGCCACCGGCACAGTCACCTGGACCCTCGACAGCCGCACCACCTCCATCCTGGTGATGTGGTTCGTGCCGTTCACGTTCTTCTACATGCAGGTCGTCAAGTTGTTCTGGCGGCTGCTCGGCGAGATCCAGGCCGGCACCATCGAGCAGGTCTTCCTCTCGCCCCTGCCGACCTGGCTTGTCGTGGCCGTCGGTCGAGTCGCCGCGGCGTTCCTGGAGACCGTCTTCGTCGCCGCGGCGACCTACGGCATCGTCTCCGCCTTCGTGCCGCTGCGCATCAGCTGGAACACCGCCGCGCTGCTGCCGCTGTTCATGGGCATGCTCGGCGCGATCGGCGTCTCGCTGATGATCGCCGGCGGCACCCTGGTCTGGAAACGCATCCAGCTCGTCAACGACGCCGTCCTGATGATCGTGATGCTGTTCAGCGCCAGCGCCCTACCCCTGATCACCGTCCCCCGCTGGTGGACCGACGCCAGCCACTTCTTCCCACTCACCGACGTGACCGGCGGCCTGTACCGCGCCCTGTTCACCCACCAGCCGATCCTTGCCTGGGGCATGGGCGGAGTCGTCCCGATGCTGGCCGCCGCACTCGGCTACCTGGCCGCAGGCATCGCGGGATTCACCATCGGCGTGCGGACCGCTAAACGCCGCGGCACCCTCGGTCGCTACTGAACCCCGACCACAAAGATACCGGCCCCAGCGTCGACAACCCGATCCGGCGACGGCATAGCGCTGCCCCCGAAGGCAGTGTCATGCGTGCTCGTCGCGGTGACCGGCCCAGCCGAAGAAGAACGGGACCAGCAGCAGCCCGAAGATCATCGGGTGGATGATCAGCTCGAAGATCTGGTTGGGCCCTTGGGGTTGGTGAAGAAGGGGAACGCGGTGCGGCCGAGGATCTGGAAGTTCAGCACGTACAGCGCCAGCCCGTAGACCAGCGCGCCCCCTACGAGGGCGGCTGGGCGCCGCAGCCAGGGCAGCACTCTGACGGCGATGGCGAATCCGATGCCGAACCCGAGGGACAGTGCCGTGTGCAGTACGACGCCGGTGACGACGTTTTCAGAGTCGCCTGCGGCATCGCCGAGGCGTGGTACACCGTGGAGATCGCCAGGAACGGCGCCAAGGGTGGTTTTCCGCTGGCGGTGGCGAACCACATGTTGGCCAGGATGAAGCCCAGCCCGGCGGTGAGCCCGGCGATCGCGCCGCAGGAGACCAGCCCACCGATATCGACGATCGGGCTGGTGAGGGTTTGTGGTCGTGTGGTGTTCATCGGGACTCACCTTCTCCGGCTCCGGATGTTCTGTGTGGCCAATAGAGACGCTGCGGTGGCGCGGGTGATTGCACGAACGTCAGGACAGGCCGAGCTGGTCGGCAAGGGCGGGCAATCGGTCCGGCGGGTCTGCCGCCAGCAGGACGCCATTGCCGCGGACAGTACAGGCCGATCCCACCCTGCGTCGCGGTCCAGGCCATGGCGCCCGGACTGGTCTGCCGCGCCCCGGCGGGAGGCGAGAACGGCCCGTCGGACACCGCGACCACCACGACCGCCTGCCCGTCCTGATACGTACTCAGCCGCAGCGTCGCCGCACCGGCCCGGACCTGCACCGGCTCACCGACGCGCACCGGCTCACCGGTCGCCGGTGGCCGCCGCGTTAGTGGTCTTCTTCGGCCGTCGCGACGTGCATTGCCACCAGGTAATCCAGATACGGCGAGCCCTTCGCCGACATGTCCAGATCCCGTGCCCAACTGCCCCCGATCAACCGCGGGACCAGCACACTGTGCCCCAGGCTGGAGACGGGGGAATAACTCGCTGACGCCCTCCAGAAGGCCGACCACGATCATTTCCGGATAGGTCAACACAGAAGATCGGCTCACTGCAACCCTTCGATTGGAGCCGGGGATAGCCGACTCCTCCATGCACCCCCACCGCGGTGGTGGGTGCGGCACACTCCACCCAGCTACTACAGAAGTTGTAGAAGCCGCTGCGGCGGTAGTACGAGTGATCAGGGACCGAACAGGGAGGTGACCGTTTGCCTTGCTGGCCAGCGGCCGGTTTCACCTCGCCGTCGTCCACAGCAACGGGCCGTTCAGCTCGCGTTCATCTCAGGCCCGCCGTCCGTAGCAGACAAAGCGCAAAGGCAGTCCTGTGAGACGTGGCTGGGCGGGCCAGCCAGCCGATCACGCGGTTCGACGGGTGCCTGCCTCTGCGAGTTCGAACAGGATGTGCACATCGTGGGCGGCTTCCAGGCTGGAGACGGTGGCCAAGGCGAGCACACCCAACGCCAGGGCGAGCAGCAGCCGACGCGTCGGGGGCGGCGCGGTCAGGAGTGCGGCGACCCGTCGTGGGACCGGACCGGTCCTGCGTAGTCGGCCCAGTACGCCGGTGGTGAGGCCGGTGGCGATGGCCAGCGCGGCGGCCGGCGGGGCCGAGTGGCGGTGGGTCAGTAGTGCGGCCGTGCCGATGGTGCGGGCGACCAGCCGTCGATCTCCGGTGGCGTGGGCGGCACGTTCGTCGGCCCACCGTTCGGTGCAGTACCGCACCGCGGCTGCTAGCGGCAGCAGGAGGGGGTTGGTCACCGCGGCCAGATACGCCGCGGTGACGAAGATGTGGTGTCCGCAACGGAGGTGGGCGCGTTCATGCTCGATCAGCACCCGTTGCTGCCGCTCGTCGAGTTGATCGAGCATGCCGGTGGACACCACGATGCGCCCCGGGAAGCCGGGTAGCGCATAGGCATCCGGCACCGGATCGTCCAGCACGACGACCCGCGTCACCGGGTCGACGGGCAGGCGGTGTGCGGTGCGGGCGGCGTCGGCCAGGGCGCGGAGGCGGCGGACCAGGGCCCGCCCGCCGGCCGTCAACGCCGCGGCGAGCAGCACGCAGGCGATCAGCGCGACGGTGAGCGAGGCGGGGTCATCGCGCCGCAGCACCCGCACCGACCAGTCACCGATCGCGGCCAGCCACGGGATCTGCCCCACCGCGGTGGCGGCCAGCGCGGTCAACGCGACGCCGCTGGCGGCGGCCAACCCGACTGCCGCTGTGGTGAACAGCCAGGTCGCGACGCGGGGATCGAGCCGGGCGGACAGCCACCGCGTCGAGACCGCTGCCAGTAGCGGAAGTACCAGCGGCAGGTAGACGGCGACATGCATAGCCGGGCGTCCCTTCGTCTACCGGTCGCCGTCGCGGGCGTCCAATTCGGCCAGCAGCGTCCGGAGCCGACGTTCGTCGTCCGACGACAGGTCCTGCACGAAGCTGGCCAGCACCGCATCCCGGTCGTCGTGGTCGTCCAGTGCCCGCCGCATCCGGCGCGCCGCCAACGCCGAGTCCGCGACCGCGAGGTAGGCATACGCGCGGCCAGTGCGAAACCGCTCAGCGAGGCCCTGCTCGTGCAGCCGCGACAAGGTGGTCACCACCGTGGTGTAGGCCAACGGCCCGACTCCCCTGGCGGTCAATTGTTGCTGCACGTCGGCCGGGGTCAACGCGTTGGCGGATTTCCGAAGGATCTCCAGTACTTGCCCAGACAGCTCACCAGCTCTGCGGCGTCCCGAAGGCTCCTGGTCGCGTCGTGGGGCCACACCCATGCCACCTCCTGACCATGTCATCTACAGTGAGTGTAGAACTTCTACAAACGGCGTAGTAGTTGAGGGGGTGCTGCCCCTGACGCACACTGTCTGAGGAGATCGCGAATGACCGTATCCGCTGGCATCTCGCCTCTCGCGGCGCACCCGCTGTGGGTCGCGGCCGCGGCCGGGGCCGGGAACCCGTTGGGCGCCTCGTTCTGGCTATCCAGCCTGGGCGCGTTCGGGGTATTCCTGGTGCTGTTCGCCGAGACCGGTCTGCTGATCGGATTCTTCCTGCCCGGTGACTCGCTGCTGTTCACCGCCGGGCTGTTCTGCACCACCAGCGCCACCGCGACGGTGCACCTGTCGCTGCCGATGGTGCTGCTGGCGGCCGTGGCCGGGGCGTTGAGCGGGGCGCAGGTCGGGTTCATGCTGGGCCGCCGAGGCGGCGCTGCGCTGGTCGCGCGGGTGCGCAACCGGCACCTGCATGCGGGACTGGAGCGCGCCGACGTGCTGTGCGCCCGCTACGGGTACGCCAAGGCGATCGTGCTGGCCCGGTTCATCCCGGTGGTGCGGACGGTGCTCAACCCGCTGGCCGGCATCCTCGCCGTCCCGACCCGCATCTTCACCCTCTGGCAGATCGCGGGCGGGCTGGTGTGGTCGATCGGCGTCACGCTGGCCGGCTACGCACTCGGGTCCAGCATCCCCGGCATCGACCAATACCTGCTGCCGGTGATCGCGCTCATCGTGATCGTGTCGGTCATCCCGGTCGGCCTGG
Source organism: Pseudonocardiaceae bacterium (assembly GCA_035248365.1). Classification (GTDB taxonomy): domain Bacteria; phylum Actinomycetota; class Actinomycetes; order Mycobacteriales; family Pseudonocardiaceae; genus CAJCJE01. Next base: position 28,345 of record DATFHN010000163.1, on the reverse strand, counting down.
AGTTATGGCGCGCCCGCAAGACCGGCGATGGCCGCGGTGCCCCGAACGCCGGCGACGGGCAGGTCACCACGATCAACCGGGAGCCGCGATGACGACCTTCCTGATGAGCACCGCGCCGATGACGCCCCCGGCCAGTGGCGCGGCTGGTGGAGTGGATGGCGCGTTGCTGCGGGCCATTAACGCTTTCGCCCGTGCCACGCCGTGGTTGCACGGCGTGCTGTACGGCTACGCCACCTACGGCGTGACACTGTTCGCGGTGCTGCTGCTGGCCGGGTGGTGGACCACCCGCCGAACCGGCAACCCCGCCGGGGTTGCGGCGGCGGTGTGGGCCGTCGTCGGCACGATCCTGGCTGTGGGGATCAACCAGCCGATCGTGAGCGCCGTACACGAGGCCCGTCCCTACACCGGCGTGCCCGGTCTCCTGGTGCTGGCCGACCGCTCGACCGACTTTTCCTTCCCCAGCGACCACGCCACCATGGCCGGCGCCGTCGCCGCCGGCCTGTTCCTGGCCCGTCGCCGGGTGCTGGCCTGGATCGCCACCGTCGCCGCGGTCCTGATCGCGTTCGCCCGGGTCTATATCGCCGCCCACTACCCGCAGGATGTCGCCGCCGGGCTCTTGGTCGGCGCGGTGGTGGTACTTCTCGGCTGGGTCCTGTTCCGGAAGGTCCTCACCGGGCTGGTACGGCTGCTGAGCCGGACCCCGCTTCGCCCGCTGGTCACCGCAGCCTCGAGCGCGTCAACACCGGAAGCGAAGATCGCCACCGGCAACCACCAGGAGGCCGCGCACCTGCCCAGCGTGCCCACAACGGTAACGGTGAGTTCCGGGGCTGGTGAGCCAGCAGAGCCGCCTGTGCACCGCCACGGCCCGCGATCATGATGGGCACATCCGAGGCTTTGGTCCTCGCAACATCGGCGCCGGCGCCGCCGGTGTTGCCGGGTGCGCTGGCCGACCTGGCGCCGATCCTGGATCACTACGGTTACGCCGCGATCGCCGGTCTGGTCACGCTGGAGGACTTCGGCGTGCCGGCCCCGGGCGAGACCGTGTTGATCGTCGGCCCGATCTACGCCGCTACGGGGCGGCTGAACCTCATCCTGGTGGCGCTGCTGGGTTTCCTGGGTGCAGTGGTCGGAGACAACATCGGCTACCTGATCGGCCGCGTCGGCGGGCGGCTGGTCGAAAAGTTCGGTCGCTACATCCTGCTCACCGCGCAGCGGATCGACGCGGCCGAGCGGTTCTTCACTCGCTACGGCGGCGGCATCATCATCGTGGCGCGGTTTGTGGAGGGACTGCGCCAGGCCAACGGGATCATTGCCGGGCTGACCGGCATGCGGTGGCGGCGGTTTGTCGCCTACAACGCGCTGGGCGCCGCACTCTGGGTCGGTCTCTGGGTCTGCCTCGGCGACGTCGCCGGACCGCACATCAACACCATCTACCCGCTGGCGGTGCGCTATCAGACCTACGTGGGCATTGCCGTTGGTGTGCTCATCGTCGCCCTGATCATTCGGGCGCTGGTGCGCCGCGACCGGCGCCGCCGCCCAAGCAGCGTCGCCCAATAGCCAGATCGATGCGGTGATCATGCACCTGGTGCACTGTCCTTTTGCGAACTGCGTCCCCGGTGACCGACGATGACGGCCCGGTTCCGTTACTCGTCCTACGCCGCGCGTCGTCGGCGCCGCAGGTGGCGTGTCGTCGCGCTGCTGGCAGCGCTTGCCGTGGTCGCAGGTGTGGTGTGGATCACCGCGATCGGCCGGGCAGCGGACACGAACGCCCGCGCGAGCTGCCCGATGCCCGCGGACGCGCGGTGGCAGCCGTTGCCCTACACCGGGTTGGACACGGTTCCACCGGCCCCGGCGTCGACAATCCGGGTACGGGTTCTCAACGCCGGCGCCCAACGCGGCCTGGCCAGCCTGGTCGGCGCCCAGTTGCAGCAACTCGGGTTCACCCTCGCCGCGCCACCCGACAACGATCCGCACTACCCACGTGAGGACATGCACTGCATGGGGCAGATCCGATTCGGGTTGGACGGCGAGGACGCCGCCCGCACCCTCAGCCTGGTCGTGCCGTGCACCCAACTCGTGCGGGACAACCGTCGAGACGACACGGTCGATCTCGCCCTGGGCACCAACCTGACCGGCGTGGCGCCCAGCGCCAACGCGCAGCGCATCCTCAACCAGCTGGCGGCCTGGTCGCGGCAGCACCCCCAACCGACCGGCGGCCCCCAATCTGATGGCGAGTCGGGACCGCACCTGGCCGCTGGCCTGCTGGCCGGCGCCCACACCAGCCAGTGCTAACGGGAAGATCCACCGTGTCGCGCCTGACGTGTCCGGCTCTATGCAATAGTTGTCCCGTGCAATATTAGGCGGCGGTGCGTTGTCGAGGTCGTCCAGGAACACGGCCGACACAGGTTTCACACGCCGTCTACTACATTCACTGTAGAAGTTCATCGTCATGTGGCGCTTCGTGGCCGCTTGGCGCGGCGCAGGAGAAACGATTGGTGGACGACAGAGCCGGGCATCGGCCCCCACGCCCAGGCGCGGGGCGGTTCCACGCTGCCGATGGCGCGCGCCGCCGGATCGCGTGGCGCAGGGTGCGGCGTACCCTGTACGTCCTCATTGGATTCGCCGTGCTGGGGCCGGTGGTGGCGTTCGTCGTCTTGTACCAGTTCGTGAGTGTGCCGGATCCGACGTCGCTCGCGGCGAGTGAGAACCAGCCGGTCACGTTGTACTACTCCGACGGTTCGGTGTTGGGCACCACGACAGGGACGCCGAACGGTCAGCAGCTCGCGACGTGGGACGAGATCCCGGCGTCGATGAAGAACGCGCAGATGGCAGCCGAGGACGAGACCTTCATGACCAACTCGGGTTTCGACCTGAAGGCGATCGTGCGCACCGTGTTCAACCGGCTCGGCGGCGGCACGGGTGGCGGTTCCACCATCGGGCAGGAATACATCAAGAACGCCACCGGCAACAACCAGGCGACGTTCAGCCGGAAGATCGTCGAAGTGGTCCAGTCGTACAAGATGACACGCACTTACTCCAAACAGGACATTCTCACCGCATACCTCAACACCGTCTACTTCGGACGTGGCGCGTACGGGATCAAGGCCGCGGCGCGGGCCTATTTCAATGAAGACGTCGGCAAGCTCACCACGGAGCAGGCCGCGCTGCTGGCTGGGCTCGTGCAGCTGCCCGGCTATGCGAACAGTCCCACCTACGAACACCAGCGTTACAGCTACGTGATGGGGCGACTGCTGGCCAACCACTGGATCACGCAAGCCGAATTCGACTCGGCCGCCTTCCCGACCCCGCTGCCGGATACCGGGCACACCACCGGCCAGAGCGCTCCCGACCAGCGCTACCTCGTGGACGCGGTCATGGCCGAGCTGAACCAGAAGGGCTACTCCGAGCAGGACCTGGCCCGATCGGGCGCGAAGATCTACACCACGATCCGCCGGGACGCGCAGAAGGACGCCGAAAACTCCGTCTCAAAGATCATGACCGTGGACGCCAAGTATCCCGACGAGGGCGCCGCGCTGGTCTCGGCCGACCCCACCAACGGCGGGATCGTCGCCTACTACGGCGGGGACGGTTCGACCTCCTACGACTTGGCGCAGACGCCCCAGCAGCCGGGTTCATCGTTCAAACCGTACGTCTTCGCCGCGGCGCTGCAGGCGAAGCCGGGCCAGATCGGGCTGAACACCGTCTACGACGGCAGCGACAACCAGACCATCGACGGGCAGCTCGTGCACAACTCCGACGGCGAAGGCGCCCCCCAGATCACCGTCAAAGACGCGATGACGAAATCGGTCAACACCGTGTTCTACCGGATGGGTGCTCAGGTCGGCGTCGACACCATCCGTAAAGCAGCCTGGGCGGCGGGGATCCCGAAACAGATCACCTCCTCACTCGGCGACACCTTCGACTCGCTGCAAAACGATGATCCGGCCACCGGCAAGGGCACCGGCACCACCAACCTGGGTATCGCCATCGGCCAGTACCCGGTACGGCCGATCGACCAGGCCCAGGGCTACGCCACCTTCGCCAACGATGGCAAGTATCTGCCACTGCACTTCGTCGCCAAGGTGATCGACAACACCGGGCAGCCGATGTACCAGTTCGAGACGCAGGCCCAGCCCGCGTTCGGCGACGCGACCACCAGCGCCACCATCGCCCGCACTGTCACGGCATCGATGACCGACGTCGCATCCTCCTCAAGGGACGGACTGCGCGGCGGGCGTCCCAACGCCGCCAAGACCGGCACCGCACAGTTCAACGACACCGGGCACAACTCCGAAGCCTGGATGGTCGGCTACACCCCGCAAGTCGTCACCTCGGTCTGGTTCGGCAACAAGAAGCAGCCCGCGCCGATCTACGGCAACTACCACAACGGGCTGGGCAGCAACCACGGCTACGACGTCTACGGCCGCGAAGAACCCGGCTATATCTGGCAGGACTTCATGGACACCTACCTCGCCGGCCAACCCGTCAAAGCCTTCCCTGGTGCTCCACCGGCCGACACCACCGCGCCGACCCCGACGCCCGACGTGACCACCAGCGCACCCCCCAGTCCGATCAGCACGCCGACCACCACCACGACCGGCACCCCGGCGCCCACTGAGTCCTCACGGCGGCGCCACACCAGCGGCAGGCCCACTCCGACCTGCCTCATCACCTGCGCGAGCACGACCGGCACCGCGTCGTCCGCACCACCGGCGACCATTGGCGCAGCACCCTGACACCTCCGGAGATCCCAGTGAAGACCACATATCTGCGGGTGTGGCTGCCTGCGGCCGCCTTGCTCGTCCTGCTCTTGGCTATCGCCCACGGGATGCGTAAGGATCTCGGCGACGCCGACATCTACCGGCTCGGCGCGCTCACCTTCCTGCACGGACACTCGATCTACACCCAGCTCCCGGTCTCCACGATCGCGGGTCCGCTGCCCTACACCTATCCACCGTCCTCCGTGGTCCTGTTCCTCCCGCTCGGGCTCGTGCCGCCGTGGATCGGGTTCCGCCTGCTCACCGCGGCGACCGTGCTCGCGCTCATCCCGCTCGTGCTGGCCTACCGCGCGAGCACGCCGTGGCTGCGCGCGCTGCTGCACAAGCCCTGGGCCGTCGCCGCCGCGGCGATCGTTCTTGTGGTGGGGCATCCGGTCGCCAACACGATCTTCTGGGGGCAGATCAACGTCCTGCTGATGGCGCTCGTCGCACTGGACTGCCTCGTACCCAATCCCCGCTGGCCGCGCGGAATGCTGATCGGCATCGCTGCCGCGATCAAGCTGACCCCGGCCGGTTTCGTCCTGTTGTTCCTGCTCCGCAAGGACTACCGCGCCGTGGCCACCAGCGCGCTGACCTTCGTGGCGCTGACCGCGTTCACCGCCGTGCTGGCGCCGGCCGATTCTTGGTTCTACTGGACCAACCGGGTCTTCCACGCCACGGACATGCGCATCGGTGGCCCGCTGGCCAACGAATCGGCGTTCGCCAGCCTCACCAAGCTCGGTATCTCTGGAGCGACACTGAGCGTGGCCGGCCTGCTCGTGGTCGCGGCGGTCGGCGTAATGACCGTGCTGGGCACGAAACGAGCGGTCGCCGAGCACAACCTGCCGCTGGCGCTCGGTGTGAACGCCGCCGGCGCGCAACTCGTGGCACCGATTTCCTGGTCACACCAATGGGTTCTTGCGCTGCCTACCGCGGCCGTCGTGCTGTTCCAGGGCTATCGGCATCACCACGCGCCGCTGCTGCTCACCGGCGGAATCGCCGTCGCCATCATCTGGCTGGCTCCGCACTACTGGATGCCCCAGAACCCCGCGGTGTGGTCCGTGCCCGAAAAGATCGCCGGAAGCTCCTACCAACTCGCCGCGCTCGCCCTGCTCGCCGTCACCACCATCCGGCACCTCATGAGGCGGCCGCTACCCGCCTCCACCACCGTCAACGCCGAATTCGAGCTGGTGGCATGACGTACGACCATCACCATCGTCACCCTGGCGCCGCCCGCCAAGGCCGGCGTGGTCCCTACCCGCCGCGCAACGTCCCCCCGACGGGGCAGCGGCCGCGCAAGCAGCAGCCGCCCCCGCCGGCTGCCCAACGCGCACCGCGAAACCGGGGCACCGGCCGACAGTTCGGCCGCGTCGATCCGTTCTGCTGGATCGCCGCGGGCCCGCTGTTCATCGTGGGCGTCGGACTGGCCGTCATGGCCGGAAACGCGTGGATCGGCGTAGTCGGAGTCGCTTTCGCGGCCGCACTCGTACTCTTCGACGCCAGAGTCAATCGGCCGCAGTCGCCACCGCCAAGGCGCCGCCCGCCGCAAGCCCCAGCACGGCGGCCTCCCCGGCACCAGGAGTGGTAAGTGGCAAGTGGGTGGGGTACGCCAGTTCGACGAGGCGGGAGATGGTGAGATGCACGATCGGTCCCGTGGCCCGCGCCGATCGGGATGCCATCCCGCCGCGCTCCAGGCCAGGCCGGGTACCTGGTCGTGCCCAGCGACCGAGCCCGGCCCGCGGGCCACGGCAACCGCGGCCACAGCAGGCGATCGCGCGCAGGCCGCTCCGGGCACGGCGGGTCGGCCAGGCCCTGGTGGCCGTGGTGTCGCTGGCGGTGTTCGGTGGCCTGGGGTTCGGCTGGGCGGTGCTGAACAAGGCCGACGGGGGCCTGAGCCGGGCCCATGTGATCGATCCCGGCGCGCAGGGCAGCGCCGGTCCAAAGAACATCCTGATGGTCGGCATTGTTGTGGCGTGACGGTTCGTGGTGATCGCGGCGTCCCTCGTGGACCCGGGGCTCATTGCCAGGCGGGGCTGGTTTCGGTGATGGGGGGTTCGCCGCTGGCGTCGTTGAACGCCTCCAGGGCGCGCACGAGTTCGGTGCGGTGTTGGTGGGGCATCCGGGCGACGATTCGGGCGATTTCGGTTCGCCGTTGCTCGGTGACCGTGGTTACGACCTGAGTGCCGTTGTCGGTGAGTGCGATGAGGACTTCGCGGCGGGAGTGTGGGTTGGTGTGCCGGCTGACCAGGTCGGCGTGGAGCAGGCGGTCGATCATCCTGGTGGCGGTGGAGGGTTTGACGTTCAGGTGCTTGGCCAATGTGGACAGTTTGAGCGGTCCGTTGGTGCTGAGTACGACGAGCATCCGAAACTGGGGCAGGGTGATCGGGTCGTCGATGGCGGTAATGGTGCGGACAGAGAGGGCGATCAGGACGCGCGAGGCGGTCAGTAGGGCGTTGGTGAGGGCGCCCGGTTCGGTGGCGACGCGGGCGGCGCTCTCGGTGGGGTCGCGGGTGGCCATTGGTCGTTGGTACTGGATCGGGCCGTGCGGGTCAGTTGGGTGCAAAATGCCCGGTGTCGGGCTGCCGCGCGGGTAGGTAGCGGCGAGCGTCGAGGTGGGCGCCGACGTGGGTGTGGCGGCAGTGGTCGCACACGATCGTGCCGGCGGCCGGGCTTGCCGCCGGGGAACCATCGCGATAGTGAAATGTCCACGGTGAGCCTTCGCTGTCGGTGGCATAGCGCACCTGGTACTCGATCGTCCAGGTGTGGTCGCAGTGGTGGCAGGTGAAGCGGTAGGTCTCCACGCCGTACTCGCAGATCATGTTGGGTGCCTCCGTCCGTGTTGCTGTACCTGTGGGTTCATGCGGGGTCGTGGGTGGCCGTAGGACTGGTGGGGCCGGCGGCCGGGTAGTTGGCGGCGGTGCTGTCGATCCGGGTGTTGTCGGTGGCAGGGACGAGGATGCTGAGTCGGTCGCCTGCGGCGAGCCGGACGGTGGGTTCGGCGTCGATGAGTCGGCGGTTATGCAGGACGGATACGGGCAGATGGCCGGCTGGCAAGTCGAGGTCGCCGACGGTGCGACCAACGGCAGCCGAGTCGGGAGCGAGGGTGTGTTCGACGATGCGGTAGCCGGCGAGTTGGCTGTGCAGGTCGTGCTCGGCGGGCCGCACGTGCGGTTCGGCCCATTCGGCGGCTAGCTGGCCGGCGGCGATGTCCGGTTCGGCGGCGGTAAGTTGGGTCGCGACGGCCCGCAGCACGTTTTGATTGGTCAGCCAGCCCTGGACGCGACGGGCGTCGGTGTCGATCACGGGGAGCCCGTCGCGGCCGTAGAGGACGAGTTGTCGCAGGGCTTGGGCGAGGCTGTCATTGCCGAACACGGCCTGGGGTTCGCGGACGCGGGTAACCGGGCCGAGTAGGCCCGCCCAGTCCCGGTGCCCGTCGCCCTGTGCGGTGTCTGCCGCATCGATGCGGCGGGTGATGTCCAGGGGGATGCTGAACCGGTGCATCGCGTCAGCGGCGGTGAGATCCGCAAAGGCGTGAGTGGGGGTGGGGCGGTCGATGTCCGTGCCGCGGCGCAGCAGTTTGGTGGTGTAGATGGTGCCGTAGGACAGCGCGCGGGAGACGGTGGTGGCCACGGCGACGCCGAGCATGACCGGAAGGGTGAGGGTGAAATCGCCGGTCATTTCCACCACGCTGGCCAATGCGGTGAGCGGGCCGCGGGCGGCCGAGGCGAACACGGCGCCCATGCCGACGATTGCGTAGAGGGCGGGTTGCCCAGCCGCCGGGCCGAGCAGGTGATCGACGATCACCCCGAAGGCCATGCCGGAGGTGGCGCCGACGAACAGCGACGGGGCGAACACGCCGCCGGAGCCGCCGATGCCGATGGTCAGGCTGGTGGCGATCATCTTGCCCGCCGCCAAGATCACCAGGAACCACAAGGCATAGTGCCCGGCGAACGCGGCGTACATCACCGGATAGCCCACCCCGTACAACTGGGGAACGGCGAGCAGCAACAGGCCGAGCACGACGCCACCGACCGCGGGCCGCGCCCATTCCGGCCGGTTGCCCCAGACGCGGTCGCACAGGTCCTCGATGCGGTAGAGGATGTTCTTGAACCCGAGCCCGATCAGCGCGGCAATCACGGCGAGCACCGCGACCAGCAGGTAATTGTAGATGTGGTGCAGCGCGATCCCGGCCGGCAGCTGGGTGAAGAACGGGGCGGAGCCGAGGAAGACCCGGGCGATCACGTCGGCGAGCATCGCCGAGAGCATCACGGTAAAGATCGCCTCGATGGAGAACTCGCGCAGGATCAACTCGACGCCGAAGAACACTCCCGTGATCGGGGCATTGAAGGTCGCGGAGATCCCGCCGGCCGCACCGCAGGCCACCAGCACCCGTAGCCGGTTCTCCGGCATCCGCACCCACTGGCCGAGGCTGGAGGCCAGGGCGGAGCCGATCTGCACGATCGGCCCTTCCCGCCCGACCGAGCCGCCGACCCCGATGCACAGCGCCGAGGCCACCGCCTTGACCACGCTGACCTGCGGCCGGATCCGGCCGCCGTTCTCCGCGACCGCGATCATCACCTCCGGTACACCGTGACCGCGCGCCTCACGGGCGAACCGGTAGATCAGCGGCCCGTACAACAGTCCGCCGAGGACGGGGATGAGCACGAAGAACCCGATACCCAGCCACGGCAGGTGCGCGCTGGCGACCCAGCCCTGCTGGCCGAACTCGGTGTGCCCCGTGGCCAGCCAGGTGAACCCGTAGATGAGGTAGCGGAACGCGACAGCGCCGAATCCGGCACCCACCCCGACAGCGATCGCCACGCAGAACAATCCGAACCGGTTCCCACGCAGCCAGCCGTTCACGCGCCCGGCCATGTCGGACACCGATCGCGGGGCGCGCACCGGATCGCTCGCTGCCGTCGCCTGTTCCACTCGCCGTCACCTCTCCGCCGTCGATGCGCTACTCGGCCAGGGTGGGATGCGCCATGTGGTGATCCCGCACCCACGGCAACCATTGCACTATAAAACGATTAGCCAGTGCAAGCTACGAAGGTGTGATGTGTGACCGCGACCACTACCGGACCGGTGATACCTAGCCGGGCCCGAAGGGGCCCTTCGGGGTGTCTGGGCTGGTCACGGTGCGCGGTGGATCGCGCCGAGCGGGCCAGGGTGTGGTGCGTACAGTGGAGATCGTCAAAGGGGGCGAGGCGAGGACAGAGGTGGTGTCGTGGCCAGTCGGCCTGCTGTGAGCCTGCCGAAGCTCTCCCGCCGCAGCCGGATCCTGCTCATCATCGCCGCTGCGATAGTCCTGGCCCTGCTGCTCGGCGCGACAATCCTCAACGCCTACGTGAACTGGCTATGGTTCGGCGAGGTGCACGCCCGCGAGACGTTCAACACCATCGTCGTCACCCGCATTGTGCTGTTCTTCGCGATCGGCCTGCTCGTCGGCGGCAGCCTCTGGTTGAGCCTGTGGATCGCCTACCGAACCCGGCCGGCATTCGTCCCCGGCTCCGGCGCCGACGACCCGGTTTCGCTTTACCGCTCGGCTATTGTCGCCCGCCACCGGTTGTTCGGCATCGGGATCCCGGTCATCGCGGGCCTGATCGCGGGCGCCATCGGTAACGGCGACTGGCAACGTGTGCAGCTGTTCTTGCACGGCACGAGCTTCGGTCAGACCGATCCCGAGTTCGGTAACGATATCGGGTTCTACGCCTTCAGCCTGCCGTTCTACCAGTGGCTCATCGGCTGGTTGTTCGTCGCGATCACGCTGTCGTTCGTCGCCGGTTTGATCGCGCACTACCTGTTCGGCGGCATCCGGCTGGCGGGCGGGGGTGGGCAGCTCGCGTCAGCGGCGCGGGTGCAACTGGCCGTCACGGCCGGGCTTTTCGTGCTGTTGAAAGCGGTCGAATACATCTTCGACCGCTACAATCTGCTCTTCTCCAGTCGCAACGCGCCGCTGTTCTACGGCGCCACCTACACCGACCTGAACGCGGTGCTGCCGGCGAAGCTCATCCTGCTGTGCATCTGCGCGATCTGCGCGATCGCGTTCTTCGCGGGCGCACTCCTGCGGAACATCCAGCTGCCCGCGATCGCGCTGGTGCTGCTCATCCTGTCCGGCGTGCTGGTCGGCGCCGCGTGGCCGGCGATCCTCGAGCAGTTCTCGGTGAAGCCCAACGCCAACCAGAAGGAAGCGCTTTCCATCAGCCGCAACATGGCGGCCACAAAGGACGCCTTCGGCCTCAACAACGTCCAGTACGAAAACTATTCGGGCGCCGGATCAGCGACGGCCGCTTCCATCAACGCCGACACGGCGACAGTACCGAACATCCGGCTGCTCGACCCGAACATCCTCTCGCCCACGTTCACCCAGCGCGTCGGCCGCGAGAACGTCTACGGCTTCCCAGCGAAGCTGAGCATCGACCGGTACACCATCGGCGGCAAGGTCCAGGACTACATCGTCGCCGCACGCGAGATCAACACCGCGAACCTGACCGGCAACCAGACCAACTGGATCAACAAGCACATGGTCTACACCCACGGCAACGGATTTGCGGCGGCACCGGCCAATACGATCGACCGCGCCGTGGCCGGTGCCAACAGTGACGGCGGCTATCCGATCGCGGTGGTCAGTGATACGCAAAATCCTTCGGGAGCGGGACTGGATCCGGCCAACCCGACCGCGCCCGGCATCCCGGTCACCCAGCCGCGCGTCTACTACGGCGAACTCACCAACGACTACGCCATCGTCGGCGGCCAGCCGGGCAAGGCACCCGGCGAGTACGACAGCGCGTCCAACAGCGACTACCACTACGACGGCACCGGCGGCGTCCCGATCAACAACTGGTTCAACCGGCTCGCGTTCGCCGCGAAGTACGGCGAGCGCAACATCCTCTTCTCCGACGCCATCAGCAACGGCTCGAAGATCATGTACAATCGCAACCCCCGCCAGCGTGTCCAGAAAGTCGCCCCGTGGCTCATCGTCGAGGGCGACCCATACCCGGCCGTCGTGGACGGCAAGATCGAGTGGATCGTCGACGGCTACACCACGCTGAACAACTACCCGTACTCACAACAGACCCGCCTCGGGCAGGCCACCGAGGACTCACTTGTCGGCACGGCAAAACAGTCCGACAACACCATCAACTACATCCGCAACTCGGTGAAGGCCACCGTCGACGCGTTCACCGGCAAGGTGACGCTCTACGCTGTCGATGACAAGGACCCCGTGCTCAAGGCATGGGAGCAGGTCTTTCCTGGCATTGTGAAGCCGAGTTCGGACATCTCCCCGGACTTGCGGGCACACTTCCGGTATCCGGAGGACCTGTTCAAGGTCCAGCGTGAACTGCTCGCCAAGTACCACGTCAGCGACCCGCAGGAGTTCTACACCACCAACACCTTCTGGAACGTGCCGCACGACCCGACACAGGAAGGCGGCACCAACCCCAACGCGCCCGCCCTGGCCAACCAGCCCAGCTACTACGTACTCGCCCAGGCGCCCGGCGAATCATCGGCGCAGTTCCAGCTGACCAGCCCGCTCACCGCACTGCAACGGCAATACCTGGCCGCCTGGATATCGGTGTCGTCCGATCCGCGCGACTACGGCACCATCCGGGTAGTGCGACTACCCACGACCGCCGCCGGCAACAGCCAGGTCGACGGCCCCGTCCAGGTGCAAAACAGGTTCCAGAGCGACTCGAACTTCGCGCAACAGCGCACACTGTTCAGCAACCAGTCCGTCAACGTCATCTTCGGCAACCTGATCACCCTCCCACTAGACGGCGGATTCCTCTACGTCGAACCGGTCTACATCCAGCAACGCAACCAGAACAGCTACCCACAGCTAGCCCGCGTACTGGTGTCCTACGGTTCGAAGGTCGGCTTCGCCTCGACCCTCGCCGACGCGCTGAAACAGGTCGTCGGGAACGGGGCCAACCAGGCGGCGACCCCGCCAGCCCAGCCGAGCACACCGAACACGACACCGTCGATCACCCCCTCCCCCACCACGGCACCCCCGGCACCCAGCGGCGGTAGCAACCCCGCGCTCGACAAGGCCGTCGCCGACATCACCGCGGCGCTCAACCAGCTCCGCACCGCACAACAGAACGGCGACTTCGCCGCACAGGGACAGGCCCTCGCTGCCCTCGACGCCGCCACCCGCGAATACCAAGCCGCCAGCGCCACCAGGGGGCCAGCCCAGCCAGGTGGCTAGCCCGGACGCGGTGTCTCGCGGCCAGCGCGGCAGGCACGTCTGCCGTCACGGCCACAACTTCGGCTTGTCGCCGGTGGCGTCGAAGGTTCGCACGCCCGTGACCCGCAAGAGGGGTTATCAGGGAAACTACAGCCACCCCAGGACGTCGGTCACCTGAGTGTGGTCGCAGGCGGGCGCAACCTCGACCTGCACGGTTGCACGAACTCACCAGCACGACTCGAACCTCGCCCGACCACTGCTCCACAAAGGACCGCGCGGAGCTGCACGTGGGGTCCAAACGCGACGGTTACAAGTCGGGGGCCATCTTCGACGAGGAGACGTCGACGACGAGCACCACATGGCACATTCGGCTGTCCCGATGTGCCGTAACGCGGGATCGGCCGCCCCCAGTGCGAGTACGGCGACCGCCGGTAGCCTTACTGGTGAACGCGCCGGGCCACACAGGAAATCCGCCATGCGGCCCGCCGAGTCCTCGTCGGTGCAGACCCGTAGATGCTCCACGCTAATGCGCACGATCATGTCTGCGATGGCGCGCCGCTGGCCGGCACCCGCCGCATCGGTGGCGTGCACGAACCGGATCAGGGCTCGGCTTGGGCGGCAGCACCGTGATCTCGCTACCCACAAGCAGGGCAGCCCCGGATTAGAAGGTGCCGCTGTCGGTGCGGGCCAAGGGTTTTCGCGGAACGTGGGCGAGCATTGTCCGGACCAGCCGGAGTGTTTGCCGGAGGGTCATGTGTGGCAGGTAGGCGTACGTTACCGCGCTGCCGATGCGGGGTAGCGCGGCGGCGTCGGGGTAGGCCATGAACATCGGCTGGTACTGGGGCTGGAATTTGGCTTTGAACGCGAGCAGTGAGCGGAATCCGTAAACCGGTTCGAGACGCCGTCCGACGAAATCGAGGATCCGTTGCAGCGGGTCGTGTTGGCGGTGGTGGCCGATCCGGGCCAGCGGCGCCCCGGACAGGCTCAGTATCTCCGCGCCTTCGGCTTGTGCGGAGATCGCCATGGAGGCGATGAGGAATTCCATTACGCCGGGAAACGCGTGTGCGGACCGGCGCATGAAATCCAGCGTCCAGCCGATCGCTCTGCCGTCGCGCCACACCGGCAGCCAGCTGGTGACGCCGTGGAGTGTCCCCTCGGCGCCGATGGCCGCGAGGCACCACACGTCCTCGTCGTCGAGTTCGTTGACGCTGCCCAGGGTGAAGCCCATTTCCGGCAACTGCTTGTGCGTCAGCCAGTCCTGGGAGAGCTGAAGGATCTGCTCGGCGAAGTGCGGCGGTGCTTCCCGGTAGCGAATGCGACGTGCCTGGATGCCGAGCGCCTTCGCTTTGTTGAGGGCGGTCCGGACGTCTTGGAACTTCTTACCGCGGAACTGCAGCGCCGGCAACGAGAGCCGGGCTTCTTCGGCGACCTGCAGGGTGCTCCACTCGGCCCCGAGTTCGAGGCGAACATCGTCAGTGATGGCGTAGAAACACGGCGTCCACCCCCGGGACGCGCAATACCGGGCGAATTCGCGTGCGGCCGTGGTCAGCGAGGCCGGGGCGCCGACGGGTCCGCCGGTGGTGAGAGCTACGGCAGCTCGCACGCGGTAGGCCACGACCGCCTTGCGGTCGTCGGAGAACCAGTAGTGGTGTCCCGGCCAGGTGATCATGTGCGCGGTTGGGTCGCCGCCGTGGCGACGCAGCAACGCGCGAGCCTCGGCTCTTCCGTCGGGGCGGGTGTCGACCCGGGTACGGAGGAACGTCACCAGGCAGCCAACTAACGCCACCGCCCAGAACAGGATGCCGGTCCACCCGTAGAGCACGACCGCCGCGCCCCGTTGCGGCAGAAAGGTGATCGGGAGTTCGCCGAGGTAACCAGGCGGCGCGTAGCGTGAGGGCAGGTCGGCGATGATCTGTACGAGGGTGGGCGACGGATCGAACTGGCCGCGCACCAGGTAGCCGCCGACCACATAAGTCGCCGCGGACAGTCCCAGGACGCTGGTCACGGCCAGCACCAGCCGCCGGTAAGCGCCTCGCGGCGCCCGCACGTCGAACTTGCGCCGGTACACCAGAAGCAGCCCGGCGACGAATACCGGCTGCAGCAGCGGCACCACGATGGTGGCCGACTCGTGCAGCGATCTCGGCGCGACTTCGGCCAGTTCGGACGGCAGCAGCACGACGCCGAGGACAGCCAGTATCATATTCGCGGCGAACGCGCCCCAGCAGGCGAAGCGTCGGCCCCGCCGCAGCCCTTCCGCCATGACCACCAGGACCAGCGCGGGGATGACCGACAGGATCACCGGTCCGAGCCCGTCCAGCCGCACCAAGGCACGCAACTGGCCGCAATCGAACAAAGTGGCGGGATCGGCACACATCTGCGTCACGTCCGTGGCCGAGGGATGTGGCGCGGTGAGCAGGTACTGCAGGATGGACAGCGGCGGATTGCCGGAGATCTGCGGCGTGGTCGCCACGAGCGGCCCGATCGCCGAGGCCGCGACCACCATCGCGATTAGCAGGCGGGCCTCCACCACCGACGGCCCCAGCCCGGCGCCACGTTCGCCGCGGCGGACCAGGAATGGCACCAGGGCAAGCCCACAGATCCCGGCGCACAGCCGGATCAGATCCTGCAACACGCCAGCATAGAGGGTCAGCATCGCCATCGTGATGATCAGCGTCAACCGTAACCGCCGGCGCCACACGGCGGGCAGCGCAGCGCTCGCCGCCATGCCCGCGCCGAACGCGGCCGCCGACGGGGTGAACACCACCATCGTCGCCAGGCGCCGGGACCACGGATCGCCCGTAGAGGCTCCTGCTGCCATCACGGCCAGCGACCCGAGCGCGCCGGCACCGTAGGCCGCCAGCGAGGCCACCGCGGTACGCGCGCTGCCGATACGGCGCTCAGCCAGCCCGCACAAGACGACGATCATGACCGTGACGCCGACATACTGCGGGAGCCCGCCGGCCCACAGCGCCGAGCTGACCAGGCTCCACCAATGTCCCTGGGCCAGGGCCGGGAGACCGAACCCTGCCGCGTGCCGCAGCGCGACGCCGGGACCGGAGTGAAGGGTCCCGGTCGCTAGCCCGACGACCCACAACACCATGACGAAACCCAGTGTGAACCGCAGCCGTGTCACAGTTCGCGCAGCCCGGAGCCAGAAGTCCGCCGCCGTGGTCATGACGCGATCAGTCCCGTTCTCTGGGCCAGCCAGTCCAGTGACTGTTGCAGGCCAGCCCCCCATGCCTGCCAGGTGTGCCCGCCCGGGACCTCGAGCCAATGGACGTCCAGTCCGGCGCTCGAGGCCACGGCGTAGACCTTCTGCTGCTGCGGCAGATATTCGCTGTCCGCGTGTCCGGCGGTGATCATTCCCGCGGTGCCGGGATACTTTCGCGCCGCCAGCTCGTCGAACGGGTTCACCTGGCGAAATTTCGCCTCGTCCCCGCCGAACGCGGCGTTCACGGTCCGCTCCCTGTCCCCCAGCGTCGGTTCCGTCTGGCCAGAGACGTCGATGAACGTCGGATACAGGTCCGGCCTACGTAACGCCAGCTGAAGCGAACACGTGCCGCCGTAGGAGAACCCGGCCACCGCCCAATGCCGGGTGTCCCGGTCGATCTGGAGAGTGTCCTTGATCCAGTTCGGGACGTCCACGGTCAGGTAGGTTTCGCTGTTGCCGAGCGCGGAGTCCAGGCACAGCGGATTGCCCATCTCGGTGCCGGTGTCGTCGGCGTCGACCACCACCGGGGCGAGCCCGTGGTGGGCCGCAGCGAACGCGTCCATCATCGCCCCGAGCTGCCCGCCTGCGACCCAGTCCACCGGCGCTCCCGGCTGCCCGTGCAGCAGCACCACCACCGGCAGCAAGGGCCGATGCTGGGTCAGATACGCCGGTGGCAGGTAGACATAGGCGTCGCGGGAGGCGAACCCGGATACAGTGGGCGGTATCCACACCTGGCTGATCACGCCGTGGCTGGGCATCGTCGCCGGCGGCGCCCATCCTTCCTCGAGCGGCTGCCCCGTTCGGCCGCGGAACGGCGAGGAGACCCACGCTGCGTTTTGCGCGAAAGCCACCTCGTCAGCGGTGGGGAGCCCCAGGCCCGTGCGCAGGGTGGGGAACTCGCCGTAAAAGGCGTTGATCTTCACCGCGCACGTACCCACGACGAGCAGCGCGGCGAGCACGGCACCGCCACGCCGCCACCACGTGCTCCCCCAGAACGACGCGACAGCCAACGCGAGCGCGAACAATCCCACACCTAGCCAAGCCACGACGCGCCACGGCAGCGAGTCCGGGAACGGCCGCCACACCTCGTCCACAACCCATGCCAGCAGCAGGGACGCTATCCCCGCGCCGGCGGCCAGGCCGGGAACCACCCGAGTCCACCAGCTCCGGGACCGCCGGGCAAGCAGTGCCACACCGGCCAGGCCGCCCAAGCCGGACAACACCGCGGGCAGCAGCCCGAATACCAGCGACGCGTCCAGAATCTGACTCATCTGCGGTGCTGTCCTTCCTCGACCCGACGCGCTGTCCCGTCAACCAGGACAGCCGCCACCTGTGCGGGTATCGCGAGCAGCGCATGGAAGGATCCGCGGCGACAAGCGCCGCGGGCCAGATCGACAACGCCGCCGCGCGCAGTATTGCATCAAACAACTATTGCTTAGTACCTGGATAGGCCACATCGCCAGAGCGGGCACGGTCCGTATCGGACGATTGCCGACAGCGACACACTAGCCGCGATACCTGTCCGGCGGTCACGGGCGGCCACCCCGACCAGGCCGGTGCTCCGACGACGCGAGCCGGGCGAGCATGGCGTTGTAGGCACGTAGAGCGTCCTCGTCGTCATCGATGTCCTGTGTGGACGCTGGGTCGCCGCCGAGTGCGGAGCGGCGGGCGGATTCCAGCCAGGGGCCGAGGTCGTTGCCGCGGTCGGCTGCTGATACCCAACGGCTGATCACGATGATCGCGATCGTGACCATGAGGATGTCGCCGCCGACCCACATGGCCGCGCCGCCCCAGTGCAGGCCCAGGTGCGGGCGATGGCGGCGTAGGCGGGGAACGGTTCGCGGGGCGTCATGAGCAGCGTGACGCCGACGAGGGTATCCACGACCTTGGTCCGCGGGGACTGTTTCAAGATCGGCTCTGGCACGGGATAGACCCGGTCCGCGCGCCTCCGTGACTCGCTTTCAAACAGACGTGGACCCCTGTTTCGGCTGTTCGAGGCGCTCGACCAAGCTGAGGCGGCAAAAAGCCGCAGGTCACAGCCGTCGATCCTGATCCAGTCGTTGCCACCGATGTGCGTGAGTGCCGCATGCTGTCGCCAGAAGATAGTGGCAAAGCTGGTCGAGGCGTACCGACGAGGAACGGGACAACGGGAGTTAGCGAAGCGCTACGGCGTACACCGCCGTACGGTTGATCGGCACCTGGCGCGGGCTGGTGTGGCCAAGCGAGCGGCGGTCAAGATGACGCCAGCGCGGGTGGCAAGGGCGAAGGAACTCGCTGAGTAGGGGCTCAGCATCAACCAGATCGGGCGGGAGTTGGGAGTGAGTGGGAGCACCGTGTGGAAGGCGTTGAACAGGCGAGGGCAAAGCCTGTGACCGGTCGGATCGAGAGTAAGCCGAAAAGTTTATGGGTACCCGGACCGGCGGATCGCCTCGACGGACGTGCTAATCCCGACCACCGGCTGTAATCGCGCAACGCGACCGGTGCTTACGCGCCATGAAGATCTTCACCATGCTGGTAGCGGAGTTGGGTCAGGATGAGACTGCCGAGGCCCAGGACGCCCAACGCATAGCGTTTGGCATCGTCCCGTCGTTGAATGTTGTGACGGTCGACATTGCCGAGTGCCTGGGCGAAGCCCATCCCTAGCCCCCGCCAGCCCTCCCACTCGCTCGGTTCCTTGCCGAGCCGGTACTGGGCGTCATCCGCAAAGACGTTGGCGTGAAGGCCCTTGCCGACCAGCGTCTCGTCGTTCCGCCCTTTCGGATCGCCGCACCACTGGCGCACGCGGTCCTCGACGAAAATTGCAGCCTGACTTGCTACTGCCTGCCAATCCTCGTTCTGGATGTGCGTCTGGACGTGACTCCAGAGTTCGGGGTCGAAGGCGGTTTCGTCCACGGCATCGTCACTGGTGCCCGTGTCTTCGAGTTCAAAGATTGCCGCCTCGATAACTCCGCAGGCTCGGTGCAGCCCTCGTTGAAATGCCTGGTCGAAAGCAGAAGATGGTGTGCTGTCGGTCCACATCGAAAGGCTGTATCGAACGCCGTCAAACGTGGCAAGAGTGTGATGGTCCTTGCCGAGCGCCCCGATCAGAACCAAGCGTACCTTGCTTTTCCAGGCTACGAACTCGCCGGAGTTTCGCCGCATCGCGCCTTGTTCGGCCTCTGCCTTCAGTGTTTTAAGTTATCAATTGCTTCTGTGCCTCTCGACTTTCGCACTTTGGTATGGGTCCAGCCGGGTGGTGGCAGGGGGGTGTGACGAGGGCTCCGGCGGGCCACGGCGCGGCGAGTGGATCTTG
The DNA here is from genome assembly GCA_035248365.1 of Pseudonocardiaceae bacterium. Taxonomy (GTDB): domain Bacteria; phylum Actinomycetota; class Actinomycetes; order Mycobacteriales; family Pseudonocardiaceae; genus CAJCJE01. Next base: position 8,897 of record DATFHN010000163.1, on the reverse strand, counting down.
GGGGATGTTGGGGTGGAGCATCGGCGGTTCCTGTAACAGCTCTGCCGCAAGCGAAAGAGTGTTCCGCCGATGCTCCGGGTCTCTACCCTACCGGGCGCGTTGACGCGTGTCCTGGCGACCTTCCGGCCGTGTTTCACCGCGCCGACCTTCGAGACGTTCACGATGATGGTGGCGGGGTTGGTCGCGCAGCCGGTCCGGCGGACGGTGTGCGGGATGCTCACAGGCGCGGGTCTGGCCCAGGTGTGGCATCACGGCCGGGCGCACCGGTTTTTCTCCCACGCGCGGTGGAACTCTCAGCAGGTCGGGTTGCTGCTGGCGGAGTTGATCGTTGCTCGGCTGATGGCGGCTGGTGCGCCGATCACGGTTGCGATCGATGACACCCTGTTTCGCCGTCGTGGCAGGAAAGTCCATGCGGTCGGCTGGTTTCATGACGGGTCGGCCGCCGGAGGGGTCAAGCTCGGTTTCGGCAACAACTGGGTGGTCGCGGCGATCATTGTGACGCTGCCTTTCCTGTCTCGGCCGGTGGCGTTACCGGTGCTGGCTGCGTTGGCGGTCAAGGGCGGCGCTTCGAAACCGGACCTGGCCCGAGACCTGGTCGATCTGATAGCCGAACGGTTCGCTGACCGGGAGATCCACGTTGTGGCCGACGCGGCCTACGGCTGTGGCGCGTTCATGGGTCTGGGTGACGGGATGACCATGACCACCCGTGCCAAAGCCAACGCGGTGTTCTCCCAGATGGCGCCACCCCGTACCGGTAAACGTGGCCGCCCCAAACTGAAAGGCGAGCGAATCGGCACACCAGCCGATATCTCCGCTTCGGCGACCTGGCGGACCGTCACGGTATTCCGCTACGGCACCACCAACACCGTGCAGATCGCCGAGCAGACCTGCCTGTGGTACGGCACCTGGCGCACCGACCCCGTGCGCGTCATCCTGGTGCGCGACACCAACAAAACGATCACCGGCAACGGATATGACATCGCGTTGGCCACCACAGACCTCACCGCCACCGCGGAGGAAATCATCGCCCGCTACGCCACCCGCTGGTCCATCGAGGTCACATTCTTCGACGTCAAGAACATCCTCGGTATCGGACAAGCACGCAACCGCACCAAAAAAGCAGTCGAACGCACCGTCCCATTCGGACTCTTCTGCCACAGCATCCTGATCATCTGGTACGCCCTACACGGCCACGATTCAACCGACACCGGCCAACGGCGATCCTCCGCACCCTGGTACCGATCCAAAACCGAGCCAGCCACCCTCGACATGCTCACCAAGCTCCGGCGCAAGATCATCGCCGCACGATTTATGCCACCATCACCCCGACCAGCAACAACCCAAGAAATCATCGAAGTCCAGCAAGCCTGGGCACACGCCGCCGCATAACCGCGAAAGTCGAGGTGCCTGCATGGCCAGATTATACAATTTGTCCCGGGGTGGAGCAATTTCGTTCAACATTGCGGCGGGCCGGAACCAAAACAGCATTCACGACGACCAATTAGTCGTCGGAGTCGCTCTGGTCAAGGTCGGCGTCAATATTCAGCACCCGGACGCAAGGTGCTGTCTGCGCTGACAGCACCGCGGCGTTTTCAGCCAAGCGCCGCGCCGACTTGAGGCGCAGATCAGCTGACAGACCGTCTTCCAGATGGACCTCCGTGGCAATGGCGAACTCGATGGTGCCACCTGCCGTCAGGTGCTCGACGATCTCCTTGTGGATCCGCCGACTCGTTCGCTGACGACTGCGATCGGTTTTGGCGTTGCGATAGTTGCTCGCCCTACGGGCCAGCTCGACAGACTCGCCAATGTAAAGGCTCCGCACGCCGTCCTCGTCGATCCCGAAGTCAAAGCGGTAGAGCCCCGGCATCCGCGGAAGAACTGGGAAACGTGGCAAACCAGCCGCATCGAGCGACACTTTCCCGGCCTTGAGCCACTCGAACGCGATTTGGAGCTCAAGCGACTCCAGAACCTCGCAGGCACCGCGATCGAATCGCTGTCGCGGCGATGATCCGACTCTTGGTGCCGACCCAACCGTGGCGCCGCTCGATGCGCCAGTGCCGATCTGAAAGCCAAGGTTCCGAAGCCACCGACGCGAATCCTGAGACTGGAATCGGGTACGCTTGGCCCCAGTGGCCAGCCCAATCACCTGCTTGACAGGCCAGCGAACACCGTCGATTTCTACCCAGTATTCACGGATATCCTCTGGGGCTTGGCCGGCAAGGCATCGCCGGACGAGCTCAGGTGTCAGCTCGAAGCGCTCGCCATCCAGCGAAAAACGCACAGACAATGCATCCTCCTCAGCAGCCGCACCGCCCGTGCTGCACTGTTCAGAACGACGGCTCGGCTACGTCCCCTCGTTCATCTTCTTCAGCGCTTGGAGCTCAGCCCAATGGCCTTCGAGCCCCGTAAGCGTCGCGCTCACGCCAAGCGTCGCAAGCGGCTGCGAATGGCCCTCCATGAAGCGACAAGCAAGGTCGAACACTTGGTTGACCTTGGCGATCATCTCCGGCAGCTTCTCCGTGTTGATCTCCTCCAACTTGCCCATCACGACATTCGGCTGATAGCGCTTTGTAACTCCCCGCAGAAGCTCGGTCTCAGTGAACACCTCACACCACGAGCGGAGCAGACTGTAGCCCTGTCGGACGAGCGCAGCTCGCGCCTCACCGTCTTGACCTCTCGCGGCCTCGATCGTTCGGTTGATCTCTGCCTTGAACCAGTTCAGAGTGTCCGAGCGAGGCCCCGTGGCGCGAGCAACCTTGCCCTTCCCATCTTCATCGGTGACCTGGAAATAAGAGCACCGCTTGGACTTCTCGAAGAGTGCCAACAGTGTGGTGGCGAAGAAGATGTCGTGGGTGAAGACGATGACTTGGTTGTCGTGTGCGAGGCTAGCAATCCGCTGCGCGACCTCGTTGATGCGCCGGTGGTCGAGGCTAGACACCGGATCGTCGAAGATCACTGGCGCTGTGATGCCAGCCAACCTGGCTTCAGCTAAAAAGTCCGCTATCGCGAGCACCTTCTGCTCGCCTTCAGAAAGCACCTTGGACGGCTTGTGTCGACCGCTCAACACCTTGCGGCGATGGGCCTTACCCTCGCGCCCGACGAACTGAACCTTGAGCAGCGGCGCTCGCAGCGCTTCGCACTCCTCAAGAAACAGGGCGTCGAAGCTCTGGTTGATCAGTTGGTCGCTCGCCGTCTTGGAGAGTTCAGTCACAGCCCGTGAAAGTTGAGGTAACGCCTTCTTTAAAATTTTGAGCCGATCGGCCTCCTTAGCATTCTTGACTTGTGTCTCGATGGTCGACCACGAGCGAGTCAGCTCCGCCGCTGCAGTCAGTTCGGCGAGTTCTGCCTGCTTTTCGGCAAGGGCGGTTGTTCGGTTCTTCGACTGCTCTTCCAACGTGTCGATGTCCGCGGTCACCTTGGTCAACGCGCCCGCGACCGTCGACTTGTGGGCTGCCACGGCAGTGGCGAGATCCAGCCCAACGGGGCGGCCATTCTCTGTTGCGTCCGCTACGGTCGCCCTCGCGACCTCAATGGCTTGCACCGCTGCAAAGAAGCCTGGCTTGTCGTCGCGAGGTAAAAACTCCTCAAGGAATCCCGACACCTCGGCGTTGGAGATGAGGGCGATCGATCGCTTGGACGCAGCAAGCGACGTATCAACCTTCCGGATATCCGACGAGATCTTGTCCTCAAGGTAGGTCGAGTACTTGGCGAGGAGGTCGCGCGCCGGGTCAGCCAGAGTCTGGCGGCAATACAGACAACGATCGACATCGTGCGAGTCAACCTCAATGAGGTGCTGCCGGTACGTCTCACCCGCTGCGATGAACGCGCCCCACGTCTCCTCGGGCTCTGCGGGCAGGTAGGCAGCTGCGAACAATTCGTTGCGGAATGTCTCGTAGTCTGCCGCGAGCTGCGCTCGTTTTTGCGCCGTCTGGTTGTAGGTGCTCACGCTGAAGCGAAGCAGCGTCTCGGCCGCTTGGACTGCCTGCTCAAGCACACGCTGTTCTCGCTTGCGAACAGTGATCTGGTTGCCGAGCGCGTTCGACTGCAGGGCAGCCACAGCCTGCCGAAGCCCGTCCAGTTTCTCATCGACCTTCGAGTCGGTGGACGCCTTCTCCTTAAGGGTATGTAGATCAGTGGAGGCGCCGAGTGTCTCGATCAGGGGGTAGACAGAGGAGTTCTTGGGAAACCGCGAGAGGAGCGTCGAGCTCCCTGTACCAAGTTCCGTAATCGCGCCATCGATGCGAGCAGCGACCGCTTGGATGGCGGAGATAGCGTGTTTGAATATTGCAAGGGCGGCCGGGACGTAGACATAGTCAAGGTCGTCGTCGACATGAGCGGTCACCGACGGGGTGTCGAAGATCGACATCCGAGTGAACGGCGATATACCACGCTCGCCAGCCCATGCGAGCGCCTCCTCTTGGTCGCCAAGCTTGTACTCGATCTTGGCGCCCTGCTCATCCGATGCCTCCGCATTGATATTCCCGAGGATCTCGTCAGCTGTTCGGCTGTCGGCAAGCGCCTTAAAGATGCGCGAGTAGCCTGTCTTGCCCGTTCCGTTTTCTCCGTAAAGGATCGTCAACCCCTCGTGCGGTTCGACTACCGCACCGGGGACGAGAGCGTTAACCCCTCGCACCTCTGAGAGTCGGACGATCGACAGCGGTAGCGCAGCCTCGTCCTGACGAGCTTCTGTGCTGAGTGCGGCAACTTCGGGCACAGTCCGTTCGTCGAGTGCCTTCTCTTGCCGGAACAATTGGTATGCGCGATCGATGGTGCTCTCGCCTACGGGGCGCCCAGAGACGATGACTTCCGACACAAGTAGTCGCACCCACTCGTCGTTGGCGTTGGCCCATTCCGCAAGTAGTGCACGCGGCTCCGGCGTGACAGATGTTGTAGAACCAGTAGGCAAAATAGACATGAACTATCCCTCTTCCAGCGGCCCTGTCAGGAACACGTCGACGTTGACATTCAGCCCCCATACTTGACCGCCATCAAGGTGCGTCACGGTTGTTTCGCCGAATTCGGTTTCCACGTCCTCGAGCCAATGCGCCGCTGCCAAGGAGCGCACAGCGTCCGCGCCGTAACTGGACGCAGCAGCCATGATGCCAGGTGCGTACTTCACGACATGGCGCCTGAGTTCGGGGCGTATCTCCCCACGAACGTCGGTGATGACCGAAAGCAGGTACCGATCTGTGCTAGCCAGCGCTTGCATCTTTGCTCGGTCTGCACGCAAGTAGGCCAGATACTTCTGCCGTCCCGCTTCCCGCAGTGCGTCGAAGCTGTAAAGCGGCTTCGCCTCCACCTGCGCGACAACGTTGAAGCCCGCCAAAATCGCAAGGTCTGCCCGCCGCCACTCGCGTGTCACGACAAACGCCTCGCCGAGATCCTGAGCCACTCGCCATGCCAACCGGTCCCTGATGGGCAGTTCGGCCTTGCTGGTCACCGCCAGAAACGCCAGCTCCCCAGGCTCGAACGCTTCAGTGAGCCCCGCTGCGGCTGCGCCCAAAGCCTCGCGTACTGCCACAACCGCCTCATACCGGCTCTCCACTGACATCGCTTACGCTCCCCGCCCAGTCGTTAGCTATTCTAGATCGACGAGCGCAGCTCGAAGTACCTGCTGAGCGATCTTGGCAGTCTCGATTCGAGGCTCGAAACTCTCCGCCAGCTGCTGTCGCGGATGGATGTAGTTGCGGAAGGAGCGCACGTGGTCGGCGAACTTCAAGACGTCGGCGCCGAGGATGCCCAAAGCATGAGAAACAGCGATCACGTCGCCGAGTCGCCACTCGGCGATCGGCCGAACGCTGCCAGGATCTTTTGGGGCGGACGAAGCTGCCGTGAACTGAGCAGCATTCGCCATCGCCAGCTCCATCAACAGACCTTCAAGAGTGCTGCCAACAAGGAAGATCACGGCAAGCGGCGCTTCTGAAGCAATGCACGCATCGATCTCGCGTAACCGGGCCTCAACCACATCCTGCGAAGTCAACGCCTGCGGGAGGGCGTCGAGGTCAATCGCGCTGAAATCCTTCGCAAGGAACTCGATGCTGGCCGGAGCGGCCGTGCCGACAGGTGCGGAGAACTGCACCTTAAGCTCGTCGTGCAGCGACATCTGATACAGAGCGGGTTCCTCGCCCGCGATGAGCTTGCCGACCCGCCAGTGCTCCAACAGGCCGAGGTTGAGCTTGGCGACAAGCGGTGTGGGTTTCTGATACCAGATGGTGCGAAGCAGCAACGCCTTCGAGGCCGGCGGATACTTCTCGTACCCATCGATGTCAATCGCAGTCTTGACGAAGTCGGCGAAGCGGGGGTTGCTGAGGTCGAGCATATAGCCGGCGCTCATGTCGAAGATCGACTCAAGCTTCCGCTTCGTGGCGTTGTCCAGATCAGCCACGTCACGCGTCCTCGTGGCCCAGTGCTTTCAGGAGCTGCTCATGGAGGTTCTTCAAGAGGGCCACGCCATCAGTACTGGGGACCGCCCGGTGGTTCTCAACCAGCCAGTTCGCGATCGCGACCTTCGAGGGAGCTTTGAAGCCTTGGCCCCCAATCCATGCCGTTGCCCAGTTCGCCCATGACCCGTCTACCATGGCGTCTATGGCAGGAAGCGCGGGCACGGCATCCGCGGCGAGCGTCGGATTGCACTCGGGCAGCAGCGCGCTGATTGCCTCGCGGTAGGCATCTGGGTCGAGCAGGTTTTCGATGCCAGGCACACCCACGTCGGCGACAAGGCTCTCCGGCACGCCGGCGCGAAGGAGAGATGCGCGTAGCGCTGTACCGCCATCGTCGCCGTCGACGAGGTAGGCAACGCGGGCAGCCTCGAGGTCCAGCTTGGGCAGGAAATCGTTCGGCACTTCAGACAGGCCCGGAGCGACCTGGTACGGCAACTCAGACTCACCCGTTGCGGCACGCACGAGCGTTGGAAGCAGGATCATCTCCGTCGCGCCCTCGGCGAGGACAACACTGCGGGCAGGCGTGAACGCCGCAGCCGCAGCACCCATCGCGAGCATGAGCGGCGAGTATCCTGCCGACCCCTGCCAGAAGCTGTTCTTGATATCACTGACCTGGAAGTTGTCTTCTCGCGGAACCACGGTGCGGATCCCGGTCCCCAGATCGGGCGGCAGGCAGGCCGGGCTGTGGGTCGTGTAGATGACCTTCACCGCGTGCTCCTGGGTGACGAACATGTTCACGAGATCGGCCTGTGCGTCGATGTGCAGGTGGTTCTCTGCTTCGTCGATCAGGAGGATCGGCGTTCGGTCGGAGCCGTGGGTCTTAAGGAACGCGATCAGAGCGACGAACATGCGGAGGCCCGCACTGCGCTCGTCGAAGACGGTGACGTTGTCGCCGTCCTCCATGAGCTCGATGCGAAGTTGGTCGCCATCGATCTCGAAGTGAACCGACAGCCGCGACTGCTTCCACGCCTTCTTGAAGATGGCGTCCATCCGCTTGTTCGCCTGCACGATCGCCGTGCGCCGTCGAGCTACATCGCCTGATCTCACGAAGCCAAGCAAGTCCTTGAGGTTAAGCGACGCGGTGCCAGCCAGGTTGGCCAGCGCGGCTGGCAGGTTAGCGACCAGATTCTCATCGAACGTGTAGGCCGACTGGATCGAGCGATCAGCCTCGTTGAACAGAATGAAATCCGGTGAACGCTCCCAGATCCGGTCGCGGGCCACCTGTCCAGGGTCCTCTCGCTTTGCCCAGCTGACGACGGTACCGAGTGCCGCGCGCAATTCATCAGCACCCATGTCCTCAAGCGTCGCCCCGAGAAGGGACTCGGCGAGCCCGACCGCCTCGTCTGAAATACTTGTGCCGGGCTCAGCAACCGCGCCGTCGACCGCGTCCATGACCGACTGCAGCTCGGTCCGGTAATCGCGCGCAGCGTCAGAGGCCGGGTCGGCGTAGGTCGTCTCAGGAGCAATCCAGCCGTCGAGATCATCGTTCGCGTGCCCAGCCTTGAGCGCGGCAATGGCGCCTTGGAGAGGGACGACCGACTTCGCAGGTCGGGGCTTGATATCCACCGTGAGTCTCTGGGCCGACGCGGTTCGCGCGATGGAGGCACGGGTCGGTTGTTTGTGTAGATCCAGATCTGCCAGGACGTCCCTATCCGCGTCGTCGAGCACGTAGTCGAAGGTGGTGATGCGCGTTTCATCCGTAACCTCGGCAGCACGGGAGCGCTGCGGCACAGGCACTGCATCCTTGCCATCGACATGAGCAAGGGCCTTCAGCAGAGTCGTTTTGCCAGCCTCGTTGGGTCCGACAATTGCGATCACCTTGGCGTCGAGGTTGACCTTGGAGTCGACGAGGCGGCCGTAGCCGCGGATACGCGCCGATATGAGTCTCATACCCGGCTCTCCTGAGCCGGCGGCGCGTGACCGAGCTGGTCAGGGTTGCGCCGGTCGGGCAGGTGTACATCCATAAGCTCGGCGAAGCAATCGCCATGGCCGCCTTGGAGGCTGCGTGTCATCTGATGGAAGGTGACGCATTCCTGGTGGCCCCGGTGCGTCGCGACGAGTCCGACGTTGAACCAGGTGCGCCCGCAGCCACACGATCCCCGTTTGGTCTTCATACGCTTTGACGCTCAACCCTTTCGTGCCATTGCGTGACAGCAGGGTCACGAACGGTGTCACTCAAACTGAGTGCTTCAACGATAGCGCTGGGCACCGACACAACTCGGTGGTGACGCGCCCCGTCCGATGGACCGGTCGTCACTGATAGATAGGTCACGCCAGCTCTTCCTCCAGCATCCACACGAACGCGACCCCGCTCGTTGTCGGTGTGTGGTCTCAGGACTCGCTTGACGTTTTGTCGTCGGGAGATGCTTGACGTGATCGCGGGTTGACGCCGGCTCCGGTGACGTGGAGTCGGGTGATCGGTTTGAGGTTGCGGCGGGGGCGGACGGCGATCTCCTC
>DATFHN010000162.1:0-12897 GCA_035248365.1 Pseudonocardiaceae bacterium | reverse complement strand
GACGGACTCGGCTTCGATCCTGGCCTGCGCCGGGTCGTACACACCGCACGGAAGGTCGCAGTGTGCGGTCGCCTCGAGGCGTGGACCGAGGACGCGCGACAACAGTCGCATTGTTCCTCCCTAACAGTGGATGCTCCGACGCCAAGGACCCTACTCTCGACCCGGGTATCGGGCAGTCGGAGGTGATCGTTGGCACGACCGTTGGGATGGCTGCCGCTGCGCCGGGTTCGGGTGCGCGGGCCGTCGATGTCGCCGACGCTGGCGGACGCTGATGTGGTGCTCGCGGTGGCCGGGGCGCGGGTGCGGCCGGGGGTGGTCGCGTTGGTGCGGTGGGCGTCGCGGCCGGAGCAGCTGTCGGTGAAGCGGGTGGTCGAGCCGCGCGGCGACTTGTGGTTCGTGCGCGGGGACAATCCGTTCGCGTCTACCGACTCGCGGGAGTTGGGGCCTGCTGAGGTGCTGGCCGTGGTGGGCTGGCGGTTGTGGCCGCGGCCGGTGCGGCTGCGGTCGAAGAAGTCAGCCTCAGATGATGCGTAGCTGCTGGTAGTAGGACAGGCAGTCGGCGTACCGCGGCAGCAGGCCGGTGCGCTGCGCCTCGGCGAAGCTGGGGGCGCTGGTGTCTTTGTCGGACAGGACCGGTTCGATGCCGGCGGGCCAGGGCAGGGCGAGGTCGCTGTCGAACGGGTCGATGCCGTGCTCGCCGCCCGGGTTGTAGCCGGTCGAGCACAGGTAGTTCATCTGGGTGTCGTCGGTGAGCGCGATGAACGCGTGGCCGAAGCCTTCCGGCAGGTAGACCGCGTTGAGCGTGGTTTCGTCCAGTTCGACCGAATCCCACTGGCCGAACGTGGGGGAGCCGACCCGGATGTCGATCACGAAGTCGAGCAGCCGGCCGCGCGGGCAGTACACGTACTTGGCCTGGCCGGGCGGGACGTCGGCGAAGTGGATGCCGCGGATGGTGCCTCGCCGGGAGACGCTGTGGTTGGCCTGCGCGACGGTCAGCGGATGGCCGACGGCCTTGCTGAACACGGGCTCCTGGTAGGGCGCAGCGAAGGTGCCGCGATGGTCCGGGAAGGCGGTGGGGCGGAATTCGAACGCGTCCGGGATGGTCAGTGCGCGGGCCTGCATGGGGCCTGAGCCTAGTAGGCGGCCCTGGTGAACCACTCGCGTCCACTGGTCGAGGAGCGCGAGAAGACCTACCGGGCGGACGCCGAACGGCCGAAAATCCTCATCCAGTGTGAGCCCCGCCGCAGACATTCGTCCCAAGGACTGGCACACTGGCAAGACCGCAGCGTCTGCGGCGCCGCCCTACCCCGGCTTGAGCGCCGCTCCACCAACGACGCTTATGTTCTTTCTGGCGCGACCGCGCCGTGACAAGCGACCGAGCAGCACACCGCTGCGCTGACCGCTTCCGGTGCATTCCGTGCGATTTTCGTTCCCCTGGGAGGGACGCCATGACCAGCATTGACGACAGCATCGGCGAGGCGCCCGCCGCGTTGACCGACGCCGAGATCTTCGCCGCGCACGAGGGCGGCAAGCTCGGTCTCGACGTGACCGCGCCGCTGTCCGACCCGCGTGCGCTGTCCATCGCCTACACCCCGGGTGTGGCCCGGGTGAGCAGGGCAATCGCCGAACAGGCCGCGCTCGCGAGCCGCTACACCTGGGCGCACCGGCTGGTCGCGGTGGTCAGCGACGGGACCGCGGTGCTCGGTCTCGGCGACATCGGACCCTCGGCGGCGCTGCCGGTCATGGAGGGCAAGTCGGCGCTGTTCAAGACCTTCGGCGGGCTGGACTCGATCCCGCTGGTGCTGAACACGACCGACGTCGACGAGATCGTGGAGACGCTGGTCCGGCTGCGCCCCTCGTTCGGCGCGGTGAACCTGGAGGACGTGAGCGCGCCGCGCTGCTTCGAACTCGAAGCGCGGCTGATCGAGGCGCTGGATTGTCCTGTCATGCATGACGACCAGCACGGCACCGCCGTTGTCCTGTTGGCGGCGTTGCGCGGTGCGGCCGGGGCGACCAACCGCGCGATCGAGGGGCTGAAGGTGGTCATCGCCGGCGCCGGCGCAGCCGGGGTGGCCTGCGCGAACATGCTGCTGGCGGCCGGGGTGAAGGACGTGACGGTGCTGGACTCGCGCGGGATCATCCACGCGGGCCGGGCCGGGCTGAACTCGGTCAAGATGGAGCTGGCGACGCGCACCAACCTGGCCGGCCGCACCGGCGATCTGGCCGATGCGCTGCGCGGGGCGGACGTGTTCGTCGGTTTGTCGTCGTCGAATGTGCCGGAATCGGTCATCGCGGGCATGGCGCCGGACGCGATCGTCTTCGCACTGTCCAATCCGGATCCGGAAATTCACCCGGAATTGGCTTCGCGGTACGCGTCAGTGGTGGCGACCGGGCGCAGCGATTTCCCGAACCAGATCAACAATGTGCTGGCCTTCCCCGGAATTTTCCGGGGCGCGCTGGACGCGGGTGCCACCCGGATCACCGAGAACATGAAATTGGCGGCAGCCGACGCCATCGCCGCGGTGGCCGCTGAAGACCTGGCCGTGGACCGGATCGTGCCCAGTGCCTTGGATCCCCGGGTCGCTCCGGAGGTGGCGGCGGCCGTTGCCGAGGCGGCTCGGGCCGACGGCGTGGTGCGCTGAGAAAAATCTCGTTTGTGCCTGGTAGGCGCCGCTGGTGTCTACCAGGCACAGCCGCGGGCGCCGGATCAAACCAAGAAACCGGCAAGAATTCGGAAAACACCGCCTGACCTGGTACTACTGAATGCCCATTGGGTTCCTGCCCGGTAAAGCGATACGGTCCTTCCATCGGGTGAGGACCTGGATACGGACAGTGCTCAGCGCGATCGCTGTCCGCGACAAGCAGCGGCGGTGGCTGCGATTCGACGGCGTCACCCGTCCGTCGTAACAGTCCAGGCGGGAGGGCTAAACGGTGGCCGAACGGGTCGAACCGGCGGAGCGTGCTGCGCCCGCGCAGGTCGGCGTTTCGCCTTCTCGGCCGCGGCGCACTCCCGCTCGGGGGGTGCTCAACGGCCAGAGCGCCAGCGCTGTCAACGCCTTGCCGGACGCTCCCGCCCTGCTGTGCGACCGGGCTGGAGTGGTGGTCCGGGCCAGCGCCGGGGCCGCCGAACTGGCCGGGGTCGGCGATCCGGATCAGCTGGTCGGTGCGCGGATCGCCGAGCTGCTGACCGGGAACGAGCCGGACCTGCTGCTGCGGCGCGACGGGCGACCGCCGTTGCCGGTGCGCGCGGTCCGCTGGCGGGTGCCCGGTTCCGGTCTGGACGCGGTACTGCTCACCGACATCTCCGAACTCGTCGACACCAAGACCGCCCTCGACCGGGAACGACGCCGGGTCGACGAGGTGCAGGCGATCACCGGCATCGGCTGGTGGGAGTTCGATCACGCCACCCAGCAGGCGTTCTGGTCGCCCAGCCTGTACCGGCTGCTCGGCATCGAGCCCGGTTCGGTCGAGCCGAGCCTGGAGGCCATGCTCGAGTTCATCCATCCGGATGACGTCGCGCGGGTCGGCGAGCTGTGGCGACGCCACCAGCACCACGGCGACGCGATCGACATCGAGTGCCGGGTGGTGCGGCCGGACGGCAGGCTGCGCTGGGTGCACGGTTATGCCGCGCCACGACCGGCCGAGCCGGGCGCGATGCTGGTCACCGGCTACGCGCGCGACATCACCGAACGCAAACGCGACCGGGACATGCTGGCGACCGAGCGCGCGGCCCTGCTGGACGCCCAGCGGATCGCCAAGATGGGCAGCTTCCGCTACGACATCGCCACCAACACCACCTGGCGCAGCGCCGCACTCAACGAGATGTACGCGGAGATCGGCGTCGACCCGGGCAGTGACCCGCTGGCCAACGTGAACGTCGCCCAGCTGCCCAGCGTGCAGGCGCTCTACCAGCAGCTCGCCGAGACCACCATCGACGCGCCGCTCGAGGTCGAGGTCGACGGCCAGGTCGGCGGGCGCATCTACATCGCCCGGGCGCACGCCATCTTCGGGCCGGACGGGAAGGTCGCCGGCATGGCCGGGACCATCCAGGACGTCACCGACCATCGGCTGCTGCAACGCCAGCTGCAGCAGGACCGGCGCCGGTTCGAGGTGGCGCAACGGGTGGCGCGGCTGGGCGCGTGGGAGTGGAACCCGGACACCGACGAGTGCGTGTGGTCGCCGATGATGCGCGAACTGCTCGGCGTCGGCCCGGAAACCCATGCCACGTACCAGAAGTTCCTGACCCTGGTGCAGCCGCAGGACCGGTCCTGGGTAGACGAACGGTTCCGCCAGCTCGCGCGGGACCGCAAGTCGGTCGAGTGCGAGTACCACATCGTGCGGCCGGACGGGTCGATCAGGACGTTCCGGGCCTATGGCGCGGCGCTGCCCGCGTCCAGCTCGCGACTGGTGATCGGCACCGCGCAGGACGTCACCGAGCAGCGCACCGCGGAGACCCGGATGCTGCGCTCCAGCCAGCGCTTCACCGATCTGGTCGCGCTGACCCCGGTCGGCATCGGCCTGTTCGACGACGGCGAGCGGCTGGTCGACGCCAACGACGCCCTGTGCGACCTGCTCGGCACCAGCCTGGAGAAGTTGCGCGGCCGCACCGCCGACCAGCTCGGTCACCCCGGCGACAAGACCAAGTACCCGTCGATCCGGGCCGAGCGCGGCAACCTCAAGGGGCGGCGCAAGGTGCCGCAGCGGGTGCTGGTCCGCGCCGACGGCGAGCCGATCTACTGCGACCTGCACATCGCGGTGTCCGTGCAGGACGACGGTCAGCGGTTCTGGCTGGTGGTCTTCCAGGACGTCACCGAACGCCGCCGCGCCGCCGAGGCCCTGCGCCACCAGGCCACCCACGACGAGCTGACCGGGCTGCCCAACCGCGCCGCGGTCAAGGAACTGCTGGCCGATCTGCTGGGCGGGCCGGAGGCCAACAAGGTCGCGGTGCTGTTCTGCGACATCGACAACTTCAAGCGGGTCAACGATTCCCTCGGCCACGACGCCGGCGACGAGCTGCTGGTCGCGCTGGCCCGGCGCCTTGAGGGCGGGCTGCCGGACAACTGTACGGTGGCGCGCCTGTCCGGCGACGAGTACGTGATCATCTGCGCGGACATCGACGTGCTCGGCGGGGTCGGCAACCTGGCCAACCTGGTGTCCTCGCTGCTGCGGACCGCGGTCCCGGTGCACGGTCAGCTGGTGCGGGTGTCCGCGTCGATCGGCGCGGCCGTGCCCAACGGCGACCCGTCCACCGGTGCGGACCTGCTGCGTTTCGCCGACGCGGCCATGTTCGAGGCGAAGAAGCAGGGGGCCGGCCGGGTCGCGGTGGCCAGCGCCGCGCTGATCGCCTCGGCCGATCGCCAGGTGCACCTCGAGGGGCAGCTGCGCGACGCGCTCGCCTCGGACGGCCTGACCCTGCACTACCAGCCGGTCGTCGGCGCGGACGGCACCGTGCTGACCGCGGAGGCGCTGGTCCGCTGGCCGCATCCGGAACGCGGCATGCTGTTCCCGGACGTGTTCCTGCCCGTCGCCGAACAGGGCGGGCTGCTGCGCGAACTGGACCGCTGGGTGTTGCGCACGGCGCTGACCGAGGCGTCGGACTGGTCGAAGCTGGCCGGTCACCCGGTCGCCGTCGCGGTGAACCTGGCCGGCCTGGTGCCGGGCGACGCCGAGTTCGTGGACGCGGTGTCCAACGCGGTGCTCGGCGCGGAGATCGACTGGGACCGGGTGGTGCTGGAGCTGGTCGAGACCAGCCTGGTCGACCTGCCATCGCGCACCCGCGCGGCCATGGCCGAGCTGGTCGCGCGCGGCGTCCGGTTCGCGGTCGACGACTTCGGCACCGGCTATTCCTCGCTGGCCCGGCTCAAGGACCTGCCCGCGCAGATCATCAAGGTCGACCGCCGCTTCGTCGCAGGCGTCGGCAGCGATTCCTCCGACTTCGCGGTGGCCAGCGCGGTCGTCGACATGTCGCGGGCGATGGGGCGCAGCTGCATCGCCGAGGGCGTGGAGACCGCGACCCAGTTCCACGTGCTGCGTGGCATGGGCGTCGACGCCTATCAGGGCTGGCTGTTCTCCCGCGCCGTTCCGGCCAAGGACTTCCGGGCCATGCTCAAGGCCGGTCCGCTGGCCATCCCGAACACCGGCTGAGGGCGTAAACGGGCGGCAAACGGACAGCGACGGCCGGGTGTTCCGTATCCCAGACACTGTTGCCCGGGTCACCGTCGCGAACAGGCACCTGCACGGGCTGGGATATAGCGCAAGCACGAAGCCGATCGGGTAACCCGGTGACCCTGGGTGTCACTTTCGGCACGATTTGATCGCGGCTCGGTGCGAAAATTCGTGATCACATGATGAAACGTGCTGCCTTTGTCGGCGCTCCCGGCTAGGGTCGTGCAACCGGTGTCCTCCGCGACCAGCGAAGGCTCGGGGCACGGGAGAAGCTCGTGCATATGCCGCGGCGGCCGGCGAGTGGCCGTGACGACCGGAGGGATCTCGGGTGATCGAGTTCCAGGCCGTGACCAAGCAGTACGACGACGGCACGACCGCCGTGCGCTCCCTGGACCTGCGGGTCGAGGACGGGCAGATCACGGTTTTCGTGGGACCGTCGGGTTGCGGAAAAACAACTTCCCTGCGCATGATCAACAGGATGATCGACGCCACCTCGGGTCGGATTCTCATCGACGGCAAGGACATTCGCGAGTCCGATCCGCCGTTGCTGCGCAGAGGCATCGGCTACGTGATCCAGCAGGCCGGGCTGTTCCCGCACCGGACCGTGCTGGACAACGTGGCGACCGTGCCGGTGCTGACCGGCACCTCCCGGCGCGAGGCGCGCAAGCGCGCGGCCGAACTGCTCGACCTGGTCGGGCTGCCCGCCGAGGCCGGCAAGCGTTATCCGGCGCAGCTCTCCGGCGGCCAGCAGCAGCGCGTCGGCGTCGCCCGCGCCCTCGCCGCCGACCCGCCGGTGCTGCTGATGGACGAGCCGTTCAGCGCGGTCGACCCGATCGTCCGGGAAGGACTGCAGGAGGAGTTGCTGCGCCTGCAAGCCGGACTGGCCAAGACGATCGTGTTCGTCACGCACGACATCGACGAGGCGATCAAGCTCGGCGACAAGGTCGCGGTGTTCCGGCAGGGCGGCATTCTGGCCCAGTACGACGAACCGTCCGTGCTGCTGGCCAACCCGGCCGACGACTTCGTGTCCTCCTTCGTCGGCCGCGACCGCGGTTATCGCGCGCTCGGCTTCCTCACCGCGGGCGGGCTCAACCTCGGTTCGGTGAAGTGCGTTCGCTTCGGTGGCACGATCGCCGCGGCCAAGTCGCAGTTGGAGGATGGCTGGGCGGTGGCCGTCGACGAGAAAAACCGGCCGCTGGGTTGGCTTTCCGCCGCCCGACTGTCCACAATGTCCGATGATGTCGAGGTGACCGACGACCTGCTCGTCTCGGGCGGTTCGCTCTACCACGTCAACCCGGACGACGACACCACGTCGGGATCGCTGCGCGCGGCACTGGATTCGGCGCTCAGTTCCCCGTCCAGCCACGGTATAGCGGTGGACGAGAGCGGCGCGGTGGTCGGCTGCGTGCGCGCCGAGGACGTGCTCGCCGCGCTCTCCGCGGCCCGGGAATCCGGCAAGGTCCCGTCATGAGCGAGCTTGCGAGCGAATCATTGAACACAGTGCCCGCGAATGCGCCCGCCTCGCGACGCGGCCGACCGGCGGCCGACCGCGGGACCGCAGCGAGCGAGGCGGCAGCATGAGCTGGTTCACCAACCACCTCGGGATCGTCTTCTCCCAGGCCGGCACGCACC
The DNA here is from genome assembly GCA_035248365.1 of Pseudonocardiaceae bacterium. Classification (GTDB taxonomy): domain Bacteria; phylum Actinomycetota; class Actinomycetes; order Mycobacteriales; family Pseudonocardiaceae; genus CAJCJE01. The sequence continues at coordinate 5,100 of DATFHN010000162.1, read as the reverse complement.
TGTTCCTCGCGGTCGTGCCGGTGGTCATCGGGCTGATCATCTCGATCCCGCTCGGCTGGCTCGCGTCGCGGTACCGGGTCGCGCGGGCGATCCTGATCCCGCTCGGCGGCATCCTGTACACGATCCCGTCGCTGGTGCTGCTGGTCGTCCTGCCGCTCATCCTCAAGACGCAACTGCTCGACGAGATCAACCTCATCGTCGCGCTGACCATCTACACCTGCGCGCTGCTGATTCGCTCGATCGCCGACTCGCTGGCCTCGGTGCCGGACAACGTGGTGGCCGCGGCCAACGCGATCGGCTACCGCTCGTTCGGGCGGTTCATCGGCATCGAGTTGCCGCTGGCGGTACCGGTGATGTTCGCCGGCCTGCGGGTGGCCACGGTGTCCAACATCAGCCTGGTCAGCGTGGGTGCGCTGGTCGGCATCGGCGGCCTCGGCCAGCTGCTGACCGCGGGTTTCCAGATCTACAACACCCCGGAAGTGGTCACCGCGGTCGTGGCGATCGTGGTGCTCGCGTTGATCCTGGACGGGCTGCTGGTGCTGCTCGGCCGGGCGCTCAGTCCGTGGGCCAAGGCAGCGAGGGCGGGGGCGACGGCATGAACATCGGTTCGTTCTTCTCCGACCCGACCAACTGGTCCGGCTCATCCGGCATCCCGCAACTCACCGCCTACCACCTCTACCTGACCGTGCTCGCGGTCGTGATCGGCGCGGTGATCGCGATTCCGCTCGGCGCGTTCATCGGTCACACCGGCAAGGGCGGCTTCCTGGTCGCCGGTGTTGCCAACGGTTTCCGCGCCCTGCCCGAACTGGGTCTGTTGATCCTTTTCGTGTTGCTGATCGGTCTCGGCGTCCTGCCGGTCACGCTCGCCCTCGTCGTGCTGGCCATTCCGCCGTTCCTGGCCGGTACGTACTCGGGCGTGAACAACGTCGACTCGTCGGTGATCGATGCCGCGCGCGGCATGGGCATGCGCGAGTGGTCGATCCTGTTCCGGGTGGAACTGCCGATCGCGTTGCCGCTGATCCTGGCCGGTCTGCGCACCGCGGTGCTCCAGGTGATCGCGACCGCGAGCATCGCCGCCTACATCGGCACTCGCAGCCTCGGATATTTCATCTTCCTCGGCGAGAACACCTCCAACTACACCATCATGCTCGGTGGTGCCATCGTGATCGCGGTGTTGGCTCTGGTCGTCGAGGGCCTGCTCGTACTGGTTCAACGCCTGGCCGTATCGCCAGGTCTCCGCACGGTTCGGCGACGGCGCCGCGCCGTCCGGTCAAGTAGTGTTACGTCGTCCACTATGGACGTCGAAACCGCAGGAGGAACGTCTTCGCCATGAAAAACAGCATGAAGGCCATCGCCGGTGTCGCAGCCGGTCTCGCGGCGATGCTGGCGCTCACCGCTTGCGGCGGCTCCAGCAACCCCTTGGGCAGTAGCAGCAATGTGCCTTCCGGTACGCCGAGCGCGTCGGCCGGCATCGTCATCGGCTCGGCCAACTTCCCGGAAAGCCAGCTGCTCGGCCAGATCTACTGGCAGGCGCTGACCGACAAGGGCATCAAAGCCAGCCAGAAGGCGAACCTGGGCAGCCGGGAGGTGTACTTCCCCGCGATCGAGCAGGGCGCACTCGACCTCCTTCCCGAATACACCGGGTCCCTCCTGCAGTACCTGAACAAGAACGCGACCCAGGTCAGCTCGGACGACGTCTACAAGGCGCTGGGCACCACGCTGCCGAGCAACCTGATCGAGCTGAACCAGGCCAGCGCGCAGGACGCGGACGCGGTCGTGGTCACCAAGGCGACGGCCGACCAGTACCACGCCAAGTCCATCACCGACCTCGCGCCGCACTGCGGTGACCTGGTCTTCGGCGGCCCGCCGGAGTTCATCACCCGGGTCGACGGCATTCCCGGCCTGAAGTCGAAGTACAACTGCACGTTCAAGAGCTACACGCAGCTCAGCGCCGGTGTGGTCACCGCGACCGCGCTGAAGAACGGCGACGTGCAGGCGGCCGACATCTTCACCACCGACCCGTCGATCACCCAGTACGGCTTCGTCGCGCTGAGCGACCCGAACAACGACTTCGCCGCGCAGAACGTGGTCCCGATCATCAACAAGGCGAAGGCGACCGACCAGGTCAAGCAGGTCCTGAACGCGGTGTCGGCCAAGCTCGACACCAAGACCCTCGCCGATCTGGGCGCCCAACTGGCCTCGCCGAGCAAGCCGGACGTGTCCACGGTCGCCAAGCAGTGGCTGACCCAGGTCGGCCTGTAACAGCGGCATCGACGAACCGGCCTCGGGATCATCCCGGGGCCGGTTTTTTGCTGCCGCCGATCCGCCCGGACAGTTCGGCGGCCGCGCGGCGCACCTCGGCGGCGAGGTCCGGCCAGGTCTGGCCGCAGTCGGTCGGCTCGGCGCAGTCGTGCCGGAAGGTCACGCTGATCGCGGCCACCGGCCGGTCGCCGTGGTCGAGCACCGGCGTGGCCACCGACGCGTACCCCTCGGTCACGTGACCGTCCTCGACGGCCCAGCCGCGCTGCCGCTCGGCGGACAGGATCCGGCGCAGTTCGGGCAGGTCACGGGGGCCCCGGCCGGTGCGGTTGACGAAGTGGGCCGCGTTCGGGAACAGCGCGCGCACCTGCGCGGCCGGCAACCGGCCGAGCATGGCCCGGCCCGACGCGGGCAGTTGCGCGGGGAGCCGGACGCCGACGTCGGTGACCAGGGTTTGCGGCCTGCGCGGCTGCTCGCGCACCAGGTAGAGGGTCTCCGGGCCGTGCAGCACGCCGAGGTGCGCGGTGTAGCCGACCCGGTCGACCAGCCTGCGCAGCAGCGGCCGGGCCAGCCGCTCCAGCGGGTCGTGGCGCAGGTAGGCGGAGCCGAGTTCGAACGCGGCGACGCCGAGACCGTAGCGCCGATCTTCCGGCAAATGCGTGACAAATCCGGCATTCGTCAGTTCGGTGAGCAGGTGGTAGACGGTCGAGCGCGGCAGCTTCAGCTCGGCCGCGATCGCCGCCGCCGGTATCGGCCCCGCATGGCTGGCCAGCAGCCGCAGCACGGCCAAGCCTCGGCGCAGCGCGGGCACCGTGCCGTTCACATCCATCGCGGCAGCCTAGTCTTGGATCTCAGACAGGGCCAGGTCCCGTTCACTGTGGACAGTTAAAATTCCGGGTCTTTTCTTTTCCTCACCCGAATGATGGAATCCCCGGTGTGTGTCGATTGGAGTGGGTAATCCGGCCGGGGAGGGCATTCATCATGCGGCGTGCAACATTACGATTCTCCGTGCTGATCGCGGCGATGCTGCTGGTCAGCGCGGTGTCAATTGTGCAGAGCGCGGCCGGTGGCCTCATCTCCATCTCGATATCGAACGCACCGAATACCCAGCCGAGTGTCCAATTCGGCCGGTTGAATTACGTCGTCGACACGCATGATTCCGACCAGGTGCAGGCCAACAACTGGCCGTTCGAAGTGCTCCAGCGCGGCTATGCCGGGCAGGTCTCGGCCATCCAGCGGGCGGAGACCTCGAAGGCCCCGATGACCTTCCTGTTCTACTCCGATCCCATGATCGAACGGCCCAGCGACCCCAAGGGCTACACCACCGCGCTGCCGCCCGCCCAGATCCAACCGGACTGGCTGCTGCGCGACTCGTCCGGCGCGGTGCTGTCCCGCTCGGACGGCAACGGCGACGAGATGCTCGACCCCGGCAACGTCGCTTACCAGAACGCGGCGGCCGCCAACCTGATCGGCGTCGCCAGCCGCGAAGGCTGGAACGGCGTCCTGCTCGACGAGATCAACGAGACCTGGCAGTGGACCATGGCGCGCCAGCCCGCGAACTACCCGAACCAGCAGTCCTGGGACAACGCGCTGATCGCGTTCGTGCACAACGTGTGCGGCCAGCTCGCCAAGGCGGGCAAGCAGTGCGTCACCAACACCGGCGACTACGCGACCGACGCGGTCTTCTGGAACCAGGTCACCGCCGGCAACAGCGGCTCCATGCAGGAGTTCTTCGTCGCGCAGGACACCTCGCTCGGCGGTCATCCGGCCGTCGCGACCATCGAGAACGGCTGGTGGCAGCCGTCCGAGAACCGGCTGATCGCCTCGCAGAACGCGGGCAAGGACTCGCTGTTCCGGGCCTACGCCGCCAATGCCGCCGGGGTCCGCTACGCGCTCGGCTCCTACCTGCTGGCCTGGCAGGGCTACGGCACCTTCGCCGCGTCCACCGACTACTACGGCGACTCCGACGCCTGGTCCGCCGACTTCACCACGGCCCACGCCTTCGGCGCACCGGCCGGTGCCTACCAGGCGAGCGGGCAGCTGCTGTGGCGCAAGTTCCAGCACGGCTACGTCGTGGTCAACCCGCACGCCACCCAGCAGACCGCGACGATCGAGGGCACCTTGATCACGCTGGCCCCGGCCACCGCGCAGCTCGTTCAACTCGCCTGATCACGATCCAGGCGGGAAGATCCACACATGGTGTGTGGTGCGCTCACCCGCGTCGTCGTGCTGTCCGCGGCGAGCGTGGTCATCGGTGCGACGATGACGCCCGCCCCCGCACCGGCAACCCCCGGCCCGCAACGGGAACAGGTCGTCCAGTTCGGCCGCTACGACTACACCGTCGACACCACGAACCCGCTGCCGACCCAGGCCGACAACTGGCCGTTCCAGGTGCTGCAACGCGGCTACGCCGGGCAGGTCACCTCGCTGCGCGACGCGGAAACGACTAAGCAGCCGATGACGTTCCTGTTCTACGTGGACCCGATGGTCATCCGACCGAGTGATTTCCTCGGGTACACCACGGCCCTGCCCGCCTCCTGGGTGCAGATGTACCACCCGGACTGGCTGCTGCGCGACGCGCGCGGCGACATGATCGGTCGCTCGGACAACGACGGCGACATCATGCTGGACCCGGGCAATCCGGGCTATCAGGAACTGGCAGGGGACAACCTGGTCGCGATCCTGGCCGAGGGGGGCTGGGCCGGGATCATGCTCGACGAGCTGAACCAGACCTGGTCCTGGACCATGACCGACCCGCCCGCGCGCTACCCGACCGTCCAGTCCTGGGATGCCGCCGAGGTCGCGCTGGTCAAGACCGTCTGCGGGAAGGTGATCGCGGCC
>DATFHN010000161.1:0-72951 GCA_035248365.1 Pseudonocardiaceae bacterium | reverse complement strand
GAGCATCACCCGCTGCACCTTCGGTCCCTTGGACCAGAAGTCCACCAGCATGACCCGCAGACCGTTGAGCGCGTGGTAGAGCACGGCGCCGACCAGGCCCAGCTCCATCAGGTTGACCAGCGGGTTCTTGTAGAGGCTGATGACCTTGTCGTAGGCGTTCGGCGAAACCCGGACCAGCGCGGTGTCCAGGACGTGCGCGAACAGGAAGAAGAAGGTCAGCACGCCGGTGATCCGGTGCGCGACCCATGACCACATGCCGAGGTCGCCGCGGTAGAGCTTGCCGCCCCGCTGCCTCGTGCCGACCTGGGCGCCCGAGTCCGCTGCCGGAGGTGGCGACGGAGCGGTGCTTGCCGTGCTGGACATCGGCGAACGGCCTCCAACATCAACGGTGAACCGTAAAGGCCCGAACAGCGGAGAACCCGCGCGACAGGGCTTAACGGGGGACGTTCGGATGCTAAACCTCGCGCGCCGCATCGGCCCAAGTGGCGGCGCCCGCTGTGATCGATGAAACACCGGGTGTCCCGATCGGGCGACACCCAGTGATCCCCACGCTGACCAGCGAAAACAGACCAATCCACTGTGGTCCGGTGCGGCGCACGCCACAGCGGGTACCCGGGGGTGCCCGGTCGGGTGAGCGCGTCGGCACCCGAGCGGCGGCTACGGGCCGCCGATCCCGCCCAGTGATCGTCACGTTTCGGCATTTGGGCAGGTGATGACGGTGAGCGCTGCGGTGGTCACCCGTCTCGGGCACGATTCGGTCACGTGGGGCTACGACGTTGTGGTGAACCTCTCGACGGGCGGTACGGTCTCGCGAATAAACACCGGCGCTGACCGGTGCCCGCAGGAGAAGTTGCAGTGGTACGGAGAGGAGACAGCCTTGCGCCGAGTGCAGATGCCAGTGCGGGGGATGACCGTTGTCGCCGGTCTGGTGGCGGTCGGGTTGGTACTCGCCGGATGCGGCACGAAGCCGACTTCCTCGGGTAGCGGTTCGAGCACCTCCAACAGCGGCAGTGGCGGCACGAGCAGTTTCAACGCGTGCATGGTCACCGACACCGGTGGTATCGACGACCGTTCGTTCAACGCCTCCGCCTGGGCGGGCATGCAGGCCGCGAAGAACAAGGGCAAGGCCAGCGTCAAGTACGTCCAGTCGAACACCGAGAACGACTACGTACCGAACATCACGGCCTTCACCAAGCAGAACTGCAACCTCATCGTCACGGTCGGTGGCCTGATGGGCCCGGCGACCACGAACGCGTCCACGGCCAACCCGAGCCAGCACTTCGCGATCGTGGACAGCGCGGGCAACGGCACCAACGTGCAGGGGCTCCAGTTCAACACCGCGCAGGCCGGCTTCCTCGCCGGTTACCTGGCCGCCGGTTATTCCAAGACGGGCAAGGTCGCCACCTTCGGTGGCCAGAAGATCGCCCCCGTGACCATCTACATGGACGGTTACTGGGAGGGCGTGCAGTACTACAACAGCAAGAACGGCAAGAACGTCGCCGTGCTCGGCTGGGACGAGAAGTCGCAGAACGGCAGCTTCACCAACTCCTTCACCGACCAGACCCAGGGCACCCAGCTGGCGAACAACTTCATCAACCAGGGCGCCGACGTGATCTTCCCGGTCGCCGGCAGCTCCGGTCTCGGTGGCGTCGCCGCCGCGTCCTCCTCCGGTGGCAAGGCCAACGCGATCTGGGTCGACACCGACGGCTGCACCTCGGCGCCGCAGTACTGCAACGTGTTCCTGTCCACCGCGTTCAAGAACGTGGACAACGCGGTGGAGAACTCGGTCGAGCAGGCCAGCGGCGGCACCTTCGCCACCAAGGACTACATCGGCACGCTGGCCAACGGCGGTGTCGGCCTCGCCCCGTACCACCAGTTCGCCTCGAAGATCCCGCAGGCACTGCAGGACCAGATCAAGCAGCTCCAGCAGGACATCATCAGCGGCAAGATCACGATCACCTCGCCGTCGCAGCCCAAGAGTTCCTGAGCGGCGCGAACAGCTCAACCGGCGCTCGTGTCGCATTCCCTGCGACACGGGCGCCGGGCCTTGTTTTCAGCTCGAACTTCGGAGGTGTGGCGCGATGCGGCTCGAACTGCGAGGCATCACCAAACGCTTCGGCTCGCTGATCGCCAACGACGCCATCGACCTGGTCGTCGAACCGGGCGAGATCCATGCGCTGCTCGGCGAGAACGGGGCGGGCAAGTCGACCCTGATGAACGTGCTGTACGGCCTGTACACACCGGACGCGGGCGAGATCCTCATCGACGACGCGCCGGTCATCCTGCGCGGGCCGGGCGACGCGATCGCGCACCGGATCGGCATGGTGCACCAGCACTTCATGCTGATCCCGGTGTTCACCGTGGCCGACAACGTGATGCTCGGCCACGAGTGGACCTCCGGCCCGCTGCGCAGGCTGGACCGGCGCACGGCCCGCAGGCGGGTGCGCGAGCTGTCCCAGCGCTACCGTCTCGACGTCGACCCGGACGCGCTGGTCGGCGAGCTGCCGGTCGGCGTGCAGCAGCGGGTGGAGATCATCAAGGCGCTCGCGCACGACGTGGACGTGCTGATCCTCGACGAGCCGACCGCCGTGCTCACCCCGCAGGAGATCGACGAACTGATCCGGATCATGCGCGAGCTGCGCGAGGCCGGGAAGTCGATCGTGTTCATCACCCACAAACTCCGCGAGGTCAAGGCGGTCGCCGACCGGATCACGGTGATCCGGCGCGGCAAGGTCGTCGGCGACGCCGACCCGGCCGCCGACGAGACCGAGCTGGCCAGCCTGATGGTCGGGCGCGACGTGCAACTGGTCGTCGACAAGGAGCCGGCGCAGCCCGGCGAGGTCAGCCTGCGCATCAGCAACCTCTCGGTCGCCGACGACCGTGGACAGACCACAGTGGACGATCTGAGCCTCGATGTGCACACCGGCGAGATCGTCGCGCTGGCCGGGGTCCAGGGCAACGGCCAGGAGGAACTGGCCGAAGCCATCCTCGGCGTGCGCATCCCGGCCTCCGGCTCGATCACGTTGAACGGCAAGGAACTCAGCACCGCGGGCCCGCGCGAAGTGCTGCGCGCCGGGGTCGGCTACGTGCCCGAAGACCGCCAGGCGGACGGCCTGGTCGGCGCCTTCTCGGTGGCCGAGAACCTGGTGCTGGACATGTACACCGTCGCCCCGTTCTCCTCCGGGGCCGCGCTGAAACTCGGCGAGATCCGGCGCAACGCCACCCAGCGCGTCGACGAGTTCGACGTGCGCACCTCTTCCATCTCCGCCCCGGTGAGCACGCTCTCCGGCGGTAATCAGCAGAAGGTCGTGCTGGCCCGGGAAATGTCGCGACCGCTGAATCTGCTGGTCGCCTCCCAGCCAACCCGAGGCGTCGACGTCGGCGCGCAGGAGTTCATCCACAAACGGATCGTCGCCGAACGCGACCGGGGCACGCCGGTGATCATCGTGTCCACCGAACTGGACGAGGTGCTGGCGCTGGCCGACCGGATCGCGGTCATGTACCGGGGAAAGATCATCGGCATCCTCCCGGCCGGCGCGTCCCGCGACGAGGTCGGCCTGATGATGGCCGGCGTGGCCGCCGAAGAAGCGCACGCCGAAGCCGAACTGCACCCCAGTGAACTGGCAGCTGTCGACCAGGCGGTCGCGGAGTCCGAGGAGTCCTCCTCATGACCACCACCACCGAAAAGCCACTCTCTCCGGGCGAATTCCTGCCGGCGGAACGGGAACGCAAGGGGCGCACCGGCCGCACCTGGCTGGTCAACGTGCTCGCCATCGTCGTCGCCCTGGTCATCGGCGCGCTGCTGATGATCTTCTCCGACGACAAGGTGCGCGCCTCGCTCGGCTACGTGTTCACCTCGCCCGGCGACTTCTTCACCAACTCGTGGGCGGTCGTGTCCAACGCCTACTCGGCGATGTTCTCCGGCGCGATCTTCGACTTCACCAACAACGGCTCGGTAGCGGGCATCTTCGGCCCGATCTCCTCGACGGTCACCACCGCCGCGCCGCTGATCTGCGCCGGTCTCGGCATCTCACTGGCGTTCCGCTCCGGCCTGTTCAACATCGGTGGCCAGGGCCAGGTCATCCTCGGCGCGGTCGGCGCGGGCCTGGTCGGGTTCGGCTGGCACCTGCCCGCCGGGCTGCACGTGATCGTCGCGATCCTGGCCGGCATCATCTTCGGCGCGTTCTGGGGCTTTATTTCCGGTTACCTCAAGGCCCGCACCGGCGCGCACGAGGTGATCACCACGATCATGCTCAACTACGTTGCCCTGTCCGGGCTGCAATACCTGTTGAGCATCAAGAGTTTCGAGCAGCCCGGCAACCCGCAGGGCAGCAAGCTCATCGACAACAACGCCAAACTGCCCAGCTTCGGTGCGGGCCTCGACTTCAACGTCGGCATCATCCTCGCGCTCGCCGCGGCCGTCGGCGTCTGGTGGCTGCTCACCCGCAGCACCATCGGTTTCCGGTTGCGCGCCGTCGGCGCCAACCCGGCCGCAGCCCGCACCGCGGGCATGAGCGTCGGCAGCTCCACCGTGCAGGCCATGCTGATCGCCGGCGGCCTGGCCGGCCTGGCCGGCGCGATCATCCTCACCGACGGCGCCACGTCCTTCCAGGTCGTGCCCGGCATCGACTCCAACGTCGGCTTCGACGCGATCACCGTCGCCCTGCTCGGCCGCTCCACCCCGTGGGGCACCGTGTTCGGCGGCCTGCTGGTCGGCGCCCTGCAAGCCGGTGGCCGGATCATGCAGGTGACAACGGCGGCGCAAGGCGGCACCGGCATCTCGATCAACATCGTCACGGTCATCGAGGCGCTGATCGTCATCTTCATCGCCGCGCCGCGCCTGATCCGCGCGCTGTTCCGGCTCAAGGAAGGCGCGGCCAGCGCGCTCACCGCGGCCAGCACCAACCTCAGCGTCGTCATCAACATCGCCCGCAAACAGCGCATCCCCAAGCACCTGCTGATCGGCGGCGTGCAGATCGTGCTCGGCCTGCTCGGCTTGTGGGCGTTCGGCCTGACCGCGCGGGTCGGACATCAGGTGCTGTTGCAGTTCACCCTCTCCGACGAATCCATTCACCTCCCGCAGGCCACGTTCGTGGCGCGGCCGGTCACCATCGTGCTGTGCCTGCTGACGATCATCGTCGGCATCCTGCGCGCCACCAAGGTGCTCGGCCCGCGCTGGTCCGCGTCGATCGCGATCTTCGGCCTGGTCACCGCGTTCATGCTGTGGTCGGTGGCCGGTTCGACCAACGGCCTGAACATCGCCTCCCTGCTCCAGGGTTCGCTGTTCCCGGCCGCCATCCCGCTCATCCTCGGTGGTCTGGCCGGCATCATCGGCGAGCGGTCCGGGGTCGTGAACGTGGCCCTGGAAGGGCAACTGCTCCTCGGCGCGTTCGTGGCCGCCGTGGCCAGCACCATCGCCGGAAACGAATGGGTCGGCGCCCTCGGCGGTATGCTCGCCGGTCTCGTCCTCGGCGCCCTGCTGGCCGTACTGGCCATCCGCTACCTGGTCGACCAGGTCATCATCGGCGTCGTCCTGAACCTGTTCGTCGGCGGCATCACGGCGTTCCTCTACGTGAAGCTCCTCGCCGCCTATCCCAAGCAGTTCAACACGCCCGCGTTCTTCCCGACCCTCAAGATCCCGGTGCTCGGCGACATCCCGATCATCGGCCCGGTCTTCTTCGACGGCACGATCTTCCTCTACGTCACCTACGTGCTCGTGTTCGCCGTGCACTTCTTCCTGTTCCACACCCGGTGGGGCCTGCGAGTGCGGTCGGTCGGCGAACACCCGAAGGCCGCGGACACGGTCGGCATCAACGTCAAGCGCACCCGCTACCGCGCCCTGCTGATCGCCGGTCTCATCGCCGGTCTCGGCGGCGCGTTCCTGGTGATCGGCCTCGGTTCCGGCAACACGTTCGGCATCAACATGTCCTCCGGCAAGGGCTACATCGCCCTCGCCGCCGTCATCTTCGGCCGCTGGCGACCCAGTGGTGCGGTGGCCGCCGCGCTGTTGTTCGGCTTCGCCAACCAGCTGGGCAGCCTGCTGTCCCAGGCCGGCGCGCCGATCGACTCGAACCTGCTGCTCACCGCGCCCTACATCGCCACGATCATCGCGGTCGCCGGTCTGGTCGGCCGGGTTCGCCCGCCCGCCGCCGACGGCCAGCCCTACATCACAGGTTGAGGGAGCTGCTAACACAATGGCGCGCGAGCCGAGCAGTTATTGCGTTAGGAGCTCCTAGATGCCAGAGATTGACTGGGACGACCTGCGCGCCCAAGCCCAGGCCGCGGCCCAACACGCCTACTGTCCCTACTCCGGCCTCCAGGTCGGCGCCTCGGCGATCGTCGACGACGGCCGGCTGATCACCGGATGCAACGTCGAGAACGCCTCCTACGGTCTCGCGTTGTGCGCGGAGTGCACCATGGCCGGTCAGCTCCGGCTCACCGGCGGCGGTCGGCTGGTCGCGGTCGCGTGCCGAAGCGGCAACGGCGAACTGCTCATGCCGTGCGGCCGCTGCCGTCAGGTCATCTACGAACTCGGCGGCCCGGACTGCCTGGTCGACACGCCGCGCGGCATCCTGCCGATGAGCGAGGTGCTGCCCGACGCGTTCGGCCCCGAGTTCCTGCCAGACAAGGAGAACAACCATGGCTGAGCCGATGTCCACAGTGGACGTCATCCGGGCCAAGCGCGACGGCGAGCGGCTCAGCGACGCGCAGATCGACTGGGTCATCGACGCCTACACCAGGGGAGTCGTGGCCGACGAGCAGATGGCCGCGCTGGCCATGGCGATCTTCCTCAACGGCATGGACGCCGAGGAAACCGCCCGCTGGACGCTGGCGATGATCAACTCCGGTGCGCGGATCGACCTCTCGGCGGTCACCAAACCCACGGTCGACAAGCACTCCACCGGCGGCGTCGGCGACAAGATCACCCTCCCGCTGGCCCCGCTGGTCGCCGCCTGCGGCGCGGCCGTGCCGCAACTGTCCGGACGCGGCCTCGGCCACACCGGAGGCACCCTGGACAAACTCGAATCCATCCCCGGTTGGCGAGCAGGGCTCTCGGAACCAGAAATCATCCAGCAACTCATCGACGTCGGCGCGGTCGTCTGCGCCACCACCCCCACCCTGGCCCCGGCCGACCGCAAGCTCTACGCGCTGCGCGACGTCACGTCCACAGTGGAATCCGTCCCGCTGATCGCCAGTTCGATCATGAGCAAGAAGATCGCGGAAAGTGCGGGCGCCCTGGTACTCGACGTGAAGGTCGGCTCCGGCGCCTTCATGAAAACCCGCGCCGCCGCAACGGATCTCGCCCACGCGCTCGTCGACATCGGCACCCAGCACGGCGTGAAGTGCAGCGCCCTCCTCACCGACATGTCCACCCCATTGGGCCGCGCCGTCGGCAACGCCAACGAAGTAGCCGAATCCGTCGCGGTGCTCAAGGGCGGCGGCCCAGCGGACGTCGTCGAACTGACCGTGGCGCTGGCCCGCGAAATGCTGACCCTCGGCGGCATCACCGACGTCGACCCGGCCGCCGTCCTCGCCTCCGGCGCGGCCTACGAGAAATGGGCCGAGATGATCCGCGCCCAGGGCGGCGACCCCGACGCGCCTCTGCCCACCGCGCAACACATCCACGTCATCGAAGCCCCGTCCGCAGGCACCCTCACCCACCTCGACGCCTACGCCGTCGGAGTCGCGGCCTGGCGCCTCGGCGCGGGCCGCGCCCGCAAGGAAGACCCGGTCCAGCACGCGGCGGGCGTCATGTGCCTGGCCAAACCAGGCGAGCCCGTCGAAGCCGGTCAACCGATCCTCGAACTACACACCGACACCCCGGAAACCATCCCGGCCGCACTGTCCGCATTGGACGGTCACTGGTCGATCGGTGCCGGCGATTTCTCCGCCGACCCAAGGGTTCTGGACGTCATTCGCGGTTAACGGTCGAGTGTGTCGACATCAAGGGTGATCTCCGCGTCGATGGGTAGCGAGATGGTCTGCGGCTTGCCAGGCTCGACAACGGTGTGCTCGACATAGTGGCCGTTGTCTTCGAGCCGGTAGCAGTGCACGCTCGTCAGATGATCCTTGACGATCTCGGCCCGCCAGTATGCCGGGATACCGGCTTTGGCATAGGCGATCGGCTTTTCGTGGCGGTCGATTTTGCGGCTCGACGGCGACACAACCTCGACGGCGAGCACGATCGTGGCAGCGGTCACCGACTTCGCGCCGCGTGGGACACGCTCGCAGATCACCAGGTCCGGGATGTAGCCAAGACCGGGACGAATGCGCACACCGATAGCGGACAGCACATCCCAGCCGAGCGGTTCGACGATGGGCGCGAGCATCCGACCGAGTCGGTCGGCGACCTTCTGATGCCATGGGACAGGGGCTGCGTTCACTCGGTACAGCCCGTCGACCAGCTCAACACGGTATCCCTCAACGGGTTCGAGGCGCTCCCAGTCGTCGAGGGTGAAATCAGCGATCCGGCGTGGACTCGTCACGGTGGTCACCTCTCCCGTGGTCACCTCTCCCCTTGCTCGACTCCAGTATGTCAGGTTGATGCCACTCTGCCGCCCAGCAGAAAATCGGGCAAATTGGCTACTAGCCACCTGACACAAGATGTCAGGTATTCGGCTTAGCGTGGGCCGCGTGAACAACTTCGACTTTCTGATCGGCGCCTGGGATGTGCGCAACCGCAAGCTGGCCAAGACGTTCGTCGGCTGCGAGGACTGGGAAGAGTTTCCGGGGATCTCCACCTGCGTGAGCGCGTTCGAGGGCGCGGGCAACTTCGACGAGATCGTGTTTCCGAGCAAGGGCAGCAGGGGTTTGACCCTGCGGCTGTTCAACCCGGCCACCAAGGAGTGGTCGCTGTACTGGGCCAGCAGCACGGACGGGCTGCTGACCGCGCCGGTGACCGGCGCTTTCCAGGAGGAGGGGCGTGGGGAGTTCTTCGGGGACGACCTCGATGACGGGCATCCGGTTCAGGTGCGGTTCATCTGGTCGGGCATCTCCGCGAACACCGCGCGCTGGGAGCAGGCCTACTGGGACGTGGCCAACGAGTTCTGGGAGACGAACTGGATCATGGAGTTCACTCGGCGCTGAAACGCGACGCGGCCCTGACCGAAATGCAGGTCAGGGCCGCGTGCGGGAAAGAAATCAGGCGCCTTCGGCGAGTTCGGCGTCGATGTCGAGGTCCTTGCCACCGTTCTTGTTGCTGGTGGACTTCGGACCGCGGGCGCGGCGCTGCTGCCTGGGCAGGGCCATGGGCGGCGGGGCCGGGGTGGGCGCGCCGCCGCCGAGGATCAGCTCGGCGAAGGTGGCCATGGCCTCGTCGAGCTGGCCCGCGTTGCGGCGCTCGGACTCTTCGTTCGCGGTGCGCACCAACGAGATCAGCGCCTCGTTGTCCGGGCGGGCCGACACGGTGCCGCGCACGTCGCGCAGGCCGGCGTCCACGCCGGTGGCGAGTTCGCCGATGCGGCCGCCGACGTTGTTCTCCACCGCGTCCAGCCGGCTGGCCATCGCGTCGAGCTTGCTGGTGACCTGCTCCAGCCGCTCAGCGAGGGCGTCGAGCCGCTCGGTCGGGTCGAGCACGGTCGTCGCCTCGTCGACCTTGCCGCGCATGTCGTCGCGGGAGGTCTCGACGCTGGCGCGCAGCGCGTCCCGGGCCTCCGTGAGACCGCGGTGCAGGCTGTCCTTGCTCTCGGCGATCTCGGCCCGCAGCGCCTCGCGGTTCTCCTCGCCGTTGCCGCGCAACGCTTCGCGGGTCTCGTTGAGGTTGTTGTGCAGGCCGTCGCGGCTCGCCTCGATGCTGCCGCGCAGCTGGTCGTTGGCGTCGGTGAGCTTGCCGAAGAGGGTGTCGTTGGTTTCCACCAACCGCGCGTAGAGCGCCTCGCGGGCCTGGGTCACCGCGATGCCGACCGCGTCGGTCGACTCGGTGACCGAGCGGTGCAGCGCTTCGCGGGTGCCGTCGAGGTGTTCGTGCACGCCCTCGCCGACCTCGTTGAGCTGGCCGCGCAGCGCGGTCTCCAGGACGTCGATGCGCTCCTTGAGGGGAACGTGCACCTCGCGGGGCAGCGCGTCGAGCTTGGTGTCCTGCTTGTCCAGGTGCTGGTGGAACTCGTCGAGGCGACGGTGGATCTGGGCGAGCTTGTCCTCCAGCCCATCCATCCGGCCGCCGACGCCCTCGAACCGGCCCGCGACGCCGTCGAGACGGCCGTCCAGCTGAGCGAAGGGGGTGGCCAGCTTGTCCACGACCGAGTCGACCGCGCGGTTGAGCCCGGAGATCGCCGCGTCCTGGGCTTCCAGCTTGGCCAGCGTCTCGTCGAGCCGCTCGGCCAGCACGCTGACCTCGGTGCGGTCCGGCAGCTCGGACAGGCGCTTGCGCACGGAGCCCAGCGACTCCACCGGCGCCAGCCTGGCGTGGATCTCGTCGAGCGCGTCGAAGATCTGCTGCTGCTCGCTCTCACGAACCTCGGCGGCGCGGTTGAGCATGTTCCGCATCCGGTCGAAGGACATTGTCGAGCTGTTGTTCTCGTTCACGGCAAGGGAGCCTTCATCCGTGGGGAGGAGAGGGGAGACCCGAGCGTAGCCATTGACGGAGGGTGGTCAGCAGGGGGCCCCTCTTGTTTTTGATGTGCGGGGTGCCCGAAATAGACCATATGGGGGATCATGACCGGCGCATTGGGACCAGTGTTGGTCTCGGCCGGAGGTGCCCACTCAGGCTCGATCAGTGATTGAGCGAGGTGACAGCGGGTGTTGAAGATGGCATTGCGTTGTAATCGGCCTTAATCGATCACCCAACCTCGTGACGGCTCACCCGTAGGAGTGATTTCTCGCCAGTCTCGTAACACGTGTTGACGAGCGTAGCGGCTCATGATCTTCCGTTGCTGGATTTGGCGGCGCCCGGAGTACCGTGTCGCCATGCCGACACCTGTCAACCCCGACACCGTGTGCACCGCACCCAAGGTGCTGCTTCACGACCATCTCGACGGTGGACTCCGCCCGCAGACGGTGATCGAACTCGCCGACGCGGCCGGATACAAGGACCTTCCCGCGACCGAGCCCGAGGCGCTCGGCAACTGGTTCCGCGACGCGGCCGATTCCGGCTCGCTGGTCCGGTACCTGGAGACCTTCGCCCACACCTGCGCGGTCATGCAGGACGAGCCGTCGCTGATCCGGGTCGCCGCGGAAGCGGTCGAGGATCTCGCCGACGACGGCGTGGTCTACGCGGAAGTTCGCTATGCGCCGGAACTGTTCGTGGAGCGCGGGCTCGGCCTGGACGCGATCGTGCAGATCGTGCAGGAGGGGTTCCGCGAGGGCGAGCGGCGGGCGGCGGCCAAGGGGAATCAGATCAGGATCGGCACGCTGCTCTGCGCACTGCGCCAGAACGCCCGTTCCATGGAGATCGCCGAACAGGCCGTGCGCTACCGCGACATCGGCGTGGTCGGGTTCGACATCGCGGGCCCGGAGGCCGGTTACCCGCCCACCCGCAACCTGGACGCGTTCGAGTACCTGCGGCAGCAGAACGCGCACTTCACCATCCATGCCGGTGAGGCCTTCGGACTGCCCTCCATCTGGGAGGCGATCCAGCACTGCGGCGCCGAGCGGCTCGGGCACGGCGTGCGGATCGTGGACGACATCAAGATCGGCGAGGACGGCACCGTCCAACTGGGCCGGTTGGCGAACTACGTGCGGGACCGGCGGATCCCGCTGGAGATGTGCCCGTCGTCGAACCTGCAGACCGGCGCGGCCGCCTCGATCGCCGAGCACCCGATCGGCCTGCTGACCAAGCTGCGCTTCCGGGTCACGGTCAACACCGACAACCGGCTGATGAGCCACTGCTCGGCGACCAGTGAGTTCAGCGCGCTCGCCGACGCCTTCGGCTACGGCTGGCCGGACATGCAGTGGTTCACGGTGAACGCGATGAAGTCGGCGTTCATCGGGTTCGACGAGCGGCTGGAGATCATCAACAACGTGATCAAGCCGGGGTATGCCGCGCTGATGGGCTGAGCAACGGCAACACGCGAAAGGCCGGCGGGCATTGTGCCTGCCGGCCTTTTTGCTTGCCTTGGAGCAAGCATTGGGTCTACCGTCCAATATAAGAGACGTGAGTCTCATAATATGGAACGGGGTGGGCGTGATGGCCGGGAACAGGCGACGGTGGCTGATGCTGGCACTGGGCCTCGCCGCGCAGACCGCCTCCTGTTCCTTCCTCTACGGCTTGCCGTTCCTGGTGCCTGCCATGCGCTCCGCCGAGCATCTTTCCCTTGCCCAGGCCGGGATCGTGGTGTCCGCGCCGACCGTCGGCCTGCTGCTCACGTTGATCGCCTGGGGCGCGGCCGCCGACCGCTACGGCGAACGCCTGGTGATGGCGATCGGGCTCGGGCTGTGCGGGGCGGTTGTCGTTGCGGCGACTTTCGTGCACGGGATGGCCGGGTTCGTGGTGTTGCTCGGCCTGGCCGGTGCCGCGGGGGCGTCGGTCAACGCGGCCAGTGGGCGGGTGGTGATGGGGTGGTTCGCCGCGCACGAACGCGGCATCGCCATGGGCGTGCGGCAGACCGCGCAGCCGCTCGGCGTCGGCATCGCCGCGCTCGGCCTGCCGATCCTGGCCGGGGCCACCAGCTTCCGCACCGCGTTGCTGTTGCCCGCCGGACTGTGCCTGGTGTGCGCGATCCTGGTCGCGCTGCTGGTGATCGACCCACCGCGACCGGCCCGGAAAGCCGGGGAGCGCGACCGCTCGCCCTACCGGGAAGCCACGTTGTGGCGGCTGCACGCGGCCAGCACCATGCTGGTCATCCCGCAGTTCGCCATCGCCGCGTTCGCGCTGGAGTACCTGGTCACCGTGCTGCACTGGTCGCCGGGCCCGGCGGGTGGCTTTCTCGCGGTGATCCAGGTGACCGGGGCGGCCGGACGGCTCGGCGCGGGGTACTGGTCGGACCGGGTGGCCAGCCGGCTCGGGCCGATGCGGCAACTGGCGGTGGCCAGCGCCGCGGTGATGCTGCTGGCCGCCGCGGGCGACCGGACCTGGTCCTGGCTGGTGGTCGCGGCCATCGCGGTCGGCGCGGTGATCACCGTGGCGGACAACGGGCTCGGGTTCACCGCGACCGCCGAGTTCGCCGGGCCCGCCTGGTCCGGCCGGGCCCTCGGTGCGCAGAACACCGCGCAGAACATCGCGGCCTCGCTCACCCCGCCGCTGCTCGGCCTGGTGATCGGCGGCTCGAACTACGCGGTGGCCTTCGCCATCGCCGCGATCTTCCCGATCCTGGCGATCGGCCTCACGCCGGTCGCCGCGGAAACCCTTGCCCGCACAGGAAAGACCGAGACTAGCGCTCGTTCAGCCGAGCCTCGAAGTCGCTGAGCAGCTTCTTCCAGGCGGTGACTTCCTGGTCGAACGGCGCGCTCGGGGCCAGCCGGTTCGGGTCGGGCTGCACGACGAAGGAGACCAGCCAGCCCAGGCTCTCCGACTGGGACAGTGCCTTGGCCGCGCTCTCGTCGCCCGCCCACTCGGCCGCGTCGGTGATCAGTTCGACCGCGAGGTCGAGCTGGGTCGGGTCGATCGCGTCGATGCCGTCCTCGATGTCGTCCTCGATCCCGGTCAGCACGTAGAGATTGCTCTCCACGATGTCGATCGGGGCCAGCGAGCCATCGGTCGCCGCGGTGAGCACGTCGCCCCAGGTGGCCACCTTGGACAGATCGTTGCCCGGGTCGTCCGGGCTGGCGTCGACCAGGGAGCGGGTCAGCGCCTTGGCCGACTTGAACACGTCGATCTTGCCCTTGCTGCCCAGGAACAGCGGGTCGTCGCCGAGGTAGCAGCGCAGCGTGTAGTACTCGTGCTCGGCGGTGACGATCTTGATCGGGTCGATGCCGACCTCGCCCCAGAACCCGAGTTCCTCTTCTTCTTCCTCGGCCTCTTCCTCATCGGCCTCGGCCGCGGCGACGGCGGTCTTCTCGGCCGCCTCGTCCTCGTGCGCGTCGAGCGCCTCGTCGGCGTCGTCGTCCTCGTTCGCCTCCTGGGCCTCCAGTTCGGCGAACTCGGTCTGCGCGGTGGCCAGTGCCGTCTCGTCGACCTCGGGCACGGTGACGACGTCGTCGATCGCGTCGAGCAGGTCGTCCCACTTCTCCGCGACGACCTCGGCCAGCTCGGTCCACAGCACCTGGCCCTCGCGGCCGCTGAAGGGCAGCGTGCCCTGTTCGAGAAGGCTGAAGCCGTTGGCCGAGTCGAGGATCTCGTGCACCTGCTCCAGCTCGCACACGTCGGCGAGCGAGCGGATCATCGCGACGATGTCGGCCAGTTCGGACAGCACCCAGGTGTCCGGCTCCTCCGAGACCAGCTCGGGCACGCCGACCAGGTCGTACTGGTGCGCCTCGTCCGGGGTCAGCTCGGCCACCGACAGCGCGGGCACCACGTGCCAGGCGGGGTGGTCGGCGAGGTCGTGCTCGTCGTCGCCGCGGACGAACGCGGCCAGGTGCGGGGTGTCCGGGAAGGCGTAGAGGTCGTCCTCGTGACCGAGGAACGCCTCCCATTCCTCGCCGTCCTCGCGCCAGCGCGGCGCCCACAGCGTGACCAGGTCGCCCTGGGGCAGCCCGAGTTCGATCGGGACGATGTCCTGGGCCATCAAAAACCTCCCGGTCAACACGTGTTTTCGGCAGCCTACGGGGTGGGGGTGAACAGCAGTCGCCGGGGCAGACGATCACGCCAGGTCCCCCACCGGCAAGCGCGGCAAATCTAGCGCGGCCGAAAACGGCGCCGGCACCGATCCCGGGTAAAGCCGCTGGTTGGCCCCGGGAGTGCGGCGATCGGCCGCCTCGGATACGCCGTTCACCCCGTTCGAGCGGGCAACGTATCGGGAAGGTATCGGGAAGCTTGCCGGAAGATGTGGCGCCGGGGCCGTGGTGTGCGAAGGTGTGGCGGGCGAGTCGGGGTAGCGGTACGGGAGGCAGGGGGATGGCGGAACGGCGTGTCACGTTCCGGTCGGTGTTCGCGGTAGGTGAGTTCCGCGCGCTGTGGTCGGCCGAGGCGCTGTCCCAGATCGGCGACCAGCTGGCCAGGGTCGCCCTGGCCGTGCTGGTGTTCGACCGCACGGACTCGGCCCTGCTCACCGGTCTGACCTACGCGCTGACCATGGCGCCCGCGTTCCTCGGCGGCATCTTCCTCTCCGGCATCGCCGACCGGCTGCCGCGCCGGGAGGTGATGGTCGCCGCCGACCTGGCCAGGGCGCTGCTGATCGGCTCGGTCGCCATCCCGGGCCTGCCGTTCCCGGCGTTGTGGGTGCTGGTCGCCGCGGTCTCGTTCTGCCAGGCGCCGTTCAAGGCCGCCCAGCTCGCCCTGCTGCCCGCGATCCTGCCCGGCGACAAGTACGTGACCGGCATGGCGATCCGCAGCATCACCATCCAGACCGCGCAGATGATCGGCTTCGCCGCGGGCGGTGTGCTGATCAACGCGATCAACCCGTATCTCGGCCTGGCCCTGGACGCGGTGACCTTCCTCGGTTCGGCCGCGTTCGTGCGCTTCGGCGTGCGCCTCCGGCCCGCCGCGCGCACCGCGACCAAGAACGCCAAGCGCGAGTCGATGGTGAAACAGGCAACCGCTGGGTTGCGGTTGATCTGGCGCGACAACTCGTTGCGGACGCTGCTCACTCTGAGCTGGCTGTCAGGTTTCCTGATTGTCTACGAAGGACTTGCCGCGCCGTACACCGCCGAGATCGGCGGCGGCACCATCGCGATCGGCCTCATCCTGGCCAGCGATCCACTGGGCAGCGCCATCGGCGCGTTCGTGTTCGGCCGCTGGGTGCCGGTGTCCATGCGGGCGAAGGTGCTCGGGGGACTGGGGATCGCGTCGTGCCTGCCCGTCGCGGTGGTCGTGTTCCACCCGGGCCTCGTCGTCTCGGTCGTGCTGTTCGCGCTGGCCGGTGCGCTCGGCACCGCGGTGATGATGCAGTCGACCGCCCTGTTCACGACCGGCGTTCCCGATCACAGCCGGGCCCAGGCGTCCGGGCTCTCCCAATCGGGCACCGCGACCATCCAGGGCTTGTCCCCCCTGCTGGCCGGGCTGGTCGCGGACCATTTCGGCACGGCGAACACGGTCGGCGCGGTCGGGATCATCGGATTGCTGATAGCAATTCCCGCCGCGATCATCTGGCAGCGTATCTTGGCAGGTCAGGCGGATGTCGTCAGTCAGACGGACACTGCCTGAAACGTCATTTCAGCCCTCACGAGAAGCCACGACGATCACCTCCATTGCCGCATCGCGCCTAACCTAGCCCTCAGCGAAGGGTTTTCCCATTATGAGTCATCCGCAAGCAGAATCGCGCCCCCTCTCGTGGGGCGTGCTGTGGCCGGGTGGCTGGAAGATGTGGACGGCGGCCAGGAAGCGCTGGCTCGCCTACGCGCTGGCCAGCGAAATCGCCGCGATCGTGCTCGCGACCGTCAGCCTCGCGCGCGGGGAGACCGACGCGCACGACGTCACCTGGTTCGCGATCCTGCTCGCCCTCGGCGTCGGCCAGGCCGAGATGTCCCGCCGGATCGAGCGGATGCGGCGCTGGATGGGCGGCCAGACGCACATCAACGTGACCTCGGTGTGGTTCGTCGCCGGGGTCACCCTGCTCAACCCGGTCTGGGTCGCGCTGCTCGCCACCGGCCTCTACCTGCACCTGTGGCTGCGGGTCTGGCGCATGGTGCGCAACCGGCCCGCGCACCGGGTGGTGGCCAGTACCGCCTGGATGGTGCTCTCCTGCTACCTGGCCTCGTTCACCTTGCGCGCCACCGGCCTCGGCACGCTGAGTCGGACCGAACCGCTGACCATGCGCGGCAGCTGGATCGTGCTGGTCGCGGGCGGCACGTTCGAACTGGCCAGCCTGCTGCTGGTGTCGGGCGGTATCTACCTCTACACCCACAAACGCTCGCTGTCCGACCTGATCGGCACCGGCGCGGACAACATGCTGGAACTGGTCACGCTCTGCCTCGGTGGCCTGACCGGAATCGCCCTGGTCTACCAGCCGATCCTGGTCGCGCTGGTGTTCCCGCCGCTGCTGTTGTTGCACCGCAACGTGTTGCTCAAACAGCTCGAAGAAGCGGCCACCAAGGACGAGAAGCTCGGCATCTACAACTTCATCGGCTGGCAGACCATTGCCCAGCGCGAACTGGAACGCGCGCAGCGCACCGGCGGGCCGCCGATCGGCGTGCTCATGGTCGACCTCGACCACTTCAAGAAGATCAACGACATCTACGGCCACCTGGCCGGGGACGCGGTGCTCAAGTCGGTCGCGGCCACGATTTCCGGGCAGATCCGCGGTTACGACTCGGTCGGGCGCTTCGGCGGCGAGGAGTTCGTCGTCGTCCTACCGGGAGTGTCCGAATCGGAGGCGGTGGCCGCCGCGGAACGGATCAGGATGGCGGTGACCGGCATCGAGGTCACCGAGGAGAACGACCTGATCAGCGGACTGTCCGTGTCCATCGGCGTCGCGCTGCACCCCACGCACGGCAACGACCTGGAGAAGCTGATCAGCGTCGCCGACGCCGCGCTGTACCGGGCCAAGAACGGCGGCCGGAACCTGGTCGTGCTGGCCCGCTAACCGTTGGCTCGCAAGGACCAGGAGCGCAACCGGTTGAACCCGCGCACCGCGACCGGCCGCCGCGTGCGCAGCCGGAACTCCTCGTCCTCTTCCAGTTGAGCCGCGACCGTGCGATCCACCAGAATCTTGCCCGGTTTGGCCAGCGCGGTCAGCCGCGCCGCCACGTTCACCGTCGACCCGTACACGTCGCCGAAGCGGCTCAGCACCGGTCCCATCGCGAGACCGACCCGCAAGGTCGGCAGGCCGTCCTCGGCCCGTTCCGGATCGGCCAGCCGCACGGCGATCCGGGCCGCGTCCCGCGCTGTATCGGCGACGAAAAGCACCTCGTCGCCCACGGTTTTCACCACCCGGCCATGGAATTCGGCGATCGCCTCGGCCGCGTTCTCCTCGAAACCCTCCAGCAGCACGGACAGTTCCTCGACGTTGGCATGCCGCGTCGTGCTGGTGAACCCGACGATGTCGGCGAACCCCACGACCATCACCTGCGTCGACATCTCGGCGGGCGACTCGGACAGCAACCGGCCCGCGGCCGCCGCGAGATGCCGCCGCCACACGTAGGACTGCAAGCCCTCGATGACCGGCAGCAGCACGTTGGCCAGTTGGGAGATGTCCTCCTCGGTGCCGTTGGCCTCGCGGACCCGCGCCATGACCTCCTGCACCTGCCACTCGGCCAGCCGGGACACGGTCTGGCCGATGGTGCGCGCGGCCGCCACCTCGGAACCGGGGTCGAAGGCGCCGGTTTCCAGCAACACCTTCCACACCCGCAGCGCCTCGATGTCGCCGTCGGTGAACACCTCGGCCTCGTCGCCGACCGAGGCGAAGCCCATCGCCATCCAGAGCCGGTGGGTCCGATCCGGACTGACCCCGGCCGCCTCGGCGACCTGCAGGCGGGTGTACTTCCGCTGGCCGCCGAGCAGGGCCTCTTCGAACTTCCGCTGCACGTTCACCGAGGTGGGCGGTTCAGCGCACGGTGTGCACGATCAGCACGTCGCACGGCGCCTGGCGGGACACGTCGGAGGGCACCGAGCCGAGCAGCCGGCCGGCCAGTGTGTTCAGGCCGCGGTTGCCGACGACGAGCAGGTCCGCCTTGTGGTCGGCCAGCGCCTTGACCAGCGACTTCACCGGGTTGCCCTGGATCGCGGCGGCCTCGACGTTGCTCGCGCCCTGCTTGGCGGCCCGCTCCTCGGCGGTGCGCAGGGTGTCTTCGGCCGGGGTCGAGCCGACCACCTGGTACGCCTCCTCGCCGAGTTCGTCCTCGGCCGACGCGACCTCGCGCGCGGACGCGGGGAAGTACGCGCAGACGATCACCAGCTTGGCCCCGGCGTCGGCGGCGATGGCCGCGGCCCGGTCGACCGCGCGGTAGGAGGAGTCCGAGCCGTCCGTGCCCACCAGCACGGTCTGGTACGCGCCCATGCTCTGCCTTCCTAGATCAGTCGGTCCCAACGATGGAGCAGACCGTACCGGACCTGATCGATCCATACCTACCGGCAGGTAGTTTCTTGCCTGAGTCTAGTCGGCTCAACTTTCTTGTGTATGAGATGTCAGGCCTGGCAAGGTGGCTGACATGGCAGGCCTGTTACGGCGCAGCGCGGACTTCCGCAAGCTTTGGGCGGCCGGCGCGATCAGCCAGCTGGGGAGCTACGTCAGCAACCTCGCGATTCCGCTGTTCGCCCTGCTCGATCTGCACGCGAGCGTGTTGCAGGTGGCGCTGCTGACCACGTTGCGCACCGGCTCCCAGGTGGTGGTCGGCCTGCTCGCCGGGGCGCTCGTCGACCGGGTGCGGCGCAGGCCGGTGATGATCGCCGCCGACCTCGGCCGGATGCTGCTGTTCGGCTCCATCCCGGTGGCCGCCGTCCTGCACGTGGCCGGCATCGGCCAGCTCTACCTGGTGGTCTTCGCGGGCGGCCTGCTGACGATCTTCTTCGATGTCGCCAACTCCGCCCACCTGCCGCTGCTGGTCGGCCGGGACGATCTGGTCGAAGGCAACGCGCGCTTGCAGATCAACCAGTCGGTCGGCGCCACCGTCGGCCCGAGCATCGCCGGCGCGCTGGTGCAGTGGTTCGGCGCGCCGTTCGCGGTGGTGCTCGACGCCCTGAGCTACCTCGCCTCGGCCATCGGCATCCGCCTGATCCGCACCCCCGAACCCGTGCCGGCCGCCGACCGGCCGCCACTACTCGGCGAGATCAAAGCCGGGCTGAAGTTCGTGTTCGGCCACCCGGTGATCCGGCCCATCGCCGGTTACACGTTTACCGAGGCGTTCTTCCAGGGCGCCGGGTTCATGGGCCTGCTCACCGTGTTCCTGGTCGGCCCGCTGCGGCTCGCCCCTGGTCTGATCGGCCTGCTCGGCGGGATCGGCATGCTCGGTGCGGTCGCCGGATCGTTGCTGGCCACCCGGGTCGCCGCCCGGCTCTGCCTGGCTCGCGCCCTGTTCGCCTCCGGCATCGCCATCGGCATCGGCGCGCTGCTGATCCCGCTGGCCCAACCCGGCTGGCTGGTCAGCTGTTACGTCGTGGGCGACGCGATCCTGGGCTTCTCGATCATCCTCAACATCGTCACCGAGGTGAGCATCACCCAGGCCGCGTGCCCGGACGAACTGCGCGGCCGGATGACCGCGACGCTGCGGCTGATGGGTTACTCCGGGCTCCCGCTCGGCAGCCTGATCGGCGGCGTTCTCGGCACCACCCTCGGCGTCCGCCCGACCATCTGGGCCGCGGCCATCGGCATGCTGCTGGCCGCGGCGTGGCTCATCGGCCCAGCCGCCGCCAGTAGAAGTAGTGATCGACGCCGTACGCCGCATCCGAGCAACCCGTCGCGCTGACCAGGTCCCAGCCTTGCGCGGAGATGGTGTTCATGTGGCCGGTGACGACGTCGTCGTCACCCGAGCCGTGCACGCGGGTGTGCAGATAGGTCCACTGGTTCGGCGCGGTAGTCATGCGCGTTTCCTAGCAGACGCGTACAGACCGACCGACGGAAGCATGTCGGCGGCGATGCGGCGTCGCTCGGCGTCGCGCATGGCATTGAGGGCGCCGGCGACGTGGGTGGTGGGCTCGTTCCAGGCGCCGCCGCGCCCGTCGACCAGTCGCCACAACATGTCGGCGGACACGGTGATCAGGTCCGAGCCGATGCGGCCCAGCGCCGCGAGCATGGCGCTGCCCTGGTGCAACTGGTTGTGGCCATCGACCCAGGCGTCGAGCAGATCGCCGTCCGGGACTTCGCCGTCGAACAGGCCGGTCGCGACCAGCATCGCGCGGTTGTCGTAGAGGAAGTGTGCCGCGGCGCGATCCACCCGCTCCCAGGCGAATTCCTCGATGACGATCTGCCCGCCCGGAACGAGCAGGGTGGCGGCGTGGGCCAGCATCTCGTCCAGATTCTCGGCGTGGTGCAGGGAGCGGGTGAACAGCACCACGTCGTACTCGCCGGTGACGTCGCCGAGGTCGGCCTCGATGACGCGCACGCCACGTTCCCTGGTCGCGGCCGCCGCTTCTGTGCTGCGGTCCACGCCGGTGACGTCGTAGCCGAGCTCCGCCAACGCGGCGGCCAGCGCGCCCCGGCCGCAGCCCGCTTCCAGGACACGAGCGCCGGGCGCGGGCAGCAACGGAGCGAGGTGGCTGAGCGTGTGAGGCACCGCGATGGTGGTCAGGTCCATTCCGTCCACCTTAGAGCCCCGAACGTCCGATTCGTCGCTTGACACCGTCGGCAGCGATACGGTCTACTAGTGTCTTAGTTGAGTAGAACAATTTCGGAGGGGGCAGGGTGGTCGAGTTCCGCGTTGACCGCAGCGCGGGCTTGCCCGCTTATCTGCAGCTCGTCCAGCAGGTGCGGGAGGCACTGCGGCTGGGCTGGCTGCACCAGGGCGATCGGCTACCGACCGTCCGGGAAGTGGTGGCTACCAGCGGGGTGAACCCGAACACCGTGCTCAAGGCGTATCGGGAACTGGAAATGGCCGGGCTGGTGGAGGCGCGGCAGGGCTCGGGCACCTATGTCAAGGGTTCGCTCGGGTCCGCCGCGCCGGAAGCCATGACCGAACTGCGCGCCGAGCTGACCACCTGGGTGCGCGCCGCGCATACCGCCGGGCTGGAGGACGAGGACATCCAGGCATTGCTGGGTGCCGTGCTGGCCGGCGAGGACACAACCAACGGAACACACGAGCGGGGAGTAAGGGCATGACAGCGGGGACCACCGACGAACAGTTCGCGTTGCAGGTCAACGGGCTCGGCAAGGAGTACCGATCCCGCCTGCGGGGCAACAACTGGGCGCTGCGCGACTGCACGTTCGGCCTGCCCAGCGGCAAGGTGATCGCGCTGGTCGGCGCGAACGGCGCGGGCAAGACCACGCTGCTGAGCATCCTCGCCGGGCTGCTCGCCCCCACGGAAGGCATCGTGCGACTCGGTGGTTCGCCGGGCGAGCCGAACAGGATTTCCTTTGTCGCCCAGGACAAACCGCTCTACCGGCACTTCAGTGTGCGCGACATGCTCAAGGTCGGCCAGCGGCTGAACCGGGTGTGGGACGACGAGCGCGCCAAGCGCTGGCTGCGCCGCTTCGACATCCCGCTGGACCGCCCGTGCGGCCGTCTTTCCGGCGGTCAGCAGGCGCACGTCGCCTTCGCGGTCGCGGTCGGCTCGCGTCCCAGCGTGCTGCTGCTCGACGAGCCACTGTCCAACTTGGACCCGCTGGCCCGGCGGGACGTCACTCAGGAACTGCTCGGCGAGGTGGCCGACACCGGCATGACCGTGCTGCTCTCCACCCACGTCGTCGCCGAACTCGGTGGCGTAGCCGATCACCTGCTGCTGCTCTCCCGCGGCACCCTGCTGGTCGACAACGACGCCGACGACCTGCTCACCGAGCACCTCTACTACGTCGGCCCGAGCGCGACCGAACCGCCTTGTGACGGTGAGATCATCAAGGCCAGCCACTCCAAGAACCAGTCCAGCTTCCTGGTCCGGGTCGGCCCGGCCGACCAGCCCGCTTCGGTCGCGGCGCCGTGGACCACGCGACCGGTGTCGCTTGAGGACCTGGTCATCGCCTACCTTGAGTCGGACCGAGCCAACGCGGCGGTAGCCGCATGACCGCGGCCGCCACGTCGAACCTGGTCCTTTCCGCGCCACCGCAACGAAAACCCAAGGTGACCTTCGGCGACCTGCTCGCGTTGACCGTGCGCCAGCAACGGTTCGCGCTCGCGTCGATCGTGCTGCTCTACCTCGCGTACGGCGGGTGGATCGCGGCCAACGGCGGAGCGGCCGAGATCGGCTACTGGCGGTTCGACCCGAAGATCTTCGTGCCCGGGCTGGCCGGGCTGGTCGCCGTGTTCTGGGGCGCGCCACTGCTGGCCACCGAATACGAGCAGCACACCAACCTCCTGGCCTGGAGCCAGGATGTGTCCGGGACCCGTTGGCTGGTCACGAAACTGACCGTGCTCGGCGGCACCGTGATCGTGCTGTCCGCCGCGCTGACCATGGTCGAGCGGATCAAGATCGGGCAACAGAGCCAAGGAGATCAGTGGTGGGGAGCGCCGAACTCGCCGTTCGGGTTCCTCGGCTTCGAGGACTGGGTGCCGTTGGCCATCGCCTACGCGGTCTTCGGTTTCGTCCTCGGTGTCGCGGTCGGCGCGGTGAGCCGCCGGGTGGTCACCTCGCTGGCCGTCACGCTGGTCGGCTTCGCCGGGGTCCGGCTGCTGGTGATCGACGTGGTGCGGCCGTGGCTGCTGGCCAATCTGATCACTCCGGCCCGCAACATCTGGCCGGTCAAGGACCTGGTCGGCCCGCCAACCCAGGCCGTGACCGCCAGCCAGCCCGGACCGCGGGACTACCTGGTCATCAACCAGATGTGGCTGACCAGCAAGGGCGACGTGCTCCCGGCCGTGGGCACCTGCTGGAACAGGCCCGAGGACAGCAACGGGTTCGCACGGTGCCTGGCCGATCAGGGCATCGTCTCGGGCGGCAGCACCTACCAGCCGGTCAGCAGGCTGATCAGGTTCCAGGTCACCGAGCTGGTGATCTACCTCGTACTGATCGCGCTCTGCCTCGGCATCGCGATCTGGTCCGTCCGCCGGAGGGCGAGCACATGATGACCGCGGCAACCACCTCCCGTCCGCTCTCGCCCGCGCTGAGCAGGCGAACCCACATCGCCTGGCGCGATCTGGCCTGGCTGGGCTGGCGCCAGCACCGCATCCTGATCGGCCTCACCACCCTCGGCGTCGCGATCGTCGCCGGACTGCTCTGGTGGGACGCGGCCGACCTCAGCCACTCCACCTCGTATCCGCTGCTGACCATGGTCTTCCTGCCCTGCACGGCGGGCGTGGTCGGCGTTTTCTGGGGCGCGCCCGTGCTGTCCGGCGAATACGAACAGCGCACCCACCTGCTGGTGTGGTCGCAGGACGTGTCCCCGCTGCGCTGGCTGACCGCGAAGATCGTGCTGCTCGCGGCGTGCGCCGCGATCCTGTGGGGGATCATCGGCGCCGCCGACAGCACCTTCATCCACGCGATCACCACGAACGGCCACCAGGTCCCGTTCCAGTACGGGCCGTTGGGGTCGGTCGGCTTCGAGTCGTGGATCCCGCTGCAGATGATCTACGCCGTGTTCGGTTTCGCTCTCGGTCTCGCGGTGAGCGCGCTGGTGCGCCGGACCGTCGCCGCCATGGGTATCACGCTGGTGCTGTTCACGGCAGCGCGGTTCGCGGTGGGCCTCGTGCGGCCGAACTTCGTCGCACCGCTGCGCTACGCCGCCCCGCCGACCTGGGGGCTGGTCAGCCCGCCCGGCCTGGGCAGTATGCCGGTCGGCGACTCCTGGTCGATCGACGCCGCGGGACACACCGTCGACTTCCCAGCCGCCTGCGTCAACTACAACAACGGCGACGTGAGCATTCCGTGCGCCAAGGCGCACGGCCTCGTCGCGACCTATGTGGACTATCAGCCCGGCAGTCGCGTGCTGCCGTTCCACCTGATCGAGTTCGGCATCTTCGCCATCCTGGCCGCGGCCCTGCTCGCCTTCGCGCTGTACCGGATCCGGTCGAACCGGGTGATCGGATGACCGCCGTCGCCCTGTCCAACTCGACGGTCCGGAGCGCGCGTGGGCCCGGCACCACCGGCCTGATCCGGCTCACCCTGCGCCAGCACCGGGTGCTGATCCTCGGCACCCTCGCCGCCTGCGTCGCCCTCGCGCTGTACCTGTCGGTCTGGCGGCTATGGCTCGGCGGCCAGCCCACCGTGTTCTCCCTGTTCAGCACGTCGACCGCCGTGCGCGATGGCATCATCGGCTACACGCTGGTGGTGGCCATGTTCTGGGGCGCGCCGCTGCTCTCGCGCGAATACGAGCAGCGCACCCATCTGCTGGTCTGGAGCCAGGACGTGTCACCGGCGCGCTGGCTGCTCATCAAGGTCGCGCTGCTCGGCGCCATCGCGGTCGCGTTCGCGATCGGCATCGAACTGGTCGGCCAGGCCGTGCTCAACCAGATGAACCTGGTGGCCAGTCAGGGTCCGTTCGTCGACGACTTCTCGCCCGGCTTCGAGTCGAGCATCCTGCTCCAGATCGGCTACACGCTCGCCGCGTTCCTGATCGGCCTGGCCATCGGCGGCCTGGTGCGCCTCCCGGTCGTCGCCACGGCGTGCGCGCTCGGCGTGTTCGGCGGCATCCGCTGGCTGCTGGCCACCTTCGCCCGCGAAAACTACCTGCCACCGGTGCACCTGACCGGCCCGGTCAGCCAGGACTTCGGTTACTCCGAGCCGGGTTTCCTCGTCGGCCAGGGCGATCTGGACGCCGCCGGGCACGAAATCCCGTCGCCGAACCAGTGCATGATGAACACGCCCACCTCGGAGCAGTTCCTGGCCTGCGCGCACCGCAACGGCTTCACCGGCAGCTACGTCATCTACCAGCCGCTGAGCCGGACGCCGATCTTCCAGCTCATCGAGTTCGGCATCTTCATCGTCATCGCCCTGCTGTGCCTGGCGATCGCCTGGTTCGGAGTGCGCCGCCGCCAACGGATCTGACGGTGGCGCACGAACCGGGTCAGACGCCCATCGGGTGCCAGACGGTCTTGGTCTCCAGGAAGCCGCGCAGCCGGTTGACGTTCGGCCGCGCGGTCCAGTCGGGCTCGGTACCCGGAACCCGCAGCACCCGCTTGACCGTGTTCGACGCGGCCTTCTCCAGATCCACCCGGTCCTGCGCGGCAACCCCGCCCAGGTCCAGCGCGTTCACGTCGGCGTGCGAAGCCAGCCACGGCGCCAGTTCCAGCGTGCGCCCGGTCAGCATGTTCACCACGCCACCCGGCACGTCCGAGGTGGCCAGCACCTCGGACAGCGTGATCGCGGGCAGCGGCCGCTCCTCGCTGGCCACGACGACGCAGGTGTTACCGGCCGCGATCACCGGCGCCACCACGCTGACCAGCCCGAGCAGCGAGGAGGTCTGCGGCGCGAACACCGCGACGACCCCGGTCGGCTCCGGCACGCTGAAGGAGAAGTACGGCCCGGCAACGGGATTCGCCGCGCCGAGCACGGTCGCGATCTTGTCGGTCCAGCCCGCGTACCACACCCAGCGATCGATGGCGGCGTCCACAGTGGACTTCGCGTCGGCCCGCTTGACGCCCTCGGAAGCCGCTACCTCGGCGACGAACTGGTCGCGCCGGCCCTCCAGCAGCTCCGCGACCCGGTACAGCACCTGGCCCCGGTTGTAGGCGGTCGCACCGGACCAGCCGCCGAACGCCTTGCGCGCGGCCACCACCGCGTCCCGCGCGTCCTTGCGCGAGGCTTGCGCGGCATTGGCCAGGAACGCGCCGTTCGCGTCGCTCACCGGGTAGGACCGGCCGGACTCGGAGCGGGGGAACGCGCCGCCGACGTAGAGCTTGTAGGTCTTGGCAACGGAAAGCCGCGGGGAATCAGACATCGAGGTACGCCTCCAGCCCGGCCCGGCCGCCCTCGCGACCGAAACCCGACTCCTGGTAGCCGCCGAACGGAGCGGTCGGATCGAATCGGTTGAACGTGTTCGCCCAGACAACCCCGGCCCGCATCCGGTTGGCCATCCACAGGATCCGCGAGCCCTTCTCGGTCCAGATCCCGGCCGACAGCCCGTATGGCGTGTTGTTCGCCTTGGCCACCGCCTCGTCCGGGGTGCGGAAGGTCAGCACGGACAGCACCGGCCCGAAGATCTCCTCGCGGGCGATCCGCATCGACTGGGTGACGTTGGCGAACACTGTCGGCGCGAAGTAGAACCCCTTCTCCGGCAACGGACACGGGCTGGTCCAGCGGTCCGCGCCCTCGGCGTCGCCGGTCGCGGCCAGTTCGCGGATCCGCTCCAGCTGGGTGCGCGAGTTGATCGCGCCGACATCGGTGTTCTTGTCCAGCGGATCGCCGACCCGCAACGTGGACACCCGCGCGTGCAGCTTCTCCAGCAGCTCGTCCGCGATCGACTCGGCGACCAGCAACCGCGATCCCGCGCAGCACACGTGGCCCTGGTTGAAGAAGATCCCGTTGACGATGCCTTCGACCGCCTGGTCCAGCGGCGCGTCCTCGAACACGATGTTCGCGGCCTTGCCGCCCAGCTCCAGGGTCAGCTTCTTCTTGGTGCCGGCCAGCGCCGACTGGATGGAGCGGCCCACCTCGGTCGACCCGGTGAACGCCACCTTGTCGATACCAGGGTGCTCCACCAGCGTCGCGCCGACATCGCCCGCGCCCGGCAGAATGTTGACCACACCCGGCGGCAGATCGGCCTGCTGGATGATCTCGGCCAGCACCAGTGCGCTCAACGGCGTCGTCTCAGCGGGCTTCAACACCACCGTGTTGCCGCAGGCCAACGCCGGAGCGATCTTCCACGCCGCCATCAACAGCGGGAAGTTCCAGGGAATCACCTGACCGGCAACGCCCAGCGGCTTCGGATCCGGCCCGTACCCGGCATAGTCCAGCTTGTCGGCCCAGCCCGCGTGATAGAAGAAGTGCGCGGACGCGGTCGGGATGTCCACGTCGCGCGACTCGCGGATCGGCTTGCCGTTGTCCAGGCTCTCCAGCACGGCCAGTTCGCGGCCGCGCTCGGCGATCATCCTGGCGATCCGGAAGATGTACTTGGCGCGCTCCGCGCCCGGCATCTTCCCCCAGGTCTTCTCGTACGCCTTGCGCGCCGCGGCCACCGCTTTGTCCACATCGGACGCACTCGCGGTGCTCACCTGGGCGAGGACTTCCTCGGTGCCCGGGTTGATCGTCTTCAGCGGCTCACCGGTGCCCTCGACGAACTCGCCGTTGACGAACATCCGGTAGTCCGGCTTCAACCGCGCGATGTCCCGGGATTCCGGTGCGGGCGCGTACTCCCACGAAGTGGTCATGTTTCTCAGTCCACCGTCACGTAGTCGGGGCCACTGTAGTGGCCTTCGTGCTGGGCCCGGCGCTGCATCAGCAGGTCGTTGAGCAGACTGGACGCGCCGAACCGGAACAGATCGGGGGTCAGCCACTCGGCCCCGGCCACCTCGTGCACGGCGACCAGGTAGCGGATGGCGTCCTTGGTGTTGCGGATCCCGCCCGCCGCCTTCACCCCGCGCAGTGCGCCGGTCCGGTCGCGGAAGTCGCGCACCGCCTGCAACATCACGTGCACCACCGGCAGCGTCGCCGCCGGGCTCACCTTGCCGGTCGACGTCTTGATGAAGTCGCCCCCGGCCAGCAGCGCCAGCCACGAGGCGCGCCGCACGTTGTCGTAGGTGGCCAGCTCCCCGGTCTCCAGGATGACCTTCAGATGAGCCGTCCCGCACGCCGCCTTCACGGCCACGATCTCGTCGAAGACCAGCCCGTACCGGCCCGACAGGAACGCTCCCCGGTCGATCACCATGTCGACCTCGCTGGCCCCGGCCGCGACCGCGTCCGCGACATCGGCCAGCTTCACCGGCAGCGCGGCCCGCCCGGAGGGGAAGGCCGTGGCCACGCTGGCCACCCCCACCGTCGATCCGGCCAGCCCGGCCACCGCCGTCTCCACCAGGTCCGGGTACACGCACACCGCGGCGACCGGCGGCACGTCCGGCCGCTCCGGGTCGGGCCTGCGCGCCTTCGCGGCCAGCGTGCGCACCTTGCCCGGGGTGTCCGCGCCTTCCAGCGTGGTCAGGTCGACCATGGAGATCGCGGTGTCGATCGCCCACAGCTTGCTGGCCTTCTTGATGCTGCGGGTGGCCAGCGTGGCCGCTCGCCCCTCGACGCCGACCTGGTCGACGCCGGGCAGCCCGAAGAGGAAGCGACGCAGGGTCGACTCGTCGCGTGTCACATCGGCCAGTTCGGCCGGTGGAGGAGCGTGTTGTGCAAGGGCCATGACCAGGAGTCTAGTGACATTGGCCGGGGCAATCGGGTGACTCGAACGGCTTGGCCGTCCGCTCAGCGCTCCAGCTCGTCCCGGTTGCGCTTGCGGCGCTTCGGCCGCTTGACCTCGACCCCGCCCATCAGCGCGAAACCGTTGATGGTCACCACCGGCGAACCGGGCGGACCGTCGCCGGAGGCCCGGTGGTCGAACCCGCCCATGAACCCGAAGCCCTGCACGCGCACGGTGATGTCGTCCGGCACCAGGATCTCGATGCCGCCCATGATCGTGATCGCCTGAATGGTCACCTCGCGCTCGGCGAAGCGCGCCTCGGTCAGGTCGAGCTGGCCGCCGCCCATCATCGCGAACGCGGTGTGATAGCGCGGCACCACCCAGTTGCCGGTCCGCTCGAACCCGGACATACATGCGATCGACACCGTTGGCCCCGGCGTACCGCCGACCCGCTCGCTCGGCAGGTGCTGCGGCGCCGGTTGCATGCTCGCCCCGGTCGAGCCGGTGACCGGCAGATCAGCGGTGATCGGCACCAGCTCGCCGAGCGTCCTGGACTTGTAGACGGTCTGCAGTCGCTGGTCCAGTTCGTCGACGGTCAGCCTGCCCTCGGCCATGGCGTCGTGCAGGATCTTCGCGACCCGTTCCCGGTCCGCGTCGGAAGCGCGCAGGTCCAGGGGATTGGGCTGTTCCGGCTGCTGGCTCACGCCGAGCAGTCTAGCCCCGTCACCCCCGGCCCAAGGATCAACTGGGGACCCTCGGCGAGAGCCCCGCGGCCCGGTAGATGTCGTCGATGACGGTCATGTTCGCGATCGAGTCGGGGGGTGGTGTCAGCACGGGTTCGCCGCGCAGCACGGCCGCCGCGAACGCGTCCAGCTGGTAGTCGTAGGTGTGCCGCCGGGTCAGGTGCTCGACCCGCTTGCCTTCCTTGGTGCGCACGGAAAGCCGGTGCCACAGCTGCGGCGCGAGCGGGTTGATCACCGACATTTCCCCGTGCTCGCCAATGGCCCGCGCGGCGATCTTCAGCACCGTCGACGACCACATCGAACACCGCACCCGTCCGGTGTGGCCGCCCGGGAAACGAAGATCGGCGCGCATCGCCCGATCCACCTCCGGCTTGTGCAGCTTGGCTTCCGCGTGCACCACGCCCGGCTCGCCGCCGGTGCTCGCGCCACCCAGCAATCGCACCATGTGCACGGCATAACAGCCAGCGTCCATCATGGCGCCGCCGGCCAGGCCGAGCTGGTAGCGGATGTCGTTGAAGCGCGGCAGCGGGAACGCGAAGGTCGCCTCGACGACCTGTAGCTTGCCCAACTCGCCCGACTCGACGATCTCCAGCATGCGCGCGGCCAGTGGGTGATAGCGGTAGTGGAACGCCTCCATCACCACCAGCCCGGTCCGCTGCGCGGTCTGCGCGACCTGGCGCGCCTCCTCCGCGTTCGCGGTGAACGGCTTCTCGCACAGCACGTGCTTGCCCGCCTCCAGCGCCGCGATCGTCCAGCGCCCGTGCAAACCATTGGGCAGCGGGTTGTAGATCGCGTCGATCTCCGGATCGGCCAGCAGATCCTCGTAGGTCGCGGCCACCTTCGGAATGCCCTGCTTGGCCGCGTACTCCTTGGCCCGCAACGGATCACGCGCCGCGACCGCGGCGATCACCGCGTCGCTCGCGCGTGAAGCGGGGGAGACGATCGCGTTCCCGGCGATCCGCGCCGCGCCCAGAATCCCGATCCGCACAACGTCAGTCACGCCGCCACCTCGCGCTCGCCGGCCCATTCCGTACGCCGCCATCCTGGCATGACCTGCCACGACGCGTCGGCCGGCAGTGGTGGGCCACGCCTCGATGCCGCTACGGTGTCGACTCATGGACGTTCTGGTCATTGACCACCCGCTGGCCAAGGCCAGGCTCACCACCATGCGCGACGCCCGCACCGACTCGGCCGCGTTCCGCGCGGCGCTGCAAGAGCTGACCGTGATGCTGGTCTACGAAGCGACCCGCGACGCGCCCGTGCGCACCGAACGCATCCACACCCCAGTCGCGCAGACCACCGGCTACGTCCTCGCCGACCCGCCGCTGCTGGTGCCAGTCCTGCGCGCCGGGTTG
This sequence comes from Pseudonocardiaceae bacterium, assembly GCA_035248365.1. Classification (GTDB taxonomy): domain Bacteria; phylum Actinomycetota; class Actinomycetes; order Mycobacteriales; family Pseudonocardiaceae; genus CAJCJE01. Next base: position 42,030 of record DATFHN010000161.1, on the reverse strand, counting down.
GGCATGGCCGACCAGGCCCACAAGCTCATCCCGGACGCGCAGATGGGCTTCGTCGGCCTGGCCCGCGACGAGGAAACCCTGAAGCCGACCCCGTACATGGAGTCGCTGCCCGAGAGCCTCGCGGGCCGGCCGGTCTTCGTGCTCGACCCGATGCTGGCCACCGGCGGATCCATGGAGTACACGATCCGCCTGCTCACCGCGCGCGGCGCCACCGACGTCACCTCGATCTGCGTGCTGTCCGCGCCCGAGGGCATCAAGCGGCTGGAAGAGTCGGGCCTCCCGGTCCGGTTGGTCACCGCCAGCGTCGACCTGCGCCTCAACGACTCCGGCTACATCGTCCCCGGCCTCGGCGACGCGGGCGACCGCCAGTACGGCGCCGTCTGACCCGCTCGCGCACAGTGATCGACCTGGCTGGCGGCGGTATCGCGCTGGTACCGTTGGCCCCATGGCCATGACTTTGCGGCTCACCGAAGAGGAGAACCAACGGCTGGCCGAACTGGCCACGGCGGAAGGCCGATCCAAACAGGAGATCGTCCGGCTCGCGCTCGCCGACCGCTGGGCCCGCCTGCACAAGGAAGAACAACTCGGAGAGGTGCTCGGCCGGATCCTGCCGCGATATCGCGGCATGCTCGATCGGCTCGGTTCGGTCTGATTTCCACCCAGGTGGTCGCTTACCTCGATGCCGGTGATCTGCTGGTGCTCGCCACCGCGGTGACCGGCGGTGATCTTGTCGTCCGTGATCTCGGCCTGCTCGACGTGGCCGCCCATCGCCCGCGCGCGACCGTGCTCGGCGTCGAAGCCTACGAAACCCTGTGGGCCAAAGCCGCCGCGCTGATGGAGTCGGTCGTCCGCACCCGCCCGCTGGCCGAAGGCAACTGGCGCCTCGGCTGGGTCGCCGCGGTCACGCTGTGCGACATCAACGGCTGGTGGATCGACGCCGAGGAAGACGAGGCCCTGCGCGTCGTCCGCGAGGTCGGCCGAGGCCAGATCGACGTCCCCACGGTCGCCGGCCGCCTCGAATCCTGGGCCCACCCCAAGTAGATCGTCTGGTGTAACCATCCACAGCCTCGGCCCAGCGCCGTGCTTTGATGCTGGGATCGCATGACCGCAGCTCAGAGCCGCTTTGCTGGCTCGACACGCCCGCACAGACATTGTCAAACGATTTATTCACGAACCTGTGGACAACCCTGTGGACAACCAATCCATCCACAGCCACCCCGCAAAAAACCCTTCCGCCGCCCCTGCCCCACTAAAATTGGCTCAGGGGCGCCCCCCTGGGAATGGGTGGGGGCTGTACGTGGGGGTGAAAATCGTTCAGGTTTGGCTGGGGTTCAGCGGTGCGCGAACGGCGAGTTTCGGGTTGGCGGGAATATCGCGCTCCACCAACGCGAACTCGCGGGTCTCGGCGGGCGGCGCGGTTTTCCATTTGACCTGGAGTGCACTCCAGCTCTTACGGTCGGAGCGTGACTTACTCGATCGCGCAGGCGGCGACCCGCAGCGGGTTGTCGATCGACACGCTCCGCTACTACGAGCGCATCGGACTGGTCGAGCCGCCGGCCCGCGACGCCGGTGGCCGGCGGACCTACACCGACAAGGATCTCGCCTGGCTCTACTTCCTCACCAGGCTCCGCACCACCGGCATGCCCATCCGGATGATGCGCGAATACGCGCAACTGCGTCATCTCGGCGACACGACGAGCGCGCGCAGGCGGCAGATCCTGGTCGAGCACCGCGCCGAGGTGCGCGAGCGCATCGCCGAACTTCAGTCGTGCGTCGAAGTGCTCGACTACAAGATCCAGAACTACGAGAAGATCGAGCGCTGCACGCCGCAGCTCGCAGAAGCGCCGCGCATCGCCGAACACAACACGCTCATCGAGGAGGCATCATGACCCTGCCCACCCGCCGGCTCGGCCAGTTGGAAGTCAGCGCACAGGGCCTCGGGTGCATGGGCATGAGCCACGCCTACGGTTCCGATCGCGACGACACCGAGTCGATCGCGACCATCAACCGAGCGCTCGATCTGGGCATCACGCTGCTGGATACCGCGAACGTCTACGGCGACGGAGCGAACGAGCGACTCGTCGGTTCGGCGATCAAGAACCGCCGCGACGAGGTGGTGCTGGCGACCAAGTTCGGCATCGAGCACGCGCTGGGCGCGCAGGAGGTACGCGGCGACGCCGCCTACGTCAAGCAGTGCTGCGACGATTCGCTGGCCCGGCTCGGCGTCGACCACATCGACCTGTACTACCAGCACCGGGTCGACCCGAACGTGCCGGTCGAGGAGACCTTCGGCGCGATGGCGGAACTCGTGCAGCAGGGCAAGGTTCGCTACCTGGGCATCTCCGAGGCGAGCGCCGCGACGATCCGCCGCGCGCACGCGGTGCACCCGGTCTCGGCGTTGCAGAGCGAGTGGTCGTTGTGGACGCGGGGCATCGAGGACGACGTGCTGCCGACCTGTCGCGAGCTGGGTGTGGGCGTAGTGCCGTTCTCACCGCTGGGGCGCGGCTTCCTCACCGGCGCGGTGACCTCGACGCAGTTCGGCGACGGTGACATGCGCGGGCGGTTCCCGCGCTTCGCCGAGGGCAACTTCGAACACAACCTGGCGCTCGTTCGCGCGTTGCAGGAACTTGGCGAGCGCAGGGGCGTCACGCCGGGCCAGCTGGCATTGGCGTGGGTACAGGCCAAGGGGCCGGACGTGGTGCCGATTCCGGGGACGCGCCGGCGCAAGTACCTTGAGGAGAACGTGGCCGCCGCGACCATCGAACTGTCCGAAGCGGACATCGCGGCGATCGAGACGACCGCGGGCGACGTCGCCGGTGACCGGTATCCCGAGTCGATGGCGCGCAACGTCGGCAAGTAGCCGCTGACGAACGGCGTTCGTCAGGCGAACGCCGTTCGTGCCGGTGGTCAGTCGCCGAGCAGGGCGGCGATCTCGGTGTGCAGCTCGGCCAGCCTCGCCGTCGCCTTCTCCCGGATCGCGGGCAACTCCTCCGGGCTACCGACCGGGGTGACGATCTCCAGGTACGCCTTGATCTTCGGCTCGGTGCCGGATGGCCGGATGATCACGCGCACCCCGTCGCCGCGCAGGCGGAACACGTCGGCGGCGGGCAGCAGATCCTCCCCGGTGACCGACTGACCGGCGAGGTCGGTTGGCGGATTGGCGCGCAGCGCGGCCATGATCGTGCCGATCCTGGACAGGTCGTCGACGCGCAGCGAGATCTGTTCGGTCAGGTACAGGCCGTGCGTGACGGCCAGTTCGTCGAGGAGGTCGAGCAGGGTGCTGCCGTCCGCCTTGGTGGTCGCGGCGAGGTCGGCGGCGAGCACGGCGGCGGAGATGCCGTCCTTGTCGCGCACCGAGTTCGGGTCGACGCACAGGCCGAGCGCTTCCTCGTAGGCGAACACCAAACCCGTCGCGTGACCGTCACCGGCCCGCACCAGCCACTTGAACCCGGTCAGCGTCTCCGCGTAACGGGAACCGTAGGAGGTCGCGATCGAGCCGAGCAGTGACGACGACACGATCGTGGTGGCGACCAGCGGGTCCGGGTTGACCGTTCGGTCCAAAGTAGACAGAATGTGATTGCCGAGTAGAGAGCCGGTCTCGTCGCCGCGCAGCATTCGCCAGCCGTTGGCGCCGCGCACGCCGAGCGCGCAGCGATCCGCGTCCGGGTCGAGCGCGATGGCCAGGTCCGCGCCGCTTTCCTCGGCCAGCGCCAGAAGCAGATCGGTGGCGCCGGGTTCTTCCGGGTTCGGGAACGGCACGCTGGGGAAGTCGGCGTCCGGCGCGGCTTGTTCGCGAACGACACGAACATCGGTGAAACCGGCTCGGCGCAACGCTTCCACCGCGACCGCGCCACCGACGCCGTGCATGGGGGTGAGCGCGATGCGCAGTTGCCGGTTGGTGCCGCGCGGGATCGTGGTGATCCGGTCGAAGTAGCTTTCCAGCAGGCTCTCATCGACACCGCGCCAGGACGTCGCCCGTTCCACTTGCACGGCGCCGGGAATGCCGCGGATCGCGGCCTCGATTTCGCCGTCGGTCGGCGGGACGATCTGGCCGCCGGTGCCGTCGTAGAGCTTGTAGCCGTTGTCGGCGGGCGGGTTGTGCGACGCGGTGATCTGCACCCCCGCGACCGCGCCGAGCTTGCGCACGGCAAACGCGAGCACCGGAGTGGGCAGCGGTTCGGGGAGCACGCGGACGTCGAAGCCGGACGCGGCGAACACACCGGCCGCGTCGGCGTGGAACGCTTCCGAGCCGTGCCGCGCGTCCCGGCCGACGACCACGATGCCGCCCGCGTGCCCGTGCGCCAGCAGCCATTGGGCCACGCCCGCACTGGTCCTGGTGACCACCGCGCGGTTCATCCCGTTCGGACCGGACCGCACCGGTCCACGCAGACCCGCGGTGCCGAACACGAGCGGGCCTGCCATCCGATCGGCCAACTCGTCGATCGACGCCTGGTCTCCCGCCATCGCCTTGGCCAGCACGGCCTGCAACTCCGCCTGGGACTCGGGGTCGAGGTCGTCGGCGAGCCAGCGGAAGGTGGCGTCCCGCAACGTGGTGGACAGCGGCATCTGGTCTCCTGGGATCGGACGACGAGCGGGGAACCGGGTCAGCTCCGGGCGGCGAGTTCGCGGAGCAGTTCGCCCATGCGGCTGGCCGCGGCGAGCCCGGCGTCGAGCACTTCCTTGTGGTCCAACGGCTGACCGGTGATACCGGCGGCCAGGTTGGTGACCAGCGACAGTCCGAAGACCTCGGCGCCGAGCGCGCGAGCGGCGATGGCCTCCAGCACGGTGGACATGCCGACCAGGTCGGCGCCCATGGTGCGCAGCATCCGGATCTCGGCAGGCGTCTCGAAGTGCGGCCCGGGCAGACCGGCGTACACGCCCTCTTCGAGAGAGGCGTCGATGGACCGGGCCACCTCGCGCAGGCGCGGCGAGTACAGGTTGGTCAGGTCGACGAACTGGGCGCCGACCAGAGGCGAGGTCGCGGTCAGGTTCAGGTGGTCGGAGATCAGCACCGGCTGGCCGACCGACATGCCCTGGCGCAGCCCGCCCGCCGCGTTGGTCAGCATGACCGTCCGGCAACCGGCGGCCACCGCGGTGCGCACGCCGTGCACGACCCGCGCGACGCCATGACCTTCGTAGTGGTGGGTGCGGCCGAGCATCACCAGCACGCGCCGGTCGCCGATCGTGACCGAACGCGCGGTGCCACCGTGCCCGGCGACGGTCGGGGCGAGGAATCCGGGCAGGTCGGCCATGGGGACTTCGGCTTCGCCTGCGCCGATCACGTCGGCGGCCGGGCGCCAGCCGGAGCCGAGCACGATCGCCACGTCGTGCGCTGCGACGCCGGTGCGTTCGGCGAGCACATCGGCCGCGGCTTTGGCCAGCTCGGCCGCTGATTCGGGGGCGTTCGTCGCTGCGGGAGTCACTCGCGCAGCCTAATGTCCCGGATCAGCTGGTTGGGGCGAAGGTCGGCTCGATCTGGTTGAACAGTCCCTGGCCCGCGCTCTCGGAGTCGGTGATCACGGTCAGCGAGACGACCCACAGGTCGTCGCCGTCCGGGAGCAGGTCGGCGTAGGTGGTCCGGTGCGCGTTGGGCAACGGCTGCTGCGGGGAGAGGCCATCGATGGTGCGGTAGCCGACCTGGGCGGCGGGTTCCGCTCCGCCGTCGGCGAGACCGTTGATGTGGGTCAGTGGCAGGGCGCCCAGGTTCAATGCGCCGGTGGCGGGCCAGGTCGCTCGCAGGCTCTGCAGGTAGTCGTCGATGGAGAACGCCGGATAGAACTTCGGGTACCACTCGACGGTCAGTTCCGCCGTGCCGTCGGGCTTCACGTAGTGGATCGCGGCGCCACCGGGGAACCGGCCGGTGCGTTGCTCGGCAAAGGTCTGCCAGCCGTTGGGCACCTTGATGGTGTACTTGCCGCCGCCCTGCCCGTTGGCGAGCGCGGCCAGTCCGTCGACCGGGACCAGATTGACCGGGGAGGTCTGGGTCGGCTGGGTGGTCGGGACGCCCTGGTTCGGTTTGGCCGGCGGGATCAGGCTCTGGCCGGCCAGCGTGCGCGAGGCCGCGAAACCGCCGCCCGCGGCGCCCGCGAACAGCAGCACCGCGATCACCAGCAGCGCGACCGTCGCGGCCCGTCCTCGGCGCCGGGGCGCCCGGCCGATCATGAACGGCAACGGCCCCGGGTCGACGGCCAGCGCGGCCGGTCGCGAGGACGGAGTCGCGGGCTGCGGCTGGGCGACCGGGCTGAGCAGGCCCTTCGTCGGGGTGTTGTCGGCCGGCCCGTTCGGGTCTTCCGGTTCGTTCGGGGGGAAAACGCTTGCGCCCGGGTCGGGCAGCAGCGAACGGATCCGGCGCCGCACCTCGACCAGGCTCATCCGCGCGGCCGGTTCCTTGACCATCAGCGCTCCGACCACCTCGGCCAGCGGCGAGTCGGCAGGCAGCCGGGGGATCTCGCCGTGCACGACCTCGGTGATGGTTTCCACCGGGTCGTCGCCCTTGTCGTAGGGAGGCTCGCCGGTCACGGTCGCGTAGAGGGTGGCGCCGAGCCCCCACAGGTCGGCGGCGGGAGTGACCGGGTCGCCCGACGCCGCCTCCGGCGCGATGAACGCGGGCGTGCCCAGGATCAGGCCGGTGTTGGTCATGGTGACCTCGGACATGTTCCGCGCGATGCCGAAGTCGGTGAGCTTGATCTGACCGTCGTCGCCGATCAGCACGTTGCCCGGTTTGACGTCCCGGTGCGTGATGCCCCTGCGGTGCGCAGCCTCCAGCGCGGCGGCAACCGAGTCCGCGACCTGCGCGGCCTGTTCGATGCTGCACTTGCCGTGGCGGCGGATCAGCTCGGCCAGGCTGCGCGACGCGACCAGCTCCATGACCACGTACGGCTCGCCGTTGTGCCGGGCCACGTCGAAAACCGAGATCACGTTCGGGTGAGTCAGCGCGGCGATCGCGCGCGCCTCGCGCAGCGTCCGTTCCCGCACGGACGCGGCCTCGGCGGCCGGCATGCCCGGCGGAAGGCGCACCTCCTTGACCGCGACCGATCGGTGCAGCACCTCGTCGTAGGCCACCCATACGACGCCCATCGAGCCGCGGCCGATCACCCGGCCGAGGCGGTATCGGCCGGCGATCAACCGATCGTTGCCTGGTTGGTCACTGTTCGTGGGCGGCACCGGGCCATTGTGTCTGAGGTGCGGTAAGCGGGCCATCAGCAGCCCCGGTAACCGAACTTAATCGTTCCCGCGACCATCCTCACATGGTGATCGCGCCGCGCGTCCGTAACATCAAACGGCATGACAACGCCGCCGGAAAGCCTTGAGCTGGCTGCCGAGTTTCCTCCCGCCAGTGCGGCGCAATGGCAGGATCTCGTGCGCGGAGTGCTGGCCAAGTCCGGCTATTCCGCTGACCAGCTCGCCGACGCGCCCGAACGTCTACTCGCCACGACCACCTACGACGGCATCGACATCGCGCCGCTCTACACCGCCCCCGGCCAGGCGGCCTTCACCGGACTTCCCGGGGTGGCGCCGTTCGTGCGCGGCGCCCGGCCCGAGGGCAACGTCAGCACCGGCTGGGACGTCCGCACCCGGCACACGGGCAGCGACCCGGCCGAGGTCAACAAGGCGATCCTGGCCGACCTGGAGAACGGCGTCACCTCGATCTGGCTGACGATCGCTCCCGAAGCGCTACCGGCGGCCCTCGACGGCGTCCTGCTCGACCTCGCGCCGGTTGTCCTCGACGGCACCGAAGCGGCCGCCGACGCGCTGCTGGCGGTGTACCAGCAGCGCGGGATTCCGGACAGCGCCGTGATCGGCAACCTCGGCTTCGACCCGCTCGGGCACGCCGCCCGCACCGGCGAACCCGCCGACCTGGCCACCGCCTCGGTAGCCGCGCGCTACGCGCAGCGCTTTCCTCGCCTGCGGACCATGATCGTCGACGCGTTGCCGTATCACGAGGCAGGCGGCTCGGACGCGCAGGAACTCGGCGCGTCCATCGCCACCGCGCTCGCCTACCTGCGGGCGCTCACCGCTGCCGGACTGAACATCGAGGTGGCCGCGCGGCAACTGGAGTTCCGCTACGCGGTCACCGCCGACCAGTTCGCGGGCATCGCCAAGCTCCGCGCGGCGCGCCGGTTGTGGGCCAGGGTCGGTGAGGTTCTCGGCGTCACCGCGGCTCAGCGTCAGCACGCGGTGTCCTCCGGTGTCATGTTGACCAGACGCGACCCCTGGGTGAACATGCTGCGCGGCACGATCGCGTGTTTCGCGGCCGGGGTCGGTGGCGCGGACGCGATCACGGTCGCTCCCTTCGACGCTGCCGTTGGCGCGGACACCGCGTTCTCCCGGCGGATCGCCCGCAACACGCAGTCGATCCTGCTGGACGAGTCGCATGTGGCCGGTGTGATCGACCCGGCAGGCGGATCCTGGTATCTGGAGTCGCGCACCGAGGAACTGGCCCAGCGCGCCTGGGACGTGTTCACCGAACTGGAACGCGGTAGCGGCATGGAAGCCGAACTGGCCTCCGGAGCCTTCGCGCAGAGGCTCGCGGAGACGTGGGAGAAGCGGTCCGCGAACATCGCAACGCGTACCGATCCGATCACGGGCGTGAGCGAATTCCCCAACCTGGCCGAGAAATCACTCGATCGTGCGGCTTTGCCTGAGTCGCCAACGGGTGGTCTTCCAGTGCACCGTTACGCTGCCGACTACGAGTCGCTGCGCGACCGGTCCGACGCGATCCTCGCCGAAACCGGCGCCCGGCCAACGGTTTTCCTGGCCACGATCGGTCCGATCGCCGCGCACACCGCCCGCTCCGGGTTCGCCGGGAACCTGTTGCAGGCAGGCGGAATCGACACCCCGAACGCGGGCGCGACCAAGGACAACGACGAGATCCTCGCGGCCTACCAGGCGAACGGCGGCACCCCGATCGCGTGCATCTGCGGCACCGACCGCGCCTACGGTGAGCAGGCCGAATCCCTTGCCGCCGCGCTGAAAGCGGCCGGTGCCAGCAAGGTTCTGCTGGCCGGGGCGCGCGATGACGCCTATCCGAGTGTCGACGAATTCCTCTACCGTGGCTGTGACGCCTTGGCGCTCCTGCACGGTGTCTGGGATGTGCTGGAGGCGAACCGATGACCATCCCGAACTTCGGTGACATCGAACTCGGCGAACCGACGCCGCCAGAAGGCGACCTGCTCGCGCGCTGGCAGCAGGCGCTGCACGAGGCCACCGGCAAGGGCGCGGACGCGCTGGTCTGGGAAACGCCGGAAGGCATTGGTATCAAACCGGTCTACACCGATGCCGACACCGAGGGCCTGGATTTCCTCGCCACCTACCCGGGTGTCGTCCCGTTCCTGCGTGGCCCGTATCCGACCATGTACGTGAACCAGCCGTGGACCATCCGGCAGTACGCGGGTTTCTCCACCGCCGAGGAGTCCAACGCGTTCTACCGACGCAACCTGGCCGCCGGTCAGAAGGGCCTTTCGGTCGCCTTCGACCTGGCGACGCACCGCGGCTACGACTCCGATCACCCGCGCGTCAAGGGCGATGTCGGCATGGCGGGCGTCGCCATCGACTCCATCTACGACATGCGGCAGCTGTTCGACGGGATCCCGTTGGACAAGATGAGCGTGTCGATGACCATGAACGGCGCGGTGCTGCCGGTGATGGCGCTGTACGTGGTGGCGGCGGAGGAGCAGGGCGTCGCGCCCGAACAGCTGGCCGGGACCATCCAGAACGACATCCTCAAAGAGTTCATGGTCCGCAACACCTACATCTACCCGCCGCAGCCCTCCATGCGGATCATCTCGGACATCTTCGCCTACACCTCGGCCAAGATGCCGAAGTTCAACTCGATCTCGATTTCCGGCTACCACATGCAGGAAGCCGGCGCCACGGCCGATCTCGAACTCGCCTACACGCTGGCCGACGGCGTGGAATACCTGCGTGCGGGCATCGATGGTGGCCTGGACGTGGACAGTTTCGCGCCTCGGCTGTCGTTCTTCTGGGCGATCGGCATGAACTTCTTCATGGAGGTCGCCAAGCTGCGGGCCGCGCGGCTGTTGTGGGCCAAGCTGGTCGACCAGTTCGGCCCGAAGAACAGCAAGTCGTTGTCGCTGCGCACGCACTGCCAGACCTCCGGCTGGTCGTTGACCGCGCAGGACGTCTACAACAACGTCACCCGAACCTGCATCGAGGCGATGGCGGCGACCCAGGGACACACCCAGTCCTTGCACACCAACGCGTTGGACGAGGCGCTGGCGCTGCCCACCGACTTCTCCGCGCGGATCGCCCGGAACACGCAGTTGTTGCTGCAACAAGAATCCGGCACGACCAAGGTGATCGATCCCTGGGGCGGCAGCGACTTCGTCGAGCGGCTCACCTATGAGCTGGCAGCCAAGGCGTGGGGGCACATCCAGGAGGTCGAGGAGGCCGGCGGCATGGCCAAGGCCATCGACGCGGGCATCCCCAAGCTGCGCATCGAGGAGGCGGCCGCGCGGACCCAGGCGCGGATCGACTCCGGGCGCCAGCCGGTCATCGGCGTGAACAAGTACCGCGTGCTCGACCCGGCAGGCGACGAGCAGGTCGAGGTGCGCAGCGTGGACAACGCCGGGGTGCGCGCCCAGCAGATCGCCAAGCTGGAACGACTCCGCGCCGAGCGTGACCCGAACGCCGTCGAATCGGCGCTCAACGCGCTGACCTCGGCCGCGCAGGCGGCAAGTAATAGCGATATGTCGACAAATCTACTGGCGCTGGCGATCGACGCGGCCCGGGCCAAGGCCACCGTCGGCGAGATCTCCGCCGCGCTGGAGAGCGCGTGGGGCAGGCATTCCGGGCAGATCCGTACCATTTCCGGCGTGTACCGGCAGGAGGTCGGCGAGTCGCCGAACGTGGAGCGGGCCAGGGAGCTGGTCGCCGAGTTCGCCCGCGAGGAAGGCCGCCAGCCGCGCATCCTGGTCGCCAAAATGGGACAGGACGGACACGACCGAGGCCAGAAGGTGATCGCGACCGCCTTCGCCGACCTCGGCTTCGACGTTGACGTGGGGCCGCTGTTCGCGACTCCGGCCGAGGTCGCGCGGCAGGCGGTCGAGGCCGACGTGCACATCGTCGGCGTCAACTCGCTGGCCGCGGGCCACCTCACCCTGGTGCCCGCGCTGCGCGCCGCGCTGGCCGAACTGGACAGGTCGGACATCATGGTCGTGGTCGGCGGCGTCATCCCGCCGCAGGACTACGACGCGCTGCGCGAAGCCGGTGCGTCCGCGATCTTCGGCCCGGGCACGGTCATCGCCGACGCCGCGATCGACCTGATCCGCGAACTCGCCGACCGGCACGGGCTGGACCTGTCGTAACCACGATGCCCAGGAAGATCGATGTAGCCGCGTACGCGGCAGGCGTGCGCGCCGGAGACCGGGCCATCCTGGCCAGGGCCATCACCCTGGTCGAGTCCAACCGCCCGGACCACCGCGACCAGGCTCAGGAACTGCTGGTCGAGCTGCTGCCCGACGCTGGCAAAGCGCATCGGGTCGGCATCACCGGAGTGCCCGGAGTCGGCAAGTCGACCTTCATCGACGCGCTGGGCACCATGCTCACCGGCACCGGGCATCGCGTCGCCGTGCTCGCGGTCGACCCCTCCTCGACCAGGACCGGCGGCAGCATCCTGGGCGACAAGACCAGAATGAACCGCCTGGCCACCGATCCGGCCGCGTTCGTCCGGCCCTCACCCACCTCGGGGACGCTCGGCGGGGTGGCCCGCGCGACCAGGGAAACCATCGTGCTGATGGAGGCCGCCGGCTACGACACCGTGCTGGTGGAAACGGTCGGCGTCGGCCAGTCCGAGGTGGCGGTGGCCAACATGGTCGACACGTTCCTGTTCCTCACCCTCGCTCGAACGGGTGACAGCCTGCAGGGCATCAAGAAGGGCATCCTCGAAATCGCCGACGTCATCGCGGTCAACAAGGCCGACGGCGACCACGAACGGGAGGCGACGAAGGCCGCCCGCGAGCTGTCCGGCGCCCTCCGGCTGCTGCCCTCACCCGACCCGTCCGCCTGGCGCACCCCGGTTCTGACCTGCAGCGGCCTCACCGGCACCGGGCTCGACGAGGTCTGGAACACGATCACGGCCCACCAGGCCGCCCTGGTCGACGCGGGCCAGTTCGACGCGAAGCGCGCTCAGCAGCAGGTCGACTGGACCTGGTCGATGGTCCGCGACACCCTGCTCGCCGACCTGCACGCCGCACCCGCCGTGCGGGCGCTGGTCCCCGAGATCGAGGCCAAACTCCGCGCGGGCGAACTGACCGCGACCCTGGCCGCCAGCCGAATCCTGGCCGCGTTCGCGCCGCGCGGCTGATTTCGTTGCCGCGTCAATAGCCCGCCATGACCCGATCGTGTCCGCGATTGTCCGGCGATTCAGGGCATTCGGCCGACCTTGCTCGCGCAGCGTCGTGATCATTATCCTGATCTCGACAATTGGAGTTACTACCATCGTGTTATTGGTGCACACTGAGTGATAGGCGCACTCGGTTTCGGGCGCCGTCCGCGGTGAGGGAGGCGTGCGGTGCTGAACCTGCGCAAGGGGTTTCGGCCGGTCTTCGCGGTGGTGCTCACGGTGGTGGCGCTGACTCTGTTCGCCGGTCCTGCCGTGGCCGCGTCATCCGGTCGGGCTTCGTTCGGTCCGGTCGCCGCGCTGGAACTACCGTCTGCCGCACCGGTCTCAAGTTCACTGCAACGTCAGTCAGCAATAACTGCGCGTTACCAGGCGGCCACTCCCACGACAACTCCCGCGCCCAACTTCAATCAGCAGGTGCAGAACGCGAACACCCAGACCGCGCAGCACAAACTCGCAGTTGGCGTCGCCGCGATCATCCTGCTCGTCATCGTCTACTTCGGCCGGCGGATCCGTAACCGGCACAACAAGAAGATAAAGAGCACCACCAGTTGATTCCCGCGCAACGGCCCGATCAGCGGAAGTTCTCCCGCGCAGGCCGTTCGGTTCGGCAGAATCCTGACCCACCGCTCAGCGCAGCGACCCGACCGGCGACCTCGCCGACCGCTCGTTCCCGGGGCTGCGTTTCATGCATCGTGCAAGATGAATTCGAAATGGGCACCCGGAAGTCGGTGGCCAAGCCGCGCCGTCGGCCCATTTCGAATCAGTTGGCGTGGGCTGGCTTGTTCTGGCGAAGGCTGCTGCCCATGGCGTCGGCGAGGAGGAACAGCGTGACCGTGGTGGACTCCCGTGATCGCTCCGAAGGGGCCAAGGACCTGCGGGAGCGTGACGTGCTGCTCACCGATAGTGGAGTCACCATGGCTCCCGTGCAGGATTTCGGTGCTGGCCTTGGACCGTCCTGGTTGGATGGCTGGCTGGCTGGCAACCTCGTCGACCTGCTCGCCTGGCGACGGCACATCCATGCGAACCCGGAATTGTCGCGGCATGAATTCGGCACGACCGAACTGGTGGCGAAAATCCTCACTTCGGCCGGTCTGGAACCGCGCATTCTGCCCGGTGGCACCGGTCTGATCTGCGACGTCGGCACCGGCCGCGCGTGCGTCGCGCTGCGCGCCGACCTCGACGCGCTCCCGCTGGCCGAAGCCACCGGCCTGGACTTCACGTCCACCGTGGAGGGTGTCTGCCACGCGTGCGGCCACGACATGCACACCGCCGCGTTGCTCGGCGCCGGTCTCGCGCTGGCCGCCGCGCCGAAAATGCCCGGCCGGGTGCGGCTCATCTTCCAGCCCGCCGAGGAAGTCATGCCCGGCGGCGCGCTCGACGTGATCGCCGCGGGCGGCCTGGACGGCGTCGAACGCATCTTCGCGCTGCACTGCAATCCGCAGATCGAGGTCGGCAAGATCGGCACCCGGGTCGGCGCGATCACGGCCGCCGCCGACATGCTCGAACTGCGGCTCACCTCGCCCGGCGGCCACACCTCCCGCCCGCACCTGACCGCCGACCTGGTGCACGCGCTCGGCACGGTCATCACCGGCCTGCCCACGCTGCTGTCCCGCCGGGTCGATCCCCGCTCCGGCACGGTGCTGGTGTGGGGCGCGGTGCACGCGGGCGAGGCGGCCAACGCGGTCCCGCAGGACGGCGTGCTGCGCGGCACCCTGCGCACCAGCGACCGCGAGACCTGGGCCGAACTGGAACCGCTGGTCGGGGACCTGGTCGGGTCGCTGTTGCTGCCCACCGGCGTCGGTTTCGACCTGCAACACAAGCGCGGTGTGCCGCCCGTCGTGAACGACGAGGAAACCACCGAGCTGCTGCAGATCGGCACCCGCGCGGCCCTCGGCGACGACGCGGTCGTCAGCGCGCCGCAGTCCTCCGGCGGCGACGACTTCGGCTGGTACCTGGAGCACGTGCCCGGCTCGTTCGCGCGGCTGGGCGTGTGGCCGGGTGACGGGCCGACCGGCGACATCCACCGCCCCACCTTCATCGCCGACGAGCGCGCTCTGCCGGTCGCGGTTCGCGTCCTCGTCCAGACCGCCCTGGCCACGTTGGCCTGACTCCCCGAACCGGGGCCGGAGAGCCCCCGACTCTCCGGCCCCACCTCTCCCCGGCCCCACCACCCGATTTCCCCACGAACGTCGCGCCCGCCCGGCGGTGTGCGGCCGGTTCACCGCCTCCCGCGAACCGACCGCACACCGCCATTTTTTGTCAAACAGGGCATCGCGAAAACGGCCGGGTTGTCCACATCCGACCCCGCTATCCACAGATTCGCGGCGATCTCCGATCTCGAGTTGTCGATCAGAGCACGCTGTGCGCATGACCGAGATCCCCGGTGGCCTGCACGGCGCCTACCCCTACGAAAACGTCCGCACCGCACTGGGCAGCTACCGCCTGCGCGCCGCTATGGACAACGCCGAGTTCGTCTGCTTCGGGCGCAGCGTCCTGCTCGATGCCAGTCGCACCTTCGACCTGCGCACCCGCGCGGCCGGTGCCCTGTTACTGGCCGGACCGGACGCCGTCCTGGTCGGCTCGACCGCGGCGGTGCTGCACGGCTGCACCGCGATCGGCGGGCACCCGGTGCACGTCCGCGTGCCCTACCTGCGCCGCGTCCGGTCGCGGGACGGCCTGGTCGTGCACCAGGGCCCGGTGGTCGAGTCCGAGGTCGAACAACTGGACGGCCTGCGCGTACTGCGCCCCGAACCGTTGCTGGCCGAGTTGCTTCGCACCGAATCCAGGCGCGGCGCCCTGGCCTGCGCCGACGAGTTACTCCGGGGCCTGCCCGAACCGGACCGGCCCGCGTTCCGTGCCGCCGTTGAAGCCAGCCTGGCCGAACACCAGGACCAGCGTCGCGTGCGCCAGGCCCGGGAACTGCTCGATCTGGCCACCGGCCTGCCCGAAACGCCGCTGCAGAGCGCGCTGCTGCTGGTCATGGCCGATGCCGGGATATCGCCGCCGCACTGTCAGCACCCGGTGACCGACGCGACCGGGCGAGCACACCGGCTCGATTTCGCCTGGCCGGAACGGCGCATCGCGGTCGAGTGCGAGGCCGAGGACGGCTGGCCGGTACGCGACCCGGCCCGCGAAGCCCACCTGCGCAGACACGGCTGGCTCCTGCTGCACGTCCGCACCGTGGACCTGCACGAACCAACCGCGCTGCTCGATCGACTGAAGGAGGCATTCACCCGGCGACAGCTCGCCGCCTGACCGGCAACCCGACGAAAGGAGCGAACGATGAACTAGATACCGATGCCGCCGCACGGCCGGGACCGCAGGTCCGTGACGTAGTCGGCGGGCGCGCCCGCGGCTTCCGCCGCATCAGCCATCACGCCCAGGTACCGGGCGGAGGGCAGGCCGCCCTCGTACGCGTCCAGCACGTAAAGCCAGGCCAGGACACCGCCGTCCAGGGTCTGCACGCGCAATCTGATCTTCTTGTGCAGGCCCAGCTCGGATCCTTCCCAGCTGTCCATCCGGGCTTCGTCCTCGGGCAGGACGTCGTAGAGCACCATGAAGACCTGCGATTCCGGGTCCTCGACGATGGTCGCCAACGCGCCTTCCCAGGTGAGGTCTTCGGCCCCGAAGGTCAGTCGCCAGCCGACGAGCCACCCGGTGCCCGCCATCGGCGAGTGCGGGGCGCGCTGCATCATCTGGGCCGGGTCCATGTTGGACCCGTAGGCGGCGTAGAGCGGCACGTCCCACAGCCTAGCGACTGACCGGATCACTCGGTGCAACGCGCGGCCCAACCAGCCTGTCCGGTGAACACGCGAGCCTGCCGCCGCGTACGGTTGCACCGCGATCAGCGTGCGGATCGGCACATCAGAGCCGGTATCGGACGCGATCGGGGTAGCGATCGAGGCGTTCGGCAGGAGGAGGGTTCGTGACGCGCATCGTCATCATGGGGGGTGGCCCCGCCGGGTACGAGGCGGCCCTGGTCGCCGCCCAGCACGGCGCCGAGGTGACGGTCGCGGAGCCGGCCGGTCTCGGCGGTGCGTGCGTGCTCTACGACTGTGTCCCGTCCAAGACGTTCATCGCCTCGGCGGGCGCCCGCTCGGCCTTCCGGTCCGCGGACGAGCTGGGCGTGCGCACCGGTGGTTCCCAGGCGGAGGTGGACGTGCCGACCGTGCACGGCCGGGTGAAGGGCCTGGCCCTCGCCCAGTCGGCCGACGTGCGCGAACGCGTGCAGCGGGAAGGCGTGAAGCTGATCATCGGCACCGCCCGGCTGGCCGACGACGCGCCTGGGCTGGCCCGGCACCGCGTCATCGTCACCACCGACACCGGCGCCGAGCAGGTGCTCGACGCGGACGCCGTGCTGATCGCCACCGGCGCGACGCCCCGCGTGCTGCCCGGTTCCGAACCGGACGGCGAGCGGATCCTGACCTGGCGGCAGATCTACGACCTGCCGGAACTGCCTGAGCACCTGGTCGTGATCGGCTCGGGCGTGACCGGCGCGGAGTTCGCGTCGGCCTACACCGAGATGGGCGTTGAGGTGACCCTGGTGTCCAGCCGGGACCGGGTGCTGCCGCACGAGGACGCGGACGCGGCCGCCGTGCTGGAGGACGTGTTCGACGAGCGCGGCCTGACCTTGGTCAAGCATGCGCGCGCGGAACGGGTCGAACGGGTGGACGGCGGCGTCATCGTGCACCTGCAGGACGGTCGGCAGATCGAGGCCAGCCACGCGCTGATGACCGTCGGTTCGGTGCCGAACACCCAGGACATCGGCCTGGAAACCGTGGGCATCGAGCCGGGGCCGGGCGGGTTCATCTCGGTGGACCGGGTGTCGCGGACCAGCGTGTCGGGCATCTATGCGGCCGGTGACTGCACCGGCGTGCTGATGCTCGCCTCGGTCGCGCAGATGCAGGGCCGGATCGCGATGTGGCACGCGCTGGGCGAGGGCGTCACCCCGATCAAGCTCAAGACGGTCGCGGCGAACGTGTTCACCCACCCGGAGATCGCGAACGTCGGCATCAGCCAGCGCGCGATCGACACCGGCGAGGTCCCCGCGCGGACCGTGATGCTGCCCTTGGCGACGAACGCGCGCGCCAAGATGGAAGGCCTGCACCGCGGCTTCGTGAAGCTGTTCTGCCGCCCGGCGACCGGCGTGGTGATCGGCGGCGTGGTGGTCGCGCCGAGCGCGAGCGAGCTGATCCTGCCGATCGCGCTGGCCGTGCAGAACCAGCTCACCGTCGAACACCTGGCGCTGACCTTCTCGGTGTACCCGTCGCTGTCCGGCTCCATCACCGAGGCCGGCAGGCAGTTGATGCGCCACGACGACCTGGACTGACCGCGAAAACCGGCGAAATGGGGCAACGACGACGAGGCTGTCCGCGTCATTGACTGTGTAAGGGGTCGAACCAAGAGGCGGGCAAGCCGGTCAGGCGCCAGGACGCGAGTCCCGGCCGCCGTGCTCGGCCGGACGGGGTGATGATCATGCAGCGCGCAGGCGTGCGGCGGGGTGACTCGCGTAGCGCCCCTTCACGCCGGGCCGGCTCGCGGGGTGGCCGTTCGCGCCAGGCTGGCTCGCGCCCTGCCCGCTCGCGCCGGGTTGGCTCGCCGGGTGGCCGTGCGCGCGAGGATGGCTTGCGCCGTGCCTGCTTGCGCCGGGTCGGCTCGCGGGGTGGCCGTACGCGCGAGGTTGGCTTGCGCCGTGCCTGCTTGCGCCGGGTTGGCTCGCTTATTGCCCGCTTGCGCCAGGATGGCTTGCGCCGCGCCTGCTTGCGCGAGGATGGCTTGCGCCGTGCCCGTTCGCACGAGGATGGCTTCCGGCGGGTCCGTTCGCCCGAGCTTGGCTTGCGGCGTGGCCGCTTGGGTGGTGCCCGCTGGGGCCGGGCTTGGTTGCTGGTTGCGCCGTTGATGCTGCTCGCGGTTGTGCTTGGCGGCTGCGGCGAGGGCGCGTCGGCGGGCGGTGCGCCGTCGCCGGTGAACGCGGCCGGGGTGGTCAGCGCGATGAGCCTGCCGCGCTCGGCCCCGCTGTCGATCGACATCCCGAAGATCGGCGCGCAGTCGACCCTGCTCGCGCTCGGCATGACCAGGCACAGGGGCGTGCAGCTGCCCTCGGCCAGCACACCGATGCAGGCAGGCTGGTTCGCGGGCGGACCGGCGCCGGGCGAGATCGGGCCCGCGGCGATCTTCGGTCACGTCGACGGCGACCACCAGGCAGGCATCTTCGCCCGGCTCGACGAACTCGTGCCCGGCGACCTGGTGCTGATCAAGCGGCAGGACGGCAGCAGTTTGACCTTCCGGGTCACGCACATCGAGGAAGTGTCCAAGGGCAGCTTCCCGATCGACGCCGTCCACGGCCACACCACCGACGCGGAGCTGCGCCTCGTCACCTGCGGCAGCACGTTCGACCAGCTCACACACACTTACCGCAACAACATCATCGTGTTTGCGACGTTGGTCGCGAATCCGAGTTAATCGCTTTGTCCAGACCGACGGGCTTGCTAGGGTACGACCGCTAATGCAACTGAAGTTGCGTGAGGGGTGTGTATGCCAATCTCCGCCGGAATCCCGGACCCGACCGTTCTGCATCCGCTGCCCGGTCAGGACCGGGTGGTGCTGCTGCGCCCGTTGATCACCGATCCCCGCATCGAGGTCGGCGAGTTCAGCTACTACGACGACCCGGACCACCCCACCGCGTTCCAGGAACGCAACGTCCTCTACGCCTACGGCCAGGAAAAGCTGGTCATCGGCAAGTTCTGCGCGCTGGCCGCGGGCACGCGGTTCATCATGGCCGGGGCGAACCATCCGGACCTCGGTGTGTCCACCTTCCCGTTCACGATCTTCGGCGGCGAGTGGACGGACCGGACGCTGGACATCATGACCGGCATGGAAACCAAGGGTGACACCGTTGTCGGCAACGACGTGTGGATCGGCTACGGCTCGGTGATCATGCCGGGAGTGACCATCGGCGACGGCGCGATCATCGCGACCCGGTCGGTCGTGGTCGGCGACGTGCCGCCGTACACGATCGCTGGCGGCAACCCGGCCAAGCCGATCCGGAAGCGGTTCGCCGACGAGGACATCGAGCGGCTGCTCCGGATCCGTTGGTGGGACTGGCCGATCGAGGCGATCACCGAACACGTGCGGCTGATCATGACGGGTACCGCGACGGAACTCGAAGCGGTCGCCGTCGAGCGCGGCCTTGTCGGCTAGGTCGCTGGCCGCCGCAAATCAGGGGTGTCCACTGTGGTGGATGCGGTTGGGGGCGGCGGTGCCGCCCCCAACCGCTGGCGATCAGTCGGCGTCGACCCAGTCGAAGGTCTTGGTGACGGCCTTCTTCCAGTTGCGGTACTCGCTTTCCCGGGTGCCCTCGTCCATGGCCGGGTCCCACTGCTTGTCCTTGGCCCAGTTGTCGCGGATGTCCTGCTCGCCGGTCCAGAAACCGGTAGCGAGACCGGCCGCGTAGGCCGCGCCCAGCGCGGTCGTCTCGGCGACGACCGGGCGGATGACGGGGACGTTGAGAATGTCGGCCTGGAACTGCATGAGCAGCTCGTTGCCGGTCATGCCACCGTCCACCTTCAACGACGTCAGCGGCACGCCCGAGTCGGCGTTCATGGCGTCGATGACCTCGCGGGACTGGAACGCGGTCGCTTCGAGCACGGCCCGCGCCAGGTGACCTTTGTTGACGTACCGGGTCAGGCCGACGATCGCGCCGCGCGCGTCGGAACGCCAGTAGGGCGCGAACAAACCCGAGAACGCGGGTACGAAGTAGGCGCCACCGTTGTCCTCGACGGTGCGGGCGTGCTCCTCGATCTCGGCCGCGGTGCTGATCATGCCGAGGTTGTCGCGCAGCCACTGCACCAGCGAACCGGTGACCGCGATGGAACCTTCCAGCGCGTACACCGCGTCGTTCGAGCCGATCTTGTAGCACACCGTGGTGAGCAGGCCGTTGCGGCTCATGACCCGCTCGGTTCCGGTGTTGAGCAGCACGAAGTTGCCGGTGCCGTAGGTGTTCTTGGCTTCACCGGGCGACAGGCACGCCTGGCCGAACGTGGCCGCCTGCTGGTCGCCGAGGATGCCCGCGATGGGAACCCCGGCCAGGGCACCGCGTTCGCGAACCTTTCCGTACTCCTCCGACGAGGACCGGATTTCCGGGAGCATGCTCAGCGGGATGCGCATCTCGGCCGCGATGTCGGCATCCCACGACAGCGTGGCCAGGTCCATCAGCAGGGTGCGGGAGGCGTTGGTCGGGTCGGTGACGTGCACGCCGCCGTCCGGGCCGCCGGTCATGTTCCAGAGCAGCCAGGTGTCCATGTTGCCGAACAGCAGATCGCCTGCTTCGGCCCGCTCCCTCGCACCGTCCACATTGTCCAGGACCCAGCGGATCTTGGGGCCGGAGAAGTACGTGGCGAGCGGGAGGCCGGTCTTGGCGCGGTAGCGCTCCTGACCGTCGCCCAGGGCGCCGAGTTCGGCGCAGATCTTGTCGGTCCTGGTGTCCTGCCAGACGATCGCGTTGTACACCGGCTTACCGGTCGTGCGGTCCCACACCAGCGCGGTTTCCCGCTGGTTGGTGATGCCGACGGCGACGATCTCGCTGGCCTTGAGATCGGCCTTGGCCAGGGCGCCCGCGGCGACCTGGCGGGTGTTGCGCCAGATCTCCTCGCCGTCGTGCTCGACCCAGCCTGCCTTGGGGAAGATCTGCTCGTGTTCGGTCTGGTCGACGGCAACCACGTGTCCTGAGTGGTCGAAGACCATGCACCGGGTGGACGTCGTGCCCTGGTCGATCGCGGCGACGTACTCGGTCATCGCGGTTTGTTCCTTTCTGCAAGTGTGGTTCAGGCGCCGAGAGCCAGCGAGAGGAGCGCGGCGATGCCACCGCCGACGAGCGGGCCGACGACCGGCACCCACGAGTAGTTCCACTGCGGGTTGCCCTTGCCCTTGATCGGCAGGATCCACGCATAGGCGATGCGCGGGCCGAGGTCGCGGGCCGGGTTGATGGCGTAGCCGGTCGGGCCGCCGAGCGAGTTGCCGATGACCAGGACGACGAAGGCGACGCCGGCGTAGCCGAGGGCGGAGTTGCCGAACGTGGGCACGCCGTGCACGGCCGCGGTCGCGCTCGGGCTTTCCAGGATCCAGAACACCAGCACGAAGGTGCCGATGATCTCGGTCACCAGGTTCCAGAGCTTGTTCGGGATGTTCGGGATCGTGGAGAAGATGCCGAGGGTGTTCTCGGGCTCGTCGTGCTGGTCGAACTGGAGTTTGTAGGTGGCCCAGCACAGGATCGCGCCGAAGATGGCACCCGTGATCTCACCGAGTAAGTACAGCGGGACCTTGTCCCAGCTGATCTTCTTGGCGATGGCAAGGCCGAACGTGACGGCCGGGTTGAGGTTGGCGCCGCTCTTGTCGGCGACGCTGGCGCCGGCGAACACCGCGAATCCCCACCCGATGGTGATGAACAGGATGCCGCCGTTGTTGCCGTAGGTCTTACGCAGGACGTTGTTGGCGACGACGCCCGTGCCGAGCAGGATCAACGTCGCGGTGCCCAGGAATTCCCAGACGACGATCATCCAAGGGTTCATGCATGGCCTCCCCAAGCACACCGGGGGCTGGCGTTGTCGCCCTGGGGCCCGGCCACGTCGCCAACCCGAAGTGATCAGGGACGCTACCTTGGCCCGCGCGCCGGTGTCCACGTTCGAGTACACACGGGATCCTGCGACTATCTCACCGCCTGACTCGCCCGTTTTCCAGGTAGCTTGTTCGCTGTAGTCACCTTGAGGGAGGGTGGTTCGGTGCCCAGCCGCAAACCAGTCGTATCGCAGGACGCACAGACCTTCGGCAGCCGCTTCGGTGTCGCTGAACGCGCTCAGACGTGGGAAAGACTGGGCAGCGAACAGTTCGACGTTGTCGTGGTCGGCGGCGGTGTCGTCGGTGTCGGCACCGCGTTGGACGCGGCCACCCGAGGACTGCGCGTCGCGCTGGTCGAAGCACGCGACCTCGCGTCGGGCACGTCGAGCCGTTCCAGCAAGCTGTTTCACGGCGGTTTGCGATATCTCGAACAGCTCGAGTTCGGTCTGGTGCGGGAAGCGCTGCGCGAACGTGAGCTGATGCTCACGAGAATCGCGCCACATCTGGTCAAGCCGGTGAGTTTCCTGTATCCGCTCAAGCACCGCTTCTGGGAGCGGCCCTACACCGCGGCGGGCCTGGTTCTCTACGACCGCATGGGTGGCGCGCGATCGGTGCCCGGCCAGAAACATCTGACCAGGGCGGCCGCGCTGCGGATGTTCCCGGCGCTCAAACGAGCGTCGCTGATCGGTGGCGTTCGATACTTCGACGCCCAGGCCGACGATGCCCGGCACACGCTCACGGTGGCGCGGACCGCGGCGCATTACGGCGCGGTGGTGCGGACCTCGACCCAGGTGATCGGGTTCCTCAAGGAGGCCGACCGGGTTTCCGGCGTGCGCGTGCGCGATGTCGAGAACGGCCAGGAGACCGAGGTGCAGGCCGGGGTCGTGGTCAACTGCACCGGGGTGTGGACCGACGACCTGCAGCACCTCTCGGGCAGCCGGGGCCGGTTCCGGGTGCGCGCCAGCAAGGGCGTGCACATCGTGGTGCCGAGGGACCGGATCGTGGCCGAGTCCGGGCTGATCCTGCGCACCGAGAAGTCGGTGCTGTTCGTGATCCCCTGGCGCAATCATTGGATCATTGGCACGACCGACACCGACTGGCATCTGGATCTCGCCCATCCGGCGGCGACCAAGAACGACATCGATTACATCCTTGAGCACGTCAACACCGTGC
This sequence comes from Pseudonocardiaceae bacterium, assembly GCA_035248365.1. Lineage (GTDB taxonomy): Bacteria > Actinomycetota > Actinomycetes > Mycobacteriales > Pseudonocardiaceae > CAJCJE01. Next base: position 18,881 of record DATFHN010000161.1, on the reverse strand, counting down.
TGGCCACGCCGCTGACGCACGCGGACATCCAGGGCGTGTACGCGGGCCTGCGCCCGTTGCTGGCCGGCGAGAGCGAGGAGACCTCGAAGCTCTCCCGCGAGCACGCGGTGGCGCGGGTCGCGCCCGGGCTGGTCGCGATCGCGGGCGGCAAGTACACGACCTACCGGGTGATGGCCGCGGACGCGGTCGACGCGGCCGGGGTCGACCTGTCCGGCCGGTTGCAGCCCTCGATCACCGACCAGGTGCCGCTGCTCGGCGCGGACGGTTATCACGCCCTGGTGAACCAGGCCGACCAGCTCGGCGCCCGCTACGGACTGCATCCCTACCGGGTCAGGCACCTGCTGGACCGCTACGGCTCGCTCATCCACGAGGTGCTCGGACTGGCCGAGACCAAGCCGGAACTGCTCAAGCCGCTGCCTGCCGCGCCGGACTACCTGCAGGTCGAGGTGGTGTACGGGGCGAGCCACGAGGGCGGGCTGCACCTGGACGACATGCTGACCAGGCGGACCCGGATCTCGATCGAGTACCCGCACCGCGGCGTGGACTGCGCGCAGCAGGTCGCCGAGCTGATGGGCGGCGTGCTGGGCTGGACCAAGGCGACGATCAGCCACGAGGTGGAGACCTACCTGGCCAGGGTGCAGGCCGAACGCGACTCACAGACCCAGACCGACGACCAGTCGGCCGACGCGTTGCGGCACGCGGCGCCGGAGGCGCGGGAGCGGCTGGTGCCGGAGCAGATCATCGCCGAATGACGCGAGGTTAGTGGTCCGGCGACTATGGTGGTGGGCGTGACCAGCAAGCATCGGCGTTCGCCGCTGGCCCTTGCCGTGCTCGCGCTGCTGGCCGTGCGGCCGCTGCACCCGTACGGGGTGCTGGCGCTGCTCAAGCAGTGGGGCAAGGGCGAGGTGATCAACATCAGCCAGCGCGCCACGGTGTACAAGACCGTGACACGGCTGGCCGCCGCCGGGCTGATCGCGGTGCGGCAGACCGAACGGGATCAGCAGTACCCGGAGCGGACCCTCTACGAGCTGACCGGCGAGGGCCGCACGACCCTGCGCGAGTGGCTGGCCGAGATGCTGGCCGGGGGCGACCGCGAGTACCCGGAGTTCCCGGCCGCGCTGTCGTTCATCATGCTGCTCACCCCTGATGAGGCGCTGCCGCTGCTGGACCGGCGCCGCCACCAGGTCGCCGGGCGCGTGGCCGAACTCGACACCGGGCTCGCCGAACTGGCCGTCATGCCGGGGTTTCCGCAGGTCGCGGTGTTGGAGATGCGGTACCTGCACGCGATGGCTTCGGCGGAACTGGCTTGGTTGAGCCAGGTCGTCGACGAGCTGAAGAGCAAACGGCTGGACTGGGCCCACGCGCAACTGCTCGCCTACGCCGACTCGCACACCGACGAGATCGAGCACACCGACGAGATCGGCTAGGGGAGCAGGTCTTCGAGCTGGCTGACCAGCAGGCGCGGCTCGGCCGGGGAGACCGTGGTCCAGGGTTCCGCGTCGGGCTCGGCGATGCTGCGGGTTTGCAGGTATCGCCCGTTGCGAGTGTCGAAGACGCTGAGCACGCGTTGCCCGCGGGTGCGCCTGCCCCAGCGATCGCGGGTGGCGGCGCCGAACTGGCCGTGTCGTTTCAGTCGCATCATCATCGCCGCGAGCAGGGCCGCGTCGCGGTCACGGACGCCGTTCTCGCGCAGCGCGGCTTCGAACTCCGTTGGGGTGGCGGCATTGCGCGCGGCCGCCTCCAACTGTCTACTGGGGACGGTGACGGACTCGCCCCCGCCTGCCGGCAGCGGCGGGAGGACCGAGAGGACTTCGCGGGCCAGACCGCTGGCCGCCGCTTCGCGCAGGGTGAGGCCGTCGTTGGTGAGGGTGGCCAGGACCGCGTCCGCGCCGCTCGCCGCGGCCAGCACCCGGATGCTGCCGACCTTGGCACCGAACCACAACCGGCCGTCCAGCTCGCGTTCCGGCCGGGCCAGCAACCGGACCAGCTCGGCCAGCCGCTCGTATTCGGCGGCGGAGCGGGCGAAGCCGCGGTTTTCCATGGCCCGCCAGGCATCGTCGACCAGCCTGCGCCGCTCGGTGTGGGTGCGGCCGGGTGAGTCCACTTTGAGCACCAGCGGCATTTCGCCGAGGGCAAGGGACTCCCAGAGCACGTCGAACTCCAGCCGGGACACCGCGATGGGCGTGCCGGGCGATGGTTCGTCGGCGAGGCCGAACACGCCGGAGCTCATGCGCCGCGGCTCACAGCTTCGGCGGGGCGGTGTGCAGGGCGCGGACGTGGGTGTGGTTGACCGCGGCGCTGGTGTTCACCACCACCAGCTCGGGCGGCTGACCGAAATCGCCCAGGGTCGCGGTGTTGTCGACGGTGCCCGACTCGTACTGGGCCATCACCTGGAAAGCTTGCTGCTCGGCCGCGTTGGCCGCCGCCTCCTGGATCTCGTGGTCGGTCTGCTCGCCGATCAGGTGCTGCAACGCGGTGACCAGGCCGTTGGGCTGCTCGGCGGTGACCGGCACCGGCGCCGGCATGTCCGCGCGGGCCTTGGCCAGCAGGCCCGCCTGGTACTCGGTGCTGACCCGCATCATGTCCGCGGCGCTGGAGGCCTGCTGGGCCCAGTCGCCGAGCGGGCCGAGCGCGTCGCGGGCCCGGTCAGCCGCCTCGCCCTCCCAGCTGGCGCCGGAGGCGCGCACGCCCGCGCCGATGTCCTGCTGCAGTTCGTCGAGCGTGCGGGACAGACCCGCCCAGGTGTCCACCGCCGGGGTGGCGGCCTCGGCACCGGGGCCCGAGTTCAGCGCGTCGTAGAGCTCCTGATGGCTGTAGCCCTGCCACCGGTTGTCCGTCCCCGCGTTCGTGCCCAACGTGCGCCCGCTCTCCTCGATGCTTGCCGCGGCCTCATTCTTCGTTGCGGAACGAGTCCGTGTTCTCGCCTTCCACCACCTGGTACGCGCTGGCGACCTGCTCCAGCGCGTCCGACGCCGACTTGAGCCGCTGCTGGTAGGCGAGCAAGGCGTTCAGGGCCGAGGACGGAGTGTCCACCGAGTGCTCGTTGAAGCTGGTCGCCGCGTCCTGGCTGATCGGGTCACCGGCCCAGGGCGCGACCCGCACCCCGGTGATGGCCAGGTCGATCTGCACGTCCAGCTTGGCCAGCGCCTTGTCGAACACCCGGCGCAGGGTGGGCACGGCCTCCCGGTCGACCCGCAGTGTTGCGGCACCGGAGCCGAGCGGATCGGGGATCTGACCGGTCACCTTGATCACCTCCGCGCACGCCTGAGCCATTGATCCTGACACTGTATCCACCGACCGTGATCGGGTCGTGCCATCGCGGTGAACAACGCTCGGGTGGAGGAACGCTTTCGCCGGTTATTACCGTCGGTGGCCGATTCCGTTGGCGGAGCGTGGCTACTGATGGTTGTGCACCAGGCTGGTGACGGCCTCGTCGGCGATCTGCTGGGCACCCTGGCACAGCGCGTCCTGCGGGATCGGGGTCTTGTTGCCGCCGTCGCGGAACATGACGTCCAGGAACTCGTTGTCGGCCGCGTCCACCTCGACGTTGCACACGGTCGCCAGGCCGGGCGTGCGCACCACCAGCGCGGGATAGCCGCTGGCGGTGACGGCGCGGGCGTCGACCTGGGCGGTGTCGCTGAGCCACACGTCGACGCCCATGCTGGTGACCAGCGCCAACCGCGCCTCGGTGCCGCTCTGCGTGCCGCGCATCGAGCAGGCTTTGGCCTGGTCGAACTCGGGATCGGTGTACGGAGTCGGGGTGGAGTCGAGGCTGAGCGTGCCGCGTTGCGCCGTGGTGAGGATCTTGCACGGGTTCACGTTGGCCAGTTCGATCGTGCCGGGACGCGGCGCCATCGACACGGTGGTCGTGGTCGGCGGGATGACCACAGTGGTGGTCGGCCGGGCTTGGTGCGTGCTGGACGGGTCGACCGCGTTGCTGTTGTCGGTCAGTGCGATCACCACGGCGACCACGGCGGCGATACCCGCCGCGGCCATCACGCGCATCAGCACGGTGCTCCGCACGGCGGCTACGGTAGCGAAACGTGCCGGGCCGGTCTCAGCCGGTGGGGTCGGGCGGCTCGATCGTGTGGAGTTCGAGGGCGCCGGTACCGAAGCGGACCACGGCGGGGACGACCGTGCTGGCGATGTCGTGGTCGCGGTGTTCCGGGGCGATCCAGCAGATGACGCGGGCCGCGCCGTCATGGACGTCGACCAGGCCGACCTCGCCGAGCAGGGCGCCGGTGGCCGGATCGGCGATGGCCCAGGCGTAGCCGGTGTCGGCGTGCCAGGCTTCGGCGCGGGCGGCGATGTGCGCCAGTGGATCGGGGAAACCGTTGGCGCGCAAGGTGCCGGTGTCGTCGAGCAGGTCGTCGGCGCGCAGCTGGCGCAGGTAGTACGTGCCCGTGTTGATCTCGATCGGGTCCATTGTGGAGCTTTAGTCGTAGCGGCGGCCGCGACGGTGGTCGTCGCGCCAGCCCTTGCCCCACACCGAGCTGCCGAACATGATCAAGGCCGCGGGCAGCAGGAACACAACCCAGGGCAGGTGGGCGAACAGGAACAGACCGACCGCGATGAGCCCGGCGACCGGGACCAGACCGGCGACGACCGCACGCGTCGCGCCACCCGGCGGCCGTCCGGCGACCTGCCGGCCCGGCTGCGGCACGACGGGAGCGGGGGCAAAGCCGGTGGCACCGAACTGCGGGTGCGGCGGGGGCAGGTCGGAGAACAACGCGCGCAGCTCGCCCCGCGTCTTGGCGGTGGAGATCTGGGCGCTGCGCTCGCCGTATTCGTCGATGTTCAACCGACCCTGGCTCACGTGCTCGCTGAGCGCGGTCAACGCGTTCTCCCGCTCGCTGTCCGCGACCCGCAGATCCGCGTCCCTGAACTCACTCACGCCACGATGGTACGGCCAGCGCGGAAGCGCCGACCGTGACATCCGGCCTGTTGTTACCGAGATTTACCTCGGGCTCAGTCCTTGATCTCCAGCAGGACCGCGCCCTGGCTGACCGCTTCACCGGCCGCGACGGCCAGCCCGGCCACGGTGCCCGCCTTGTGCGCGGTGACCGGGTTCTCCATCTTCATGGCTTCCAGCACCACGATCAGCTCCCCGGCCTCGACCTGCTGACCGTCCTCGACCGCCACCTTGACGATGGTGCCCTGCATGGGCGCGGTGACCGCGTCACCGGAGACCGCGGCGGCCGCCTTGCCACCGGCCCGCCTGCGCGGCTTCGCGCCGGCCGCCTGGCTCGGCGCGGCCCCGGAGAGGGCCAGGTCACCGGGCAGCGACACCTCCAGCCTGCGGCCGCCGACCTCGACCACCACGGTCTGCCTCGGCGCCTCCTCCGTGGCAGCGTCAGCGGCGCCGTCGAAGGGCGGGATGGTGTTGTCGAACTCGGTCTCGATCCACCGGGTGTGCACGGTGAAGCCGTTGTCATCCCCGATGAACGCGGGGTCGCGCACGACCGCGCGGTGGAAGGGCAGCACGGTGGCCATGCCCTCGACCACCATCTCGTCCAGCGCGCGGCGCGAGCGCTCCAGTGCCTGGTGCCGGTCCTCGCCGGTGACGATCAGCTTGGCCAGCAGCGAGTCGAACGCGCCACCGATCACGCTGCCCGACTCGACGCCCGAGTCGGTCCGCACGCCGGGACCGTCCGGCGCGATGAACGTGTTGACCGTGCCGGGCGCGGGCAGGAAGCCACGACCTGCGTCCTCGCCGTTGATGCGGAACTCGATCGAGTGACCGCGCGGAGCCGGGTCCTCGGTGAACCGCAGCTTGTCGCCCGCCGCGATGCGGAACTGCTCGCGGACCAGGTCCAGGCCGGAGGTCTCCTCGCTGACCGGGTGCTCCACCTGCAAGCGGGTGTTCACCTCAAGGAAGGAGATGGTGCCGTCCAGGCCGACCAGGTACTCGACGGTGCCCGCGCCGTGATAGCCGGCCTCCCGGCAGATCGCCTTGGCCGAGGAGTGGATCTGGGCACGCTGCTCGTCGCTCAGGTAGGGCGCGGGCGCCTCCTCGACCAGCTTCTGGTGGCGGCGCTGCAACGAGCAGTCGCGGGTGCCGACCACGATCACGTTGCCGTGCTTGTCGGCCAGCACCTGCGCTTCCACGTGGCGCGGCTTGTCCAGGTAGCGCTCGACGAAGCACTCGCCGCGACCGAACGCGGCGACCGCCTCGCGGACCGCCGACTCGAACAGTTCGGGGATCTCTTCCTTGGTGCGGGCCACTTTCAGCCCGCGCCCGCCACCGCCGAACGCGGCCTTGATGGCGATCGGCAGACCGTGCTCGTCGGCGAACGCCAGGATCTCGTCCGGTCCGGAGACCGGCTCGCTGGTGCCCGGCACCAGCGGCGCGCCCGCGCGGGTGGCGATGTGCCGTGCGGTGACCTTGTCACCGAGGTCGCGGATGGCCTGCGGGCTCGGGCCGACCCAGTTCAGGCCCGCGTCGATCACGGCCTGGGCGAATTCGGCGTTTTCGGAGAGGAATCCGTAGCCGGGGTGCACCGCGTCGGCGCCTGCGCGCTTGGCCGCGTCCAGGATCTTGTCGATGGAGAGATAGCTCTCGGCCGGGGTGTTGCCGCCCAGCGCGAAGGCCTCGTCGGCGATCCGGACGAACGGCGCGTCCCGGTCGGGGTCGGCGTAGACGGCGACACTGGCCAGGCCCGCGTCCCGGCACGCGCGGATCACGCGCACCGCGATCTCGCCGCGGTTGGCCACCAGAACCTTGTGCAACGGTGCGGAGATCCCACCATCGGGCTGCTGGGGCACGCCTACCTCCTCGTTCGACGGTTACCGGCCAGTTTACTAACCGCCCGATGCGAACGAACCTTAAGGACTGCGCAGTTCACCGCCGAGGTCTTGACCGAAAACGGAGAGCAATTTCACCACCGTCGAACGACGCCGCGAGCGCGCTTGGAGTAGATGTGCTTGTCTGCGGAGGAACTGTTCCACGAGGTGGGGGGTGGCGAAGGCATGCGCCGTGCCGGTCGGGCCGGTCGTCCGGTGGTGATCACCGTGACTGTCGCGGTGGGCCTCGCCGTGCTCGCGCTGATCGGCGCCGTGCTGCTCCGCCCGCAACACAGCGGTGCTCCGTCGGGCGGCGAGCTGGTCACCGGCACGTCCGCGGCCACTGTCGCGTTGCAGTGCGACAGCGGCCCGTGCCACTCGCTGACCAGCACCACGGTGGCCGGGAGTTCGGTCCAGCTGCTGGCCAACTCGGCCGCGACCAGCGGACGGGTCCGGATCGTGACCGCGCAGGGCCTGGACAGCGTGTTCGAAACGACCATCAGCCAGCTCGGCGCCACCCTCACCGCGCAGTCGCTGACCTGCGTGAACGGCAGCGCGGCGGTGTGCATGGTGAGCGGAAGCGGGCCGGAGGGCAGCGCGGGCGAGGTGTTCGTGCAGTCCAACGGCGACTGGACCCGCGCGGACGACCCGTACTTCGCCTCCGGCGGCTACATCGCGCTGCGCCCGGACGGCACGCAGGGGCCGGAAGTGGTCACCGCACAGGTGAACTGTGACTCCGATCTCACCTCGGAGTGTGGTTCGGCGCCGGTTTACGTGCAGGTTTTCGCGGTCAGCGGGGCAACGTTGGGCTGCACCACCCCAGTGGCCAAATTGGACAAACTGCCCGGCTGGCCCAATGTGACGGTGAGCCAGTCGCAGTTGCGCCCGTGCTCCTAGTTCTTCTTCCAGAGTTCGACGACGCTCACGCCGACCTCGGCGAGCAGTTTCCTGGTCAGCGGCAGGCTGATGCCGATCACGCTGGACGGGTCGCCGTCGATACCGTTGACGAACCAGCCGCCCAGCCCGTCCAGGGTGAACGCGCCGGCGACCGCCAGCGGCTCGCCGGTGGCCAGGTAGGCGTCGAGTTCGGCCGGGCTCGGCGAGGCGAACCGCACCGTGGTCCCCTCGACGCCGCTCGCGCGCTGCCCCGGCCGCCCATCGACGAGGCGGATCACCGCGTGGCCGGTGACGAGTTCGCCGGTGGTGCCCGCCATCGCCGCCCACCGGGTCCTGGCCACGTCCGCGGTGTGCGGCTTGCCGACCACCTCGCGGCCGTTCGGCCCGTCCATCACCAGCATCGAATCGCAGCCGACCACGACCGCATCGGGATGCGCGGCCGCGATCGCGGGCACCACCGCTTCGGCTTTCGCCTTGGCCAGCGCGGCAACCAGGTCGGCGGGCGCGGGCCCGGTCAGCGACGCCGCGATCGCGTCTTCGTCCACTCCGGACACCTGAACGACCGGTTCGACCCCGGCCGCGCGCAACACGGCCAGGCGGGCGGGGGACGCGGAAGCAAGTACCAAACGCACCCGTCGAGCCTACTTATCACGCCGGTTCGTTGACCAACTCGGTACTCGCCGGGGTTGCGGCCCGCGTCAGCTTCGGCCGGGTGGACATCAGCAGGCAGGCGAGCGCGCCGATCACCAGCACCGCCAGCGGCAGGATCAACGTGGCTCGGGCGGCCGAGGTGAAGCCGTCGCGGAACGCGTCCTGACCGGCCCTGGCCAGTTGCGCGGCGACCTGCGCGGGCAGTCCGGTCGCGTGCGCGGCGGCCGGGCCGGTGCCGGTGCTCGCGGTCGCGGCCTGGGCATCGACGGTGGCGATGAACCTGTCCCGGAACTGGGGCGGCAGCGTGGCGGCGTTGCTCACGGCGGCCGTGTGCATGGTCACGGTCAGCCGGGCCTGCAACAACACGCCGATCGCCGCGCTGCCGATCACGCCGCCGACCTGGCGGAACGCGTTCATCACGCCCGCCGCCGCGCCCATCTGCGGCAGCGGGACTCCCGACGTGGCCAGGTTCGCCAGCGGCGAGAACACGCAGCCGACGCCGAACCCGACCAGCAGCAGCGCGGGCGTGAACGACCACGGGTTGGAATCCGGACGGGCTTGCAGAACCAGGATCCCGACACCCAGCGACATGGCGACGAATCCGGTCAGCGCCACCCATTTTCCGTTGATCCGGTCGGACAGTTTGCCCGCGAACGGCGCGACCGCGCCGGACATCACCGACATCGGCGCACCGAGCAGACCGGCCATCAACGGACTCAGCCCGAGCACGCTCTGCCAGTAGATCGCCAGCGGCAGGAACATGCCGGTGAGCGCGAAACCGATCGCGATCCCGGCCACCTGCGCGGAAGTGAAGTTGCCGTAGCGGAACAACGCCAGCGGCATCAGCGGATCGGTGCCGCGCCGCGCGCCGATCCGCTGCCACCACACGAAAGCGATCAGCAGGAGCACGCCGCCCGCGATCAGTTCCGGGCTGGTGACCGGGCCGATCGCCCGGCCCCAGTCGTCCTGCTGGCCGTTCTGCACACCGAACACCACCGCGAACAGGCCGAGCCCGGACAGCGCGGTGCCGACCAGGTCGAACCGCTGCGGGCGGCTGGGTAGCTTGCCCGGCAACAGGAACAACGACGCCACCACGCCGACGGTGCCGATCGGCACGTTCACCATGAAGATCCACTGCCAGCCGAAGTTGTCGACCAGCACCCCGCCGAGCAGCGGACCGGCGATGGTGGCCAGGCCGCCGACGCCGCCCCACACGCCCAGCGGCGCGCCGCGCTTCTCCGGCGGGAACAGCGTGGTGATGAACGCCATCGTCTGCGGGGTCAGCGCCGCAGCGCCCAGACCCTGCACCACTCGCGCGGCGATCAGCATCTCGGCGCTACCGGCCAGCCCGCACCACAACGATGCCAGCGTGAACACGGCAAGCCCGCCGATGAACATGTTCTTGCGGCCGATCCGGTCGCCCAGCCGCCCGGACACCAGCAGCGGCACGGCGAACGCGAGCAGATAACCGCTGGTCACCCAGACGATCTCGTTCAGGCTGGCGTTCAGGCCCTTGATCATGGCCGGGATCGCCACGCTGACGATCGTGGTGTCCAGCAGGATCATGAAGAACCCGAAACACAGGGCGGTCAGCGCCACCCACGGATTGACATTTCTGCGGCTCATCCCGCAGCCCCCTCGTCTGTTTTGTCCTTGACAATGCGCAGCTTCTCGCCGGTCGGCTTGCCCGCTCCCGGGCCGGTCGGCCAGCTCAGCGCTTCGGATTCGATGTCGGCGATGAACTTCGTCGTCCAGTCCAGTTCGGCCTGGTGCAGGGCGAGCATCAGCTTGGTGTCGACCCAGTACATCTCCGGGATTTCGTAGTTCTGCAGGTTGTCGATGTAGACCTTGATCCGCGCGATGTTCGCGGCCAGGTCCAGTTCCCTGCGCCGCAACTGGATCAGCGCGTCGTCGCGGTCCAACGTGTGCAGCAGGCCGATGCCGATCGGGTAGATCGGGTACTCGGCCTCGGGTTCGGCGATGATCTCCCGCACCCGTTCGGCGAACGCGTCGCGCCCGGCCTCAGTGATCCGGTAGGTGGTGCGTTCCGGTCGCCTGCCCTCCCGCGAGGTCTCCACGAACTCCAGATATCCGCGCGCGGCCATCCGCTCGATCGTGTGATACAGCGATCCGGCCGAGAGCTTCAGCACGCTGCCTGCCTGCCGCGCGCGCAGCAACTGATGCATCTCGTAGGGGTGCATCGGGCGCTCGTGCAGCAGTTCCAGCGCCATCAGCGCGAGCGGCGTCAGCGTCATGGTCCGGGCCCGCGGCGGCATGATGGTCCCTTCGGATTGATCGCTCATCAAATATTCCACGTGGAATATACAGCACGCGCAAAACCGGCGGTACCGGACATCGGTACCGCCGGTCTTGAAGGGTGTGGTTTTAGCGGGGGAGGCCGGAGGCGCGCCAGGCGCCCGGGCCGTGCGGCAACGTGCGACGCATGGCCGAGGCGTGATCGGCCCAGGCCGAACGCTGCGGCGGCGCGGGCTCAGCGCGGGGCGCCGAGGCCAGGCCCAGCACCACCGCGGTCAACGCCACCAGCTCAGCGTCGTCCGGCTCGCCCCGGACCACCCGCAGCAGGGGCCGCTCGTCCGCGGTCACAGGGGGATGTTCCCGTGCTTCTTGGGCGGCAGCGTCTCGCGTTTGTCGCGCAGCATGCTCAGCGCGCGGGCCACATAGCCGCGGGTGTAGGAGGGCGGGATCACCGAGTCGACGTAGCCGCGCTCGGCCGCGATGTACGGGTTGAGCAGGGTGTCCTCGTACTCCTGGTCCAGCTTGGCGCGCAGCGCGTCAACGTCTTCGCCGCGTTCGGCCGCGGCCGCGAGCGTCTTGCGGTGCACGATGTTCGACGCGCCCGAGGCGCCCATGACCGCGATCTGCGCGCTCGGCCAGGCCAGGTTGATGTCCGCGCCGAGGTGCTTGGACCCCATCACGTCGTACGCGCCGCCGTAGGCCTTGCGGGTGATCACCGTGACCAGCGGGACCGTCGCCTCGGCGTAGGCGTAGATCAGCTTGGCGCCGCGCCGGATGATGCCGTTCCACTCCTGGTCGGTGCCGGGCAGGAAGCCGGGCACGTCGACGAAGGTCAGCACCGGCACGTTGAACGCGTCGCAGGTGCGCACGAACCGCGCCGCCTTCTCGGCCGCGTTGATGTCCAGGCAGCCGGCGAACTGGGTCGGCTGGTTGGCCACCACGCCGACGCTGTGCCCGTCCACCCGGCCGAATCCGACCACGATGTTCGGCGCGTACAGCGCCTGCACCTCAAGGAACTCGCCGTCGTCGAGCACCCGGGTGATGACCTCGTGCATGTCGTAGGGCTGGTTGGCCGAGTCCGGGATCAACGTGTCCAGTTCGGTGTCGGACTCGGTGATCGCGTCCGCGACCGAAACGCCGTCGGGCAGCGCGCTGGCGAACACCGGCGGGTCGGAGAGGTTGTTGGCGGGCAGGTAGGACAGCAGCTCCTTGACGTAGGAGATCGCGTCCTGCTCGTCGGCGCCCATGTAGTGCGCGTTGCCGGACTTGGTGTTGTGCGTGCGCGCGCCGCCGAGGTCTTCCAGGGTGACCTCCTCGCCGGTCACCGTCTTCACCACGTCCGGGCCGGTGATGAACATCTGCGAGGTCTTGTCGACCATCACCACGAAGTCGGTCAGCGCGGGCGAGTACACGTGGCCGCCCGCGTTCGCGCCCATGATCAGCGAGATCTGCGGGATGACCCCGGAGGCGTGCGTGTTGCGCCGGAAGATCTCGCCGTAGAGGCCCAGCGAGACGACGCCTTCCTGGATGCGGGCGCCGCCACCCTCGTTGATGCCGATGATCGGGCGGCCGGTCTTGATCGCCAGGTCCATCACCTTGACGATCTTCTCGCCGTAGACCTCGCCGAGCGACCCGCCGAACACGGTCACGTCCTGGCTGAACACGGCGACCGGGCGGCCGTCGATGGTGCCGTAGCCGGTCACCACGCCGTCGCCGTAGGGCCGGTTCTTGTCCTGGCCGAAGTTGGTCGAGCGGTGTCGCGCGTGCTCGTCGAGTTCGATGAACGAACCCTCGTCGAGCAGCAGGTCGATCCGCTCGCGCGCGGTCATCTTGCCCTTGGCGTGCTGGCGCTCGACGGCCCGCGCCGAGCCCGCGTGCACGGCCTCGTCGTTGCGGGCGTAGAGGTCGGCCAGCTTGCCCGCCGTGGTGTGAATGTCCGGCTGCTCGCCGCTGGTCGGTTCACCGATGGGCACGGTCGCGCTGCTCATGGACAAACAGCCTAGCCAGCGCAGCGTTACCCGCTAGTAGTTGCGTTGCCCATCACACTGCCCGCTCGCTTGACCTTCAGCGAACTGGAGGTTGCAAGCTCAAACGGTCTCGCCGGCCGTTCCGCTCCGACCGGCCGGCGAGACGACTGCGAACACTGGACGTTGCTCCTATTGTTGATCGCGTGACTGCCAACGGTGCCCCCATCGACCAGGCCGCTCTCCGTGCGCAACTGCTCGCTCCGGCCGGCCGCTATGCCGCGCTGGACGTCGTCGCCAGTACCGGCTCGACCAACCTGGACCTGATGGGCCTCGCCGAACGCGGCGCCCAGGACCGCACCGTGCTCATCGCCGAGGAGCAGACCGCCGGTCAGGGCCGCCAGTCCAGAGTGTGGTCCTCCCCGCCCGGCAGCGGCCTCTACCTCAGCGTGCTGCTGCGCCCAGCCGAGGTGCCTGCGGAGCGGCTGAGCTGGCTGACCCTGCTCGCGGGGGTCGCGCTGGTGCGCACCGCGAGCTGGGCCGGCGCCACCGGGGCTTCGCTGAAGTGGCCGAACGACCTGCTGCTCGGCGGCCGCAAAGCCGCAGGGGTGCTGGCCAGCGTCGGCGCGATCAAGGAGAATCTGGTCGTGCTCGGTATGGGCCTGAATGTGCTGCCGCTGCCAGGTGAGGTGCCGCTGGGCGCGGGCGGGCTGGCGGCGACCTCGCTGGCCGAAGCGGGCGCGATCCAGCTGGACCGCACCGCGATCGCGACCCGGCTGCTCACCGACCTCGCCGCCCTCGACGACGCCTGGCGCGCGGCAGGCGGCGACGCGGTCGCGGCCGGCCTCTACGACGAGTACCGCACCTCCTGCCTGACCTTCGACCACGAGGTCCGCGTCGAGCTGAACGGCTCCAACGTGCTGGAGGGCACGGCGGTGCGCCTGGCCGAGGACGGCACCCTGGTGCTGCGCACCGCCAGCGGCGAACGTGAAGTTTCCGCAGGTGACGTGGTGCATCTGCGCGCCACCGGCTGACCGCGCCCGTTTCGAGTCGCGATCGTCGGTGTTTCGCGGCCCGAAATGACGGCCTTCGCCTGGTCGGCGCCGGTACGGTTGCGCTATGGCGTACCCAGAGAACCTGCTCACCGAGGGCGAGGAAGTGGTGCTGCACAAGCACCCGCACTGGAAGATGCTGATCTTGCCGGTGCTGATCTTCCTCGTGGTGGTCGCCGCTGCCTCGTTCGCGTCGGCCGCCTTCGCCAAACAGCCCTGGCACCAGGCCGCCTGGATCGCGATCGTCGTGGTCGCGGTCGTGGTGATCGTCTGGTGCACGCTGATCCCGCTGATGCGCTGGCGCACCACGCACTTCATCGTCACCACCGACCGGGTCATGTCGCGCGAGGGCGTGCTCAACCGGACCGGCATGGACATCCCGCTGTCCCGGATCAACAGCGTGCGCTTCGAGCACGGCCTGATCGACCGGATCTGGGGCGCGGGCACGCTGATCATCGAGTCCGCGTCGGACGAACCGCTGGAGTTCGACGACATCCCGCAGGTCGAGTACGTGCATTCGTTGCTGTACCGGGAAGTCAACGACAATCCGGACGACGACTTCCACGCCCATCGCGGCGGCCGGTACTCCGACGACGACCGGCGCTGATCGCGCTGATCATCCCGGTGCGGCCGAACGGGTGAGTTGCCGGCAGCGAAATTTCGGCCGGTGCAATCCGGAGGGCCGTCCACTTCGGTCTGACCTGGTCTTTTCCGGATTCGGGTATTTTCTTCACTCGAATGCCGCTTGATTGCGGACTGTGCAATTGATTCCGAACGAGTGGTTCTCCTCTCGGTGGGTCGAATTCCACGTTGTCGCGTCCTAATCTCGGGTCGCGATGGACGAGGAGGAAATGTGGCGGAATCGGATTCGCTGATCCGCGCGCGCGAATTGGGCAACGCCGTCGCCACAGCCATGGCGCAGGCCGGCCTCAACGTCCGCGAAGTCGCCGACCAGCTGGACTGGCCGCACGCCACCCTCGTCCAATTCCTCGGCGGCCGCGACTTCCTCGATCAGATCGACCTGATTCCGCTGCTCGCCATGTGCATGATCGACGGCACCGAACGCGAAGCGCTGCTCGCGCTCAACCGCACCGAACCCGCCTCCGGCTGGGCTCGCCACGATCTGCACCGCCGCACCCTGATCGATCACGAGGTCCGCGCGATCGCCAGCACGCACTTCGCGCCGAACCTGGTCCCGGACCTGCTGCAGACCCGCGACTACGCGCAGGCCCTGCTGCGAGAGGGCGCCGACTACCTGCCGGACGCGCCGAACCGTTTCGATGTGCTGATGCGACGCCAGAACGTGCTCGGCTACGCCGACCGGCCGCGCCGGTTCCGGTTCTTCCTGCACGAGCGGGTCACCCGGGCCGGCATCGGCACGCTGCGCGTCCAGTCCGATCAGCTGTGCCACCTGATGCGGATGAGCGCCAGGGCCGACGTGTCGCTGCGGATCATCCCGGCCGCGCGCGGCGACCTCGGCAAGGGCCAGTGCGTGCTGCTGGAATTCGCCGACGCCGACCCGGTCGTCTACCTGGAGCGGTTGGTGAACAGCACGTTCCTGACCGATCCAGCCGGGATCGCGGCTCACCGGCAGCTGTTCACCGTGTTGGCGAGCAACGCACTGGACGAGGGACAATCCAGGGAGCTGATCGCCAACCGGGTGGTCGAGCTGTACGAAGACCGCGAGTAAGACCGAGGGAGAACAACCGATCATGGGTGCTCGGGATGTTGGCCTGCCGACCGTCGTATCGGCGCCCGAACCGGGGGCGCTGCCCGCCGAGGTGACGATCTGGGAGGTCGGCGCCCGGGACGGGTTGCAGAACGAGTCCACCGTGCTGCCGGTCGAGGTCAAACTGGAGTTCCTGGACCGGCTGGCCGATGCCGGGCTGCGCATCCTGGAGGCGACCAGTTTCGTCTCTCCCAAGTGGATTCCGCAGCTGGCCGACGCCGAAGATCTGCTGGCCGGGCTGAAGGCCCGCGACGGCGTGCGCTATCCGGTGCTGGTGCCCAACGAACGCGGCCTCGATCGCGCGCTCGCGGCCGGTGTCAAGGACATCGCGATCTTCGGCAGCGCCACCGAAACCTTCGCCAAGCGCAACCTCAACCGCACGCTGGACGAGCAGTTCGCCATGTTCGACCCGGTGGTGACCCGCGCCCGCGCCGAAGGCCTTGACGTGCGCGGCTACGTGTCCATGTGTTTCGGCGACCCGTGGGAGGGTTCGGTCGACGCGGCGCAGGTCGTCTCGGTCGGGCGGCGGCTGCTGGACATGGGCTGCTCGCAGCTCTCCCTTGGCGACACCATCGGCGTGGCCACCGCCGGTCAGGTCGAGGCCCTGCTGAGCGGTTTTTCCGATACTTCCGCGCTGGCCGTGCACTTCCACGACACCTACGGCCAGGCCCTGACCAACACGCTCGCCGCATTGCGCCTTGGAGTGTCCACTGTGGACTCTTCGGCGGGCGGGCTCGGCGGGTGCCCGTATGCCGAATCCGCGACCGGCAACCTGGCCACCGAGGACCTGGTCTGGCTGCTGGACGGCATGGGCATCCGCACCGGCGTCGACCTGGACAAGCTGGTGCTGACCAGCGTCTGGATGGCCGAACGGCTCGGCAGGCCCAGCCCGTCACGGGTGGTGCGGGCGATCGCGGGCTGATGGAGCTGCGCGAACTCGATCAAGGCAGCTGGCCCGACGACCTGGCCGACGTCTGGTCGGCCGCCTGCTTCTTCGTGCACCGCACCGCGCGCCGTGCGGCTGTTCGTCGACGCCGGCCAGCGGCGCGTCCCCATTCGGTTGACACTGCACCCGTAAATGTCGGTAGAACTACGGAACCGAACCGCGTCGGCCACCGTCACAAGGCCAACGAGCTTCATGCCCGGAGAGCAGCGGTTCAGCGGAGGTGACATGACCAGCCACTCCGACCAGGTCGAGGCGTTGCTCGCCGACTATCGGCGTACTCGCGAGCAACTCGCCGAGGTGCATCAGGCACTGTTGGCCATCAAGGAGTCGGTCACCAACCCGGACGGGCTGGTCACCGCGACCGTCGGGCCGCAGGGCAACCTGCTCGGCCTGGTCATCTCCGACGCCGCCTACCAGCGCTACCGCGCCGCCGAACTCGCCCAGGAAATCGTGCGCACCACCGCCGCCGCGGCCGCCCGCGCCGCCGAACGCGCCAACGCGACCCTGCGCCCGGTGCTGCCCGCCGACTCCGACCCGGCCGCGCTGATCGCCGGCCGCGCCGACCTGCAACCCGCCGAGATCACGCCCGACGAGCAGAACCCGCCAACCCCGCCTCGGCCGAGCCGCCCGCCGCGCGAGGACGACGTCGACTACGAGGAGCAGAGCTGGATGGACCCGGTCAGCGGACGAGGACGGCGGCGATGAACAGCGGATTCAGCGCGGACCCGGCAAAGCTGCGCCAGCACGGCGGCGAGTTCGCCGGGCACGCCGACAAGGCGGGCGAGATCCACCGGACCCTGCACCAGGCGCTCAGCGACGCGGGCGAGTGCTGGGGCGACGACGAAGCCGGGCGCGCGTTCGCGTCCGCCTACCAGCAACCGTCGCAGGACACGCTGGGCAAACTCGGCGCCCTGCCCGCCGGCCTCGCCGACGTCGGCGACCGGTTCACGAGCACGGCGGACCGGTACGAACAGACCGAACACGACAACGCGGCGACCCTGCGCGAGCAGGGCTGAGCACCGGGAGCACGAATGGGCATCGAACTCCCCAGCGAGCTGGCCGGCGTCGCCGCCTCGGCCGGGGTGCAGTGGCCGAAAGCCGACGAGGACAAGATGCGGGCGACCGCGTCCGCGTGGCGCCAAGCCGGTCAGTCGCTGACCGGAGTGTCGGCCGACGCGGACAGTTCGGCCAGCAAAGCCCTGGCCGGCGTGCACGGCGACACGGCGAACGCGGCCCAGCAACACTGGAACGGCTTCATCGAACCGGACTCCGGCAAACTCACCACCACCGTGCAAGGCTGCAACTCAGCGGCCGACCAGCTCGAACACGCCGCCGATCAGGTCGGCGAGGCCAAGGTGCAGATCGTGCAGCACCTGGTCACCCTGGCCAAGAACACCGACGCCGCCCAGCAGGCCGCCGCCGCGGGCAACCCGCACGCGCTGCTCGGCCTTGACACGGCGGTGCGCGGGACGGCGGCCAATGTCGCGCAGGTCAACACCAACCTGACCAACTCGATCCGGCTCGACAGCGGCTCGACCGTGTATGGCCAGAACAGCCCGGTCAACGCCAACCCGGGCGGGGGCACGTTCGGGGGCGGGAGTGGGTTGAGCGGGCTGGAACCGTTGCTGGGCAAGGCGAACCCGGTGCACGCGGCCGATGCGCTGGGCACCGGTCCACTCGCGACGGTCACCGGCCAAGGCGGCCACGGACCCGGGTTGCTTGGCGGCGGCCAGGATGTGCAGGGGCTGGTGGGCGGCGGCCCCGGTGGCCACGGCGGATCGGGTCTGCTGAGCGGCGGTCCTGGCGGGCACGGCGGATCGGGTGTGCTGAGCGGCCCCGGCGGATCGGGTGTGCTGAGCGGCGGCCCCGGCGGGCCTGGGTTGCTTGGTGGCGGCCAGGATGCTGGTGGGCAGGGTTTGCTGGGTGGTGGGCCTGGCAGTCAGGGTGGGCCGGGATTGCATGGCGGCCCGGACGCGCAAGGATTGCTGGGCGGCCCAGGCCAGGGCGTGCCCGCCGGACCGGGTTTGTTGGGCGGCGGCCATGGGGTGCAGGGCGTAGCCCCTGGACATGGCGGCGAGTACGTCCCGTCTGCCGGTGAGAACACCGGGCCGATCCAGCTGCCCCCAGTAGCCGCGCACGGCGGCGGAAGTCTCGGCACGGCGCCCGAAGCGCACACGCCGCCGCT
This sequence comes from Pseudonocardiaceae bacterium, assembly GCA_035248365.1. Classification (GTDB taxonomy): domain Bacteria; phylum Actinomycetota; class Actinomycetes; order Mycobacteriales; family Pseudonocardiaceae; genus CAJCJE01. Next base: position 418 of record DATFHN010000161.1, on the reverse strand, counting down.
CGGTGTCGTGCAGCAGTCCGCCTACGTGGGGCCGAGCGCGTCGCCGACGATGCAGCCGTTCGCGGGGTCCGCGCCCGCCGCGCCGATCGGTGATCCGGGTCAGGGGCCGGTCGGGTTCGCGCCCGCCGCGCCGGTGCAAGGAAGCTATGGCGGCCCGGCGCAGAACTGGGGTCAAAGCTATGGCGCGGCATCGGTTGGCGGGCCGGCCGCGTCAGGTGGGCCGGTCGCCGCGGGTGGGCCAGCTGGGTCAGGCGGACCTGTCGCCTCAGGTGGGCCAGCTGGGTCGGGTGGGCCAGCCGCCTCGGGTGGGCCGGTCGCGTCAGGTGGGCCAGCCGCGTCGGGTGGGCCGGGGGCCTCTGGTGGACCGGTCGCGTCGGGTGGGCCGGGTGCCTCTGGTCGGCCGGTCGGCTCGGGTGGG
>DATFHN010000160.1:0-3335 GCA_035248365.1 Pseudonocardiaceae bacterium | reverse complement strand
CCGTACGCCTGGTACGAGGCGACGTTCGCGAGCCCGGTGACCACGGTCGTGGACGACAGCACGCCCTGCTGGTCGAGCGCCTGCCACATGGCACCGGTGGTGGTGCCGGCCCACGCGACGAAGACCAGATCGGCGTGCGCCTGCGCAGCCTGGCTGGCGAACGGCGTGAAGTCGGTGGCGGTCGCCGGCACCAGCAGGTTGCTGACGGTCGCGCCCTTGGCGCCGAGCACCGCCTTGACCGCGGCGGCGTTGCCCTGGCCGAACGTGGTGTCCTGCGCGAAGACCAGGATCTTCTTGCCGGCCGGGTCGCCGAGGAAGGTGCCCGCGGTGGCGACGTCCTGGTAGGTCTGCCGCCCGGAGCGGAAGGTGTACTTGTTCACGCCGGTGATCCCGTCGCTGGCGGCCGGCCCGCTGATGTAGAGCACCTTGTTCTGTGCGGCCAACGGCGCGAGTTGGGTCGCGACGCCGGAGTCGGTGGTGCCGGCGAGGATCTTGTAGCCCTGGCCGATGTACTGCTTGGCCGCCGCGGTCGCCTTGGCCGGGTCGCCGGCGTCGTCGGCGTACGTGATCTCGAGTTTGTGCCCGCCGGCCTTGTCGGTGCCCTTGGTCGCGTAGGCCAGTCCTGCCTTGAAGCCCTGGAGGTACTCGGCGCCGTACGCGGCGAGCAGCCCGGTCTTCGAGTAGACGACCGCAACCTTCACCGCGGACCCGCCGCCGCTGTCGCCGCTCTTGCTCGCACAACCGGTGACCGCCAGCGCAAGCGTGAGTGCCGCCGCGCCCAGTGCCGTTCTCGCCGTCCGCATCGCTTGCCCCTCGCTGGCCGATGGTTGAACATGACAGGTGATTCAGGTGGCATGTTGAGCGCGTCCCGACGGCGGTGTCAAGGGGTACGAGCGGTGATCCTGCGAAGCCCGCCGGAGTCGCGTTCCCCGGCTGGTCCGAAAGGGATGAATCTTGTCCGCAGGAGACGAAAAATCGCGTGAATCTTGCCCTGTTCGTGGGTTGTCTTCGGGTCGTTCAACCGGCTCAGATGGGAGCGGCGCCAGCGATCACACGCCTTCGGGTGCCAGGCCAGAGAGGGGTCAGCGGTGACCGGTCCACGCCGGGAGACCCGGGAGACCCCCGAGCCGGTGATCGAACGGATGCTGCGCACCTATGCCGATCTCCCGGCGGCGGCGCGCAAGTCGTTGTCGGTGATCGCGGAGGGACTCGAGCCGGCCAGCGACCGGATCGCCGAGGTGATGGTGTCGGGCTACGTCGCGGAGATCCCCGAGTACGGCGCGATCACCGATCGGGAACTGCTGGCCGACGTGCAGTCCGTGTCGTCCGCGCTGGTGCGTTGCTGGCTGCGGACCCTGCGCAGCGGCGACCCGGCCGACCCGGAGCTGATGAGTCTGATCCAGGAGGGCGCACGCCGCCGGGCGGCGCAGGGCATGGACCTGAGCGCGCTGCTTCGCGCCTACCGGTTGGGCGTGCGCTCGATGTGGACCCAGCTGACCGAGACCTCCGACTGGCGCGGTTCGCCCAGCCTGCGCCGGTGCAGCGCCTTGATCACCGCCTGGGTCCTCGACTACTCGGACCTACTGTGCACCCAGGTCGAATCCTGCTTCATGGACGAGGCGTCGCGGGTCGCCAAGCGGCAGGAGTACCGGCGTTCGGCGCTGCTCAACCTGATCCTCGCCAGCCCCAACTCCGCTTCCGAGTCGGCCGAACGGCTCACCGAACTCGGGCAGGCGCACGCGGTCGTCGTCGTCGACACCCACATCGAGACGAGCCTCGCGCAACTGGAAGGCATCGGGCACTGCCTGGAGCGGACGGTCTCGGCCCTGCTGTGGACCGTGCGGCACAGCAGCGTGGTCGCTGCGGTCCCGGTGCCGTCCGCGCACAAGCGGGCGGTCGTGTGCGGCCGCCTGCAGCAACTGGCCGAGCGCGAGCAGCACCTGCGGGTCGGCGTCGGCGGCACCGCGCACTCCGCACGCGAGTCCCGCGAGAGCTACCTGGAAGCGACCGACGCGCTGCGCGCCGGTTCGGCGATGGATCCGGCGAGCCGGCGGGTGCACGACTACCTGGAACTGGCACCGGTGGTGGAGATGCTGCGCCACCCGGAGCGCGCACAGCGGTTCGTGAGCGCCACGCTCGAACCGTTCTCCCGGGTCGCGCGGCGCGCCTGGGCGCTACCCACCCTCGAGGCGCACCTCGAGTGCGGCGGGCACCAACGCGAGGTCGCCGCGCTGCTCGGCATCCACGTCAACACGCTCAAGTACCGGCTGGGCGAGTTGCGCAGCTGCGGCGAGGAACTGCTCGACGTCGGCGGGCGGAGCGAGACCGTCCTGCTCGCGCTGCGGGTCCGGCGCGCGCTCGGTACCGCCGACGGCAACGTTCGCGCGCGCGGCGCGGACGTGCTCACGTCCCGCCGCACCGCGGCACGCAACGCAATCCAATCGGCCTGAGGGCTCGGAACCGGTGATCGAAGGAGGCAGTGCATGACACGGCGATGGGGCATCACGATTGCCGGGACCGCGACCCTGGCCATGGTCCTGGCCGGGTGCGGGAGTTCCGGCGGGAACTCGGCCGGCGGTAACAACTCCGCCAAGGGCGGCACGGTCACCGTCGGGGTCTCGACCTCGCTGAGCGGGTCGATCGCGTACCTCGGCCAGACCAGCTTGAACGGCGTCCAGATGGCGGTCGACGACATCAACGCGAAGGGCGGCCTGCTCGGCAAGAAGATCAAGGTCGTCAGCGCAGACGACAACATCACGCCGGCGACGGGCGCCTCCAACGTGCGTTCGATGATCACGAGCGATCACGCGGTCGCGCTCTTCGGGCCGGTCGCGAGCTCGATCGCCCAGGCCGAGGAGCCGATCGCGACGCAGTACAAGACACCGATCTTCTTCAACACCCCGAACGACGTCAGCCTGATGACGTCGGGCTTCACGCCGTACGCGTTCCAGGTCGTCCCCAACACGATCATGGAGCCGCGGGCCATCGCCGACTACCTGGCGAAGAAGGAGAACGTGGGGTCCAAGCAGATCACGATCGGCATCTTCGCCCCCGACTACAGCTACGGCCACGACACCGTGGACGGCTTCCTGAAGGCGCTCAAGGCGCTGCACATCAACTTCAAGGTGGTCAACCAGCAGTTCCCGGCACTGGGCGCGACCAACATCAGCTCGAACCTGTCCGCGCTGATCAATTCGCACCCGGAATACGTCTTCAACGCCCAGTACGGCGGCGATCTGGTGGCCTTCACCAAGCAAGCCGAGCAGCTCGGCCTGTTCAACAAGACCAAGGTCATCTCCTTCTACAACTGGGGCGTACTGCGAGCACTCAAGTCA
>DATFHN010000159.1:0-7515 GCA_035248365.1 Pseudonocardiaceae bacterium | reverse complement strand
CTCGGCGTCGAGATCATCAAGGTATTGTTTCACTTGGGCCCGGTCGAAACCGTGCCACACCACGTCGAAGCCGGGCTTGAGGGGAACGAGTTCACGGTCTTCCGGACGCGCCATGCTTCGACGTTACGCGATCCGCGTGTGCCCCCGGTAAGTGGCTGGCCGTTTTTGGCCCGACCGGAGGAACGGCCCCTATCGGTAACCTTGGCGATGTGCCGACTCCTTCGTTACTCGCCACCAGTGATCTGCATGTCACGCACAAAGGCAATGCCGAGATGCTGGAGCAGATCCGCCCCTATGCGGACGGGGACTGGCTGATCGTCGCGGGCGACATCGCGGAGACAAGTTCGGCCATCGAGGAAACGCTCAAAAGGCTGGCCGACCGGTTCGAGAAGGTGATCTGGACACCGGGCAACCACGAGCTGTGGACGGTGCCGGACGACCCGGTGCAGCTGCGCGGCGTGGCCCGCTACGAATACCTGGTCGAGCGCTGCCGCTCGCTCGGCGTGGTCACGCCGGAGGACGAGTACCCGATCTGGCGAACCGAGCAAGAGTCCTTTGTGGTCGCTCCGCTGTTCCTGCTCTACGACTACAGCTTCCGCCTCCCGGAGCATCGCACGATCGAGGAAGGCCTGAACTACGCGCACGAGCAGGGCCTGGTGTTCACCGACGAGGCGCTGCTGCACCCGGACCCGTATCCGACCAGGCAGGACTGGTGCGCGGCGCGCGTCGAGCTGACCGAACGCAGGCTGGCCGCGCAGCCGCAGGACCTGCGCACCGTGCCGATCTCGCACTTCCCGCTGCACCGGGGCCCGACCAGGATGCTGCGCTATCCGCACCTGGCCATGTGGTGTGGCACCGAGCGCACCGCCGACTGGCACCTGCGCTTCCGCGCCGCGGTGGCCGTCTACGGGCACCTGCACATCCCGATGACCCTCGAATACGACGGCGTGCGGTTCGAAGAGGTGTCACTGGGCTATCCACGTGAATGGCAGAACCGGCCCAACCCGCCGCAGCCACTGCGCCGGATCATCCCAGGCGACCCGGACCGGGTGCCGCGCAACCGGGGGACCAAGTGATCGCTGACCTGCTGCCCGCCGAGGTCTCGGCCGAGGACATCCTCGGGTTCGACCCGGACGCTGAGCTGCTCCCCGAGGAGGAGAGCCTGGTCGCCAAGGCCGTGCAGAAGCGGCGGCTGGAAGTGACCAACGTGCGCACCGCCGCGCGCCGCGCGCTGGCCAAGATCGGGGTCCCGGCCGTGCCGATCCTGCACGGCAAGAAGGGCGAGCCGCTCTGGCCCGCGGGCATCGTCGGCAGCCTCACCCACACCGGTGGCTACTGCGCGGCCGCGGTCGCCGACGCGGGCAAGATCCGCTCGATCGGCATCGATGCCGAGGAGCACGACCGGCTGCCCGAGGGCGTGCTGGACGTGGTCTCGCTGCCGGAGGAGCGCGTCATGCTCCAGCGGCTGGGCACCAGTCAGCACTGGGACCGGTTGCTGTTCAGCGCCAAGGAAAGCGTCTACAAGGCCTGGTTCCCGCTCACCGGGCGCTGGCTGGGCTTCGAGGACGCCCGGATCACCATCGACCCGGACAACGCCGCCTTCACCGTGCGGATCCTCATCGACGGCACGGTCACCGACGACGGCCCGCCGCTGACCGGCTTCACCGGCCGCTACCTGGTCCGCGACGGTTACGTGCTGACCGCGATCACGGTGCTGCCGCCCGAGATCACCAGTGGAAGCCCTTCGTGAGCCGCGCGATGGTGGTGGCCAGCTTGGTCAGCTGCTGCTCGCCCCGGCCCAGCTTGATCGTGCCGCCACCGCCGCCTGCCGCGGTCGAGTCCGGGAAGATCCGGTAGGCCTGGTAGGCGATGGCGTCGACCAGGCCGGGCGCGACCGTGTAGGTGAACTGCATGGCCGTGCCGGTCGGCGTGCCGATGTGCTTGGGCCGCTCCACCAGCGCCTTGATCACCATGTCGGCGGCCTGTGCCGGTGACTTGGCCGGGAACGCCTCGTAGATCTTGGTCGGCCGGATCATCGCGGTGCGCACCAGCGGCATGTGCACCGTGGTGAAGGTGATCCCCGCGCCGTGCGTCTCGGTGGCCACGATCTTGCTGAAGTAGTCCAGCGCCGCCTTGGACGCGACGTAGGCGGAGAACCGGGGCGCGATGCCCTGCACGCCGATCGAGGACACGTTGACGATGTGCCCGAAGCGCCGCTCGGTCATCTGCGGCAGCAGCGCCAGGATCAGCCGGACCGCTCCGAAGTAGTTGATCGCCATCGCGCGCTCGAAGTCGTGGAAGCGGTCGTAGGAGCGGGCGACCGAGCGGCGGATCGACCGGCCCGCGTTGTTGACCAGCATGTCCACCGCCTCGTGTTCGGACAGCATGGCCGCGACCGCCTTGTTCACCGACTCCTCGTCGGTCAGGTCGCACGGGTAGGCGTAGGCGTCGCCGCCCTGCGCCCGGATCTCGTCGCGCAGTTCCTCCAGTTCGGGGGCGCGCCGCGCGACCAGCAGCGGGATACCGCCCAGTTCGGCCACGCGCAGCGCGGTGGCCCGTCCGATGCCGGAGGACGCGCCGGTGATCACCACGCGCCGACCGTCCAGCTCGCCGCCCTGGCCGTGCCTGCGGGCCCGGAACGGGTCGAGGTGCTCGCGCCAGTAGCGCCACAGCACGCCCGCGTAGTCGGCCAGCGGCGGCACCTCGATGCCGCTGCCGGCCAGCGCGCGCTCCGTCGCGGCCGAGTCGAACGTGGCGTGGAACTCGGAGATGGACAGCAGCACCGGAGGGATGCCGAGCCGGTCCAGCACGGCGTCGCGGGCGATCGCCGCGCCCGGGACCCAGTCGACCAGTTCGGCCAGCTTGATCAGCGGGTCGGACAGGGTCTTGCCCAGCTGCGCGGTCACCGTCGGCGCGCCCGCGACCCGCGCGAACGCGTCGTAGATCTTGGTGATCGGCTGCGGCTTCGGGTTGACCAGGTGGAAGGTGTGGTGGTCTAGGCCGGGCTTGTTCACCAGGTGCACCATGGCCTTGGCCACGTAGTCCACCGGGACCACGTTGGTGCTGCCGAGGTCGGGCAGCACGACCGGCAGCTTGGGCAGCCCGGCCAGCCGGGAGATCGCCGGGAAGACGTAGTACGGGCCGTCGATCTTGTCCATCTCGCCGGTCTGCGAGTTGCCGAGCACGATCGCGGGCCGGTACACCCGCCACGGCACGTCGTGCTGTTCACGAACGAGTTCCTCGCCGGCGAACTTCGTCCGGTGGTAGGCGGTGAGCAGCCGCTGACCCTCGTCGAACATGTCCTCGGTGAACGTGCCGTGATAGTCACCGGCGACGGCGACCGACGACACATGGTGCAGACACCCCGCGTGGATGGCCGAGGCGACCGCGACGACGTTGCGGGTGCCTTCCACGTTGGCCAGCACGCTCTCCTCGTCGCCCGCGGTGACGTCGTAGAGGGCGGCCAGGTGAATGACGTGGTCGACCTGGTCGATCAGGCCTTGCAGAGCGGCCTCGTCGATGCCGAGCAGGGGCGCGGAGAGGTCGCCGATGACCGGTTCGACCCGGTCCGCGTTCGGCCACCGCTGCCGCAACGCGTCCAACCGATTGAGTGAACTCGAACGAGTGAGGACGAGCACTCGGTCGGTTTCGTCCCGTTGCAACAGCTCGTCGACGACGTGCCTGCCGATCAGTCCGGTCGCCCCGGTCACCAGATACGTCGCCATTGCCGCTCCTCGTTGCTGCTGCTCAGACCGCCCCGCTCGGCCACGGTCGCGGATCCGGAGATTGTCCCGGTTGCCATGGCGTCGCGTCCATCCCGGGTGCCGATCTTCACTGTCTCCGTCCGAGATTCCCTCGATCGAGCGATAAAGTTACTGAGAGTGTGTTTTTGCCTGCGCCCCGGCACATTTCGCTGGTCGCCGGACGCGTAGCGTCCACGCATTGTGATCGCGAAACTGCTTCGGTTGACTTCCAGACGCCACGCCCTGACCGTCGTGGCCGCCGTGGTGGCCGCGAGCGCGCTCGGCACGGCCGCCGCCGTTGTCGAGTTCGCGCCGTCGGCGAGTGCCTCGGCCGATGGCTCCGCCACCGCACCGGTCCAGCTGGGCTCGCACCTCGTACCCGCGCCCAATTCGGGTCTGCTCCGCTACAGCCTCGACCAGCTGACCGCGGTGCGCCAGGTCTTCGACGCGCTGCCGCCCACCCCGAACACGGCATGGGGCATCGATCAGCAGACCCATCAATTCGTCCTGACCCTGGCCAGTCAGGCCCCCGCCGAGGGCGTGCAGCGCCTGCTGGCCACCGCCAAGCGCTACGGCGACCTGGTCAGGGTGGTCCGGGTGCCCGGCGCGTTCACCGAGCAGGTGCTCGGCGGCGACCAGATCCGCACCAGCGAGATCCTCTGCTCGGCCGGGTTCAACGTCACCAAGGGCGACCAGGACTACGTCATCACGGCGGGCCACTGCACCCAGGGGCTGCCCTACTGGCACGGCCTCGGCCCGACCGTGTCGTCGAACTTCCCGGACACCGACTTCGGCCTGATCCGCAACGAGTCCGGCGACGCGCCCGCCGCGATCGACCGCTACGACGGGACCGAGCAGCCGATCACCTCGGTCGGCACCGCGACCGTCGGCGAGTCCGTGTGCGCCAGCGGCATGACCACCGGCCTGACCTGCGGCCAGGTCACCGCGGTCGACCAGACCGTCGACTATGGCAATGGCGACGTGGTCAACGGCCTGATCCAGACCAATGTGCACACCGATCACGGTGACAGCGGCGGCCCGTTGTTCACGGGTTCGACCGGTCTCGGCACGGTGTCCGGTGGGGACGGTACGACCGATTTCTTCCAGCCGCTGACCGTCGAACTGAGCACACTCGGCCTGAGTCTGGTCGAACCGTAAGCCGGTAGGCTGGCGCCGATCACCAGGGAACCGGCCGACAACGCGAACCGTTGACACGGTGGTACGCGTTCAGCGCGTCGGATAGCACAGGAGGATCAGTGCGAGCGACCAGCAACCCGGCATTCCGCAACCTGCCGCGCGGCACGGGGAACTACGTCGGCTTCGATCCGCAGGCGGGCACGCCCGGATACGGCAACTACGGTCAACCCGCCTACGGCGGACCGGCGGGCCCGACCGGCCCTGGCGGTTACGGCGTCGCCTACCAGCAGTCCGGCGCGGTCGAACGGCCCATGACCATCGACGACGTGGTCTCCAAGACCGCGATGACCCTCGGTCTGGCCATCGTCACCGGCGTCATCACGGTCTTCACCCACGCCTACTGGCTGGCGGCGCCCGCGGCCATCGTCGGCCTGGTGCTGGCGATGATCATCATCTTCAAGCGCACGCCCAACGCCGCGCTGGTGCTCAGCTACGCCGGGGTCGAAGGCATCGTGCTCGGCGCGATCACCGAACTGTTCGACAACATCTATCACGGCATCGCGTTCCAGGCGATCGCAGGCACGTTCGGTGTGTTCATCGCGATGCTGATCGTCTACAAGACCGGTGCGATCCGGGTCACCCCGCGCCTGACCAAGTGGGTGATCGGCGCCACGGTCGGCGTGGTGGTCGTGCTGCTGGCCAACTTCCTGGTCGGCATGTTCGGCGTCGACCTCGGCGTTCGTGACGGCAGCCCGCTGTCCATCGCGATCAGTGTGATCATCATCGGCATCGCCGCGTTCAACCTGCTGCTCGACTTCGACCAGGCCGACCGGATGATCCGGATGGGCCTGCCGGCCCGCTGGGCCTGGTACGCCGCGTTCGGCCTGACCGTCACGCTGGTCTGGCTGTACCTGGAAATCCTTCGCCTGCTGTCCTATCTGCAACGCGGCAACTAACGCAGCTGCACCTGGTCGATCTTCCACTGTCCGGATACGTCCAACAGGGTCAGTTCCATCCGGTTGTGGTTGACCTGCGGCGTGGCGGTGCTGGTGTTGCTGATCGTCTGATCAACGAACACCAGCAGCGTCACCCTGCTCGGGTTGGCCGAGGCAACCGCCTCGCCGAGCACTTTCCCGCTGGCCACCGACTTCGCGCTGACCAGCGCGCTCTTCAACCCGGCGCTGAACTGCCGGTACTGCTGCGCGAAGGTCGGCGTGGCATCGGCCGCGATCGCCGCGAAGCTCTGGTCCAGGTCCCGGTAGTCATACGAACTCAACGCGACCGCGTACTTCGCACCGGCATCGAGCGCGGCCGTCCGCGCGGCATCGGCCGCCTGCTCAGCGGCCAGCGCCTGGCCGGCCGACCGGTACCGCAACCCGACATAGACGCCCGCGGCGGCGACCAGCACCAGCAACGCGGCCAGCACCGTCACGACCCATCCCAGCCTCCGACCACGCGGGTGCGGCGAAGGTGCCCTGTTCACCGCCTCACCTTAGAACGGCGCAGAAAAATCTTGGCTCGGCAGCGTCGGAGTTTCGCTTCCCCGATCGATGTGTTGATGTAGGTGGCGGGAGGAGGTGGACAGGGTGGGTTCGCGGCAGGCGATGGTGCCCGAGCGGGGCGTCGACCTCCTCGACCTGTACGACACCGCGCTGCCCGAGGTCTACGGCTACCTGCTGGCCCGGTGCCGTCAGGTCGCGCTGGCCGAAGACCTGACCTCGGAAACGTTCCTCGCCGCCGTGACAGCGCTGCGTACCAACCCGCCGGACGAGTTGACCACCGCCTGGCTGATCGGCATCGCCCGGCACAAACTCGTCGACCACTGGCGAGCGTCCGAACGCGACGATCGCAGGCTGTATCTCCTTGCCCAAGAACACGAGCAATGCGTCGATCCCTGGGAGGAGCAGCTCGACGCGTTGCTGGCCAAGCAGATCCTGGCCAGGCTCAGCGGTCAGCACCGGACCGCGCTGACCCTGCGCTACCTCGACGGTCTGCCGGTACCCGAAGTGGCCGACCATCTCGGCCGGACCGTGCACGCCACCGAAGCCCTGCTGGTCAGGGCCAGAACGGCATTTCGAAAGTCCTATTCGGACGCAACCGAGGGGAGGGCGGGACACCGATGACCGATCCACTCGACGCGCTGTACGAACCGGTAGTGCCCGTCGACCCCGACCCGGCCTTCGCCGCCGCGCTGCGCGCCCAGCTGGCGCAAGCGCTGCTGCGTGGAACAGGAGAGACCATGAGCAACGACACCACCAACGCCGCCCCGCCCGTCGAAGGCGATGTCGGCTACGCCTCGATCGCGGTGCCCGACGTGACCCGCGCCGAAGCGTTCTACGGCACCGTGCTCGGCTGGCGGTTCGAAATGGGCAGCGTCGCGGAAGGGCGCCGGGTGGTCGGCCTGCCCAACCAGCACATCGGCATGTGGGGCGGGCAGAGCCGCAGCGGCGCGCTGGTTTCCTTCGCCGTCGACGACGTGGCCGAGACCGTCCGGCGCATCCGCGCCGCGGGCGGCACCGCGGAAGATCCCGTGCGGGAACCGTACGGTCTGGCCTCGAACTGCGCCGACGATCAGGGCATGCCCTTCTCGATCTTCCAGTCCCCGGCGGCCGAACGCGGCCCGGCGCCCGACGCG
>DATFHN010000158.1:0-22176 GCA_035248365.1 Pseudonocardiaceae bacterium | reverse complement strand
GTGCACGACGGCATCGCGCAGATGTTCCAGGTCATCGAGTACGCCCGGATGATGGTCGGCACCAAGGCCATCGGCACGCTGTCCACCGGCTACCTCAACGCCCTTGACTACGCCAAGGAGCGCGTGCAGGGCGCCGACCTGCCGCAGATGGCCGACAAGACCGCGCCGCGCGTGACCATCACCCACCACCCGGACGTGCGCCGCAGCCTGATGCTGCAGAAGGCGTACGCGGAGGGCCTGCGCGCGGTCTACATCTACACCGCGACCTTCCAGGACCAGATCGCCGCGGGCGATGGCGACGTCAAGCTGGCCGAGAAGATCAACGACCTGCTGCTGCCGATCGTCAAGGGCGTCGGCTCGGAGCGGGCCTACGAGCAGCTGGCCCAGTCGCTGCAGACGCTCGGCGGTTCCGGGTTCCTCCAGGACTACCCGATCGAGCAGTACATCCGCGACTCCAAGATCGACTCCCTCTACGAGGGCACCACCGCGATCCAGTCCCTGGACTTCTTCTTCCGCAAGATCATCCGCGACAAGGGCCAGGCACTGGGCTACATCGCGGGCGAGATCGGCGCGTTCCTCGATTCGGAGGCGGGCAATGGCCGCCTCAAGGAGGAGCGCGCGCTGCTCAAGCAGGCGCTGGAAGACGTGCAGGGCATGCTCGGCGCGCTGGTCGGCTTCCTCACCTCCGCGCAGGAGGACACCGCCAACATCTACAAGGTCGGCCAGAACAGCGTGCGGCTGCTGATGAGCGTCGGCGACCTGATGGTCGGCTGGCTGTTGCAGCGCCAGGCCGAGGTGGCGCTGGCCAAGCTGGACGGCAACCCGGCCGCCAAGGATGTCGCGTTCTACCAGGGCAAGCTGGCGGTCGCGTCGTTCTTCGCCAAGACCGTGCTGCCGGAGCTGGCCGCGCGCCGCAAGGTCGTGGAGAGCACCGACAACAGCCTGATGGACGTGGACGAAGCGTCGTTCTGATCCCTGCCGATACGCGAACGGGGCGGCTTCCGGATTCCGGAAGCCGCCCCGTCTCGTCGTTCTGTGGGTTTTACAGGTAGAGGCCGGTGCCGTGCTCGGTGCGCTCGGCGGCGACCGCGTGCACGTCGCGCTCGCGCATGACCAGGTAGGTGTTCGCCTGGATCTCCACTTCGAGCTGATCGTCCGGGTTGTACAGGACCCGGTCGCCGACCTTCACGTTGCGCACGTTGTTGCCGACGCCGAGCACGTCACCCCAGACCAGCCGCTTGGCCATCTGCGCGGTGGCCGGGATGACGATGCCGCCGCTGCTGCGGCGCTCGCCCTCCTCCTGGGACACCTTCACCAGAATCCGGTCGTACAGCAGCTGAATCTCGAGCTTCGGGTCGGACACGACGCTGATGGTACTGGCCGGTTCATCAGTCCAATCCGCCGAGCACCAGCGGAAGCCGGGTCGCACCCCAGTCGCGCAGCCGCACCGGCACGCCCCAGTCCTGCCGGGACAACCGGCAAGCGGGGTGCTCGCCGGCCGCGTCGCAGCTCGCCGCTTGGGCGATCACGTGCAGGACGCCGTCCGGAATGTCGTCGGCGAGCACCAGGGTGCGGCTCAGCTCGGTGGTCACGCCGGCCCCTTCCTTGAGCAGTTCTGGTGGCGAGGACGTGATCTCCAGCCGGGTCGACGGGCCGTACCGGTCGTCGATGCGCTGGCCGGGCGGCGGGTCGAAGATCACGGTCAGCGTGACCTCGCCCGGCGCCAGATCCGTTGCGGGACGGCGTACCTGGTGGGCCTGGCCGTGCACGAGTTCGTCGGCGAGACCGGGCGGGATGGGCCGGTCGAGTTCGTGCGCGGCCGAGACGACCACGATCAGGTCCTCGCCCAGCTGCACGATGTCGGTCGGCTCGGCCAGGTCGGTGGCCACAGTGGACACTTGGGCGGTTTCCGGGTCGTAGCGGCGAATCGCGCCGTTGTAGGTGTCCGCGACCGCGACGCTGCCATCCGGCAACACGGCCAGGCCGAGCGGGTGCTGCAGCAGCGCTTTCTCGGCGGTGCCGTCGACGTGCCCGAAGTCGAACAGGCCGGTGCCGACCGCGGTGCGCACCACGAACTCCGGTTCCGGCTTGATGAAGCGCAGCGCGGACGTTTCCGCGTCGACCAGCCAGAGCGTGTCGCCGGACGCGGCGAGGCCGGAGGGTTGCGCGAAGAACGCGTCCGCGACCGGGCCGTCCTGCAGGCCTTCCGTGGTGTTGCCAGCGAAGCGGCGCACGGTGGCGCTGATCGGGTCGAACAGGCTCAGCGTGTGGTTTCCGGACAGGGCGAGGACGACGCCGTTGGCGGGTTGCCACCAGGCGAGGTCGAGCGGGCTGGACAGGTCGATGCTGGTTGCCGCGCCGTCGGTCGGGCCGTTGCGCCATTGCGCGCCGGTCCCGGCCACCGTGCCGACCGTCCCGTCGGCAAGACGGATCGAGCGGATGAGGTGGTTGACCGTGTCCGCGACCACGACGTCGTAACCGACCTGCGCGGCGATGCCGGGCGGCAGCAGCGCGAGTCCGCCCGGCTCGGCGAAGCTCGCCTGTTCCGGCCGGCCGTCCGCGCGGCCGCGTGTGCCGGTGCCGATGGTGCGCAGCACGGTGCGCGCGTCGTCGGCGAGTTCGACGATGCGGTGGTGCGCGGTGTCCGCGACCAGGAGAGTGCCGGTCGGCGTGGCCAGCGCCTTGCTCGGGAACCGCAGCTCGGTCTCGGCCGCGGCAGGCGGCACGTACGGGCCGTCGCCACGGTGCAGGGTGCCGCGCTGCTCGTGCTCGGCGACCAGTTCCTTGATCACCTGACGCAGCGCGTCCACATGCCCCTCGCCTGCGGCGACGTGCACGACGTAGCCCTCGGGGTCGACCAGCACCAGCGTCGGCCACGCGTGCACCGCGTACGTCTGCCAGGTGGCCAGCTCCGGGTCGTCCAGCACCGGATGATGTACGGCGGCGCGCTCAACCGCGTCCACCACCGCGCCGGCCTCGGCCTCGTGCGCGAACTTCGGCGAATGCACGCCGACCGTGACCAGCACGTCGGCGAACTCGGCCTCCAGCGGGCGCAGCTCGTCCAGCACGTGGATGCAGTTCACACAGCAGAACGTCCAGAAGTCCAGGAGCACGATCTTGCCGCGCAGGTCCTTGATCGAATAGGACTTGCCGCCGGTGTTCAGCCAACCGCGTCCGACCAGTTCAGGGGCGCGGACCCGGGCGCGACGGCGCTGCGGCGGCTGCTGCGTGGAGGTCATGAGCGATCCAACGCCGGTGGGTCGCCGCGCTGTTCCCGGTCTCGTGTCGTGAGACTGACCAACGCAACAAAAACAACCCCGCGCAGAGGCGGGGTGTGCAGATATGGATGCTCCGCAGCGCTGCCAGGTCGGGGGTCCGTCAGCACTGCGGAGCCATAATGGTCATCGCTCGATCGTGGCGGGTTGTTACACTTACGGTAGATGTGACTCGGCCCACATGCGATCGTGTGCTCGACCTTCACTCGTTTGGCCCAATTTTGGTGGCCTATGACGTTATCGAGAGATATCTAGGGGAATCACTAGATAACCGAATAGGTGGCTACTCGTCCTTGCTGAGCAAGAATCGGCCGAAGTGGGGCACGGTGAACGCGATCTGGCCGCGCTCCGCCGAGTAGATCAGGCCCTTCTTGATCAGGCTGTCCCGCGACGGCGAGAGCGACGACGGTTTGCGGCCGAGGAACACCGCGACGTCGGTGCTGCCCGCGCCTTCGTCGCGGCCCTCGGTCAGTTCGGCCATGGCGCGCAGGTATTCGCGCTCGGCGGGGGTGGCGCGCTCGTAGCGGGAGCCGAAGAAGCCGACGGCGAGTTCGGCTTCGGCCTCGGGGGCGGCGACCATGACGTCGTCGGCGGTGATGGGGTCGGCGGGGGCGGCGTCCCAGGCGGCTTTGCCGTAGGCCTGGATGAAATACGGGTAACCGCTGGATGCCTCGAACAACGCATCGAGCGCATCCGGGGCTATACCGGCGTTTTCGCGTTCGATCGGAGCAAGGACGGCGCGGTCGGCTTCGTCGCGTTCCAGGCGGTCGATGCGCAGATATCGGAAAAGGCGCTCGGAATAGGACTTGCTGGCCGACAACACCGCGGGCAGATGCGGCAAGCCTGCGCCGACCACGACGAGCGGGGCGCCGGATTGGGACAGTTCGTGACAGGCCGCGCACAGGGCCGACACATCATCGGGGCGCAGGTCCTGCATTTCGTCGATGAGCAGCGCGACGCCGGTACCGACGTCCTGGGCGAGTTCGGCGACATCGGTGAACAGTTCGACCAGGTCGATCTCGATGTCGCCGGAGTCGGCGCGGCCGACGGCGGCGGGGGCGTCGATGCCGGGTTGCCAGCGTTCGCGGAGTTTCGCGTCGGTCGGGTTGGCGCGCAGCGCGAACGCTTTGAGCACGCCGAGCACGCCTTCGACGCGGTCGGGCGCGCGATGGCGCACGGCGAGGTCGCGGATGGCGCGGTGCAGGGCGGCGGACAGGGGTCTGCGCAGGTCGGCTTCGGGACGGGCCTCGATCTTGCCCGCGCCCCAGCCCCTGCGCACGGCCATCGACCGTAATTCGCCGAGCAGCACGGTCTTGCCGACGCCACGCAGTCCGGTGAGCACCAGGCTGCGTTCCGGCCGGGATCGGGAGACCCGTTCCAACACCACGTCGAACGCGTCCAGTTCGCGGTCCCGGCCGGCGAGTTCCGGTGGTCGCTGGCCTGCGCCGGGCGCGAACGGGTTACGGACCGGGTCCATCATCGGACCGTATCGCCATTTCTAGGGTTCGTCCGATACCCCGCGAGATTCCCCGATGGGCGTGTCGGCTCGAGGGCTGTATTCGACTATCTAGGGATAGTTCTAGATTTGGTTAGAACGCTCCATGATTGCGGTGACGCCCTGGCCGCCCGCGGCACAGATCGAGATCAGGCCACGGCCGGAGCCGCGTTCGGCGAGCAGTTTGGCCATGGTGGCGACGATCCGGCCGCCGGTCGCGGCGAACGGGTGGCCCGCGGCGAGGGACGAGCCGTTCACGTTGAGCTTGGCGCGGTCGATCGAGCCGAGCGGTTCGGCCCGGCCGAGCTTGTCCTTGGCGAACTCGGGGTCCTCCCACGCCTTCAGGGTGGCGAGCACCTGGGAGGCGAACGCCTCGTGGATCTCGTAGAAGTCGAAGTCCTGCAGGGATAGGCCTGCTCGGGCGAGCATGCGCGGGACTGCGTAGGCCGGGGCCATGAGGAGGCCTTCCTTACCATGGACGTAGTCGACGGCCGCGGTTTCGGTGAAGGTGAGGTAGGCCAGGACCGGGAGTTTGTGTTCTGCTGCCCAGTCTTCGCTGGCTAGCAGAACGGCTGAGGCGCCGTCGGTGAGCGGGGTGGAGTTGCCCGCGGTCATGGTGCCGTCTGCACCGCCGAAGGCGGGCTTGAGCTTGGCGAGCTTGTCGGCATTGGAGTCCGGGCGGAGGTTCTGGTCGCGGGTGAGGCCGAGGAACGGGGTGACCAGGTCGTCGAAGAAGCCGCTGTCGTAGGCGGCGGCGAGCTTCTGGTGGCTGGCCGCGGCGAACTCGTCCTGCTCCTCCCGGCCGATCTCCCATTCCTTGGCGGTGATCGCGGCGTGCTCGCCCATGGACAGGCCGGTGCGCGGTTCGGCATTGCGCGGGATGTTCGGCACGATCTGACCGGGGCGCAGCTTGGTGATCAGGCGCAGCCTGCCGAGCAGGTCCTTGGTGCGGTTGAACTGCAACAACACCTCGCGCAGATCCTCGTTGACGCCGATCGGCGCGTCGCTGGCGGTGTCGACGCCACCGGCGATGCCTACCTCGATCTGGCCGAGCGCGATCTTGTTGGCGGTGCCGATGATGGCCGCGAGGCCGGTGCCGCAGGCCTGCTGCACGTCCATGGCCGGGGTTTCCGGGGCGAGCTGGCTGCCCAGCACGCATTCGCGCATCAGGTTGAAGTCGCTGCTGTGCTTGAGCACGGCGCCGCCGGTGACCTCACCGAGCCGTTCACCCTGCAGGTTGAACCGGCTGACCAGGCCGTCCAGCGCGGCGGTGAACATGTCCTGGTTGGCGGCGGTGGCGTAGGGCCCGTTCGAACGGGCGAACGGGATGCGATTGCCACCGATCACGGCGACCTTGCGCGGCGAGCCGGCCATCTGTCCTCCAACCACACGAGAAAGTGCCCTATGCTGTCAGCATAACCTACCGACGAGTAGACTTACCATCGAGTAGGAATGGGAGTTCGTCATGACGGATCGGTACCAGCAGTTCGCGACCTCGGCCGTTGGCAAGCTGATGGTGAGCCGATTGGGGCTGCCCGATCCCATTGCACTACGCCGCTACGAACCCGGCCAGTCGTTGCTGACCGGCCCGGCCCTGATCGGCGGTTCCGGACGCCTGGCCGGTCCGATCGAGGACGTGCTGGTTGCCGCCGATGCCGAGGTGGCCAAGTCGGCTGGTGACGAGGACCAGCGGTATGGGGCGCTGATCTTCGACGCGACCGGCATCGAGTCGCCGGATGGGCTTCGCGAGCTGTACGAGTTCTTCCACCCGGTCATCCGGAGGGTGAAGACCGGCGGGCGGGTGCTGGTCTTCGGCACGCCGCCGGAGAGCGTCAACGACATTCCGGCCAAGGTGGCGCAGCGCGCGCTGGAGGGTTTCACCCGGTCGGTGGGGAAGGAACTCAAGCGCGGGGCCACTGCTCAGCTCGTTTATGTGGCGGCGGGGGCCGAGGGCGCCATCGGGTCGACGGTGCGGTTCTTCGCTTCGGCCAAGTCGGCTTACGTTGACGCGCAGGTGGTACGGATCGGGGTGCCCAAGAACGAACTGGTCGAGCCGGACGACTGGGCGAAGCCGCTGGAGGGCAAGGTCGCGCTGGTGACCGGGGCGTCGCGCGGGATCGGCGCGGCGATCGCCAAGGTGCTGGCGCGGGACGGCGCGCACGTTGTCTGCCTTGACGTGCCGAGCCAGGGCGCGGACCTGTCCAGGGTGGCCAACGAGGTGCGCGGCTCCTCCCTGCAACTGGACATCACCAGCAGCGAGGCGCCCGCGAAGCTGGTCGACTACTTCGGCACCCGGCACGACGGCGTGGATGTCGTGGTGCACAACGCGGGCATCACCAGGGACAAGACGCTGGGCAAGATGGACGCGGCCCGCTGGGACGCGGTGCTGTCGGTGAACCTGGCCAGCCAGTTGCGGATCAACGACGCGCTGCTGGCCAAGAAAACGTTGCGCGCCAACGGGCGCATCATCGGGGTGTCCTCGATCGCGGGCATCGCGGGCAATGTCGGCCAGACGAACTACGGTACGTCCAAGGCGGGCGTAATCGGCATGGTCAACGGCTACGCGCCGAAGCTCGCGCGGCAGGGCAGCACCATCAACGCGGTGGCGCCCGGATTCATCGAGACGCAGATGACGGCCGCCGTTCCGTTGTTCATCCGGGAAGCGGGGCGGCGGATGAACAGCATGTCGCAGGGCGGTCTGCCGGTGGACGTCGCGGAAACCATTGCCTGGTACGCGAACCCGGCCTCATCCGGGGTGAACGGCAACATCGTCCGGGTGTGCGGGCAGAGCCTGCTCGGGGCGTGATTCGAATGACCGTGGAAGTGGAGTCGACGCCGAACCTGCTGCCGATCTTCGGCAAGGCCGCGCTGGGCGCGCTGCCCGGGTTCGGGCGGTCCGGCAGTGAGTTGCCGAGTACGACGCTGGTGCAGAACGGGGTGCGGGTCGATCGGGAGCGGTTGTCCGCCTATGACCGGGTCTGCGGGTTCCGGGTCTCGGATCTGCTCCCGGCGACGTTTCCACACATCCTGAGCTTTCCGTTGCAGGCCAAGCTGATGACCGATCCGGCCTTCCCGTTCCCGATGATCGGCCTGGTGCACCTGGCCAACCGGATCACCCAGGCCCGGCCGCTGCGGGCCGACGAGTCGTTCGTCCTGCGCGTGCACGCCGAAGGGCTGCGGCCGCACGAGCGCGGCACCCAGTTCGACATGGTCAGCGAGGCGCTCGCGGACGGCGAGGTCGTGTGGACAGACGTGAGCACCTACCTGCGGCGCGGCGGTTCGTCCGGGCCGTCCGAGCGGAGTTCGTCGGCGGCGCCGGAGCCGTTGGACGGCGAGCCGGCCGCGCGCTGGCGGCTGGGCAGCGACACCGGGCGGCGCTATGCCGAGGTGTCCGGTGACCACAACCCGATCCACCTCTACCCGTTGACCGCGCGACTGTTCGGGTTCAAGCGCGCGATCGCGCACGGCATGTGGTCCAAGGCGCGCTGCCTGGCGTTCTTCGCGGAGCGGTTGCCGGAGGCGTACACGGTGGACGTGCGGTTCAAGCGGCCGATTCTGCTGCCCGCGAGCGTGGCGCTGTTGGCGGAGCAGACCGATGGCGGGTTCCGGTTCGCGTTGCGGCACGGGAGCAAGGACACTCCCCATTTGGACGGTTCGATCAGCGCGGGCTAAGCGTTGGTTGGCGGCTTCCAGACCCGGTCTTCGAGCAGGTCGCCGAAGCCCATCCAGACCAGGTTCATCAGCCGCGCGGCGATCACGTCGACGGTCTCCTCGGGGTGGTCCAGCCACCAGTCGGCCAGCGACTCCCCCGCGCCGACCAGCGCGGCGGCCAGTGCCTCGCCGGAGCGGGAGGCGGCGTGGCCGACTCCTTCGTCGCTGCCGGTCCGCACCAGCACCGCGGCGACCAGGGAGATCGCCCGCTCGCGCATGGCCATGAGTTCCTCGGTGAACGGGCCGCCCTGGGCCAGCGACTGGCGGTGCAGGACCCGCCAGCTCTCCCGGTGTTCGTTCACGAAGCCGAAGAACGATCTCAGCCCGTGCCAGAGCTGCACGTCGGCCGGCTCCTCGGCGTGGATCCCGGCCACGATCGCCTCCAGCAGGCGGGTGGCTTCGCGGTGGATGCAGGCCGCGAACAGGTCCTCCTTGGAGCCGAGGTAGGCGTAGATCATCGGCTTCGAGATGCCTGCCACGTCGGAGACCTCGTCCATGGAGGCGCCGTGGTAGCCGTGCTGGGAGAACACGGTGACGGCGGCGTCCAGGATCTGCCGCTCGCGCACCTCGCGGGGCAGGCGCTTGGCCCGGCCGGGCCTCTCCGGCTCGGTGAGCGGCGACTCGGGCAGCGACATGACACCTCTTTTGACAGGAAGACTCCGGTGAGCGTAGCGGTTCGGCTTGCCGCAGTACCTACTGATACGTAGCCTTACTCCGGAGTAGGTAGTGGAGGGGGCTGTGATGGCCAATGGGGAACGCAGGCCACTGACCGGGAAAACCATCGGTCAGCTGTCGCCGAGTCAGCTCGTGGACGCGCTCGAAGCGCTCGACCCCGCCCAGGTCGACGAACTCGACCTCGACATCGAGGTGCTCGGCAGCGCGATCGACCCGCGCACGCTCTCCCGCGACCAGTTCGTCCGGCTGCTCGCCGCGCTCGACCGGCTGGCCACGGCCGGTGCGGACATCGACCTGAGCCGGATGGGGGCCGGCACTTTCGCGCGGATCATCGCCAATGCGTCCGGCGGACAGGTCGAGGGCATGATGGGCCGGCCGGAACTGCGCGCGCGGATCCTGGGCGAGATCTTCCGCCGGATGAGCGAGCACTTCCGCACCGAGCGCGCCGCGTCCACCCGCGCCGTCGTGCACTGGCGGATCACCGGCGGTAGCGGAGCGGGCGGGTTCGACCGGTACGAGACGGTGATCGAGGGCGGGACCTGCGTGGTCAACGCCGACCCGCAGCGCGACCCGAGGGTGACCATCACCGTGCACCCGGCCGACTTCCTCAAGCTGATCACCCGCAACGCCTCCGGCCCGGTGCTGTTCATGACCGGGAAGATGCGCATCAAGGGTGATCTTGCCTTCGCGGCCGGTCTCACCAGCCTTTTCGATCTGCCGCGCGCCTCGTAGGCTCTGCCTTCTGCACGAGGAGGCGACACCATCGACATCGAGATGATCGCGCGCGCCCTTGATCCGCGAAAAATGGGCCCGCGCGGTCTCGCGCAGCTCATCGAGACCATGGATCTGCTGGCCGAGGCCGATGCGGGCATCGCGCTGGACGCGCTGGACACGGTCACCCTGGTCACCTTGATCGCGCGCGCCTCCGATCAGCAGATCGCCGAGGTGGCGCGGTCGCCGAGGGCGCGGGAAATGGTGCTGCGCGAGGTGTTCCGGCGGATGTCGGATCATGTCCGGGCGGAGCGGGCGACCGGCAGCGACGGCGTGGTGCGGTGGCGGATCGACTGCGGGGAAGGCGTTGACTACCAACGGTTCCAGACCGTGTTCGCCTCCGGCGCCTGCCTGACCGGGACCTCGATGGACCAGGACCCGAAGGTGACGGTCACGCTGGGCCTGGCGGATTTCCTGCGGATGGCCGCGGGCGGGATCGGCTTTCCGCGCCTGGTGGCGACGCGGCGGTTGAAGTTCAAGGGCGACATCCGGTACGCGATCAAGCTCTCCGGGATGTTCGACATTCCCAAGCCGCGCAGGCGCTGACCTCCCGCCGAGTCGCGAAACCCGGCGGGAGGCCGTTGCTCAGTACGTGATCGCGGTGGCCGGGTCACCCAGGAGCGCGCCGACATCGGCGAGGAACTGCGAGCCCTGCTGACCGTCCACGACGCGGTGGTCGAAGCTCAGCGAGAGCTGGCAGATCTTGCGCGGCACGATCTGGCCGTCCACCACCCACGGCATGTCGCGGATCGCGCCGAAGGCGAGGATCGCGGACTCACCGGGGTTGATGATCGGCGTGCCGGTGTCGATGCCGAACACGCCGATGTTGGTGATGGTGATGGTCCCGTTGACCATGTCCGCGGGCGTGGTCTTGCCCTCGCGCGCGGTGTTGGTCAGGCCGTCGATGGCGGTGGCGAGATCGCGCAGGGACAACGATTCCGCGCCGCGCACCTTGGGCACGACCAGGCCACGCGGGGTGGCCGCGGCGATGCCGAGATGCACGTAGGACTTGTAGACGATCTCGCCGGCTTCCTCGTCCCAGGTCGCGTTGACGTCCGGAGTCCGTTGCACGGCAAGGCAGACCGCTTTGGCGGCGAACACCAGCGGGGTCAGCTTGACGTCGCGGAAGGCCGGGCTGGACTTGAGCTTCGCCCGGAACTCCATCATCGGCGTGACGTCGACGGTGAGGAACTCGGTGACGTGCGGCGCGGTGAACGCGCTGGACACCATGGCCGCCGCGGTCGCCTTGCGCACTCCACGGATCGGCACCCGCCGTTCCTTGGCCGCCGCATCGTAGGCCGGGGCTTCGGTGGCAACGGGGGCTTCGGCCGCGCGTTGCACGTCCTCCCTGGTGATGACCCCGTTCTGGCCGGAACCGGTGAGCGCGTTCAGGTCGACGCCGAGTTCCTTGGCCAGCTTGCGCACCGGCGGCTTGGTCAGCGGGACCAGACCGCCAGTGGCCGCAACGGGTTCCGGCTCCGGTTCCGGCTCGGGCGCCACCTCGACCGGAGCGGCCGGGGCTGGAGCGGCCTGCGCCGGGGCGGCTTCGGCCCGAGCGCGGCGGCGTTTGATGCCGCCACCCTTCGGGCCGTAGCCGACCAGGTTCGGCACCGCGCCACTGTCCGAAGCGGACGGTTCCGGCGACTCGGCCGGGGCCGCGCCGTTCGGGTCGACGTCGATGACGATGATCGGAGCGCCGACGTCGACGGTCTGGCCGGTTTCGACCAGCAGCTCGGTCACCCTGCCCTCGAACGGGCTGGGCAGTTCGACCGCGGCCTTGGCCGTCTCGATCTCCACCAGAATGGTGTTGACCTGGATGTCGTCGCCCGGTTTCACGTGCCAGGTGAGGATTTCCGCCTCGGTGAGACCTTCGGCGGTGTCGGGCAGCAGGAACTTCTTGAACTGAGGCATCCCGATTTCCCCTTACCAGGCCAGCGAACGGTCAACGGTGTGCAGCACCCGGTCCAGGTCGGGCAGGAAGTCCTCTTCCAGCTTCGACGGTGGATACGGGGTGTCGAACCCGTTGACGCGCAGGACCGGTGCCTGCAAGGAGTAGAAGCACTCCTGGCTGACCCTGGTGGCGATCTCCGAGGTCAGCGATGCCTCCATCGGCGACTCGCTGACCGCGACCAGATGGCCGGTCTTGCGCACCGAGTCGAACACCGGACCGAGGTCCAGCGGGGACAGGGTGCGCAGGTCGATCACTTCCAGTTCGATGCCGTCCTCGGCGGCGGCCGCCGCCGAGTCCAGGCAGACCTTGACCGAGGGCCCGTAGGCGGCCAGCGTCGCGTGCGTGCCGGTGCGCAGCACGCGCGAGGTGTGCAGCGGCTGCGGGGTCGCGGACAGGTCGAGTTCGGCCTTGCTGGAGTAGTACTGCCGCTTCGGCTCGAAGAACAGGATCGGGTCGTCCGAGCTGATCGCCTGCTGGATCATCCAGTACGCGTCCACCGGGTTGGAGCAGGACACGACCTTCAGTCCGGCGGTGTGCGCGAAGTAGGACTCGGGCGATTCGGAGTGGTGCTCGACCGAGCCGATCCCGCCGCCGAAGGGCACCCTGATCACGATCGGCATCTTCAGCTTGCCCTGGCTGCGGTAGTGCAGCTTGGCCAGCTGGCTGACGATCTGGTCGAACGCGGGGAAGATGAAGCCGTCGAACTGGATCTCGCAGACCGGGCGGAAACCGCGGATGGCCAGACCGATCGCGGTGCCGACGATGCCGGATTCGGCAAGCGGGGTGTCCAGCACCCGGTGCTCACCGAAGTCCTTCTGCAGGCCGTCGGTGATGCGGAAGACGCCGCCGAGCTTGCCGACGTCCTCGCCCATGATCAGCACCTTGGGGTCGGCGTCCATGGCGGCGCGCAGCCCGGCGTTGAGGGCCTTGGCCAGCGTGATCGTCTGCGGCTTGGCGGCGTTCGCGGTGGGTTCGAGAGTGGGCGCGGCCATCAGTGCTCACCTCCGAACGAGGCGAGGTAGCCGAGCAGTTCTTCGCGCTCGGCGTCCAGTACCGGATTGCCCTCGGCGTAGACGTTGCTGAAGATCCGCGACGGTGGCGGATCGGCGATGTTCGCGCAGAACTCGCGCAGGTGCAGGGCCAGCTGGTCGGAATCGGCCTGGACCTGGTCGAAGAACGCGGCGTCGGCGAGACCGTTGCGGGCCAGGTAGGCGCGGACCCGCTCGATCGGGTCCTTGAGCTTCCACTCCTCGACCTCGTCGGAGAGGCGGTAGCGGGTCGGGTCGTCGGTGGTGGTGTGCGCGTCCATGCGGTAGGTGAACGCCTCGATCAGCACCGGACCGTTGCCGCGCCTGCACTCCTCCAGCGCCCACTGGGTCACCGCGAGGCAGGCCAGCACGTCGTTGCCGTCGACTCGCACGCCGGGGAAGCCGTAGCCGCGGGCCCGCATGTAGAGCGGGAGGCGGCTCTGCCGCTCGGTCGGCTCGGAGATGGCCCACTGGTTGTTCTGGCAGAAGAACACCAGCGGCGCGTCGTAGACCGAGGCCCACACGAAGCCCTCGTGCACGTCGCCCTGGCTGGTGGCGCCGTCACCGAAGAAGACGATCGTTGCCTCGTCGTCGGTGGCGTGGTTGCCGTTCGCGTCGGTGTTGCCGACCTTGCCGTCGAAACGCTGGCCCATCGCGTAACCGCAGGCGTTGAGCACCTGGTTGCCGATCACGATGGTGTAGAGGCCGAAGCGCTTCTCCAGCGGATCCCAGCTGCCGTGGTCGGTGCCGCGGAAGGTGCCGAGCAGGTCGGTGGGGTCGATGCCCCGGCAGAAGGCCACGCCGTGTTCGCGGTAGCTGGGGAAGGCCATGTCCTGGGGCCGCATGGCCCGGCCGGCGCCCACCTGGGCGGCTTCCTGGCCGAGCAACGGCACCCAGAGGCCGAGTTCTCCCTTTCGTTGCAGGGCGTTGGACTCCCGGTCCACCCTGCGTACCAGGACCATGTCCCGGTACAGCGCACGTAGCTGCGCGGGCTCGATGTCGATGCCGAAGTCCGGGTGCGTTACTCGCTCACCTTCCGGGGTGAGCAGCTGCACCAGGTCGGCACCGCCTTCACTCGTCGCTCGCAAACCGGCTATCACCTGTTCTGCTGTCGGTGTGGCGGCGGTGGCGGCCGGCGTGTCGGGCCGGGCCGCGGTCCAGCGCTCTGGGGACGACATGGCGCGTCTCTCCTAGTCGGACGTGGCCGAGCCGGGCGCTTGTGGCGTCCTGCGCCGGCCATGCTGAGGCCACCGCCGTTGCCCGGTTTGGGAGCGCACGGTGACCGTCAACACTGACGGTTCGCTTCCCATCCTGGCACGAGCCAAGCCCATCCGGTGAGTCCAGGCAACTGATCGAACGCTAAAAAAACGGCGCTGATCAGCGGAAATAGTTGGAAGGCCGATGGTTGGTCGCCCTAGGGGCTGCTCGTCCTGGCTGGTCGGGCCGCTACTCGAACGGTCGACACCCGATTGGCCCAGCACGGGTGGCCTTCGCCACATTCCGCTGCGTCACCGCGACGATGGCAGGATCAGGACATGGCTCCCTTGGACTCCGCAGCAGCGCACAAGACCGTCACGCAAGCCTGGGATGGCACCGTCCTGTCCAGCTTGTCCGAACTCGTCGCGATACCGGCGGTGTCCCAGGGGTTCGATCCGGACTGGGCCCGCCACGGCGAGCTGGACCGGGCCATCGACCACGTGCGGAACTGGGCGCTGAGCCGGGGCATTCCCGAGCTGACCGCGGAGATCGTGGTGTCGCAGGGCGCCTCGCCGTGCCTGCTGATCGACGTCCCGGCCAGCACTCCCGGCTCGGCGGCCGGCACCGTGCTGCTCTACGGCCACCTGGACAAGCAGCCGCCGGTCGGCGGCTGGGCGGAGGGCCTTGGCCCGTGGACGCCGGTGGTGCGCGAGGGCAGGCTCTACGGTCGCGGCGCGGCCGACGACGGCTATGCCCCGTACGCGGCGCTGACCGCGATCGAGGCGGTTCGCGCGGCTGGTGGCGCGCACGCGCGGTGCGTGGTGCTGCTGGAGACCGGCGAGGAGTCCGGCAGCCCGGACCTGCCCGCCTACCTGGAGCAGCTGCGCTCCCGGCTGGGCGCGGTCTCGCTGGTGGTGTGCCTGGATTCGGGCGCCAACGACTACGAGCGGCTGTGGCTGACCACCTCGCTGCGCGGCCTGGCCCAGGTGCACGTGACCGCGAAGGTGCTGGAGGGTGGGCAGCACTCGGGCATCGCCAGCGGCGTGGTGCCCAGCTCGTTCCGGGTGCTGCGCGAGCTGCTGGACCGGCTGGAGGACGCCAGGACCGGCGAGCTGCGGCTGCCCGAGCTGCATGTGGAGATCTCCGAGGAGTTGCTGGGCGAGATCCGGTCCGGGGTGGAGGCGGCGCCGGGGGCGTTGAAGCATTTCCCGCTGACTCCTGGCGTGCGCACGGTCTCCGACGACGACCTGCAACTGACGCTGAACAACACCTGGCGGCCGACGCTGTCGATCACCGGCGCGGCCGGGCTGCCCGAGCCGGACTCGGCGGGCAACGTGCTGCGGCCGTTCACCACGCTGGTGCTGAGTTTCCGGCTGCCGCCGACCGCGGACTCGGCCAAGGCGCTGGCCGCGATCCGGCGCGCGCTGACCACCGACGTCTCCTACGGCGCCCAGATCGAACTGGGCCACGTCGAAGCGGCCGACGGCTGGCAGGCGCCGCCGCTGGCGCCGTGGCTGACCTCGGCACTGGACGAGGCCAGCAAGACCGCGTTCGGCGGCGCGCCGTGGCGCACGCTCGGCCTGGGCGGATCGATCCCGTTCATGGGGCTGTTGCAGGAGATGTACCCGAGCGCGCAGTTCATCGCGACCGGCGTGCTCGGCCTGGACAGCAACGCGCACGTGCCGGACGAGTCGATCAACCTGGGCTACGCGGCCAAACTGACCGAAGCGCTCGCCGTCGTGCTCGACGCGCACGCCGCCCGCTGACCGGTGGGCAAGAACAATCGCGAGCGGCGAGCCGCCAAGAAGAAAGCCCGCGATCGGGTGAACCAGGCCTTCCGCCAGCCCGAGGAGGAGATCCGGCCGCTGCCCACGCTCGACCTGGCGGTGGACGCGATCGCCGCGGCGGCGCGGGCGTTCGCGGACGGCGGCGGTGATCCGGCCGAGTACACGATGGCGCTGACCGGCGGCGAACTCGGCGCGTTGCCGCAGCTGGTGGACGCGGCCGTCGACGTAGTCACGCGTACGGCGCTGGCCTCAGTGTGGCGGGGCGGATGGCTGCCGGTCGACGTGGCGCGGCTGGTGGAGCGTCGGCTCGGGGCGCAGGCACTCACGCTGGTCACCGACCTGATCGCCGCGCAGGTCGCCGAGTACGCCCCGGCGACCGTCCACGAACGCTGGTTGGAGCAGCTGCGGCAGATCGATGCGCGGGTCTGGTGGCGCGGTGACGCGCCGCTGCTGAGCCAGTGGCAGGCCCGGCACGGCAGCGACCGGATCAAGGCGCTCGCGCTGGTCGTCGAGTTCCTCGGCCTGACGCTGGCGCTGCCGCCGCTGCCGGTGATCCTG
The DNA here is from genome assembly GCA_035248365.1 of Pseudonocardiaceae bacterium. Taxonomy (GTDB): domain Bacteria; phylum Actinomycetota; class Actinomycetes; order Mycobacteriales; family Pseudonocardiaceae; genus CAJCJE01. Next base: position 5,728 of record DATFHN010000158.1, on the reverse strand, counting down.
CCGCTGCCGGGCACCGTGCACGCCGGGTCGGCGGAGCACCACTCCGCCGTCGACCCGAAGATCCTCGGCCGGGTGCGCGGGCTGCTGGCCAAGGCCGAGTCGACCCAGTTCCCCGAGGAGGCCGAGGCGCTCTCGGCCAAGGCCCAGGAGCTGATGACCCGCCACGCCTTCGAGCGAGCCCTGCTCGACGCGCAGACCCACGTGCCGCAGGCGGCCGCGGCCCGGCGGATCTGGCTGGACGCTCCGTATGTCGCGGCCAAGGCCCAGCTGGTCGACGCGGTCGCCACGGCCAACCGGTCCCGGGCCGTCGTGTACGAGAAGCTGGGTTTCGTCGCCGTGCTGGGCGACGAGCTGGACCTGGACATCACCGAACTGCTCAGCACGTCCCTGCTGGTGCAGGCGACCAGGGCGCTGGTGGCGACCGACCGGGACAGCGGGCGAACCGGACAGGTGCGCTCCTACCGGCAGTCGTTCCTGCTGGCCTACGCGACCAGGATCGGCCAGCGGCTGGCCCAGGCCAGTGCGCCAGCCGAGGCCGACGACCGGCTGCTGCCGGTGCTGGCCGACCGGACCAAGGCGGTCGACGCCCTGTTCGACGAGATGTTCCCGCACACGGTCAGCAAGTCCTACGCGGTGCGCAGCGCCGAAGGCTGGGGGGCCGGCACGTCCGCGGCGGACCAGGCCGACCTGGGCCTTGACCGCACGTCGTTGCGCTGACACGCACGGTTGGAAGTTTGATTTCGGGTCGAACACTTAACGGCCGCAACGCTGCACGCCGGGGCCGACCGGTGGCAGGATGCCCCAATCAACTCGGTTTACCGACCGAACGTTCGTCTGCGAGGAGTTCACCGTGGCTGTCCGAACCCGGCTGTCCAACTCACTGAGTCGCCTTGGAATCGGCAAAGGCAAGATCGCGGCCGCCGGGCTGTGCGTGGCCACCGTGACCGCGGCCCTTGCGCTGGCCGGTTGCGGCGCGACCACGTCCGCCCCGGGTGGTTCGGCCAGCAGTGGTGGCAACTGCACGCCGGGCCAGGCGACCCAGGGTGCCAGCCCGTCCCCGATGAGCCTGACCCTCCAGCCCGACGCCGCCTCCGCCGCGCAGGTGCCCGCCAACTACAAGAGCAAGGGCACGCTGACCATCGCGGCCGACGCGAGCTACGCGCCCAACGAGTTCACCGCGGGCAATGGCGCGATCATCGGTATGGATGTCGACCTGGGCAACGCGATCGCGCAGACCCTCGGCATGAAGGCGAACTTCGTCAACGCCAGCTTCGACGGCATCCTGGCCGGTATCCAGGCGGGCCGCTACGACCTGGGCATGTCCTCGTTCAGCGTGACCGCCGCGCGGGAGCAGCAGGTCGACTTCGTCAGCTACTTCACCGCGGGCACCTCGACGATGGTGACCAAGTGCAACCCGGCGAACATCAAGACCCTCAGCGACCTGTGCGGCAAGTCGGTCGGCGCCGAGAACGGCACCACCCAGCTCGACCAGCTGACCAAGCCGGACGTGGACGGCTCGATCGTGAAGACGTGCCAGCAGGCAGGCAAGTCGGTGCCGAAGGCGCAGGGCTTCCCCGATCAGACCGGCGTGAACTCGGCATTGCAGGCCGGCCGGATCGACGCCTACCTGGCCGACAGCCCGGTGGTCGACTACGCGCTCAAGCAGACCGGTGACGCGTTCACCAAGGTCGGCGGCAACCTGGACACCGCGCCCTACGGCATCGCGATGCCCAAGACCGAGGGCACGCTGAAGAACGCGATCCAGGCCGCGGTGCAGCACCTGATCGACGACGGCACCTACGCGCAGATCCTGCAGCACTGGGGCGTTTCCTCGGGCGCGGTGAAGACCGCGGCCATCAACCCCTCCGCCAGCTGAGGTGACCACGATCGAGACGGCGCGGCCGGAGGAGCAACCGGCCGCGCCCGAGGCGATCGTCGCCATCCCGGTCCGCCATCCCGGCCGCTGGGTGGCCGCGGTCATCATGCTGCTGCTGGCCGCGATGTTCGTGCACGGCCTGGTCACCAACCCGGCCTGGAAGTGGCACACGGTCGGGCAGTACCTGTTCAGCGCGCAGATCCTGGACGGCCTGCTGCTCACCATCGAACTGACCGTGCTGGCCATGGTGATCGGCATCGTGCTGGGCATCGTGGTCGCGATCATGCGGCTCTCGTCGAACCCGATCATGTCCGGCATCGCCTGGCTCTACGCCTGGTTCTTCCGTGGCACTCCGGTGCTGGTGCAGATCGTGTTCTGGTCGTTCATCGGGCTGCTCTACCGGTTCCCTGGCCTTGGCATCCCGTTCGGCCCGGTGTTCGTCTACTTCGACGCGAACGCGCTGATCCCGGTGTTCGTCGGCGTGACGCTGGGCCTCGGCCTGAACGAGGCCGCGTACATGTCGGAGATCGTGCGCGCGGGCATCCTGTCGGTCGACGCGGGCCAGACCGAGGCGGCCGAGGCGCTGGGCATGACCCGGATGAAGGTGCTGCGGCGGATCGTGTTGCCGCAGGCCATGCGGATCATCATCCCGCCGACCGGCAACGAGGTCATCTCGATGCTGAAGACCACGTCGCTGGCCACGATCGTGGCCGTGCACGAGTTGTTCGGCGTCGCGCAGTTCATCTACGGCAACAACTTCCAGCAGATCCCGCTGCTGGTGGTGGCCAGCCTCTGGTACCTGGTGCTGACCTCGATCCTGTCCATCGGCCAGTACTACATCGAACGCCGCTACTCGCGCGGCGCCGTCCAGGTGCGCAAGGCGACGTTGTTCGCGAAGTTCATGGGCGCGCGCGAGGCATCGGGGGAGGCTCGATGACCAACACGGATCAGCCGATGGTGCTCGCCGAGAGCGTGCACAAACGCTTCGGCCGGGTCGAGGTGCTCAAGGGGATCAGCCTCGCGGTGCAGCCGCGCGAGGTGATGTGCGTGATCGGGCCGTCCGGCTCGGGCAAGTCGACCTTCCTGCGCTGCATCAACCACCTGGAGAAGATCGACGCGGGCAAGCTGTGGGTGGACGGCGAACTGGTCGGCTACCGGCAGAAGGGCGACAAGCTCTACGAACTGCGCGACCGGGAAGTGGCCGAGAAGCGCCGCGAGATCGGCATGGTGTTCCAGCGGTTCAACCTGTTCCCGCACATGTCCGCTGTGGACAACATCATCGAGGCGCCGATGAACGTGCGCGGCGAGAACAAGGCGACCGCGCGAGCCAGGGCCACCGAACTGCTGGAGCAGGTCGGGCTGGCCGACAAGGCGAACGCGTATCCGCGCGAGCTGTCCGGTGGGCAGCAGCAGCGGGTGGCGATCGCGCGGGCGCTGGCCATGCGGCCCAAGCTGATGCTCTTCGACGAGCCGACGTCCGCTTTGGACCCGGAACTCGTCGGCGACGTGCTGACCGTGATGCGCCAGCTCGCCGAGGACGGCATGACCATGGTCGTGGTCACGCACGAGATGGGGTTCGCCCGCGAGGTCGGTGACTCGCTGGTGTTCATGGACGGCGGCGTCATCGTGGAGAAGGGCAAACCGCGGGACGTGATCAGCGACCCGCAACACGAACGCACGAAGTCGTTCCTGGCGAAGGTTCTCTGAGCCGAGTAGTAGCTTTCCCTGCGTGATCCGATACTCGGTGGTCGGCTTGCTCACGGTTGCCGCGCTGGCGGCAACCGTGCTGCTCGCCATCCTGACCTCGCCCTGGTGGTGGTTTCTGGCCGCGCCGCTGCTGATCGCCGCGGCCACCGGCGTGCACGACATCACCCAGCGCAGGCATTCGGTGCTGCGCAACTATCCGGTGCTCGGCCATGCCCGGTTCATGTTCGAGGCGATCCGGCCGGAGCTGCAGCAGTACTTCATCGAGCGCAACTTCGACGGCCGCCCCTACGACCGGGATGTGCGCAGCATCGTCTACCAGCGGGCGAAGGGCACCGACGCCGAGGAGGCGTTCGGCACCGAGCGCGACGTGAACGCGGTCGGCACCGAGTACCTGGTGCATTCGATGGCGCCGGTGCCGGAGCCGGACGCGATCCCCAAGGTGCGCATCGGCGGCCCGGACTGCACCAAGCCCTACGACATGGCGCTGCTCAACGTGTCGGCGATGAGCTTCGGCGCGTTGTCCGGCAACGCGATCCTGGCCCTGAACAAGGGCGCGGCGCTGGGCGGGTTCGCGCACGACAGCGGTGAGGGCGGGCTGTCCGAGTATCACCTGCGCGGTGGCGGCGACCTGATCTGGGAAATCGGCACCGGCTACTTCGGCTGCCGCACCGCGGGTGGCGGGTTCGACGCGTCGGTTTTCGCCGACAAGGCCGCGCAGGACGCGGTGAAGTGCGTGTCGATCAAGCTGTCCCAGGGGGCCAAGCCCGGCATCGGTGGCGTGCTGCCCGGGGCGAAGGTGAGCGCGGAGATCGCCAAGGCCCGCGAGGTGCCAGTCGGCCAGACCGTGGTCTCGCCGCCGTATCACCGGGCGTTCGCCTCACCGCGCGAGCTGATCGCGTTCGTGGCCCGGCTGCGCGAGCTGAGCAAGGGCAAACCGGTCGGGTTCAAGCTGTGCCTCGGTTCGCGGGTCCAGTTCCTCGCGGTGTGCAAGGCGATGCTGGCCGAGGGCGTCACCCCGGACTTCATCGTGGTCGACGGCGCGGAGGGCGGCACGGGGGCCGCGCCGCTGGAGTTCGCCGACCAGGTCGGCATGCCGCTGACCGACGGCCTGATCACCGTGCACAACGCGCTGGTCGGGACCGGGTTGCGGGACAAGATCCGGCTCGGCGCCAGCGGCAAGGTGGCCACCGGCGCGGACATCGTGAAGCGGCTGATCCAAGGCGCGGACTACACCAACTCGGCCCGCGCCATGATGTTCGCGCTGGGCTGCATCCAGGCGCAGCGCTGCCACACCAACCGGTGCCCGGTCGGCGTCACCACCCAGGACCCGCTGCGGGCGCGGGCGCTGGACGTCGAGGACAAGTCGGCGCGGGTACACCGGTTCCAGTCGTCCACTGTGGCCAGTGCGATGCGGATCATGGCGTCGATGGGGGTCACCGATCCGGCGCGGCTGCACCCGCACCTGCTCAACCGCCGCATCGACCCGACCACCGTGCGCTCCTACGGCGAGCTGTACCAGTGGCTCTCCGACGGCGAACTCGTCGCCGACTGCCCACAGAACTGGGCCGCGGACTGGTCCGCGGCCCATCCCGACACGTTCTGAGTTGTTTCCAGGCGCTGCCTAGCCGACGAGGGCGCCGCCCGGGGTGCGGATCGGGTCGCCCTCTTCGGCGTTGTAGTCCGAGCCGAGGGTCTCGTCCACGCCTTCCTTGGCCTTGACCGCGCGGAAGATCAGCGTGAGCACGACGGCCACGATCAGGTTGGCGATCAGCGCGACCACGCCGACGTAGATCTGCGTCGTCGAGCCGGTGAACGGGTGCCAGCCGAAGATGGACAGCTTGCCCAGCGCCAGTGCGGACCCGCCGAAGTGGCCCTTCCCGGTCGCTGCCGGAATCGTGTAGAGCAGGTAGACGCTCCAGCCGATGCCGACCACCCAGCCCGCCACGAGTGCCCACGCGTGCAGCCAGCGCGTGTAGAGCGCGATGGCCACCGTGGGCAGGGTCTGCAGGATCAGCGCGCCGCCGATCAGCTGCAGGTCGATGGAGAAGGTCGGGTCGATCGCGACCACGAACAGCACCGCGCCGAACTTGACGACCAGCGAGGCGAACTTGGACATCCGGGCTTCCTGCGCGGGCGTTGCCGCCT
>DATFHN010000157.1:0-32524 GCA_035248365.1 Pseudonocardiaceae bacterium | reverse complement strand
CCACGGGCAGCGTCGACTGTCCCCGGACGAGGTGGCCCGCTATCTGTTCCGGCGGGTGGTGTCGTGGGGACGTTCGTCGAACGTGTTCCTGCGCAACGGCTCACGGCTGTACCTCGACGTGGGCTCCCACCCCGAGTACGCCACGGCCGAATGCGACGACCTCGCCCAGCTGGTCACCCACGACAAGGCAGGCGAGCGGATCCTCGAAGACCTGCTCGTCGACGCCGAGCGCAGGCTCGCCGACGAGGGCATCGGCGGTGACATCTTCCTGTTCAAGAACAACACCGACTCGGCGGGCAACTCCTACGGCTGCCACGAGAACTACCTCGTCGGCCGGGCCGGTGAGTTCTCCAGGATCGCCGACATCCTGTTGCCCTTCCTGGTCACCCGCCAGCTCATCTGCGGCGCGGGCAAGGTCCTGCAGACGCCTCGCGGCGCGGTCTACTGCCTGTCGCAGCGCGCCGAGCACATCTGGGAGGGTGTCTCCAGCGCCACCACCCGCTCCCGCCCGATCATCAACACCCGCGACGAGCCGCACGCGGACGCGGAGCGTTACCGCAGGCTGCACGTGATCGTCGGCGACTCGAACATGTCCGAGGTGACCACCCTGCTCAAGGTCGGCAGCGCCAACCTGGTGCTGGAAATGATCGAGCAGGGCGTGCAGTTCCGCGACTTCAGCCTGGACAACCCGATCAGGGCCATCCGCGAGATCAGCCACGACCTCACCGGCAAGCGCCCCGTCCGTCTCGCCGGCGGGCGCGAAGCGTCGGCCCTGGACATCCAGCGCGAGTACCACGCCAAAGCCGCCGAACACGTCGCCCGCCGCGGCTCCGACCCGGTCGCCGACCGCGTCATCGAACTCTGGGGCCGCACCCTCGACGCCGTCGACGGCCAGGAGCTGTCCAAGATCGACCGCGAGATCGACTGGGCGATCAAGTACAGACTCGTCGAGCAGTACCGCGCAAAGCACGGCCTGGAGCTGTCCAGCCCGCGTATCGCCCAGATGGACCTCGCCTACCACGACATCCGTCGTGGTCGCGGCATCTTCGACCTCCTCCAGCGCAAGGGCCTCGTCGAGCGCGTCACCGACGACGCGGCCATCGAGGCAGCCAAGGACCTCCCGCCGCAAACCACCCGAGCCAAGCTCCGCGGCGACTTCATCGCCGCCGCCCAGCAAGCAGGCCGCGACTTCACCGTCGACTGGGTGCACCTCAAGCTCAACGACCAGGCGCAGCGCACGGTCCTGTGCAAGGACCCCTTCCGCGCCGTCGACGAACGAGTGGAGCGCCTGATCAGCTCCCTGTAATCAAATTTGCGCGCAGGGCCATGCTTCGCGGCTGAGAAGTGAACCCGTGGTGCGTCCGGACGGTCGTGTCACGGGTTTCGCGCTTTCCACGGCCCGATTTGACTCCACTGCCCGGTTCGGTTCATATCATGTAGCTGATTTCGGATCGTGTTCGCGTCGAACCTGTCGCGTTCCGCACGGGTGTCGATGACCAGCCTGTGTGCACCCGCCTTCAGCAGGTCGGTCATCGCTAGGTCCAGGCACGCCTGGCGGGCGCTCTCTTCGGTCTTGGGCGTGTATGCGGTCTGGTAGATCCGGACCGTCACTGGCATCAGGGCGATCTTGTCTGCCATGGCTCGACGTCGAGGCGGCTTCTCCTGCTTGAAGTGCAACTCGCGCTGGCCGGGCATCAGCAGGCAGCTGAGTTTCCTGCGCAGCGGCTTGAGCTGAACCGGCTCGACGATCGCGACGCACAGGTAGTAGCGGCGGTCTCGTTCGGATACCTGGACACAATTCTCAATGGCTAGTAGCCACAACGGTTTTCTACTAGGTTGGCCCGCGACCTCGTTGTCGCGGGCCAACTTTGCGGCTTGGTTATTCGGCGAAGTCGGCCATGGCCGGGTAGGGGGTTTCGACGCGATCGCTTGGTAGTTCCCAGGTTTCCTGGCGGCCGAGGGCGGTCAGGTCCAGGAAGCTGTACGCGCCGCCGACTTGTTCGGTGCCGCGCCCGTAGGTCGAGTAGGTGTGGAAGACGTCGTCGCCGTCGCGCAGGAAGCAGCTGACTCCGGGTTGTTCGACCGGGCCCTCGGTGGCCCAGGCCATTCCGGCCGCCTTCAGGCCTTCCGCGTCGCGATAGTTGTACATGACCGGCGCCACCGACTCGTCGAGCGAGACGTGGAAGTCGTAGTTGAACGAGCTGCCGAACGACGAGTAGAAGCCGAAGGGCCATCTGCGGCCCTCGATGAACGACGCGATTTTGGCATACGGCGCACGGGAAATCGCGACGAACGTGGTGTGCCGGGCGGCGAGGTGGCGGAGCAGGCCCTCGGAGATGTCGTCGGCGCCCGCGGTGCAGCCGGGGCAGCCTGCCTCCCACTCGGGCGGGAACATGAAGTGTTGTACGACGAGCTGGCGACGACCGGCGAACAGGTCGCGCAGGGAGACTTCGCCGTGCGGGCCGGTGAAGCGGTAGTCGACGGAGACGCGGGTCATCGGCAGCATGCGCCGGTCGGTGTTGAGTTGATCGCGCAGGCGGGTCAGTTCCTTTTCCCGCTTGAGGAGTTCGCGGCGGGCGGTGAGCCACTGGTCAGCTTCGACGATTTCCGGCAGGGACATGGTTTTCTCCGGTGAGTTCGGTGAGGCGAGTGGTGAGGAAGCGGCGTTCCGCCTCGCTCATGGGCAGGGCGAGCGCGGCGCGATACGCGTCAGCGGCTTCGCTGGTTCGGCCCAGGCGGCGCAGCAGATCCGCGCGGGTCGCGGGCAGCAGGTGGTAGACGGGTAGGTCGATGGTGTCCAGGATGGACAGTCCGGCGGCCGGGCCGTCCGCTATCGCAACGGCCACCGCGCGGTTGAGTTCGACGATGGGGGACGGGTTGATCGTGGCGAGGTGCCCGTAGAGGCGGGCGATCTGTGGCCAGTCGGTGTCCTCGGGGGACTCGGCCCGCGCGTGAGCGCCCGCGATCGCGGCCTGGATCTGGTACTGGCCGACGTTGCCACGCCGCAGTGCCGAGGTGAGCAGCGCGAAGCCTTCCTCGATCTGGGCCCGGTCCCATCGGCTGCGATCCTGGTCGGGGAGCAGCACCAGATCGCCTGCTTCGTCGGTGCGGCCGATGTTCCTTGCGTTGTGCAGCAACATCAACGCGAGCAGGCCGAGTACTTCCGGCTCGTCCGGCATGAGGCCGGCCAGCGCACGCGTCAGCCGGATCGCCTCGGCGGACAGGTCGACGCGCAGCGCGGACGGGCCCGACGTCGCGGCGTAGCCCTCGTTGAACAGCAGACACAGCACGGCGAGCAGGCCAGATGTTCGCTCCGGCAACTGGTGCGCGGGCGGGACGCGGTAGGGGATGCCCGCGTTGCGGATCTTGTTCTTGGCCCGCACCAGCCGTTTGGCCATGGTCTGCTCGGTGACCAGGAACGCCCGCCCGATCTCGGCGGTGGTCAGTCCGGTCAGGGTGCGCAGCGTCAACGCGATCCGCGCGTCCATGGCCAGCGCCGGGTGGCAGCAGGTGAACATCAGCCGCAGCCGGTCGTCCGGGATGTCCTGTTCGGGATCGGCTTCCGGCACGGTGAACTGGCGCAGTTTGGTGGCCTCGGTGCCGCGCCGGCGCAGCACGTCGGTCGCGCGGTTGCGGGCGACCGTGGTCAGCCACGCACCCGGCTTGCGCGGCACGCCTTCCTCGGGCCAGCGCTGCACGGCTTTGGCGAACGCGTCCTGTGCGCACTCCTCGGCCAGTTCCCAGTCCCCGGTCGCGCCGATCAACGTCGCGACCAGCCGGCCCCACTCGGCGCGGAACGCCGCCGCGACCGCATCCTCGGGGGTCACTGGAACCACAGCGGGCGGACCTCGATCGTGCCCATGCCCGCTGTCGGGTGCTTGGACGCGATCTCGATGGCCTCGTCCAGGTCGGCGCACTCGATCAGGTCATAACCGGTGATCTGCTCCTTGGTTTCCGCGAACGGGCCGTCCACGACCACCACGTCACCGCTGGTCACGCTGACGGTGGTGGCGTCGGCGGTGGGGCGCAGCCGGTCGCCGTGCACCAGCACGCCGCGGCCGACCATCTCCTCGATCCACGCGGCCAATCGCTTGGCCGCGTCCTCGTCCACATCGGGGCGCTCGTCGAACAGCGTCTCGTCGACGGCGTGGATCAGCAGGTACATCACGGGTCCTCCCGGTGGTCAGTTCGATCCGACGCCACTACGACGAACGGGCACCACCGGTATTGGACAACCTCGGCGGCTACTTTCGCCGGATGGTTTTGACGCCCTGGCCGGGGCGCCAGACCTGGATGACCAGTTCCTGCGCTTCCTGGTCGACCGAGGTGAGGACGGCCTCGGTGAGGTCGGCGACGAAGGCGTGCGACTCCTCCACCGGCTCTTCTCCGGCCGGCGGCGCCTCCTTGACCTCGGTGGCGACGCCGGCGATCTTGGCGTCGCCGGTGTCGGTCGATGGGTAGGCGTGCACGGCGAAGCGGCCGTCGCGCTGGAGGTCGCGGGCCTTGACCGCGTTCAGCATCGAGCCGAACGTGAGGTTCTCGCCCTGGAAGGCGACCTCGGACCCGCTGACTCTCGGTGAACCGTCCTTGCGCAGGGTGGCGAGCACGTGCGACTCGTGCGCCTCGAACCGGCTGCGGATTTCCCGCGCCAGCTCGGGTGCCTCCTGCTCGAACTGTTGCCATGACGTCATCACCGCAGCATGCCAGCGGGGTCCGACAGTCCTGGGCGGGGCGGTCCGGTCGGTGAACCGCAGCGGGGTCGACTCGACGGTGAGCCAGCTGCCGTCGGCGAGGTCGACGACCAGGGCGGATTCGTCCTTGCCGACGATGTAGCTGCCTGCCTGCCCCCGCACGGTGACCGGGGTCTTCGTGCCTTCGGGGGACGGGAGATCGGCGAAGCCCTTCGGGTTCCGATCTGCTGCATTCGGTTCAGTGGTGATGTTCCGGCATGTCCATATTGTGATGGTCGTGGCCCCCGTTGTCCGGGGAGCCACCCATCATGCGCAGCATGGGCAGGCCGCCTGTGCGCACGAACCGGTACACCAGCACGCCCGCGACCAGCAGGAACGCGATGTTCAGCCAGCTGGTGTAGTTCCAGGTCACGCCGCTGTCGGGCAGGTGGGCCGACGCGCGGGACGGGATCCAGCCAAACCAGCCGAACAGCAGCTCGACGACGTACCCGGCCAGCGTCGAGGTCAGGTAGAGGGCGGCGCCGAGCAGCAGCGCGGTCCTGGCGCCGTAGTAGCGGCGGTAGATGTTGAGGATCGGCAGGATGAGCAGGTCGGCGAAGATGAACGCGACCACGCCGCCGAAGCTGATCCCTCCGGTCCACAGTACGACCGCGAGCGGCACGTTGCCGATCGAGCAGACGAAGCTGAGGATCGCGACGAGTGGACCGATCAGCGGGCCGATGATCTTGGCCGCGGTCGGGTCGTGCGCCAGGAACAGGCTCTGCCAGAACTGGTCGGGCACCCACGCGGCCAGTGCGCCCGCGATGAGCAGGCCGATGATCAGGTCGCGGACGATCGCCGCCCATTCCATCACGAACACGTTGGACACCGAGGTGAAACCGGCGGGGGAGGCCAGTTTGCGCCAGAACGGAGCGTCGCTGTCGACGGCCATGTCCATGGCGGCGTGGCCCTCCATGGAGCCTGCGATGCCCTTCTCGGCCTGTTCGCGGGCGGCGCGCACCAGCGCCGGGCGGACGAGCAGTTTCAGCAGCACGGCGAGCAGGATGATCATGACGATGCCGCCGGCGAACTCGGCCGCGGTGAACTGCCAGCCCATCAGCAGGGCCAGGATCACGCCCAGTTCGACCACGAGATTGGTCGACGCGATCATGAAAGCGTTGGCCGATACGAAGTCGGCGCCCTTGCGGAACAGGGCCCGGGCCAGCGCGGCGGCCGCGTAGGAGCAGGAGGACGAGGCCGCGCCGAGTATCGCGGCGACGGCCAGCGTGCGCGGTTTGGCGTTGCCGAGCAGCCGGACGATGGTGGATTTCTTGACCAGGGCCTGGATGACCGAGGAGAGGCCGAAGCCCAGGATCAACGCCCAGAGGATCTCCCAGGTCATCGACCCCGTCATGCCCAGTGCCCTGCCGATCGCCGACAGCATGTCCGCTCCCTTCCTCCCGTACCCCCAGGGGGTACCGGGACAGGCAGTTCATACCCCCAGAGGGTATCTACCGTCAAGTACGCCGAGACCGGGACGACGAGAAATCGCCCGAACGGGGCGGTGAACCGAGAGTCTCCGCGCATGCGTTCCCCACTCGGCGTTATGGTCTCCGGGTGTCCACCGCCCGCGCAGAACGCCTTGTGAACCTGGTGCTGTGTTTGCTGTCCACCCGGGCCTACCTTTCTGCCGAGCGGATTCGCGGCATCGTGCCCGGTTATGCCGACGCCCCCTCCGACGAGGCCTTTTTCCGCATGTTCGAACGGGACAAGGCCGAACTCCGCGATCTCGGCATACCCCTGGAGACCGGCCGCAATTCCGCCTTCGACACCACCGACGGGTATCGCATCGCCCGCCGCGACTACGAACTCGGCGAGATCGACCTGGAACCCGACGAGGCCGCCGCGGTCGCGCTCGCGGTGCGGTTGTGGGACTCCCCGGAGCTGACCGGTGCCGCGCACGGCGCGCTGCTGAAACTGCGCGCGGCCGGAGTGGACGTGGACGACGACGCGCCCGCGGTGGTCGAACCCAAGGTGCGCACCACCGAACCCGCCTTCGGGCCGCTGCTCGCCGCGGTGCAGGCCGGGCAGGCGGTCACCTTCAACTATCGCAGGCCCGCCTCGGCCGATCTGATGAAGCGCACCGTCGAACCATGGGGCGTGGTGTCCTGGCGTGGTCGCTGGTATCTGGTCGGGCAGGACCGGGATCGTGGTGCGCCACGCTGTTTCCGACTGTCCAGGGTGGTCGGTGCGGTCACCCCGATCGGCAAGACCGGCGTGGTGCGACGGCCGGAATCGGTGAACCTGATGGAGTACGTGCTCGGCGTCAGCGACGACCGCAGCACCGCGACGACCGCGCGAGTGTGGGCCGCGGCCGGGCGCGCGCACGGATTGCGGCGGCGCGCCAAGGTGATCGGCAGCCGCACCGTCGACGGGGTCGACGGCGAGGAGCTGGAGATCGAGCTGTTCCAACTGGAATCCGGCGCGGGCTGGCTGGCCGGGCTCGGCGCCGACGTGGTCGTGCTGGAGCCGGAGCTGTTGCGCAAGAGCGTGCGCGAACACCTGCTCGGTGTGCTCGATGCGGGCAAACGCGAGCTGGGCGGGGACAAGGTGTCGGCGGAGGGGTGGCGTTCATGAGCACGGCCGCTGACCGGCTGCCCAGGCTGCTCGCGCTGGTGCCCTACCTGATGTCCCGGCCCGGTATCCCGGTCGAGGAGGCCGCGGCCGACTTCGGGGTGAGCGCGCGGCAATTGCGCAAGGACCTGGAACTGCTCTGGATGTGCGGGCTGCCCGGCTACGGTCCCGGCGACCTGATCGACCTCTCCTTCGAGGGCGACACGATCACGGTCACCTACGACGCCGGGATGCGCCGGCCGTTGCGGCTGACCGCGGCCGAGGCCACCTCGCTGCTGGTCGCGCTGCGTGCGCTGGCGGACACGCCCGGCGTCGATGATCCGGACGCGGTGCGGCGCGCGCTGGGCAAGGTCGAATCGGCGGCGGGCGCGGCCCAGCCGGCCGGCATGGTGGTCGGGCTGGCCATGCGCGAGGAGCAGGTCATCCCCGAGGTGCGCGAGGCCGTGCGGGACGCGGTGCAGCGCCAGCGGGCCGTGCGGATCACCTACTACACCGCGTCGCGCGACGAGATCAGCGAGCGCGTCGTCGACCCGATGCGGGTGCTGCTCGTGGAGGGGCGCAGCTACCTGGAGGCGTGGTGCCGCTCGGCCGAGGGCGTGCGGCGGTTCCGGCTCGACCGCATCGACCAGATCGAGGTGCTGGACGAGCCCGCCGTGCCCCCGCCGCACGCGCGGCCGCAGGACGTCTCGGAAGGCCTGTTCCGGCCCGCGGCGGACCAGCAGGAGGCTCAGCTGGTGCTGGAGCCGGACGCCCGCTGGATCGCCGAGTACTACCCGGTGGAGGGCCTTGAGGAGCTGCCGGGCGGCCGGGCGCGGGTCAGGATCCGCTATTCGGACACCTCCTGGATGACCCGGCTGGTGCTGGCCCAGGCCGGTGAAGTGTTCGTCGAGGAGCCCGCCGAGCTGCGCGAAGAGGTGCTGGAGCGGGCCGAGGCGGCGCTGCGCCGGTCCGATTCGGTGACGGCGGGCTGAAACCTGTCCCGCATTTGACCCGAGCGGATCACCACTGTTCGATATCCACGGACTACGGTGGGTGTCGTGCCGTACCTGCTCATCCTCGGGTTGATCATCGCCGCAGCGATTGTTCTGCTGTTGTTCATCGCGATCCGGCTGCGCGGGGCGCTGGGAAGGTTTGGGCTGGTGCGTGGCTGGTTGAGTGATCAGCTGACCGACCGCGCAGGCATGTTGCGGGCGCGCTCGGCCGCGTTGGCCGTCGCGGTCGAAGACTTGAGACGACCTGGGGCAACCGGGGATGTCTCGCGTATCATCTCGGATCAGGACCGTTAGGAGGCCCGCCAGTGTTCAATGCGCTAGAGCCGTGGCACATCATCGTGTTGGTCGTCGTGCTCATCGCCCTGTTCGGTTACAAGCGTCTGCCTGCCGCCGCGCGCGGCCTCGGCCAGTCGATGCGGATCTTCAAATCCGAGGCCAAGCAGATGCGCAGCGAGGGTGACGAGTCCGCTGATGGGCAGCAGCAGGCGCCGCAGGCGTTCGCGCAGCCGCAGCAGTACGCCCAGCCGCAGTTCGCCGCGCCGCAGCAGATCGCCCCGGCCCAGCCGCTGCAGCAGCCGGTTCAGGCCGCTCCCATGCAGCAGCCGGTCGCGCAGCCCGCTCCGGTCGCCGCGCAGGCCCCCGCGCCCGCTCCGGCTCCGGTCGAGCAGCCGCAGCAGCCTGCGGCCACGCCCGAACAGCACTGACAAGGGACGGTCGGACTGGTGGAGGAGAACGCACTCCGCCCCAGTGGCGGTCGTCGCGAGAAGAAGGCCAGACGTAGCCGCCGGCGCAATCCCGACGGCACGATGACCCTTGTCGAGCATCTCTACGAGCTGCGGTACCGGCTCGGGCTCGCGATCATCGCGGCGATTCTCGGCGCGATCGTGGGCTTCCTGTGGTGGAGCTACGGGGTCGGCCCGATTCCGTCGCTCGGCTACCTGGTGCAGCACCCGTACTGTCAGTTGCCGGTTGGCGACCGGATCAACTTCGGCAACCTGGGCGCGGGCCAGGACAGCTGCCGGTTCCTGCAGCTCAAACCGTTCGAGGGCTTCTCGGTGCGCCTGAAGGTCGGTATCTCGGCAGGAATCGTGCTGGCCAGCCCGGCCTGGCTCTACCAGCTGTGGGCGTTCATCACGCCCGCGCTGCACCGCAACGAGAAGCGCTTCGCGGTCTCCTTCGTGGTGTTCGCGTCGGCGTTGTTCGCCATCGGCGCGCTGCTGGCCTACATCGTGGTGCCCGCGGCCCTGCGGGTGCTGACCAACGTCGGTGGCAACGACTTCGTCGCGGCCTTCGCCGGTACCGAGTACATCTCCTTCATGCTCTCGCTGCTGGTGATCTTCGGCATCAGCTTCGAGCTGCCGCTGCTGGTGGTGATGCTCAACCGGATCGGCGTGCTCAAGTACTCGAAGCTCAAGAAGTGGCGCCGCGGCATCATCTTCGTGCTGTTCGTGTTCGCCGCCATCGTCACTCCCGGCCAGGACCCGATCTCGATGATCGCGCTGGCCGGCGCGCTGACCCTGCTGTTCGAGATCTCGATCCAGATCGCCCGCGTGCACGACAAGCGCAAGGAGCGGGAGGACGTCGAGGGCGGCTGGGCCGGTCTGTCCGACGACGAGGCGTCGCCGCTCAACCACCAGCCTGCGGACGTCGGTCCGGCCACCACGGCGCAGGAGCTTGAGCGCACCGGCTTCGACGACGCCACGTGATCGCGGCGCTGCTGGTCAGTCCGGCGGCCGGGCGCGGCGTCGCGGCCCGGATCGCGGGCACGGTCGCGCAGCGGCTGCGTGACTCGGTGGACCGGCTCGACACGCTCGTCGCCGACTCGGCGGCGGGCAGTGCCGCGCTGGCCAAGGACGCGGTCGCGGCCGGGGTCGACGTGCTCGTCGTGCTCGGCGGCGACGGTCTCGCGCACACCGCGGTGCAGGCCTGCGCGGGCAGTCCGACCGCGCTCGCGGTGATCCCGGCCGGTACCGGCAACGACCTGGCCAGGGCGCTTGCCGCCCCGGCCGATCCGCTGGCCGCGACCCTGCTCACCGCGGACGCGCTGCGCTTCGGCCGGACGCGCCGGATCGATCTGGGCCGGGTCGCGGGCGGGTCGTGGTTCGCCACGGTGCTCTGTGCCGGGTTCGACTCGGCGGTCAGCGAGCGGGTGAACACGCTGCGCTGGCCCAACGGCCCGCGCCGCTACGACGTCGCCATCGTCACCGAGCTGACCCGCCTCAAGTCGAAACCGCTGGTGGTGGAGACCGACGACACCACGCTGCGGCTGGACGCGACCATGGTCTCGGTCGGCAACTCGCGCTTCTACGGCGGCGGCATCCCGATCTGCCCGGACGCCGAACTCGACGACGGCCTGTTCGACGTCACCGTGGTCGGCGCTACGCATCGCCGTGACCTGCTGCGCATCCTGCCCCGGTTGCGCACCGGACGGCACATCGAGCATCCCTCGGTGACCACGTTGCGGGCCCGTTCGGTCCGGCTGTCCGGGCTGAACCACTGGGTGGCGTACGCGGACGGCGAGCGGCAGGCCCGGTTACCGTTGACGATTCGCTGCGAGCCCGCCGCGCTCACCGTGCTGGGGAGTTGATGAGCGAGTACCTGATCACCGGTGGTGTCGTCCTCACCATGGACGCGGGCCTCGGTGACCTGCCGTTCGGCGACGTGCACGTGCGTGACGGGGAGATCGTCGCGGTGGGGGAGCGGCTTTCCGTGCCGGGTGCGGAGACCATCGACGCGACCGACATGATCGTGCTGCCCGGCCTGGTCGACACGCACTGGCACATGTGGAACACGTTGCTGCGCGGCCTTTCCGATGGGCGCGACGACGCGCCGGGCTACTTCCGGATGTGCGGCGCGCTCGGCCCGTCCTTCACCGCCTCGGACTGCGCGGCCGGTGTGGCGTTGTCCTGCGCCGAGGCGATCGACGCGGGCTACACGACGGTACACAACTGGGCGCACAACATCCGCGGCCCCGAGTACGCGGACGCGGAACTCGCGGTGCTCGCGGATTCCGGCCTGCGCGCCCGCTTTTCCTACGGTTACGCCAACGGCCACCCGAACACCGAACCGATGGACCTCGGCGATCTGGCTCGCCTGCGCAAAGCCTGGCCGGACAACGGTTTATTGTCGCTGGGCATGGCCTGGCGCGGGACCGGCGGCAGCAACCCGGCGATGCGGGTCGATCCGTCGATCTACCGGGCGGAAATCGCGGCCGCGCGCGAACTCGGGCTACCGGTGACCGTGCACGCCAGCGGTCCGCCGACCGCGCGTGGCCAGGTGGGCGTGCTGGCCGAGGCCGGTTTGCTCGGGCCGGACGTGCAGGTCGTGCACGCGAACGTGGCCGACGACGATGAGATCTCGGCGATGGCCGGCACCCGCACGGTGATCAGCGTGTCGCCGTTCACCGAGTTGCAGATCGGCTACGGCCTGCCGCGCACCGGCGACTTCCTGGCCGCGAAGATCCCGACCGGGCTGTCCGTGGACACCACCGCCCTGTCCGGCAACGCCGACCCGTTCGCGATCATGAAGCTGACCCACGCGGTGGAGAACGGCCGCGCCGAGCACGAGTTCGCGCTGTCGGCGCGCCGAACCCTGGAACTGGCCACCATCGACGGCGCCCGCACGATGGGCCTTGACCACCTGGTCGGTTCGCTGACTCCGGGCAAGCGCGCGGACGTGATCCTGGTGTCCGAGCGCGGCTCGAACCTGGCGGTGCGCACCGATCCGGTCCGCCTGCTGGTGACCGCCGCACAGCCGTCCAATGTGGACACCGTGATGGTGGATGGCCGGATCCTCAAGCGGCACGGTCGGTTGACCGAGGTGGACGTCGCCGAGGTCGGGGCGCGGGCCAGGCAGGCGCTGGCGGACGTGCTCGAACGGGCTCACTGGTAGAGCACGTCACGCGCTGCCGCCTCGATGGCTTCGGCCAGCACGGCCAGCGCGGGCGAGTCGAGTTTCCACTGGTGCCAGTACATCGGCACGTCAAGATGGGTGTCCGGGGCGAGGTTGACCAGCAGGCCTGCCGCGCGGTCCTCCTCGGCCTGCTGTTCCGGGATGGTGCCCCAGCCGAGACCGTGGATCGCGGCCTGCCGGAACGCGTCGGTGGCGGGCACGTAGTGCCGGATGGTGCTGGTCGACGGAGTTCCACCGACGGCGCGGACGAAGTTGTCCTGCACCACGTCCTTGCGGTCGAACTCCAGTACCGGGACCTGCGGCAGCGTCTCGGCCAGCGGACGGCCGGCCAGCCAATGCGCGTGGAAGGCCGGGCTGGCCATGCCGAAGTAGCGCATCCGGCCGAGGCTGCGCACCAGGCAGCCCTGCACCGGCTCCGCCACCGAACTGACCGCGGCCATCACCAGACCCTCGTGTAGCAGTTCGATGGTGTGGCCCTCGTCCTCGCGGATCAGTTCGAGATTGATCGGCATCCGCTCGGTCGCCCGCACCATCGCCGGGATCAGCCACACGTTGGTCGCGTCGGCGCTCACCGCGATCGGCAGGCTGGTCGGCTGGCCGGTGTCGGGCAGGCCCAGTTCGATGCCCGCGTCGTGTTCCAACTGGGCCAATTGGCGGGCGAACCGCACGATGACCTCGCCGGATTCGGTCAGCCGGATCGGACGCGTGCGCAGCAGCAGGACGCGGCCGATGCGGTGTTCGAGGGCTTTGATCCGCTGGCTGACCGCGGACGGGGTGACGTGCAGGAGGGCGGCGGCCGCGTCGAACGTGCCCTCGTCGACGGCGGCGAGCAGGGTGCGCACCTGGTCCAGCGGCAGGTCTTTCATCACGGCTGCTAATGGTACGTAAGAAACATTAGCTGTACTGTTGGCGATCGCGTCCTTAGCGTCGAGGACGTGCTGGGTGCCGTGCTGGCCGGCCTGGGAATCGGCCTGTCGTTGTATGTCGTCGTCGGAGCGCAGAACACGTTCGTGCTGCGCCAAGGGATCCTGCGCGCCTACGTGCCGATCATCGTGACCATCGCGGCCGGGTCCGACCAGATCCTGATCTTCAGCGGCATCGGTGGGCTCGGCGCGCTGGTGCGGTCGTTTCCGCTGGCCATCGACCTGGTCACGATCATCGGCGCGGTGTTCCTGTTCGGCTACGGCATGCTGGCGGCGCGCCGCGCGATGCGGTCAGAGCACATCGACATCCACAACGGCGGGGCCGGATCCCTGCGCTCGGCCGTGCTCGCCTGCCTCGCCTTCACCTGGCTCAACCCGCACGTCTACCTGGACACCGTGGTGCTGGTCGGCTCGGTCGCCAACAGCTACGGCCCGGATCGGTGGGCGTTCGGCGTCGGCGCTGGGCTGGGCAGCATCCTCTGGTTCTGCGCGCTCGGGTTCGGTGCGCGGCTGCTGCGTGGCCTGTTCGCCAAGCCGCTCGCCTGGCGGATCCTGGACGTGTGCATCGCGGTCGTGATGATCACCCTCGGCGCCCTGCTCGTCACCAGGATTTGAGACAAACCTGCTGGCCAGCGTTACTACCAGGCGAAGAGTCGGCCCGATGTGACAGTCTTGGCACGTGGCTGATCGCGCCGCGCGGACCCCGGCCGAGGCTTACTCGGCGTCGAGGGAACGCGCTACCTATCCTGAGCTGGCTGATTTCGTCGGGCTGTTGTCCTTCGAGCTGGACCCATTCCAGCGGCAGGCCTGCATCGCGCTGGAGAACGGACACGGCGTACTGGTGTGCGCGCCGACCGGCGCGGGCAAGACCGTCGTCGGCGAGTTCGCTGTCCACCTTGCCCTCGCCGAGGGCCGCAAATGCTTCTACACCACGCCGATCAAGGCGTTGTCCAACCAGAAGTTCGCGGACCTCGCCGAGCGCTACGGACCGGACCAGGTCGGTCTGCTCACCGGCGACACCTCGGTCAACGGGGACGCGCCGGTCGTGGTGATGACCACCGAAGTCCTGCGCAACATGCTCTACGCCGGTTCCGGCGCGCTCGACCGGCTCGGCTACGTGGTCATGGACGAGGTGCACTACCTGGCCGACCGCTTCCGCGGCGCGGTCTGGGAAGAGGTCATCCTGCACCTGCCCGACCGGGTGCGGCTGGTCAGCCTGTCCGCGACGGTCAGCAACGCCGAGGAGTTCGGCGAATGGCTGGTCGCGGTGCGCGGCGACACCACCGTCGTGGTCGACGAGCACCGGCCGGTTCCACTGTGGCAGCACATGATGGCCGGCGGCCGCCTGCTCGACCTGTTCGCCCACGACAGTGCCGACGACCGGGTCCGGCTCAACCCGCAACTGTTGCGCCGCACCGAGGAACTCGGCCGCTACGCGATCCCGAGCCGCGGCTATCGCGGCGGACGCGGCGCGCCGAGGCCTCGGGTCAAGCCGACGTCCCGCATCGACGTGGTGACCCGGCTCGACTCGGCCGCGTTGCTGCCCGCGATCGTGTTCGTGTTCAGCCGGGCGGGGTGCGACGCCGCCGTCGACCAGTGCGTGCGGTCCGGGATGCGGCTGACCTCCCCGGACGAGGTCGACGAGGTCCGCGAGATCATCGAACGTCGCACCGCCGGTCTGCCCGAGGCTGACCTGCGGGTGCTCGGCTACTGGGAGTGGCGCGACGCGCTGGAGCGCGGTTTCGCCGCGCACCACGCCGGCTTGCTGCCCACGTTCAAGGAGACCGTGGAGGAGCTGTTCGTCCGCGGCCTGGTCAAGGTGGTGTTCGCCACCGAGACGCTGGCGCTGGGCATCAACATGCCCGCCCGCACCGTGGTGCTGGAGAAGCTGGTCAAGTACAACGGCGAGGCGCACGTCGACCTCACGCCCGGCGAGTACACCCAGCTGACCGGCCGCGCCGGCCGTCGCGGCATCGATGTGGAGGGGCACGCGGTCGTGCTCTGGCAGCCGGGCGTCGATCCCAAGCAGGTCGGTGGGCTCGCATCGACCCGGACCTACCCGCTGCGCTCCTCGTTCCGGCCCGGCTACAACATGGCGATCAACCTGGTCGGCCAGTTCGGCGCGGACAAGGCGCGCGACCTGCTTGAGCAGTCCTTCGCCCAGTTCCAGGCCGACCGTTCGGTCGTCGGCCTGTCCCGGCAGATCGACCGCAACACCGAAGGCCTCGCCGGATACGCCGAGCAGATGCGGTGCCATCTCGGCGACTTCGAGGAGTACATGAAGCTGCGCAAGCAGATCGCCGACCGGGAGAAAGCCTTGGCGCGGCAGAACTCCGCGTCGCGCAGGGCCGAAGCGGCCGAGTCGCTGGAGCGGTTGCGCAAGGGCGATGTGATCGCGGTGCCGACCGGGCGCCGTTCCGGGCTTGCCGTCGTCGTCGACCCCGGCGTCGATCCGCTGGTGGTCACCGAGGACCGCTGGGCCGGGCGGCTCTCGGTCGCCGACTTCCCGAGCCCGGTCGAGTCACTGGGCCGGATGCGGTTGCCCAAGCAGGTCAACGTGCGCTCGCCGCAGTCGCGCCGGGACCTCGCGTCCAGCCTGCGCAACACCGGGATCGACGTGCCAGCGCGGGAACGCCGCCGCTCCGGCGCGGCCGACGACGCGGAACTGGCGGCGCTGCGCCGCGCGTTGCGCCAGCATCCGTGTCACGGCTGCGAGAAGCGCGAGGATCACGCTCGCTGGGCCGAGCGCTACTACCGGCTGGAGGCCGACACCGAGCGGCTGCGCCAGAAGGTCGCGGCCACCACGCACTCGCTGGCCCGCGCGTTCGACCGGATCCGGCGCCTGCTCGCCGAACGCGGCTACCTCGCGGCCAGCGGCGATGCGGTCACCTCGCACGGCCGTCGCCTGGCCCGGCTGTACTCCGAGTCCGACCTGCTGGTCGCCGAATGCCTGCGCGAGGAGATCTGGGTCGGCCTCGGCCCGGCCGAACTGGCCGCGGTGGTGTCCGCGCTGGTCTTCGAGTCGCGGCGGGAATCGGCGGTGGACGCGCGAGTGCCCGACGGCGCGGTCGCCGACGCACTGCTGAAAACGGTCCGGTTGTGGGGTTCGCTCGAGGCCGACGAGCGCAGGCACAAGCTGGACGGCACCCGCGAACCCGACGCCGGGTTCGCCTGGCCGATCTTCCGCTGGACGCGCGGAGAAGCGCTGGAGAAGGTGCTGCTCGCGGCCGAGACGAACGGCCAGGAACTGGGCGCCGGTGACTTCGTGCGCTGGTGCAGGCAGGTCGTCGACCTGCTCGATCAGATCCGCGAGGTGGTCGAGGCGAACGACCCGGTCGGTATCGCAGCGGGCCGGGCGGTGACCGCGATCCGGCGTGGCGTCGTCGCCATGGGCATGACGTGATGCCCGCCTGATAAAGGTGTGTTCACGATGGCCGGGCGAGTGGGGCAAGTCCGGCAAGTTGTGGTTTGATCGGCCAGACGTGACCCCGACCTGGGAGGCAGAAGATGACCAGCCCGTACGGCCCGCCGGGCGGGAATGATCCACAGCAGTGGGGTCAGCAACCGTCCTACGGTGGACCGCAGCCTCCGGGCGCCGAGGGCGCGCCGGGTTCGGGCGGCTTCCCGGCCCAGCAGCCGGGTTACGGTCAGCAACCCGGTTACGGGCAGCAGCCCCAGTACGGCCAGCAGCCGCAGTACGGGCAACAGCAGCCGCAATACGGCCAGCAGCCCGGCTATGGGCAGCAGCCGCAGTACGGCGGCCAGGAACAACAGCAGTCGCCCTACGGCCAGCAGCCGAACCCGACGCAGCAGTACCCGGCCTACGGTCAGCAGCCCGGTTACGGCCAGCAGCAGTACGGTCAGCAGCCGAACTTCACCGGTCAGCCCGGCGGCAAGCCCAAGACCGGCCTGTGGATCGGCATCGGCGTCGGCGTGGTGGTCATCGCGTTGGTGGCGATCGCCGCGTTCGTGTGGCCGGGCTTTCTCAACAAGCAGGTGCTCAGCCAGAGCGACCTGCAGAACGGCGTCACCAGGATCCTCAACCAGAGCTACAAGGACAACGCCACCAACGTGACCTGCCCGTCGGACGAGGCAGTGACGGTCGGCAACTCCTTCCAGTGCACCGCGACCATCGGCGGCCAGACCAAGCACGTCCAGGTCACCGTGAAGTCCACCGACGGCCTCTACGAGGTCGCCGAACCGAACTGACGCTCCGGCCGCTTCAGTCCTGGGTGGACAGTCGACCGTCCGCCCAGGACACCGCGCTCACCTCGGGCACGATCACGTCGGCCGCGCCCAGTTCGCCGGCCGGGTGCGAGGTGGTCACCGCGATGACCTTCGCCCCGGCGGCTTTGCCCGCGCGCACTCCGGCCGGCGCGTCCTCGATCACCACGCACCGCGCCGGGTCGACGCCGAGTTTGCGCGCGGCGAGCAGGTAGCCCTCGGGGTCGGGTTTGCCATTGGTCACCGAGTCCGCGGTCACCAGCACTTCCGGCGTCGGCAGTTCGGCGGCCTTGAGCCGCGCGGTCACCAGCGCGAGATTGCCCGAGGTGACCACCGCCCAGGGCAGGCCCGCGTCGCTGAGCGCATCCAGCAGTTCGCGCGAGTTCGGATAGGCGCGCACGCCGTGCGTGTCGCTGACCTCCAGGTCGTCCAGCCGGGCCAGCGCGGCCTGGAAGCCGTCGCCGGGGACCAGTTCGATGATGGTTTCCGCCGAGGGGCGGCCGTGGCAGACGGCCAGGATTTCCTCGGGGTCGAAACCGTACTCGGTCGACCAGGTTCGCCAGGCGCGTTCCACGGCGGGGATCGAGTCGATGAGGGTTCCGTCGGCGTCGAACAGCACGGCAGCGCAGGTGAACTCCATGCCACCAGCCTACGTAACCGGTTCAGTGCGGGTTGTTGGCCAGTGCCTTGGTGAGCCGGTCGATGGACTGGCCGAGGCCCCAGCGTTCGCGCAGTTCGGCCAGCCGGTCCGGGTCGACCGGCTCGGCGGGGAGGACGTCGTCCGGGCGGTCCATCACGATCGGCGCGTCGGTGACCACGTTGACCACGCCGGGCGCGGCCGTGAGGTACGCGGCGGCCTCTTCGAGCCGGGCGATGGTCTTCGGGGGCAGCGCCTTGTCCTTGTCGATCGCGGCCTGGATCAGGCCGGTGAGGCTGCCGTACTGGGTGATCAGCTTGGCTGCCGTCTTCTCGCCGATGCCTGCGACGCCGGGCAGGCCGTCGGACGGGTCGCCGCGCAGCACGGCCATGTCCGCGTAAGCCGGGCCGGGATGGGTGGCCGGGAGGGCGTAGCGCTCGGCCAGTTCGGCGGTGCCCAGGGTTTCCGCCTTGGCCCAGCCCTTGCCGACGTAGATGACCACCGCGCGGGTCGGCTCCTCGCGGATCACCTGGAACAGGTCGCGGTCGCCGGTGATCACCTCGACCGGGGCGGCGGCTTCGGTCGCGGTGAGCGTGCCGATCACGTCGTCCGCCTCGTAGCCGTCGGCCTCGGCGGTGGCGATGCCGAACGCGGCGAGCACGTCGCGGATGATCGGCACCTGCGGGGTGAGCGTGTCCGGCACCTCCTCGACGTCGCCTTCCGGCAACTCCTCGGCCACCCGGTGCGCCTTGTAGCTGGGCAGCGCGGCCACCCGGAACGCCGGGCGCCAGTCCGCGTCCATGCACGCGACCAGCCTGCTCGGGCGCCGGTCGGTGACGATCCTGGCGATGGTGTCGGTGAAGCCGCGCACCGCGTTGACCGGCGTGCCGTCCGGTGCGGTCATCGAATCGGGCAACGCGTAGTAAGCGCGGAAATACAGGCTGGCCGAGTCGAGCAGGGCCAACGGGGCCGTGGTCATATCGGGCAACCTACCGCCACACCGCATTCGGGCGCTTGACCACTAGGCTCCTCGGTCATGTCGACACAGTCAGCACTGGCCGCGCGGCTGCTGCGCGCACGCCAGGCCGCCGCCCGGGCCGGGGTGGACGCCCTGGTGGTCACGCCCGGCTCGGACCTGCGCTACCTGCTCGGCGCGGTCGGGTCCTCCTTCGAGCGGTTGACCGCGTTCGTGCTGCCCGCCGACGGCGTCGACGCGGTCCCCACGCTGATCGTGCCGAAACTGGAAGCACCCGGCTACGCGGACGTGCCGACCGGCGAACTCGGCGTGCGGGTCGCGACCTGGGTCGACGGCGAGAACCCCTACAAGCTGGCGCACGGCGTGCTCGGCGGCGGCGCGACGCGCCTTGCCGTCTCGGACATGACGCCCGCGCTGCACGTGCTGGGCCTGCGCGACGAGGCGCCCGGTGTCGGTCAGGTGCTGGCCGGACCGGTGCTGCGCGAACTGCGGATGCGCAAGGACGAGGCCGAGATCGCCGCGCTACGCGAGGCCGGTGCCGCGATCGACCGCGTACACGCCCGGGTCGGCGAATGGCTGCGCGCAGGCCGCACCGAGGCCGACGTGGCCGCCGACATCGCCGCCGCGATCGTGGCCGAAGGGCACGCCGAAGCCGAGTTCGTGATCGTCGGGTCCGGGCCGAACGGCGCCAGCCCGCACCACGAGGTGTCCGACCGGGTGATCGAGGCCGGGGACGTGGTGGTCGTGGACATCGGCGGCCCGGTCGCGTCCGGCTACAACTCCGACTCCACCCGCACCTACGTGCTCGGCGAGCCGTCCCACGCCGACGTGGCCGACACCTACGCGGTGTTGCGGCGCGCGCAGCAGGCCGCCGTCGACGCGGTCCGGCCGGGCGTGAGCGCCGAGGCGATCGACGCGGCCGCGCGCGACGTGATCGCCGACGCCGGTTTCGGCGAGTACTTCATCCACCGCACCGGCCACGGCATCGGCCTGGACGTGCACGAGGACCCCTACATCGTCGGCGGCAACACGCTCGCGGTCGAGGCGGGCATGGCGTTCAGCATCGAGCCCGGCATCTACCTGCCCGGCCGGTGGGGCGCGCGGATCGAGGACATCGTGGTGGTCACCGAGACCGGCGTCGAATCGGTCAACAACCGTCCACATGGGCTGGTCGCGGTATGAGCAGCGGGCTTGAGCCGATCGATCGCGCGATTCTGCGCGAATTGGTGGTCGACGGCAGATGCAGTTTCACCGATCTGGCCGAGCGCGTCGGGTTGAGCGTGTCCGCGGTGCACCAGCGGGTCCGGCGGCTCGAACAACGGGGCGTGTTGCATGGTTATGCCGCGCGCGTCGATTACAGCGAACTCGATTTGCCGCTGACCGCGCTGATCTCGCTGACCCCGATCGATCCGGCCGCACCGGACGATTATCCGGCCCGGTTGCAACATTTGGCGCAGATCGAATCCTGCTATTCGGTCGCCGGTGACGAGTCCTATGTGCTGGTGGTGCGGGTCGCGTCACCGTTGGCGTTGGAGGAATTGCTGCGGCAGATCCGCGAAGCCGCCAACGTCTCCACTCGCACCACGGTGGTTTTGTCTACTCCATTCGAGGCACGACCCCCCGCGGTGTGACCCGGCGGTGACGTCGGCAGTGGAACATGGCCGGTTATGGCATCCCCATTTCCGGCCGTGAAAACCGATCCGGCCACTCCCACCGGCGAGCTGTACGAGAATTCCGAGCCGATTCTCCGGGTGAGCTTTCCCAGCGGCCACGAAGGCTGGCTGGTCACCCGCTACGAGGACGCCCGCCTGGTGCTGTCCGATCCTCGGTTCAGCCGCGCCCTGCTCTACGACGGTGCTCCGTGCCTGATCCAGCCCGGCGATTTCTCCACCGGTGAGCGCAGCATCCTCAACCTCGACCCGCCCGACCACACCCGGTTGCGAAGACTCGCGGCCCAGGCCTTCACCGCGCGCAAGATCGCCGCGTTACGCCCGATGATCCAGCGCATCACCGACGATCTGCTCGACACCATGGCGACGCTGGCCCCGCCGGCCGACGTGATCGAGCACTTCGCGTTCCCGCTGCCGACCGCGGTGATGTGCGAGATCCTCGGTGTCCCGTTCGGCAACCGGGAACGGTTCGGACAGTGGTCGCAGGTGATCGTCACGCCGCTGTCCTACACGCCGGAACTCGTCGAGCAGGCCCGCGCGGACGGCGCCCGCGACATGCTCGAACTCGTCGTGGCCAAACGCGACAACCCCGGCGAGGACATCCTCAGCGCGCTCGTGCACGCCCAGGAAGGCGACGACCGGCTCACCGACGCCGAGCTGGTCGACCTCGGCAGCCAGCTGCTGCTGGCCGGGCACGAGACCACGGTCACCCTGCTCGGCACCGGCCTGGTCCTGCTGTTCACCCACCCCGATCAACTGGCCGCGCTGCGCGCCGACCCGGACCTCACGCCCAGCGCGATCGAGGAGATCATGCGCTACGACGGCCCGATCGAGAACTCGCTGCTGCGCGTGCCACTGGAGGACGTCGAGATCGCGGGCACGGTGATCAAGAAGGGCGAGGGCGTCGTCGCGCAGACCTCGGCCGCCAACCGCGACCCGCTGGTGTTCAAGGAGCCGGAGAAGTTCGACATCACCCGGCGCGAGGGCGCGCAGCTCGGGTTCGGCCACGGCATCCACTTCTGCCTCGGCGCGGCGCTGGCCCGGTTGGAGGCCGAGGTCGCGCTGCGCGGCCTGCTGGCCCGGTTCCCCACGCTCGACCTGGCGATTCCTCCCGAGAAGATCGTCTGGCGGCCGCCGCTGTCCACCCGTGGCCCGGTCGCGGTGCCAGTTACCTGGCGCTGACCAGGTCGATGTCGACGCCGAGCCTGGCCAGCGGTTCGCGGGCCGAGTCGTTGATCGCGACGGCCCGGTTACCGGTCAACCGCAGCCAGCCGGCGTCGACCGCGCGGTGCAACAGCGCGGAGGGCAGGCTGCCGCTGAGATGCTCGCGCCGCTCCGTCCAATCGAGGCATTCCTTCAGCAGCGGCCGTTTGCTCGACCGGACCGGTTCGATGCCCAGCGTGGCAACGGTTTTCGCGCCGTCCTCGGTCAGGTTCAGGCCGTGCTCGACGTCGAGGATACCGGCCTCGATCATGCCGGTGCGCAGCGCGACGCCGAGGCGTCCGGCCAGGTGGTCGTAGCAGGTGCGGGCCAGCGCCAGCTTGCCTGCCCGGATGCTGGCCCGCAGCCCGCGCGGCGGATGGTGGTCGGCGTGCTGGGCGAGCCGTTCGATCAGCTCGGCGACCCGCTCGTCCTCGATCCGCACGTACCGGTGCCTGCCCTGCCGCACGGCGGCCACGAACCCGGCCTCGGTCAGCCGGTGCACGTGCTCGGTCGCGGTCGACGGCGCCACTTCCGCGGTTCTGGCCAGTTCGCCGACCGTCCACGCGCGACCGTCGAGCAGGGCGAGGCACATGGTGGCCCGGCTCGGTTCGGCCAGCACGGCGGCGACCTCGGCGAGACCGATGTTCTCCATGACGTCCAGGCTAGGCCGGTGACGCTACGGCCACGACCGAAGCGTCAACCTCCCGCGCCGATGGTCGGCGCCGGATGGAGCACGCCGTCCTGGCCGGGCAGGCAGGCCGCGGCCTGGTTGGTGGTGGGCAGGAACGCGGAAAGGCACTGCGCGAACGCGGCGTAACCGGCGGCGTTGGGGTGGAACGAGGACTGGAGGGCGTGCGCGGCGCGTTGCGAGTTGTTGACGTCCTGCCAGGCCACGGTCAGCCGGGTGAACCACTCACCCTTGGCCGCGTTGCCACCGGAACACGCCTCGTGCCCGATGCCCGCGCTGGCCAGATCCAGGAACCGCGCTCCGCTCGTGCGCGCGGCCTTGGCCAGTCCCTTGTCCAGGATCTCGATGCCGGTGTTGCGCACCCACTTCAGGTCGACCGTCTGAAAAGGACACCCGGCGAGTCCGTCGAGGCCGGGGGCGATGTCCGGGCCGATCGGCGCGGCATAGCCCTGCAACACCAGCTGGTAGCTGCCGGGGGAGTAGCCGGCATGGGTCATCACGGTTTCGATGTCCCGCAACACCTTTTCCACCTTCGGGACCATCGTGTCGACCTTGTGCTGCCACACTCCGGTGAAGCCGCCGCTGCACCCCTTCTGGTTGCGCGCGAAGAACGCCTGGATGCAGGAGTTGACGATCTGCGAGAAGTGCGGGTCGTCGTTGGCCCCATCGCCGACCAGGATCGCGGTGATCCGGTTGCGGGCCGCGATCGGCGCCAGCTGCGCGGCCTGCGACGGTTCGGTGTAGTGCGTGGTCTTGCCGAGCCCGATGACCGGCGAGTCCGCCCCGGAACAGGCCAGGTTGAACCGCTTCACCGCGCCGACGACCGTGACGTCCTCGATCTCCGCGTGCGGCGAACGGTGACACCAGTCACCGTTCGCGCCGTTGGTGCTCGCGGTGTAGTCGCCCGCACCCTCACCGGAGATCGTCGAATCGCCCATGGCGACCACGGCCAGCGGCGCGTTCGACGGCGGGCCGACGTGCCTGACCGGAGTGGGCGCGACCACCGGCTGGTCGGTGACCAGCACGAACGCCGCGATCACCAGAACAACGGCGAGGATGGACCATTTCAGCCGTTGGTTCGGTGATCGCACGCGCCCAGTCTAGAGATCTACTGCTCGGCCCAGTGTCGCTGTCCCGTTTCCGGCAAGGTGCCGATCGGGTCGTAGTACGGGTACTGGCGGGCCAGCGCCTCGGCGTCTTCGAGTTCGATGCCGGTGCGGTAGTTCTTGGTCCAGTAGGAAACGCCCAGCTCCCGGTCGTAGGAGGCGAGCTGGTGCACCCAGCGCTTGCCGACGTAGGGCACGTCGCAGACGATGCGCGGGGTCGCGTAACCGGGCAGGTAACCCATGATCGCGTGCTGCAGCTCCTGCGCTTCCCACACCGCGGTCCGCCAGTGCTCGGCGTTCGGGATCATGTCGCACATGTAGAAGTAGTACGGCAGGATGTTCGCCTCGCCCTGCAACGCGAAGCACAGGTCGAGCAGGTCGTTCGGGGTGGCGTTCACGCCGCGCATCAGCACGCCCTGGTTGCGCACGTCCCGCACGCCCGCGTCCAGCGCCGCGTGGGTGGCCTCCGCGACCAGCGGGGTCACCGACTGGGCGTGGTTCACGTGGGTGTGGATGGCCAGGTTCACGCCGCGCCGCCGCGCCGTCCCGGCCACTCGCGCCAGACCTTCGACAACGCGCGGCTGCAACCAGTGCTGCGGCAGCCCGGCCAGCGCCTTGGTGGCCAGCCGGATGTCGCGCACGGTCTCGATGTCCAGCAGCCGCATCAGGAAGGCTTCGAGCTGGTGCCACGGCACGTTGGCCACGTCACCGCCGGAGACGACCACGTCGCGCACGCCGGGCGTGCGCTTGAGGTAGTCGATCATCGCGTCCTGCCGGTCGACCGGCTTGAGCGAGAGCTTGTGCTTGTCGACCGTGTTCGTCGAGTTGCCGACCAGATCCATCCGGGTGCAGTGCCCGCAGTACTGCGGGCAGGTGGACAGCAGTTCGGCCAGCACCTTGGTGGGGTAGCGGTGGGTCAACCCCTCGACGACCCACATCTCGGCCTCGTGCAGCGAGTCGCGCGTCGCGTACGGGTGGCTCGGCCAGTTCGGGTCCCGGTCGGAACTGACCGGGATCATGTAGCGGCGGATCGGGTCGGCGTAGAACGCGTCGGTGAAGTGGGTCACCTCGGCGTTCGGGGCCATCGTGTTGAGCATCTGCGGCGGCACCAGCATCGACATGGTGGCCAGCTGCTCCTGGTCCTTGGCCAGGTCGGTGTAGAAGCGCTCGTCGAGCAGGTCACCCATCAGAGCGCGCAGCTGCTTGATGTTCTTCACGCAGTGCACGCGCTGCCACTGCGCGTCCCGCCACTGGGCCTCGGTGACGTCGCGCCAGCCAGGGAATCGTCGCCAGTCCGGTTCGACGAGTTCGCGCCGAACGTACTCATAGGGCTGGCGGGCGGCCTGTTCCACAGCGTTGGCGACGGTGGTCGCCTGGCTGGTGGCGTCGACGGCGAGTGTCATACCTTCTCCTCAGCGTCTGGATCGCGTAAATATATACTGCCATGGCATCCAGATGACGTAAATCTTCCTTGGAGGGGTGTGACGGTGTCGACGTCTCCCATTGGCCTGCACCGGGTCCTCGAACCGGCCGGTGTGCTGCCGCAACAGGCGCGCCGCCTGGACACCGACCCCACGCCGCGAGCCGACGAAGTCGTCATCGCGGTCGAACGGCTCAACCTCGACGCCGCCTCCTACCGGCAGCTCCGCGAGGCCAACGGCACCGGCGACGCCGTCCGTCAGGCCGTACTCGACATCATCGAGGCCAGGGGCAAGATGCAGAACCCGGTCACCGGGTCGGGCGGCATGCTGCTCGGGCGGGTCGCGGCGGTCGGTCCGGACTCGCCGCTGGGTCTGCGCGTCGGCGATCGCGTCGCCACGCTCGTCTCGCTGACCCTCACCCCGCTGCGCATCACCGACGGCCTGCGCGACTGGGACGGTCTCGGTGAACAGGTGCCCTGCCAGGGCACGGCCGTCCTGTTCGGTCGTTCCATCGCCGCGGTGCTTCCGTCCGATCTGCCCGAACCGCTCGCGCTGTCCGTGCTCGACGTGTGCGGTGCGCCCGCGCTCACCGACCGGGTCGTACGTCGTAAGGCGACCGAACGCGGACACGCGCCGACGGTGTGCGTGCTCGGCGGGGCCGGCAAGTCCGGTTCCCTCTCGTTGGCCGCCGCCCGCCGGGCTGGCGCGGGTCGCCTCGTGGGTCTGGTACCCAATGATCGCGAAGCCCACACACTGCGCGCTTCGGGTCTCGCCGGCGAGACCGTCATCGCCGACGCCCGTGACCCGGTTGCGCTGGCCGCCGCGATCGGCGAGAAAGTCGACGTGACCGTGGTCTGCGTCGACGTGCCCGGCTGCGAACACGGCGCCATTCTGGCCACCGCCGACGGCGGCACGGTGATCTTCTTCTCGATGGCCACCTCGTTCTCCGCCGCCGCGCTCGGCGCCGAGGGAGTCGCCGCCGACGTGGAGATGCTCATCGGCAACGGCTACGTGCCCGGTCACGCCGAATTCGCCCTGAACCTGCTGCGCGACGAGCCGGGGGTTCGCGGCTTGTTCGAGGCCAGGGAAGGGCAGACTCTCCACACATGACGCGTACGCAGTTGCTGCTCGGTGGCCGGATCTACGCGCCGGCCGCGCCGGATGCCACCGCCATGGCGGTCACCGACGGTGTGATCACCTGGATCGGCCTGGACGAACCGGGCCGGGCCATCCATCCGGACGCCGCCATCGTCGATCTCGACGGGCACTTCGTCACACCCGCGTTCGTGGACGCGCACGTGCACGCGACCGCGAGCGGACTGCTGCTCGACGGGCTCGACCTGCGCGGCGCGGGCACCCTCGCGGAGTGCCTGGACCTGGTCGCCGACCAGGTGCGGGCGCAGCCCGGCAGGCTCATCTGGGGCCACGGCTGGGACGAGACCAACTGGCCGGAGCGCCGCCCGCCGACCCGCGACGAACTCGACGCGATCTGCGGCGCCTCGCCGGTCTACCTCTCCCGTATCGACGTGCACTCCGCATTGGTCTCCTCCGCGCTGGTCGACCTCGCACCGGACGCCGCCGGTGAGAGCGGCTGGTCGGCGCAGGGGCCGCTGACCCGCGACGCGCACCACGCCGTGCGCACGGCCGCGCTCGCCGGTCTGGACCCGGACCAGCGCCGCGCCACCCAGCTCGGGTTCCTCCGGCACGCCGCGTCCAAGGGCATCGCCGCCGTGCACGAGTGCGCGGGCCCGAACATCTCCAGCCCGGCCGACTTCGCCGAACTGCTCGAACTCGTCGCCGACGACACCGTGGACGTGATCGGCTACTGGGGCGAACTGGCCGACGCGGGCCTGGCCAAGCGAGTCGGCGCGACCGGCCTGGCCGGCGACCTGTTCGTGGACGGCGCCTTCGGCTCGCGCACCGCGGCTCTCACCGCTCCCTACGCCGACGACCCGGACAACCTCGGCGCCACCTATCTCACCGCCGACCAGGTCGCCGCGCACCTGATCGCGTGCAGCGAGGCGAGCATCCAGGCCGGGTTCCACGCCATCGGCGACGCCGCCGTCGCGGCCATTGTGGACGGTTTCGCACAGGCCGAGAAAACCCTTGGCCTGACCGCGCTCGCCGCGCGCGGGCACCGCATCGAACACCTGGAAATGGTCTCGGCCGAACAGGCCGAACAGCTGGCTCGCTGGGGCGTGATCGCCTCGGTGCAGCCGCTGTTCGACGCGACCTGGGGCGGCGAGCACGGCATGTACGCGCAGCGCCTCGGCGCCAAGCGCGCGGCAACGCTCAATCCGTTCGCCACGCTCGCCTCGGCAGGCGTCACACTCGCCTTCGGCTCGGACACGCCGGTCACCCCGGTCGAGCCATGGGAGACCGTGCGGGCCGCGATCGCCCACCAGACCGAAGGTTTCGGCATCTCCGCCCGCGCCGCGTTCACCGCGCACACCCGGGGTGGCTGGCGCGCGGCGGGCGTCAACGACGGCCTGGCGGGCACCCTGGCCCCCGGCGCGCCCGCGACCTACGCGATCTGGCGAGTCGGCGAACTGGTCGCACCGTCGGCCGACAACCGCGTTCAGCGATGGTCGACCGATCCGCGTTCGGGTGTGCCACCGCTGCCATCGCTGCGGCCGGAAGACGAACTGCCCATGTGCCTGCAAACGGTCAAGCGCGGCACGGTGATCTACCAGCACGGCGCGTTCGGTCCCTGAGTGACGAGGAGGGTTGGTATGGGTCGGTTGGACCTCGATCCGGCTGTGGTGGCCAAGGCACGAGCCCTGGCCGCGAAGGCGGCTGAGCCGGTGATTTCGCTGGCTCGGGCGCACACCACGGTCGCCGTCGAGCGGGCCACGCTGCGGCTGGCCGGCATCACCGGTGCGGACACCGCGCACCGGGCCGGTGACGTGCCCTGGGTGAACCGGGTCGTCGATACCGTGCGCGGGCACTGCGGCCTGGAGACTGGCGCGGCGCTGCCCGTGTTCCACGCACTGCGCGAACACAACCTCGGAACGCTCCCCGAACTCGCCGAGGCCACGGCGGCCGGTCAGATCACCTACACCGTCCCGACCGGCGCCGACCGTGCCCGCGCCGCCGACCTCGCCCGCACCGCGATCGCGGGCGGCATCGCCACCATCGACGGCCGCCGCGCCGAACGCGCCGACCTGGTCCGCACGCTCGGCGATCCGCCCCAGCGGCCGTGGATCTACCTGATCGTGGCCACCGGCGACATCGACGAGGACGTGGTGCAGGCCGCCAACGCGGCCCGCGCCGGCGCCGACGTGATCGCGGTGATCCGCTCCACCGGACAGTCCCTTTTGGACTACGTCCCGGAGGGCGCCACCCATCACGGCTTCGCCGGAACCTATGCCACCCAGGAGAACTTCCGCATCATGCGCGCGGCTCTCGACGAGGTGTCCGCCGAACTAGGCCGCTACGTACGGCTCACCAACTACGCCTCCGGCCTGTGCATGCCGGAGATCGCGGTGCTGGGCGGGTTGCAGCGCCTGGACATGATGCTCAACGACTCCATGTACGGCATCCTGTTCCGCGACATCAACCCGATCCGCACCTTCGTCGACCAGCGCTTCTCCCGCCAGGTGCACGCGCGGGCCGGGATCATCATCAACACCGGCGAGGACAACTACCTCACCACGGCCGACGCCGTCGAAGCCGCGCACACGGTCACGGTTTCCCAGCTGCTCAACGAATGCTTCGCGCACGAAGCCGGGCTGCCCGACGAACTGCTCGGCCTCGGCCACGCCTTCGAGATCAACCCGGACCTGCCCGACTCGTTCCGGCTCGAACTCGCGCACGCCCTGCTGGCCCGCGAACTGTTCCCGGACGCGCCACTGAAGTGGATGCCGCCGACCAAGCACATGACCGGCAACGTGTTCCGCGGTTACCTGCTCGACGGCCTGTTCAACCTGGCCGGTGTCCTCACCGGACAGTCGATCCTGCTGGTCGGCATGATGACCGAAGCCGTTGTCACGCCCTGGTTGTCCGACCGCGACCTGGCCCTGGACAACGTCCGCTACATCCTCAACGCGGCAGGCAACCTCGGCGAGGACTTCCACCCGAGCAAGGACGGTTTCATCGTCAAGCGCTCCCACCAGGTGCTCGGCGAGGCCGTCGACCTGCTGGAGCGGATCATCGACGGCGGCCTGCTCAACGCCATCGCCAGCGGCACCTTCGGCCTGATGAAACGCCCGCCCGACGGCGGAAAGGGCGCCGACGGAGTGGTCGAGAAGGCCGGCGACTACCTCAACCCAGCGGCGGAGATCCTGGAGGCCGGAGCATGAGCGAGAAGCGTTACGTGCGTCCGTACGGCGACGCCACCGGCGACGGCATGGTGCAGCTCTCCTTCACCCTGCCGGTTCCGCACGGCCCGCGTGCCGATGGCGCCGCGCAGCAGCTGGCCAACAAGATGGGTATGGACCCGGCGCTGGTCGTGCACTCGCATCCGATCGGCAAGGACTTCAGCTTCTTCGTGGTCTACGGCTCGGTGCAGCACATCGTCGACCTCGACGAGGTGAAGGTCGTCGAACGGGAGTACCCGCTGCTCACGCCGTCCGAGGTGAACTCGGCGGTGAAGAACACCTTGCAGCGCAAGCTGGTCATCGTCGGCGGTTGCATCGGCACCGACGCGCACACCGTCGGCATCGACGCGATCCTCAACATCAAGGGTTTCGCGGGGGAGAAGGGCCTTGAGTACTACCGCGAACTGCGGGTGGTGAACCTCGGCGCCCAGGTCGGCGTGCCCGAGCTGGTCAAGCGTGCCCGGGCCGAGAAGGCCGACGCGGTGCTGGTCTCGCAGGTGGTCACCCAGCGGGACGCGCACCTGCTCAACACCCAGGAGATGTCGGCCGCGTTCCGCGAGGCCATGGGGGACAAGCGGCCCATGCTCGTGGTCGGCGGGCCGCGGTTCGACCCGTTGATGGCCGGTGAACTCGGCGTCGACCGGGTCTTCGGCCGGGGCACCACCCCCGGCGAGGTCGCCTCCTACCTCGTGCACGCCATCACCCAGAAGATCGGAGCCCCCGCCGGTGTCTGACGTCCGCAAGGTCGGTTTTTCGGTTACCCACCGCCGCTACGTGCCCTACGCGCACGCCCACTACGGCGGCAACCTGGTCGACGGCGCCTACGGGCTGGGCCTGTTCGGCGACGTCGCCACCGAGCTGTGCATCCGCACCGACGGCGACGAGGGCCTGTTCGCCGGGTACTCCTCGGTCGAGTTCCTGGCCCCGATCCAGGCCGGCGACATGATCGAGGCGACCGCGACGCTGACCAGGATCGGCAGCCGCTCGCGCGGCATCACCTTCGAAGCCAGGGTGATCTGCCGGGCCGCGCCGGAACGCGGACCGTCCGCTTCGGACGTTCTCGACCCGCCCATTCTGGTCACCAGCGCGGAAGGCACTGTGGTCGTGCCGGGCGCGGCATAATGGTGGGATGACGGCGCGCACGATTGCGATCACCCGGGTGTACGACCTCGCCGAAGCCGACGGCGACCTGGTGCTGGTGGACCGGGTGTGGCCGCGCGGGATGAGCAAGGAGAAGCTCGCCGGCGTCACCTGGTTCAAGGACGTGGCGCCATCGGCCGACCTGCGCAAGTGGTATGGCCACGACCCGGCCAAATTCACCGAGTTCGCCAAGCGCTACCGGGCCGAACTCGGCACCGAGGAAGGCCAGCAGGCGCTGCACGAACTGGCCGAACATGGCTCGGCGAAGACGTTGACCCTGCTCACCGCGACCAAGGACATCGAGCACAGTCAGGCCGAAGTGCTCGCTGAGGAGTTGCGACGCCTGGGAAAACCCCAAGCCGCCGATCTCGGCGGTGATCCGGTCTGCTGGCTGACCTCGGTCTGTCCCGAGTGCGGGCGGTTCGTCGAGGCCGAACCGCCCACCCGTTGTCCCCGGTGTGGTGCGGAAATAAATCCCGACTAGGAATTTCGGCCTTCGTAAGCGCGATAGAACTCCAAGCCGCACGCGGAAACCGTGGTGCACGCCCGTCTGTCGCCCTCCAGGGTCGCGTTGCCGCGCGCCCAGCCGCAGATGATGTTCAGCGCGCCGCCGAGATCCATCATCGCGTTGACCAGTTCGGTCTCGTCGTCGGCGTCGAGCGGATCGCTGGGCAGCTGCGCCGAGTCGATGGCCACCGCCTCGATGTTCTCGGGCAGGCTGGTCGAGCCGCGCAGCGCGCGCACCATCACCTCGGCCCATTCGGCCGCGTCGGAGTAGGCGTTGCCGGACTCGTCGTCGATGTAGCCGCTGATCACTCCGTCGATGACGGTGTCGTTGCGGTGCAGCTTGGCGAGCAGCTGGCTCACCGACTGGCAAATGCTCACCGCGGTCCACGCCGCACTGAGCGTGGCCGTCATGTCCTCGACCGGGACATGACCAAGCGCGCGGATCGCGTCACCTACCAGTTCTTCGACTGGGCGCGGCCGCCGCTTCTGTTCGGGCATGGTCACCACCGGGGCATCGGCACCGGACGACCCGGGCTGAACAAGTTGAACACGACCAGGGGATGTATGCGCGGTATGGACACTTCACGATCTCGTCACGACAAGCTGACAAATAGCCCACAGCGGGGCATCGACGCAGCTCAATCGTCCGACCGGTCCAGCACCAGCTCGGGTATGAACCCGTGTTTGTAGAGGCGGTGGCGACGGGACTCGTGCGCGTAGGACACCGACATGAACAGCGCGCCGAACAGCACGATCACCATCATCAGGAACAGGGTTCCCGGGTCGGCGGGCAGGAGCAGCAGCAGGAACGCGGGCAGGCACTGCACCAGCGTGCGCAGCACGTGCCGGATCAGCCAGCCCCGGCTGGTCAGGTCGTGCAGGACCCACTGGGCGTAGCGCGGCCCGAGCCCACCTCCGTAGGCGTAGTACAACCAGCGGAACACGCCAGGCCGTTCGCCGACCATGACCATGGATTCTAGCCAGCGCGACGTTGATCGGTGACACTGAAGGCCGAAGGAGGAGTGAACAGCGCTTGTGAACGAGGAACCGTACGAAGAACCGGACTGGCCGCCAAGGCCCGCCGACATGGCCGCGTGGCTGCGGGCGGGACTGCGACGCACGGATGCCCTCTCCTGGCACAGATGGAACTTCGACCTCGAATCGGCGCTGTCCTGGATCGCCGCGGGCGTGCCCCAGGCGCTGTCGGCCGCGCAGTGGCAGACCGCGGGCGTCAACCCGGGCACGGTGACCGGCTGGCACGCCGCCGGGATCGACGCGACCGAGGCGGTGCACTGGCACGAACTCGGCTTCGACCTCGACGCGGCCCGCGAGCACCGGGCCCAGGGCCGCGACCCGCAGCAGGCCTACGGCAAGGACAAGGCGGGCTGGTTCTCGCCGGGCGTCACCCCGCCCGAGTACCCGGCCGCGCTGCTGGCCGGACCGGCCGACGCCATGCGCCAGTTCCTGCGGGCTGGGGTGTCCGGCAACCTCATCGGCGGCTA
>DATFHN010000156.1:0-12143 GCA_035248365.1 Pseudonocardiaceae bacterium | reverse complement strand
GAGGTGCTCGGTCAGGTCGGAGATCCGCTTGGTCAGCATCGCGACCTGGGCCTCCGGCGAGCCGGTGTCCGATTCGTGCACGCCGTAGTCGGCGAGAATCGACTTCTTCTGTTCGGTGGACAGCGCCACTCACGTACTCCTTGTTCACATGTGCCGTGCGAGGGGATTCCCAGAAGGGAAGGGCGGCCGCCACGGACCGCAGCCGTACCCAAACACCGAGGATAACAGGCAGCCACCACGCGGCGCCGGTCAGGGCGCAAGGGTCACTGACCCGTCAGCACCAACCGCTGCTCGACGTGGTATTCCGGCCCCCTCGGACCTGGTTCGCTGCGCATCAGTGCAACCTCCCCTGGCGCGAACCACTCTCCAGTGTAGTCCGCGAACAGACCGGACAGCCCGCGAATATCGATCCGGGCGCCGGGCCGCGCCCGCCAGCGGGCCACGGTGAGGTGCGCGGTGTAGTCCGCCGGGTCGGCACCCGCCGCCTCGGCCAGGCCGGCAAGCGC
Organism: Pseudonocardiaceae bacterium; assembly: GCA_035248365.1. GTDB lineage: Bacteria > Actinomycetota > Actinomycetes > Mycobacteriales > Pseudonocardiaceae > CAJCJE01. The sequence goes on along the minus strand of DATFHN010000156.1, from coordinate 11,637 downwards.
CGCCCCGTCGGCCGCTCCGGCCGGTCGGACGCCGACCCAGAGCACGCCGCCGAACCTGCCGCCACCGGCCAGTCGCAGCCTCGGCGCGGACAGCCCGGTCAACCGGGGTAGCAACGTCGCCCAGCGGGCGGCGACGTCGTCCTCGCCGTGGAAACACAGGGTGACGTGCCAGTTCGCCCTCGGCGTCCAGCGCAGGTCCGGCACGATCGACTCGGCGGCCGGCACGATCGCGGCGATACGGGTGGCGAGCGAATCCAGTTCGGCTTCGGGCGGACGAAACGCGGTGAACAGCCTCGGCATGATCGGTTCAGGCTCGGCTCTGGCTTGAATCAGGCTCGGTTCAGGCTCGGTTCAGGCTCGGCTCAGGCGGAGGGCACCTGGCCCGCCGCTGGCAGCTGGTTCTGCACCGGCAGCGGTTCGCTGGCCTGGCGCAGCAGATCGGCCAGTTCCGGGAACTCGTCGTCGACCAGATCGGCGGCCGTGGACAGGTCGTCGGCGGAGAGGATGTCGCGCAACGCGGCGATGGCCGCGCTGGCCTCCTGGCCGCGGTCGACCCGCAGCAGGTCCCGGCCCACCGTCGGCTTGGAGTCGCGCACGTCCTCAAGGGCCTGCTTGATCGCCTCGGGTTTGCCCGCAGCGACGTCCGGGATGAGGATCTTGCGTTCCAGCATGAACAGCCTGGCCAGCACCGACGGGTTGCCGATCTTGGCCCTGCGGCCGCTCATCACCTGGCTGAGCATGGGAGCGCTGATGCCGAGGGTGTCCGCCAGGTTCGCCTGGGACACGTTGAACGCCCGCACCAGCCGACGGACCCGGTCCCCAAGAGGTTCGCCGTACCACTGGCGTTGCAACGCCAGGTTGCGTTGGACGATCTTGGGATCCTCCACCTTCGTCCTCCCCGAAATGCCGCCGAAACCGGCCGGCCGCCCTCGACCGACCTCGATTATCTTGCCAGGCGGGACTGCCCGCTGCCCGGAGAATGGGTGAACAGACCAGCTCAGGCGCTCTCGGCGGTCAAGATCTCCCTGGTCTGCGCCACATCCGCGTGCACCTGCTCGACGAGCGCGTCGGCCGAGGCGAACTTCTCCATGTCCCGCAGTCTGCGCACGAAGTCCAAACTCACCCGCTGGCCGTAGAGATCCTCGTCGGTGTCCAACACGAACGCTTCGACCCGCCGCTCCCGTCCGGAGAACGTCGGGTTGGTGCCGACCGACACCGCGGCCTGGCGCCGTTGTTCGCCGTCCGGGCCGGAACGGATGAACCAGCAGGCATAGATGCCGTCGGCGGGCACCGCCGCGTAGCGCGGCAGCGACAGGTTCGCGGTGGGATAGCCGAGTTCGCGGCCGCGGCCGTCACCGCGCACCACGATGCCCTCCAGCCGATGCGGCCGGCCCAGCGCGGCCGCCGCCGCGACCACGTCGCCCGCGTCGATGCAGGACCGGATGTAGGTCGACGAGAACACCGTGCCCGCTTCGGCCCCGCTGTTCGGGATCGTGACCAGGCTGGCGTCCTCGACGGTGAAACCGAAACGCTGGCCGAGCGTGCGCAGCAGCGGCACGTCACCGGCGGCGCGGTAGCCGAAGGTGAAGTTCTCCCCCACCACGACCGCGGCCACGTGCAACCGCTCCACCAGCACCTCGTGCACGAACTGATCCGCCGGCACCCTGGCCAGTTCCGGGGTGAAGGGCAACACGCAGAAGGTGTCGACGCCGAGCTGCTCGACGAGTTCGGCCTTGCGCCGCAACGTGGTCAGCTGCGCCGGATGGCTGCCCGGCCGCACCACCTCGGAGGGATGCGGGTCGAAGGTGAGCACCACGCTGGGCAGGCCACGGTCCTTGGCCAGCTTGACGGCGCGGCCGATCAGCGCCTGGTGTCCACGATGGACTCCGTCGAACACGCCGATGGTCAGTACGCACCGACCCCAGCTACCGGGCAGATGATCGAGTCCTCGCCAGCGCAGCACGGCGATCAGCCTATCCGGCGCCGCCCCGCCCGGTCAGCCGACTGCGAGGATGAGCACGGATCGAGCAACTCCGCGCGCGGTCTCGTCCTGCTCGGTGGCCAGCGCGATCGCCTTGCCGCTCGGGTCGAACACGCCATAGGTGCCGTCGATGCCGACCCCGCGCAGCCGCTGCCCGTTGGCGAACGCGGCGGCCTCGGAGGCGGTCACGTCGCGGCGCGGGAAGGCCAGGTTCACCGCGGCGTCCAGGTCCAGCGAGAGCGTCGGCTCCTCGCGCAGCGCGTCGATGCTGCGGGCCAGCGCCAGGCCGAACGGGCCGACCTGGGTGCGGCACAGCGCCCGCAGGTGCCCGCCGACGCCCAGCCGGGCGCCCAGGTCGCGGGCCAGCGCGCGCACGTACGTGCCGGACGAGCAGTCGACCAGGACGTCCAGTTCGGTGTACTTGTCCTCGCGGCGCAGCGCGAGCAGGTCGAACCGGTGCACGACGACCGGTCGCGCGGGCAGTTCGACCGCCTCGCCCTCCCGGACGCGTTGGTAGGCCCGCTTCCCGTCGATCTTGACCGCGCTCACCGCGCTGGGCACCTGCTCGATCGGGCCGGTCAGTCGGACGATCCCGGCCCGGATGTCCTCCTCGGGCACGCCCGACCCGTCGTGCTCCTCGATGACCTCGCCCTCGGCGTCATCGGTCGTGGTGGACGCGCCGAGCCGGATGGTGGCCAGATACGCCTTGCGTTCCAGGGCGAGGTAACCGAGCAGCTTGGTGGCTCGCTCGATACCGACGACGAGCACGCCGGTCGCCATCGGGTCCAGCGTGCCCGCATGACCGACCTTGCGGGTGCGGAAGATCTTGCGCAGCCGGGCGACCACATCGTGTGAGGTGAGGCCGGCCGGCTTGTCGACGATGACGAGTCCGGGTGAAACAGCGGGCTGGGTTGACACGAAGGACAATCCTGCCACGCCCGATTTCGCGGCGGCGCCGATCAGACGAGTTCCGCGACCGGGTCGGCCGGAGCGCGGTCCCAGCGGCGCAGCCGCAGCCGCACCGGCACCTCCTCGCCGCGGTGTTCGGCCGCGAACACCTCGGCCCGCGCCCGCCGCCACCAGACCGCGACTCGCCAGCTGCCCAGCAGCAGCACGGCGACCACCGCGAGCATGCCGACCCGGTAGCCCAGGGCCTGCTGGGCCGGCCCGAACAGGTTGTCCACCAAGCCGACGCCGAGCGCGGCGATGGTGGTCGCGACGAACCCGCCGACGTTGACCACCCCGGTCGCGGTGCCCACCCTGTGCATCGGGTTGTAGTCCCTGGCCAGCGCGAACCCGACCGCGGAGATCGGGCCGCCCACCGCGAACAACCCGAACGCGACCACCAGGACGCCGACCGGCAGCGAGTGCGGATCGGTGAGCAGCACGGTCCAGGTGAGCGCGGCCGCGATCAGCGCGCCGACCACGATCGGCATCCGCGCCTCGCGGTGCTTGCTGGTGACCGCGCCGATCACCGGGTTGGCCACCAGGCCGACCACGACCAGCCCGGCCAGCACGTCGGCGGCCTGGGCCGGGGACAGGTGCTGGGTGTTGATCAGGTAGGGGGCGCCCCAGAGCAGGCCGAGGGTGGTCGGGCTGACCATGGTGGCGAAGTGCGTCCAGAAGCCGAGCCGGGTGCCCGGCACCCGCCACGCGCTGCGCACGCCGCGCAGCACGTCTCGTAGGCCTATGCTCTGCGCGGGCCCGTCGGTCAGGTGCTGCGGCTTGACCCGCAGGCCGACCGCGACCACCGCGCCGTAACCGGCGCTGAGCAGACCCGCGATCGCGAACGTCTTGGTCCAGCCCGCCGCGCCGAGCAGCATGGTCAGCGGCACGGTGGCGGCGAGGTTGCCGAACCCGCCCAGCATCGAGGACAGCGCGACCACCAGCGGGTAGTTGCGGGCCGGGAACTTGGCGGCGGCCACCCGCAGCACGCTCACCCAGGTCATCGCGTCACCGACGCCGAGGATCGCGCGAGCGACCAGCGCGAGCGGATAGGTGTGGGCCAGACCGAACGCGGCCTCGCCCGCGCCGAGGAAGATCGCGGCGCAGGTGAGCGTGACGCGCGGGCCGAACCGGTCGACCAGCAGCCCGGTCGGGATCTGCATGCTCGCGTAGACCGCGACCTGCAGCACGGTGAAGGTGGACAGCGCGGCCGGGCCGACCCCGAAGCGGTGGGCGGCTTCCAGTCCGGCGACGCCGAGAACGCTGCGGTGGAAGACGGAGGTGACGTAGACGATGATGGCGATGGCCCAGGCGATCCACGCCTGCCGAGCCTGGCGAGACACGGGCTTTCCTTCACGCGAGCAGTTGACTTCCCCGACGGTGGCGGCCGGATCACGGCGCCCTATCAAGCATCGCGGTAAATCGCCCGGATGTAACGGTTGCGCATCGTGTGTTCCACCACAGTGGAAGATCAGTGGGTTCCGGTCGTAGCCCAGCGACCGGACGCGGTGCGCAGCACGACAGCGACCAACCGCAACAGCATGAACGCGGCCAGCCCGCTCCACACCCCGACCAGACCCCAGTGCAGCGCAAGGGAAATCCACACCAGCGGCAGGAACCCGATGACCGCGCAGAGCAGCGTCGCGGTGCGCAGGAACGCCGCGTCGCCCGCGCCGAGCAGCACCCCGTCCAGCGCGAAAACCACGCCAGCGACCGGTTGTAGCCCGACGAAGAACCACCAGGCGTGCGGAATCTGGCTCAGCACAGCCGAATCCGAGGTGAACACCTGGGGAAGCACGGTGGCCAGTGCGGCGAACAACACACCGGTCAGCAGCCCGAACCACAAACCGTACCGGCCGACCCGGCGGGCCAGCGCACGGGCCTCGTCCGCTTCGCCACCGCCGAGCGCGGCGCCGATCAGCGATTGCGCGGCAATGGCCAGCGAGTCCAGTACCAGCGAAAGGAACGTCCACAGTTGCAGCACGATCTGGTGCGCTCCGACCGCGGCGGCCGAGGTACGCGCGGCGACGGCGGCGGCCGAAACGAAACAGGCCTGGAACGCGAGGCTGCGCAGTACCAGATCCCGGCCGAGCCCCAACTGGGCGCGGATCCGTTTCGGATTCGGTCGCAGCGACACCGCGTTGTTCCTGCGCTCGTGCAGCAATGCGCGCAGGAACAGGCTCGCGGTGAGTACCTGCGCGACCACGTTCGCGATCGCCGACCCGACCAGCCCCAGTCCGGCCACCCGGACCAGGATCACCACCAGCACCGCGGAAAAACCGTTGCCCAGCAACACATAACGCAGCGGCCGCCTGGCGTCCTGCACCCCGCGCAGCCAGCCGTTGCCCGCCATGGTGACCAGGATCAGCGGCGCGCCGAACAGCGCGATCCGCAACCAGCTCACCGCCTGCGCGGCCACGGTCGCGTTCCCGGCCAGCGCCCCGGCGACCGGCGCGGCGAGCAACTCGCCAAGCACGAGGATGGCGACGCCGACGATCAGCCCGAGATAGGTGGCCTGCACGCCCTCGCCGACCGCCTCACCGCGCCGACCGGCGCCGTGCAGTCGCGCGGACCGCGCCGTGGTGCCGTAGGACAGGAAGGTCAGCTGACCGGAGACCTGGGAGAGCACCACGCCGCCCAGCGCCAGCCCGGCCAGCGCGAGCGCGCCGAGATGCCCGACCACGGCGGTGTCCACCAGCACGTAGAGCGGCTCGGCGGCCAGCACGCCCAGCGCGGGCACGCCGAGGCTGAGTAACCGGCGGACCGGGTTCTCGACCGTGCTCACACCAGCGGGGCCTGTGCCAGCGCGGCGAACAGCCGGTCGCGCACCTCGGCCAGGGTGCCCTCGGTGGTGAACCCGGCGGCGAAGCGATGGCCGCCGCCACCGAAGGTCGCGGCCACCGCGCTCACGTCGACCTTGCCGACCGCGCGCATCGAGCCGACCCACTCCCTCGGTCCGGACTGCTTGAGTACCGCGGCGACTTCGGCCTCGCCGCTGGCCCGCACGATGTCGATCACCGACTCGGCTTCCTCGGCGGGCAGGCCGGTCATGTCGTCGAGGTGCACCGAGGTGAACACCACGCCGAGGCCGTGCGCCGCGTCCGTGTCGAGCACGGCCCGGCCGAACACGGCGGCCAGCATGCGCAGCCGCTCGAACGGATGGGTGCCGATCAGCGCGCGCCCGGTCGCGTCCGGGTCGACCCCGGCCGCGATCAGTCGGGCCGCGATCTCGTGCGTGCTGGGCTTGGCCCGCCGGAACGAGCTGGTGTCGGTGAGCAGGCCCGCGTACACCGCGCGGGCCATCGGCTCGGTGAGTTCGACCCGCAGCGCGTCGATCAGCCGCAGCACGATGACCGTGGTCGATTCGGCGGTCACGTCGACCAGGTGGTGGGTGCCGAAGCGGGTGTTGGACAGGTGGTGGTCGACGACCAGCACCGATCCCCCGGCGGCGGCCGTGGCCTCCGGCAGCCCGTCCAGGCCGTCCAGCCGGCCCAGGCTCGCGCAGTCGACCGTGACCAGCAGGTCAGGTGCGTCGACCGACAGCTCCGACGCGGGCACGTACAGATCGCCCGGGTCGAGCACGGACAGCGACGGCGGCAGCTCGTCCGGCGAGCCGAACGACACCCGCACCGTCGCGCCGAGCGCGCGCAGCGCCAGGCCGAGCGCGACCATGCTGCCGAACGCGTCCGGGTCCGGATTCAGGTGCCCGAGCACGATGACGTCGCGCGCGTGCGCGAGCAGTTCCACGGCGTCGCGCAGCTCCTGCTCGCTGTAGGTGTTCGGCATCTCGGTCGAAATACTCACCCCGGCAGGCTACGTCCCGTGCGACCTGGGTAGTTTTCGCACCCGATGAACGACTATGCGGTGATGCACTACCCGGCGGCCAACCGGGTCTACGCGGAAAGCTCGATCCGCCTGCTCGTCAGCGAGCTGCGCGCGTTCGACGAGCGAGCGCTCGGCAACCGGCTCGGCGACGTGGCGGAGACCACGATCGGCGGGGTCGGCTACGTCACGTTCAGCGCGCCCGAACTGTCCGAACTGGACGTCGAGCTGCTGTCCAATGTGTCCACTCTGTACGCGCTGTTCGAAGTGGAGGGTGCGCTGCTGCGCCCGATCACCGTGGCGCGCCTGGACAAGTTCGACAGCGACCTGCTGACCATCCAGAAGTACGCGGGCAAAACCAACGAGCTGTTCACCAAGCTGCTGCTCAACGTGACCGCGCTGGCCATCGACGAGCCGAGCCGGATGGTCCGCGAGCGCCTGCGGGTGCTCGACCCGATGTGCGGCCGGGGCACCACGCTCAACCACGCGATGATGTACGGCTACGACGCCACCGGCCTCGATCTGGACGCCAAGGACTTCGACGAGTACACCCGCTTCATCAAGACCTGGCTGAAGAACAAGCGCATCAAGCACCAGGCGGACACCGCGCCGATCCGCCGCAACCACGAGCATCTCGGCCGCAGGCTGGACATCAGCGTCGGCCTCAGCAAGGAGTCCTACAAGTCCGGCGACGCGCTGCAAGTGAGCTACGTGAACGCGGACACCTTGCGCAGCAAGGAGTTCTTCCGCAACAACGCGTTCGACCTGATCGTCACCGACGCCCCCTACGGCGTGCAACACGGCAGCCGCTCCGGCGCGGGCGCGCCCAACCGGCAACAGCGCGCAGGCGACCTGTCCCGTGACCCGCGCAGGCTGCTCAGCGAGGCGCTGCCCGGCTGGGCCACGCTGCTGCGCCCGGGCGGCGCGATCGGCATCTCCTGGAACGACCTGGTCCTGGACCGGTCCGACCTGGCCGAACTGGTCAGCGACGCGGGCTTGGACGTGCTGGACAGCGACGCCTACCTCGGCTTCGCGCACCGCGTCGACCAGGCGATCAACCGAGACGTGCTGGTGGCCAGGAAGCCGTCAGCGTAGCCCGCGCCCGGAAAGAACGCAGCCACGCGAGCACGATCGGCAACCCGGGCACCAGCGACACGTTGCCCGCACAGCGCGCGGCCTTCGGATCAGCACGATGTGGTGCGAAAAGTTTCCGGTGAACCGCGTCATACCCGGACGTGAGGCAGGTCTCCTCGCTGTCGTCGGAGGAGCGTCGTCGGGGGACGGTCCTCCGGCGACCGTTAGCCGATGCCCAATTCGTCGGCAGCCGTGCGGAATGCCCGGAACGCGTCGTTGCCCCACAGCACGAAGCGCACCAGCGAGATCGACCCGGGATCGGCATCGAGCACCGCGCGCAGCGCCACCGGGGCGGCGGCCTCGTAGGGCCAGCCGTAGATGCCGGTGCCGATCGCCGGGAAGGCGATCGTCTGCGCGCCGAGCCCGGCCGCGACCGCGAGCGAGTTGCGATGGCAGTCGGCCAGCAGTGCGGAACGGTCCTCGTCACGAGAAAAACGCGGGCCGACGGTGTGCACGACCCAGCGAGCGCGAAGCTGCCCGGCCGTCGTGGCCACGGCCTGACCGACCGCCAAGCCGCGTCCGTAACGGCCAGCGCGCAGTGCGCGGCACTCGGCCAGGATCTCCGGGCCGCCCTCGCGGTGGATCTTGCCGTCGACGCCGCCCCCGCCCAGCAGTGACGAGTTGGCCGCGTTCACGAGCACGTCGACCTTCTCCTCGGTCAGATCGCCCGCGACCAACTCGATCACTGCCACGGCCAGAGGTCCTAACACAATGTTGTTCGATCAGGGAGCGGCGTCACAACGCCTGGCCCGGTGCGGCGCCCGCATCAACACAGCGCGTGCCTGGGCGTCGCGAGCCGAACAGGCATTGTGTCAGGACCTCTTACTCCTCGTCGAGTTCGTCGTCCTCGGTCTCGCGCGGCTGCCGGTACGGGTCCGCCTCGCCGGCCGGCTGGGCGCCGTTGGCGAGCCGGGCCACTTCGGCGTCGGCGACGCGGGCCTTGTCGAGCAGTTCCTCGATCCGCTTCGCGTCCTCCGGCACGGTGTCCGCGACAAAGGCCAGGGTCGGGGTGAACCGGACACCGGTGCCCTGCCCGACCATGGTGCGCAGCACGCCGCGCGCGGACTCCAGCGCCGCTGCCGCGCCCTCGCTGTCCGGCCGGTCTTCCAGCCGGTCCGGGAGCACGGTGTAGTAGACCGTCGCGTCGTGCAGGTCAGCGGTGACCTTCGCGTCGGTGATCGTCACTTTCGCCAGCCGGGGGTCCTTGACCTCGTGCTCGATAGCGGACGCGACGATCTGCGCGATCCGCTTGGCGAGCCGGCGGGCACGGGGAGCGTCAGCCACGACGCCTTCTCCTATCTCGTTCTGAACGCGGGAGGCCCAAGAACCAGGCACTACTCGTCGTGCGGACCGACGATCCGGTGCCGGGCCGTGAGCAACTGCAACTCCGGCCGTCCGGTCACCAGGCGTTCGCAGGAGTCGAGCAACTCCTGGACATGTGCCGCATCGGGCGCCACCGCGGCGATCCCGATCAACGCCCTGCGGTGCAGGTCGAGATGGCCTGCCTCGGCCACCGCGACCTCGTACTTCCGCCGGAGTTCCGCGACCACCGGCCGCACCACGGAGCGCTTCTGCTTGAGCGAATGCACGTCCCCGAGCAGGACGTCCAGTTCCAACGCACCCACGTACACGTTGTCTGTCCCCGTGGTCGGGCGGCGTTGCCGGGACCGGACGGGGTTGCCGGTCCCGGCACGTAACTCATACGGCCGTCACGCGAGGACGATCAGGTCCTCGGCTTCTCGCGCATCTCGAAGGTCTCGATGACGTCACCCATGCGCAGGTCGTTGAAGTTGTGCAACGTGATACCGCACTCGAACCCTTCCCGCACCTCGGTCGCGTCGTCCTTGAAACGGCGCAGCGAGGTGATGGACAGGTTGTCGGCGGCGACCATGTTGTCCCGCAGCACGCGGGCCTTCGAGTTGCGCCGGATCTCGCCCGACATCACCAGACAACCGGCGATGGTGCCGACCTTCGAGGAGCGGAACAGCTCGCGGACCTCGGCCCGGCCGAGCTGCACTTCCTCGTACTCCGGCTTGAGCATGCCCTTGAGGGCCTGCTCGACCTCGTCGATCGCCTGGTAGATGACCGAGTAGTAGCGGACGTCGATGCCTTCGCGGGACGCCTGCTCGGCGACCTTGCCCTCGGCGCGCACGTTGAACCCGATGATGATCGCGTTGGACGCGATCGCCAGGTCCACGTTGGCCTTGGTGATGCCACCGACACCGCGGTCGATCACCCGGAGCACGACCTCTTCACCCACGTCGATCTTCATCAACGCGTCTTCAAGGGCCTCGACGGTACCCGAGTTGTCGCCCTTGATGATCAGGTTCAGCTGGCTGTGTTCCTTGAGCGCGGCATCCAGGTCCTCCAGGCTGACCCGCTTGGCCCGCGACGCGTTGAGCGCGTTGCGGTTGCGAGCCTGGCGGCGCTCGGCGATCTGGCGGGCGACCCGGTCCTCGTCCACGACGAGGAACTTGTCACCGGCGCCGGGCACCGAGGTGAAACCGACGACCTGCACGGGACGCGAAGGCAGCGCGGCGTGGATGTCCTCGCCGAACTCGTCCAGCATCCGGCGAACGCGGCCGTAGGCATCGCCCGCGACGATCGCGTCGCCGACGTGCAGCGTGCCGCGCTGCACCAGCACCGTGGCCACCGGACCGCGACCGCGGTCCAGGTGCGCCTCGATCGCCACGCCCTGGGCCTCCATGGTCGGGTTGGCCCGGAGGTCCAGCGCCGCGTCCGCGGTCAGCAGGATCGCTTCCAGCAACCCGTCGATGTTGGTGCCCTGCTTGGCCGAGATGTCCACGAACATGGTGTCGCCGCCGTACTCCTCTGGCATGACACCGTATTCGCTCATCTGCTGGCGAATCTTCTGCGGATTCGCGCCTTCCTTGTCGATCTTGTTCACCGCGACCACGATCGGCACCTCGGCCGCCTGGGCGTGGTTGATCGCCTCGACCGTCTGCGGCATGACGCCGTCGTCGGCCGCGACCACGATGACCGCGATGTCCGTGGCCAGCGCACCACGGGCACGCATGGCGGTGAACGCCTCGTGACCCGGGGTGTCGATGAAGGTGATCGGGCGCTCGTTGCCCTCCAGGTTGGTGACGACCTGGTAGGCACCGATGTGCTGGGTGATGCCGCCCGCCTCGTGCTGGTGCACGTTGGCGTTACGGATCGTGTCCAGCAACCGGGTCTTACCGTGGTCGACGTGACCCATGACGGTCACCACCGGCGGACGGGACTCGCGCTGCGCTTCGCCACCGGCGTCCTCGCCGTAGGAGATGTCGAAGGACTCCAGGAGTTCCCGGTCTTCTTCCTCCGGGCTGACGACCTGGATCTCGTAGTTCATCTCCTGGCCGAGGATCTGCAAGATCTCCTCGGACACCGACTGGGTCGCGGTGACCATCTCGCCGTTGTTGAACAGCGCCTGCACCAGCGCGGCCGGGTTGGCGTTGATCTTCTCGGCGAAGTCGGTCAGCGACGCACCGCGCGGGAGCCGGATGGTCTCGCCGCTGCCCTTGGGCAGCCGCACGCCACCGACGCTCGGCGCCTGCATGTTGTCGTATTCCTGGCGCTTCTGGCGCTTGGACTTGCGGCCACGCCGGGGCGCGCCGCCGGGACGGCCGAACGCACCAGCCGCACCGCCGCGACCGGCACCGCCACCACCGGGACGGCCACCGCCGCCACCACCGGGACGGAAACCGCCGCCGCCACCGCCACCACCGGCCGGGGCACCGCCGCCACCGCCACCG
>DATFHN010000155.1:0-8994 GCA_035248365.1 Pseudonocardiaceae bacterium | reverse complement strand
ACGAATTCCAGCACATCGTGCTCGGTGGCCTGATGCACCTGACCGAACTGTATGAGCCCGACCCCCGGGAGCGGATCTACGTGCCCTGGCGGGAAGATCCGCGACCGTTCAGCGGTGCGCTACAGGGGGTCTACGCCTTTTCGGGGTCGCTGCCTTCTGGCGAGTGCTGGCCCGCGCCGACCCGGGCTCGCAACGAGCCGCGTTCGAGTTCGCCTTCTGGCGCAGGCAGAGCTGGCACACGCTGCGGTCACTGTGCGCGGATGCCACCCTGACCGAAGCCGGACATCGCCTTCTCGAAGGCATCGCCGAACGCCTCGGCCCTGGCAGCACGAGCAGGTACCGGCGGCGGCGAACGAGCTGGCGGAGGCAGTTGCGCAGGACCACCTCGCCGGCTGGCGAATCCGCCACCTGCGTCCGGACCCGTCAGCGGTGACCGAACTGGTCCGTGCCTGGCGCTGCGGACGGTCTCGACCGCCACTCGTCTCACTCGCGACCGACCTGCCACCCACCCCGGTCCCGGACGGATCCTGATCCCACGCCAGGATCGACCTGCTCCGAATCATTCTGGGTGAGACGCGCGTGAGCGTCCGGGCAGACGGGCCTGCGTCACCGAGATGAACGACGACGTCAGCGATCGCTGCGATCATCGCTGCGCGCGGATCAACAGCGTGGTAGCCCTCCTGCCGAATCCACCGCTCAACGCTCTTGTGCGCGAGGTCCCCGGCGTTCTGCGGGGCGCGTCGACCTGGAGAGGTGCGGGACCGGCAGGCCCCGCCGATGCCGGACATCGCGTCAAGCGCCAGGCACGGGTTGGCGACAGCCAGTTGCCGTCCCGTTCTCCGGGCGCGCTCACGGCTGGCCAGCGACATCGTCGCAGAGCTGGAAGACCCTGCCCGGGTCACGGTCGAGCGTGAAAGCGTCGACGAAGAACTTCTGCTTGACGCTCCCAACCTCGGCCTCGGCGAACCCAGCTGCCTCGGCCAGCCGATCATTCATGAACGTGCTTTCCGACGCTTCCAGCGGGTGCCGCACGACCAGGATGTAGTCGCCAAGCTGCGGATGCGTGAACCGCACCGTCCCCGGAACAGAAGGAATAGGTGTCGCGTTGTAACCGTGCGACCAATTGTCGAGCGCACGCCGCTGGGCGGCGAGGTCGAGAGTGAGATGGCCTGTGCGGAGCACCTCAAGCAGGTCGCGCGCGAGGCGCCAGTCCAGCAGCGCGTGGTAGGACATGTTTCCGTAGTCGCGCAGGCATCGGTAACACGACGCGCTGCAGATAGCGGCATGGTCTTGCTCCGCCAGGCGTGCCAGGTACGTGTCGACGTCGTCAAGCAGCGAGGCAAAGATTGCTGGTTCGCCGAGGTAGGTGCTGAAGCCTGCGCCGTTCTCCAGCGTGTCGGCGATGAACGCGTAGGTGGCGCGCTCGCCGCTGGCCATGCCCGCGAAGATGCCCGCTACCAGTTCGAGCGGCTCGATGTCAAGCTTGGCGGCCGCGACCTTGCGCAGTAAGAACGCCAGTGAATACCAGGCGGCACGCCGTCCATCGAAGGGATCAGCGGCACCGCTTGGCTGGAAGCGTGATCTGAAGTTCAGCCGGAGCCCCTCGGCAGGCAATGTGGCGCGCTCGGGGCCGTAGAACAGGAAGTCAGTTGGCTGTACGGCGCCCAGCGCAACATCAAACGGATCGCCGGTCACGCCCTTCGCCGACACCAGGCTTTTGTCGACCGCCGCAACCGATACGTAGCCGCCCCACGATGGTGCTCCGGCAGGCGGCGGTGCGGCTGGCCGGAAGCGGAAGAGCCGGCCGCCGTTGTCGTTGATCACGTACCGCTCGCCCGGGCCTGAATAGGTCGTGGCCGCGCCGTGCGAGTCATCACGCAGCGCAGATAGATCGGCGAGTGCCCTGGCCGCCATCGCCCGCGGGGACCAGCTGAAGTTGCCATCGAAGTCCCGGGGCCGCGCTCCGGCACGGAAGCCGAGCGGTTCCCGTAGCGTGAATTGCCCGAACGCATCGGGACACCCGCACTGCGGACAGATCGTGACGTCACCGAGGTTGTCCGATGACAGGAATGAACACAACCGGCAGAGGTAAATGTCGCGGCTCACGCCGAGGGGGTCATCGGCCGACAGTCGCGGCGGCCGTCCCATGCCCTCGAAGGCGGCGACTCCGACTGAGGTATACACGCGTCCGTCCCGGACGATCTCACTCATCGGGGCGAACTGGCTGACGGCCATCGCCAGGTCCCGGTCGATCGTCATGGGCGGTGGCCATGGGTATGACGAGTCTGGGCGGCGGAGGTACAGGTACCGGACGCTGGTCGGGAACCCGAACATCGGCAGTACGCCGCGCTCGGCTAGGCGCTGGCTCAGTTCGTCGTCGCCAGCCGTTGCCACCGCGCTGTCGATCAACCCGGGCAGCCGGGCTATGCACTGGTTAGCGAGCCGGATGGCATCTGCCGCCAGCGGCGTGCGGTCAACGATCGCGGCAGCTGCCGCCTCGACGGCCCCGCGGCTGCGGGACAGCCAGTCAACGAGCAGCGGCCGTGCTGTCGGCCAGTCCGCGACGATCCCGAAAGCACCGTGCACATTGCTTGTCCGATTGAACGGATTTCCGGTGGCGTCGATCGCGTCCGCGACTTCTGGCATCGCTAGCCGCAGCGTTTCGCCGTTTAACGAGCGGAGGACGATTTCGGCACGGCTCATCGCCAGGTATGGCGCTGGTGTTGGATCGTTGGTGATGCGATCGGGCATGTCGAAGTAATACTCGTCGTGGCTGCGTCCTCGGCAGACCGTCAGTGCGACGGCGACCGGTGTCCCGCGCCGGCCGGCCCGGCCAACCCGCTGCTGGTAGTTGAACCGGGTCGGCGGCATGTTGCCGAGAACGACCGCCGACAGGGCGCCAATGTCGACACCTGCCTCCATGGTGGTTGTCACACTCAGCAGGTCGATTCCATCTGCGATTGGTATTTCCGGGTTCGGCCCTGATTCCAGGAATACCTCTTGAAAGCGGGACTGGCGTTGTTGCGCATCGACCCGGTCGGTCTGTCCGGTGAGTTCTTCGCTATTGAGGCGGAACCGGCCTGAACCGGCCGTGGCGCGCCAGCCGTAGTAGTCCCGATCGATCGCGTTCGTCCCCGGAGCGTCAGGCAGTACTGCCGCGCAATAGGTGCAGTATGCGCAGCCGCGCGTGAGATGGCGGCGGTGGCAGTTTGTACATACCCAGGCCCGCTCGTCCCCCCGGCGCAGCACGACGCGTGCCGGGTCAATCAGGTAGTCGCGCACTGCAGGCCCGCATTGCTCGGCGAAGATCCGCGTCAGCTCGGTCAGGCTCGGCCCGCCCGACTGCTCAATCTTCCGCCAGAAGCGGCCGAGCAGACGAGGCGGTTTGCCGGGCCGCGGATCACGCATGCCGTAGAAGCGGCGCATATCCGCGAGCACGCGCAAGCTCGCCCGTGCATAAGCGAGATCGGTCGTGACGGGCACGTCGATCGGCTGCGTATCGGTCGCGAGCGCGAGCCAGCCAAGGCCGAGCGACTCGAAGTCGCGTCCCGCTCCGGAGAACAGGCCGTTCAGAATCTCTTTCATGAGTGACTGGTTGATCTCGGCGCGCAGGAAGCCGAGCTCGGGCGAGATGCCTCCCCGCGGCGTGACTGGAGTGTGGTCCCAGTCATACATTGTGGTCCAGCGCCGTTTCGGCCAGCTGTCCGTCTCCTGAAGGCTGGCATGCGGTCCGCCGGGGTTCAGGCCGAGGGCAAGGAGTTCCTGGCTGACAGCTCCGGAGGCCACGTCGAGGGTCGACCCGGCGGAGAGGCGGGCGACGAGGCCCTGCTCACCGGCGGGGGTGGCACCGGGTCGGCCTTCCCAGATATTGCGGATCTGAGCGAAGACGTTCGCGTCGCAGGCTTCGAGACGATCAATGGCCTCCCACGATTCGGCCGTCTTGATGTTGTCGGCGATGTGCGCGCGGGCGAGATCCAGATCGGGTGCCGGGTCACCGGTGGCAGAGAGATGTTCGACTAACAGCAGGCGCAACAAGTCCTGGTAGTGGCGGAGACCGAGGCCAGACGACAGCTTGGCGGCGTCCTGCCGGCTGTCGGTGAAGAGAATGATCTTCCGGTCTTGCGCGGCAAGATCCGTTGCCAGCTCGGTCGTCAGTACTTGATTGATCTTCTCGAAACCGGTGCGCATACCGCGGATCGGCGAGCGTTGCGCCGCGGGGTCCGAGTGCGGGAGACGACGGCCGTCTTGCCCATACTCGATCGCCCAGTCGTCACCGCAATTTGGGCAGCACGTTGGGAATGGGCTGACCGTTGCGATGTCACGCTGTGGCCGGACGACCGCGTGAAACGTCCAGCCGGTGTGCCCGTCGACAGTGCGGACATTGTGTACCTCGCCGCTCGCCGGGTTCAGCGCGCTCCGCCGGAAACTGTATGAGACTTTGCCGCCGTCGCGCTGCCATTGGCTCGTCTCGGGACCGTCAAGGTATTCGGCTGGGTTCGGCCAGTACACCAGGTAATTCGCGGCAGTCCGCTCCAGGCGTACCTGATCGGGCAGCTTGGCCAGTTCCGGCACGTCGCCGAGCAAGAGGGTGCGGAACGGCGACTTCTGTGTTGCTCCTTCCGGTGTGAACCCGCCAAGCATGACATCGCCGCAGTTCTGGCAGTACAAGAGTTCCAGAACACGAGCACCGCAGCTGCAGCGCGTGACCGGCTCGCTGAACAGGCGCCCTACTGGACGCGGCGCAGCCCCGTCAAGTGCATCCGGGCAGGCGGGGTTCGTACAAGCCCACACGCCCGGGACGTTGCGGAAGAAATAGTGCGCCCGGACTTTGGGGTCGGTGTCGACCGGCAGCTCCGCCATCCCACGCAGCAGCTGTGTCAGCGCGCCTTCCCGTTCATCGTCGGCAGTATCCGGGAATACGCGTGCGGCGAGTGCCGGTAAGGACTTCGCCGTGGCGACGGCGTCTCTGCTCTCGCCGGTATCGAGGAAAGCGTGACGTACCGAGTCCATCAGGCCGTGGTCGCGGGCGTATGCGGCCGCAACTGCGGGATCTGCGGCGCGAATGGCAGCGATATCGCCAGGGGTGCCCGCTGGGGCAACCGTCGGCAGGGCGAGGCTGCCCCGGACGAAGTCGAAGGAGTCTGCGTCGACGCCGAAGAATCCCTCGAGGTACTGCTGGTCTCGGTCGGCGTCGATGGATGCCGAGGCCGCCAGGATGCGCAGCTTTTCCGGCCGCTCGGTCAAGCCGAGCCGCTTCTTCAGGTTGCGCAGCAGATAGGCAACTTCGGTACCGGCCGTGCCGCGGTACATGTGCAGTTCGTCGATGACCAAGGTGAAGCGGTGCGACGGGTCGGCGTCCAGCCATGCCCGGGTCGAGTCGAAGAAGTGATCGTCGCGGTCACGCAGCAGCATCACGTTGAGCATCGAATAGTTGGTGACGAGGACGTCCGGCGGTGCGTCAGCCATGTCCCAGCGCGAGCGCATCTCAGCGCCGTCGAGGCGCGGCACGAAGTAGCCGACGTCATCATTGCCGGTTGAGGCGGCGACCGTGGCAGCGCGCGCGGCCCGCAGCTCGGTCTCGTGCAGGATACCTTGCAGCCGTTCTACCGCGATGTCACTTGTCCGGCCGCCGGTAACGGGCGTCGCGCCGGTGTAGCGGCCGAAGAAGAAGCGGTGGCCGCGCCGATACGTATCGAGCCAGGCGCGGACGCTGTCGCTGTCGAGCGCTCGCCGCATGCGCATGAGCTGGTCGTCCACCAGCGCGTTCATCGGGTAGAGGATGAGCGCCCGGACCGCTGACGGGCGCCCGGTCTCGCCTTGGCGCTGTGACTGGAAGCCGGCGCCCGGAGTCCGCCACCAGGGCACAAGCGGAGCGGGGCCGCCGGTCCAGCCGCGTGACTCGTCGAGCAGGGACGCGAGGATGGGGAGCAGGAACGACTCGGTCTTGCCGGAACCGGTGCCTGCCGTGATCACCATGTTCCGGCCGGGCGTTAGGCCAGCGGCGAGCGCGCGTTCCTGGTGCAGATAAAGCGGCCGCCCCGGCGGGATGAGCCCAGCGCCCGCGAATGCGCCTAGTTCCTTCGGGCCGTGGCAGAACGCGACTGATCCGGCGAGCGTGCGGGACGCGGTGACGTATTCGGGCCGGAGCTCAATGAGCGGCCGGCGGTACACGCCGTTGTCGCGGTCGAACAGTCGGCGCCGTTCCGCCCGGAGGCGTTCGTCCGCCAGCCAGAACGGAGTGTCGTAGTAGCGGAAGTACGCTTCACGCAGCCGTTCGAACGTACCTGTGACGTCCAGGCTGCGGGGTGCGGGTGATGCCATCTGCCCTCCGGGAGAACGAACTCAGTCGATGACCGAAACGAACTGGTGAACTGATCGTGCGACGAGATCCGCGATTGGCCAGGGGATGTTCTTGTAGATCGCGGTCCGTGCGGTATAGCCGAACTGGGTGGGTAATCCGCTGCACAGCACCAGGGCCCGAGCCTGCAGCGGTGGCAACGGCGCCCCCTGGTCGATGAATAAGGTGCCGATGCCTTCGGCGCCTGCCTGGCGCTCCGCCCGCCACCGGATTACCTGTTCATGCCGTTCGGCGAGCGCCCACCAGATGCCGGGCGCGTGGTCGGTACGCAGCCAGTCGCCGCCGATCTGGTACCGGTACTCGTGCCGTCCGTTGACCATGAAGCGGCAGAGTCCGTGACCGTCGCGCAGGCCACGGGCGAAGTCGATGCCCCGTTCACCGTCGGTAACGAGGCGCTCGACGTGCGTATCCCAGGCAGGTGGTCCGGCGGGTTCACCC
Source organism: Pseudonocardiaceae bacterium (assembly GCA_035248365.1). GTDB lineage: Bacteria > Actinomycetota > Actinomycetes > Mycobacteriales > Pseudonocardiaceae > CAJCJE01. The sequence goes on along the minus strand of DATFHN010000155.1, from coordinate 2,198 downwards.
AGGTGAACCTGTGGCAGGTATTCGGCGATGTGCCGGGCGGCACACCCGACGTACCGCACGCCGATCTCGCGGAGCGCGCGGTCGAGGACGGCCAGCGACTCGGTCTGGATGTAGGCCGTCGACGGCGTTTCAAGCATGGCCGTGTGATTCGCCTCTGGCGTGGCAACGGAGACGGCGAACTCAGCCTCCAGCTGTTCGATGAAGTCGAGGGGGCGGCGTCCGGCGAGCACCACGGTGCCGTCGCTGGCTGGAAGCAGCGCTGCCGTCGCGGGTGCGATCGTCCAGCGACCTCTGGCCCAGTCGACCTCGGCGTGACCAAGCGAGGACACGTCGCGAAGCCAGCGGCCCGATTCAGTCGTGCCCGGGTTGCGGCCGGCAGTGCGCGCGAGCCAGGTAATGCGCTGCCGAAGATCCCGGATGTCACCTGAACCGGTCTCGCTCATCCAGGCCAGCATGGTGTCAGCGTGCACGGTACTGCTCCCATGCACAGCCGTAGAGAAGCCACAACGGATTAGTGGAACGCACCTCGGCGTGCAGGTGCCGCCACAGCGCGCGGTCGGCATCGGACAAGCCGCGGAAGGCGGGATCCTGGCTGCGGAGCTGGGTGAGTGACCAGCCGGTGGCCCGCTTCTGGGCGAGCCAGACAGCGGTGGTCGGCGGCAGCTCGAAGAAAGAGAACGTCAGGTCTGCTAGTCCGGCCGGGGGCGGTGGATCATTGATTTCGGTGGTCCGGCCGTCGGCTCCGATGAGGACGCTCATCGATGAGCCGCGCCGTGCGAGTGCCGGATGTTCGATCGTTGTATCCGGCATCAGGGCGCCACAGATCTCTGCTGCGTCTGTCGCGGTGTCGTGCAATGTACCGTCGATCCAGCCGATGCTGCCGTACTCCTGCAGCTTTCGGTCGTCGATCGATCCGCGCTTGACCAGGAATGTCATGGTTTCGCCGTCCGCTTCGACCGTGTGTGCACCGGGGTCGAAGCCGCCGCCGAGGACGCTGAAGGGGACTGGGAACAGTGACGCCTGGAAGCGCTGGGGCCGGCTGTCGAGGCTGACCATGACGTCGCGGGGCTCGGCGCCGACTGGAAGGATGAGATCAGGCTCGCCGCCCGCGAGATAGACGTTGGGTGCGAGGCTGCGCATGATCGGCAGACCGTTGATCAGCCGCGGCCGGACCGTGGCACCGCGCCGAAGGCCTGCCGCGACTGTTCCGGGCATGGCGGTGAGCGCCGCGTCGAGGCGACTCTGGTCGGAGAATGCGACCCGTGTGAAAATGGTGAATCCGTTGCCGAGCAGCCTTGCTGCCAATGGCGGTTCGAGGGCACGCCAGCCGGCATCTGCTGCGGAGCGGAGAGCGTGGCTCACTTCAGGGGTGACGTCGTCGGCGACGACGAGGACGTGTTCCTCGAATGGCTGGATCGCGCCAACTGACATCCAGCCATTCGCATCGGCGTTTCCGGCCAGGACCAGCACCTTTGCCGACTGGAACTCGGCCACGCATTGTTCGCCGCGGGCCACCAGCCCAGACGCCAGGTCTGGGCCACGTACCGGCGGCATACCTTCATCCCGGTACATGGTGCTGCATGGGTCACTGGTGATCAGTGCCTCGAACGGCTGCGCGTCGCTCGTACCCTCCAGCAGGTCGCATGTGATGTCGCTGACGGCCGGAATCACCCACCACGCATCCAAATCATCGAGATCGATGACGAGCCGGAGATTGAGCCGCCGGAGCCCATCAGCTGTGATGATCTTGCCGTCCCATGCCGTCGCGAGGTGATGCAGTAGCGGTCCAAGGATCGGCAGCAGGTCCGTGTCATGCAGAGATTCCACGAACCGGTCGGTAAGTCCGTGGCCGCGATGCTGGGCCCAGACACGGAGCATGTCCAGCAGCGCGTCAGGGCCGGGTACACCTGCGGACCTCAGATGCAACGCATCAAAGATGTGTGTCAGCGCCGCCCGGTCGCTGCGGCGCACCAGCGTCTGGGACAGGGGGTAGCCAATGCGCGACTCGTTCCCGGCGCCGGCCTGGACGGTCGAGATTCCGAACGCTCCGTTTTGCTCGCGTAGCCAGTGATCAAGCTGCTCCCACATCTCGGCCACATCAAGGAACGCACCAGCATTGCGCAAGGCGATCACCGCGCGGTTCTCGATGACCTCGCCGGTCGCATCGGGTAGCAGTGTGCACGCGAGTCGCTTATAAT
>DATFHN010000154.1:0-3430 GCA_035248365.1 Pseudonocardiaceae bacterium | reverse complement strand
CGCTCAGTCCCAGGGGGTGCCGGTGGTGTCGGCGCCGTTGGTGGTGGCGCTGCCGTCCGCGGCCACTGTGACCTGGGCGTGTACGCCCGCGGCCGCGGTGGACGAGGTGGCCAGGACGACCGGTGCGGCGATGGCGGCGGCGACCAGCGCCGCGGCCGTGAAGCCGTTGATGATTCGCATTGCTTTCTCCCCAGAAAGTTTGCTTCCCCAGATGTTTCAACGCTGTGTCGGGCTGATGCGAACAACGTTAGGACCCGTCGGCATCATCCGGCCATCACGGGACTGACCAGGCCCTATCCCGGTCACCATGCCGCCGTGATGGCGCCGCGATAGCGACGCTTCCGATCCTTGGAGTCAAGCAAGAGCTCGACCAACTGGGTACGACGCCAGCCAGACCAAGGAGCCCTTCGATGCGCCAGCTCAGCACACCGCTGATCATGCCGCTTCAGATGGCCGCGGCCAAGCAAATGGCGTTCGTCCGGGGAAATAAATCCGGCAATTCAGGCAAATAACAACAAGCCACTACGAAGCGGGGAGGCCGACGACACGGCTGCCCGGATGGGGACGAGGACCATGACGATTCAGACAGGCAGCATCGTGCCGACCCGGCGTGAGGGAGTGTTCGCGCTGGTGTCGCGGCCCAGCGGCGAGCAGATCGTGGACGTCGCGATCGCGGCCCTGCGGCCGGCCGACTCACCGCGCATCTCCGGCGAGGACCAGACCCACGTGCGCACCCTCGCCGAGACCGACGCGGAACTGCCGCCGATCCTGGTGCAGCGCTCGACCATGCGGGTCATCGACGGCGCGCACCGGGTGGCCGCCGCCCGGCTGCGCGGCGCGGACACCGTCCGGGCCCGGTTCTTCGACGGCGACGACGCGGCCGCGTTCCTGCTCGCGGTCAAGTCCAACGTGCTCCAGGGCCTGCCGCTGACGCTGGCCGAGCGCAAGCAGGCCGCCAAACGAATCGTCACCTCGCACCCGCAGTGGTCGGACCGGGCCATCGCCGCGGTGGTCGGGCTGGACCACAAGACGGTCGGCTCGGTCCGGCGGTGTTTGATCGGGGAGATTCCCCAGTCGGTGCGGCGGATCGGGCGGGACGGCCGGGTGCGGCCGGTGGACAACACCGAGGGGCGCACCAAGGCCGGCCAGCTGATCGCGGAGTTCCCGCACGCCTCGATCCGGCAGATCGCGCAGACCGTCGGCATGTCCACCGCGACCGTGCAGGACGTGCGCAAGCGGGTCCGGCACGGGGCCGATCCGGTGCCGGCGCGCGCGGAGCGCTCGCGCGGCCAGCAGGCCGTCGCGGAACTGCCCAGGACCGAGGGCGGGCGGGATCGCGCCACCGTCATCAAGGCGCTGCGCACCGACCCGTCGCTGCGCTTCACCGACTCCGGCCGGGCCCTGCTGCGCTGGCTGGACGCGTGCGCCGCGCCGGCCGACTGGGACGCGTTGGTCACCGCGCTGCCGCCGCACGCGGCCGGTCTGGTCGCCGAGGTCGCGCAGAGCTTCGCGACCCAGTGGCAGCAGTTCGCGCTGCGGCTGAGCCAGGTCGACAGGTCCGCGTAGTTTTCATGGCACATGGAAAAGCCCCGGGATCCCCGGGGCTTTTTCCGTTGTGCCGGTCTCACACGGTGGCGTGGTGCCTGATCCGCATCGGCAGGCGCTTGGGGCCGAGCACGCCCTGGGCGCCGAAGTACACGATCTCCTTGGACTCGTCGATGTCCAGCTCGGGGAACCGGTCGAGCAGGATGCCCAGCGCGATCCTGGCCTCCATCCGGGCCAGCGGGGCGCCCATGCAGTAGTGCGCGCCGTGGCCGAAGGAGATGTGCGTGTTGTCGCGGCCCGGGTCGAACCGGTCCGGGTCGGGGAACCGCTCGGGGTCGCGGTTGGCGCCGAGCAGCGACGGGATCACCATGCTGCCGCTGGGCACGTGCTCGCCGTGGATCTCCACGTCCTCGGTGGTCATCCTGGGCACACCGAGGAACGGGGGACGCAGCCGCAGCACCTCCTCGATGACGGCGGGAATGCCGCTCTGGTCGGCCCGCAGCGCCCGCAGCACGTGCGGGTTCTCGTGCAGGCAGCGCATGGTGTTGTTGAGCAGCAGGGTCGTGGTCACGTGGCCGGCGATCAGCAGCAGCGCGGCGAAGGTGACCGCCTCCTCGTCGTCGAGCCGCTGGCCGTCGAGTTCGGCCCGCACGATCGCGGTGAGGATGTCCTCCCTCGGCTGGACGCGGCGCTCCTTGATCTGGTCGAGCAGGTAGTCGTGCATGGGCATGGCCGCCTTCTCGACCTCGCGCACGTTGTTCGGGTCGAAGGGCTTGTCGAAGTTGGCCGAGAACATGTCGTCGGCCCACTGCCGGAACAGCGGTCGGTCCTCGGCGGAGACGCCGAGCATTTCCGCGATCACCGTGACCGGCAACGGGAAGCTCAGCGCGGACACCAGGTCGATCTCCTCGGCGTTGCCGACCTGGTCGAGCAGCTCGTGCACGATCGCGTGGATCCGGGGCGAGAGGTCGGCCACGGTGCGCGCGGTGAACGCCTGGCTGACCAGCTTGCGGTGCTTGCGATGCACCGGCGGGTCCATCCGCATGAAGTTGCCCTTCATGAACAGCGTCGCGGGCGCCATCGCGGACAGGTCGGAGGAGAACGTCGCGGTGTCGGTGAGGATGGTCTGCGTCGCCGCGTGTCCGAACACGTGCCACAGACCTAATCTCTGGTTGAACCAGATCGGGCTGACCGCGCGGTGGCGCTCGATCCAGGCGACGAGCGTGGCCCCGCCGTCGACGGCCGGTGACGGTGGGAATTCGTCGAGTACATGCCCAGGCATGGCTTCCTACTTTCTCCGGGTGGTGGTTCGGTGCCGGAATCGGCCAATCCCAGAGAATTGAAGCATTCTCGAATTGGATCCGTCCACGTGCGACAGCGCGCTATCTCGGCCGCGATAGTCCAGTGATAGCAACCGACCTTGACTGGGGACGGGGTCAGGCGTTCCCATTTCCCCCAACGAGCTAACGCACACTTCTCCGCCAGTTATCAAGGAGACGGCTCATGGGGGCTCAATTCCTGGTGCTCGGCCTGCTGGGCATCACCGACGACGAGAACGAACCGGTGGTCCTGCCACCGTCCAGATCGGCAACGCTGCTCGCCGCGCTGTTGTTGGCGCCCGGCGAGGTCGTGCCGGTCGGCTACCTCAAGCGGGTCATCTGGGGAGACCGACTGCCCACGACGGCGCGGGCGACGCTACAGACCTACGTGTCCCGGCTGCGCGCGCTGTTCGCCAGGTTCGGCCTGTCCAGGGACCTGCTGGAAACCGTGCCTGGGGGCTATCGACTGGGGGTGCCGTCGGATCTGGTCAGCTTCACCGAGCTGACCAGATCCGCCGACGCGGCAACGGATGCCGAGACCGAGCTGGAGCTGCTGACCAGGGCGC
>DATFHN010000153.1:0-58771 GCA_035248365.1 Pseudonocardiaceae bacterium | reverse complement strand
CCCTCGGTCTTGTAGCCGATGTCGAGCAGTACTTCGTCGCGGTCGACCTTGACGATGGTGCCTTCGACGATGTCACCATCATTGAAGTACTTGATGGTCTTGTCGATGGCGGCGAGGAAGTCCTCCTCCGTCCCGATGTCGTTGATCGCGACCTGCTGCGGTGCGGCTTTCACTTGCTGCGGGACGATGGTGGTGTCGGTGGACATTAGGTGGGTTGCTCCGGTACGGATTGGTGTTGTGGGTTGGGTGTTTACGTTGTGCTCCTGCTGCGCGAAGGATGCAATGACCTGCGGAGCCGTGCCAGTCTTGCCATGACGACGTCCGCACGGACCATGTCAACGAAGACGAGGGCCACCCGATTCCCGACGGGCGGAACCGCGGGCAGCATTGAACCCACTGCGCGGGCGATATCGTACGCGGTTTTGACATCACACAGCAAACCGGCTGCTCGGAAGGAGCAAGGTGGCAGCGGACCAGGTCGCCACGGCTGACGGAGATCCATCCCATATGAGCGGAGCTTGCGGAGCGAACCGACCAGCACAGGGAGCGCCGCGAACACCCGCCCGACACGATGACGCAACACTGTCAGCAAGCGGAGCTTGCGGAGCGAACCAAGGGCAGGGCGCGTTGCGCTCGGGCTCCGAGCGCAGCGAGGTGGCGCCGAGCGCGGAGCGTGCTCTGGGGACCGTCGGGATCACCAAACGCGGGGTCGGCGCGAGCGAGTCACGGGTGGCCAGCCGCCTGTGGTGGGACGCCGACGCCGACGACTATCACGCCGAACACGGCGAGTTCCTCGGTGTCGCGGACTTCGTCTGGTGTCCGGAACGACTTCGCGAGGCCGAAGCCCATCTGCTCGGTGACGTAGCCGGACTGTCGATCTTGGAGGTTGGCTGCGGCTCGGCGCCGTGCGCGCGCTGGCTGGCCGCGCAGGGCGCCCGTCCGGTCGCGTTCGATCTTTCCGGCGGGATGCTCGCGCACGCCAGGCGGGGCAACGAGATCTCCGGCATCGACGTGCCACTGGTGCAGGCGAGCGCGGATCAGTTGCCGTTCCGAGACAATTCCTTCGACCTGGCCTGCTCGGCGTTCGGCGCCATCCCGTTCGTCGCCGACCTCGGCGCGGTGCTGCGCGAGGTCGTGCGAGTGGTGCGTCCGGGCGGAAAATTCGTGTTCGCCGTTACCCATCCGTTGCGTTGGATCTTCCCGGACGACCCCGGCCCGGACGGTCTGGTCGTCGCACAGTCCTATTTCGACCGAACGCCCTACGTCGAGGTGGACGGCAGCGGCGCGGCCACCTACGTGGAGCACCACCGCACGCTCGGTGACTACGTGCGTGCGATCAACGACACCGGGTTGGTGTTGCGGGACTTGATCGAACCGGAGTGGCCCGCCGGACACGAGCAGGAGTGGGGACAGTGGAGTCCGTTGCGCGGACGCCTGTTCCCCGGCACCGCGATCTTCTCCTGTGTCATGACCGACCGCCCCGTCCGCGAGCCGGCATGACCGTCGCGACGAACCTGCGCGCCGCGCAGCGGGCCCGGTTCGCCGCACTGGACGAACTGCTCCCGGACATGACCCCGAATCCGGTCGGCGAGGTGCTCAGCGCGGCGCTGCCGGACGGGCAGCGGGTCGCCGGGACGCTGCTGCGCATCAACAATCCGGAAGGCACCCTGCCGAGCTTGTGGTCGGCGCGGCAGGTGTGGGAGCTGTTCCCGTTGGCCGGCGAGCACGCGGACGCCGGCGTGGACGCACTGCTGCGGGCGTGGCGCGGACTGCTGGATCGCAGCCCGCTCAGCAACGACTCCTCCTGCGTGCTCACCTGGCCGAGTCGCGACGTGGCGGTGAGCCGGGTGCTGCTCGAACACGGCTTCGTGCCACTGACCGTGCTCGCGGTGCGGCAACCGGGCCGCAGCGGCACTCCGGTGCCGAGGCTGGCGCCGGGCGTGACGGTGCGCCGGGCGCGGATGGACGATCTTGGCGCGGCCACCGAGATCGCCATGGCCGAACTGGTCTACTCGGCGAACCTGGGCGGCACCGTGTTGCGCGCGGACGCGGCCGAACTGAAGCAGGCGGCGATCCGCTACCACCTCAACGAGCAGGATCCGGTGTGGATCATCGAGCGGGACGGGATCGCGGTCGGCATCGCGGAATGCTGGGTGACCGACGCTTCGGTCGGCGCGGCCGTCCGGTTTCCGGTGCCGATCGGGCGCTGGGGTTACGTGAACACCGTGTCGGTGCTGCCGGGTGCGCGCGGTGGCGGGATCGGGCAGCAGCTGATGGCGGTCGCGCACCACGATCTGGCCCGCCACCGGGCAATCGGCAGCTACCTTTACTACAACCCGGCCAATCCCCTCTCGTCGGTGTTCTGGCCGCGGCAGGGCTATCGTCCGCTGTGGACGATTTGGGAGATCCGGCCGGCCAACGCCCTGCGTTAGACCCGGATGGCGTACTGGTTGGTCTCGCCGATCTGCAACGTGGCCGGCGGGCGGGCGGCCAGCGCGCGGTGCACCGCGTCCAGCACGCCTTCGGAGATCTCCCGGTGGGTGAGCCACCGGACGCTCTCCCGGTCGCGGACGAAACCGAGCACCACCAACTGGGTTTCGTGGGCAGGCAGGCTCGGTTCGGGTTCGCCGCCGTGCGGCTGCGCGGCCGCGGCGCCGCGCACCTCGACGACCGCGGCGTCGGCGGTGAGCAAGGGGGTGATGGCCGCGAGCACGTCTTCGCGATAGGCGTCGTGCACCCAGGCGACGAGCAGTTCGGCCTTGCCGCCCAGCGCCCGCTCGGCCCGTTCGGCGAATGATTCGGGCGCGGACCAGTCGGCCTCGATCCACAGCGCGCGACGCTCGTCGTCGGCGGATTCGGGCAGGTCGAGCGGGATCGGCGCGTAGCGGCGGGACGGGACGACGACGAACCAGCCGTCCCGGACCAGTTCGGCGACGGCGCCGGACAGCATGCCGGTGCCGCCCACTACCAGGGCGCGCTTCATGATCTTGCCAATGAGCAATGGGGAGGGACGGGAACCGGCGGAACAGATCGTCTCGGCACCATTTCGTCACCTTACGCCGCAGGTCAATCGCACGCAGCCCTCGTTTACCCGGTCATGAGGCACTTCATCCGGTCCCATTTCGAAGGAAATTCACTCGTGTGCGACACGCCGATCGCCGCCAGTCGCACACATACTGGTCCCCGCTCCGTTGCGGAGCCGTGGAGTTGACGACGGGGTTGACTACTGGAGGGCCAGTGAGAAGATCGTTCGGCCGTTGGCAGCGCGGAATCGCGCTGCTGTCCATGCTCGGCGCGGCGACCGCGGCAGGCGTCGCCATCCCGGCTTCGGCCGGGGCCGCACCGTTGAACAGCGAATACGTGGCGCTCGGCGATTCGTTCGCGGCGGGACCGCTGATCCTGCCGCAGGTGGCGCTCGATCCGTGCTTCCGATCCGGCAACGACTACGCGCACCTGGTCGCGGCCGCCCTGCACGTCCAGACGTTCCGGGACGTGACGTGCAGCAGCGCGACCACCGACGACATGACCAACCCGCAGGCGGCCAGCCTGCCCTTCGATCCGCCCGCTCCCCCGCAGTTCGACGCGCTGACGCCGAACACGACGCTGGTCACGGTGACCATCGGCGCGAACGACGCGGGCCTGGTCGGGCTGGCCGAGGGCTGCCTGAACCTGCTCCCGCCGCCGCTGGGCACCTCCTGCAAGGCGACCGACACCGCGGGCGGCGTCGACAAGGGCCAGGCCGCGGTGGACGGTGCGATTCCGAAGGTCGCCGCGACGCTCGACGCGATCCACCAGCGCTCGCCGCTGGCCAAGGTGATCATCACCAGCTACGGCGACTACGCCCCGCCCGGCGGCTGCTACCCGATCCAGCCGGCCTGGCCGCAGGATTCGGACTACCTGCAGGGGCTGGTCGACCGGATCGGCACCGAAACGCAGGCGCTGACCGCGTCCCGGCCGTGGACGAGCTACGTCGACTTCATCGGTCCCGGCGCGGGCCACACCGCGTGCGACCCGGGCACCAACTGGGTCACCGGTTTCGTCCCGGTGAACGGGATCGTGCCGCTGCACCCGACCGCACAGGGCGAGGCCGCGTTCGCCCGCCTGGTGCTGGCCGGGCTCGGCAGCAGTTCCAGCGCGACGTCCTGACTACGAACCGGCCGCGCCTGTCTCAGTCCGAGGCAGGCGCGGTCGTGTGCTGGGTGAGGCTGAACCAGTTGCCGGAGTCGTCGCGGAACAGCGCCTCGATGCCGTACGGGCGCTCGGCCGGCTCCTGGATGAACTCAACGCCGCGCTCGCTCAACTCCTTGTGGGTCTTGCGCACGTCGTCGGCCTCCCAGACGCCGCCGCCCATGGCGCCCTTGGCCACCAGTTCGCGAATGGTCTTGGCGGTCTCCTCGTCGTGGCCCATGCGCGGGTCGGCCAGGATGATCTCCAGCTTCGGCTGGTTCGGCGGCGACACGGTCAGCCAGCGGAACCCGCTACCCGCGCCCTCGAACTCCTCCCCCATCACCACGTCGGTGTTGAGCGTGAAGCCGAGTTTCTCGGTGTAGAACTCCTTGGCGCGATCCTGGTCGAGAACGAAAATGCCTGCGTGCGACAGTCCGGTAATCATGGCGTCGACGTTAATCCGGCACGCCAGGAGTCGCTTCGCGAAAAGTGCCCGATGTGCGCGGGCCGCTCGGGCGGTTCCACATCAGCACGAAGCAGCCGGGGATGGGCGCGGCCGAGCGGACGCGGGACCGGTCGCGGTAGGCGGTCGGTGACAGGCCGACGAGTTCGGAGAAGCGGCGGCTGAACGAGCCGAGGCTGCCGAAGCCGACCACGAAGCAGATCTCGGTGACGGTGAGGTTGGCCGAGCGGAGCAGGTCCTTGGCCCGCTCGATGCGCCGCCGGGTCAGGTAGAGACCCGGCGGCTCGCCGTAGGCGGCCTGGAACGAGCGCATGAAGTGGTAGCGCGAGCAGTGCGCCTCGGCCGCGAGCACCTCGACGCTGAGGGACTCGGCGTAGTCGCGGTCGATCCGGTCCTTCGCTTTGCGCAACAGCGCGAGCGTTGGCTCAGTGGGCCGCGTCGTTCCAGGACTTGCCAAAGCCGACCGACACCTCCAGCGGCACGTCCAGGCTGTACGCGTTGCCCATGTGCTCGCGCACCAGTGCCTCGACCTCGGCATGCTCGCCGTCGGCGATCTCGAGCACGAGTTCGTCGTGCACCTGAAGCAGCATGCGGCTGCGCAGGTCGGAGTTGCTGAGCGCCTTGTGCACGTTGAGCATGGCCACCTTGATGATGTCGGCGGCGCTGCCCTGGATCGGCGCGTTGAGGGCCATCCGCTCGGCCATCTCCCGGCGCTGCCGGTTGTCGCTGGTGAGGTCGGGCAGGTAGCGGCGGCGGCCGAGGATGGTCTCGGTGTAGGTCTCCTTGCGCGCCTTCTCCACGATCGACTGGAGGTAGTCGCGGATGCCGCCGAAGCGGGTGAAGTACTCGTCCATCAGCTCGCGGGCCTCTTCGGTGGAGATCCGCAGCTGGTTGGACAGGCCGAACGCGGACAGGCCGTAGGCCAGGCCGTAGTTCATGGCCTTGACCTTGGCCCGCTGCGCGCCGGAGACCTCGGTGGGTTCGACGCCGAACACGCGCGCGGCGGTGGCCGCGTGGAAGTCGAAGCCGGACTGGAAGGCTTCGATCAGCGCGGCGTCCTCGGACAGGTGGGCCATGATCCGCATCTCGATCTGGCTGTAGTCCGCGGTCATCAGCTCGGCGTACCCCGGACCGACCACAAAGGACTCCCGGATGGTCCGGCCTTCCTCGGTGCGGATCGGGATGTTCTGCAGGTTCGGTTCGGTGGAGGACAACCGGCCGGTGGCGGCGATGGTCTGGTTGAACGTGGTGTGGATGCGGCCGTCGTCGGCGACGGTCTTCAGCAGACCGTCCACAGTAGACTTCAACCGGGTGGCGTCGCGATGTTCGAGCAGGTGGCGCAGGAACGGGTGCTCGGTCTTGGTATAGAGATCGGTCAGCGCGTCCGCGTCGGTGGTGTAGCCGGTCTTGGTGCGCTTGGTCTTGGGCATGTCCAGCTCGTCGAACAGCACGACCTGCAACTGCTTGGGCGAACCGAGGTTGATCTCCTTGCCGATCACCGCGTAGGCGTCCTGCGCGGCCTGCTTGACCCGGCCCGCGAAGTGCGCCTCCTGGGAGGCGAGCAGCTCACTGTCCATGTAGATGCCCGCCGCCTCAAGGTGGCACAGCACCGACTGGAGCGGGAGTTCGAGGTCGGCGAGCAGCGCGGCCTGGCCGGTGTTGGCCAGTTCCTCGTCGAGCGCGTCGGCCAGTTCGGCGACGGCGCGGGCGCGCAGCAGCACTCCGGCCATGATCTTCTCGGCCTCTTCCTCCTCGCCGCCCAGCAGCGAGAGCTGACCGTCCGCGTTGCCCTCTTCGGCGCGCAGTTCGCGGTGCAGGTAGCGCAGCGCGAGGTCGTCGAGTTCGAACGAACGCTGACCGGGCCGCACCAGGTACGCGGCCAGCGCGGTGTCGCTGGTCAGGCCGTCGAGGGTCCAGCCGCGCCCGCGCAGCGCGTGCATCGGCCCCTTCATGTCGTGCCCGGCCTTCTTGACGTTCGGGTCGGCCAGCCAGGCGGCGAGCGCGGCGTCGTCGGCCTCGGTCAGGTTGCGCACCTCGACGTAGCCGGTTTCACCGTCCGCCGCGGCCAGCCCGATGCTCTCCACGTCGCCGGTGGCGAACGCCCAGCGGGCCCGGATGGCCAGGCCGGTGCGCTGGCCGGGGCCGGCGTGCTCGGCCAGCCACTGGGCCAGCTCGCCGGAGGCGATCCGGCCGCCCTGCACGTCGAAACCGTCCTCGGCCTCGGGTTCCGCGGTGGACAGGGTCGCGAACAGGCGATCGCGCAGGACGCGGAACTCCAGCTCGTCGAACAGCGCGTGCACGGCGTCGCGGTCCCACTGGCGCACTTCCAGCGAATCGCAGTCGCGGCCGATCGGCACGTCCTTGACCAGCTCGGTGAGCTGGCGGTTGAGCATCACGTTGGACAGGTTCTCGCGCAGCGCGTCGCCCGCCTTGCCCTTGACCTCGTCGACCCGGTCGATCAGCTCGTTCAGCGAACCGAACTGCTGGATCCACTTGGTGATCGTCTTCTCGCCGACGCCGGGGATTTTGGGCAGGTTGTCCGAGGGGTCGCCGCGCAGCGCGGCGAAGTCCGGGTACTGGGTGGAGGTGACGCCGTACTTCTCCAGCACCGCCTCGGGGGTGAACCTGGTCAGCTCGGAGACGCCCCGGACCGGGTAGAGCACGGTGACGTGCTCGTTGACCAGCTGCAGCGCGTCCCGGTCGCCGGTACAGATGAGCACGTCGAAGCCCTTGGCCACGGCGCCGGTGGTCAACGTGGCGATGATGTCGTCGGCCTCGTAGTTCTCCAGGCTCAACGTGGGGATGGCCAAGGTGGCGAGCACGTCCTCGATCAGGCTGACCTGACCCTTGAACTCGTCCGGGGTCGCGCTGCGGCCCGCCTTGTACTCGGCGTAGGCCTCGGAGCGGAACGTCTTGCGGGACACGTCGAAGGCGACCGCGACATGGGTCGGCGCCGCGTCGCGCAGCAGGTTGATCAACATCGAGGTGAAGCCGAAGACCGCGTTGGTGTGCTGCCCCGTCCCGGTGCGGAAGTTCTCCTTGGGCAGGGCGTAGAACGCCCGGTAGGCCATGGAGTGGCCGTCGATGAGCAACAGCACCTTGCGCTCATCGGTGCTGGTGGATGTGGCGTTGGTCTCGGGCTTGACAGGCACGAACCGAGTTTAGGGTGAGACACCGACACTGGCGGCGCCGCCCGCCACAGGGGCAGCACAACGAGCACGGAGACCGCATTGACCACGACGAACAATGGCCTGCCGGCCACCGCCGAGGAGTACAACCGGCCCGAGATCCTCGGCGAGTTGAACACCAAACTCGGCGTGCGCTATCTGTCGGTTGCCCCCGATCGGGTGGTCGCGACCATGCCGGTGGAGGGCAACCGCCAGCCCTACCTGCTGCTGCACGGCGGCGCCAACGCCTCGCTGGCCGAGACGATCGGCTCGACCGCGGCGGTGCTGAACGCGCCGGACGGCAAGATCGCGGTCGGCCTGGAACTGAACTGCACGCACCATCGGGCCGCGCGGGCCGGTCTGGTCACCGCGGTGTGCACGCCGCTGCACACCGGCCGGAGCACCTCGACGTTCGAGATCGTGCTGACCGACGAGGACGGCAACCGGACCTGCACCGCGCGGCTGACCTGCGTGCTGCGCGAGCGTCCGCCGGGCGCCTGATCAGCCGCCGCTGGGCACGCCTGCGGGCGCCGGGGCGAGGGCCGGGAAGGTGTAGATGTCGCCGCCGCCGGGGCCGGAGGCGGTGACGAAGGCGCGGCGGGTGCCGGGCTGGATCGCGACGTGGGTGACGTTCGGCGCGCCGGCCGGGAAGGTCACCTTGCCGATCGGCAGGCCGTGCGGGTTGAACTCGAGCACCTCTCCCCCGCCGTAGACGGCCAGGTAGATGTTGCCCGCGCCATCGACGGTGAGCGAGTCGGCGTAGGCGTTCGCGCCGAGGCTCAGGTAGGACGCGGTGTGCGCGATCGGCGTCGGGGTGAGGTTCGCCGGGTTGGGGAACTGGTAGGCGACGTGATCGAGGGTGCCGGCCAGGTCCTGGTCGATCCACAGTCCGCTGTAGTCCGGGGCGAACACGATGCCGTTGGGGTGGACCAGTCCGGTCAGTTCGGTGTCGGCCTTGCCGCCGGAGAGCTTGACGATGCCGCCGGGCGGGGATTTGGGCGTGCCCTGGTAGTCGGCGATGTAGACGTCACCGTTGGGCGCGACCGCGAGATCGTCCGGCACGATCGGCGCGCCGCCCACGTTGTCGAGCACGTCGGTGAGAGTGCCGGTCGTCCTGTTGAACGAGTCGACCTTGCCCTTCAGGTCGCACAGGTACATCGTCCCGTCGGGAGCGAAACCGATGCAGTTGAGCATGCTGGCGTTGTCGGTGTAGAGGGTGCTGACCGCGCGGGTGCCGAGATCCAGGCTCATCAGCTTCGGTTTGCCCGCCGCCGCCTCGGTGTCCACGAAGTAGAAGTTGCCCTTGGCGTCGAACGCGGCGCCTTCCAGGCCGGTGCCGAGCGGGCCGGGGTCGACGCCGGTGACCGTGGCGAACAACTGAGCCCGCGTGGTGCCGGGCTGGTGCTGCGCGTCTGGTTGGGTCGCGGCCTGGCTGACGCCGACCCACAACGAAGCCGCGACAACGCACACCGCCCCAGCGACCCACCAGTGCTTGCGCATGGAAAGTTTCATGGCCGAGACTGTGGCACACCTCCGCCGATGCGCGGAGTCAGCTTGGCCACGCCGGGACCGGACAACTCCGGCAGGATGCCGCGCCGCCCGGCGATGGCCATCAGCAGCGCCTCGGCCTTGCCGCGCACCTCGGGGCCGAAACCGAAGCACCAGTCCAGATCGGTGGCGACCGCCCGCACGCCCCAGATCTTGAAGATCCCTCGGATCGGCGGCGCGAACAACGCGAACCGCAGTACCGGCGCGATCCGCTCGGCTGGGATCTCGCGTGGCAGACCGAGGGCGCGGCGGATGTCCTGCTGGTGGATCATGCAGTCGGTCAACGCGATCATGCCGCCGAACAACGAGGTCAGGCCGCGCGGCCTGCGGTACTTCTCGACCAGCGCGATCAGGTCTTCCTGGCTGCGCAGGCGATAGTCGGTGACGCCGAGCGCGTTGGCCCGGTTCGGGTTGAACCCGGCCCGGGCCACGCGCCCCAGCAGGGCCCGCGGATCGAGTTCGTCGTAGCTGATCACGTGCGCCACCACGTCGTAGACCGACCAGCCCGAGCAGAGGCTCTGCGTCTGCCACTGCTCGGGGGTGAGCGATTTCAGCAGGCCGACGAACTCGGCCCGTTCCTGCTCGGCCAGCGACATCGAGTCCATGCCCAGGGTGTCTAGCCGACCGGCCGGATGTGTGCAACCGGTTCAGGGCAACAGCTCGGCGAGCCGCTCGATCTCGTCCGGGTCGTCGGTCATCGGGTTGAACAGCAGGGTGTCCGCGCCGATGTCCTCGAAGGACTTGATCGTCGCGTCGATCTCGGCCACGCCGACCGCGCCGTTGTTGGCGATCATGGTGGCGATCTCGTCGCCGAGGAAGCTGTAGTAGTCGTAGATGTTGGCGCGGCCGTCCTCGTGGGCGACCGAGTAGTACGCGATGGCGATCAGTCGCGGCGCGCCGTCGCGGCCCGCTTCGGTCCAGGCGGCCCGGGCCGCGTCGAAGGACGGTGCGACCATGCTGGCCGGAATGGAACCGCCGACGTAGCCGACGCCCCACTTGGCCATCCGCGCGTAGGTCTGCTTGGCGGAACCGCCGAACAGCATCCGCACCTGCTTGGTGCCCTCCGGCACCGCCGGGTTCACGCCGCCGCCGACCTTGGCGCCGGACCAGATGTCGCGGTAGATCTCCAGGTCGGCGTCGAACCGCTTGCCGAGGCCCTTGTTGGGGTAGGCGTCGAGCACGAAGTCGTCCTCGCGCGCGCCGAGACCCAGACCGATGGTGAGGCGGTCACCGGAAATGCCGTTGATACCGGCGAGTTCCTTGGCCAGCAGGGGCGCGGGCCAGGTCGGGGCGAGCAGCACGTTGCTGATCAGCTCGATGCGGCTGGTGACGGCCGCCGCCGCGGCCAGCGCCACGGTGTCGACGACGCCAGGGTAGGCGAAGCGGCCGACGGTGCCGAGCATGCTGAACCCGGCCTCTTCCGCCCTCGCGGCCCAGGCGGGAATGACGGTCGGATTGACGTTGCGAACCTGATTGGGAAGGCCCATGCCGAATTGCATGATCCGATCCTAGGGCAACAGCTTGAGCATTGAACCAGTTCTCGCTCAGCGTACGAGCGGTCGAACGTCCTGGGCGATGAACCGCGCGAAGCCGGGCAGATCGGGTTCGCTGCCGACCGGCACGACGATCACCGTGTCCGCGCCCGCGTCCACGATCGCGTTGAGCGCGTTGGCAATCTCGCCCGCGTCGCCCGCGACGCCGATACCGGCGGCCGGATCATGGCTCCATTCGGCCATTTCCGCGCGATAGCGTTCCTGCGCGTCCGGTCCGGTCACCGCGGTCACGAACACGACGAGTTCGTGCGGATCGGTGCGACCGGCCGTGGCGTGGCCCTCCTCGATCAGTGCCCGCTGTTTCCGTACGCCTTCAGCCGTGTACTGGGCGTCCAGCACCGTGCCGTCGCCGATTTCGCCGGCCAGGCGCACGGTGCGCGGACCGGTCGCGCCAAGGAGCACCGGCAGCGGTGTGGCAGGCGGCCAGGTCAACTGGACATCGGTGAGGTTCACGTAGGTGCCCTCGACGGTGAGCTTCTCGCCGCGCAGCAGGGCGCGCAGTGCATCGACGTACTCACGCAGCAACGTCATCGGCGAGGGCACCCGCGCCCCGGCCTGGCCCATCCAGCCCTGGCTGCCGTGGCCGACCCCGGTAATGAACCGGCCGGGGAACATCCGGTCCAGCGCGGCGATTTCCATGGCCAGCAGGCCGACGTTGCGGAAGGGCACCGGGATGACGCCGACCCCGACCCGTACCCGCTCGGTGGCCGCGAGCACGGCGGCCGACTGGGCAATGCTGCCCGCGAAGAACGAGTCCTCCCACAGCCACAGCTGTTCCAGGCCCGCGTCGTCGGCGACCCGCGCGATCGCGGTCAGCTGCTCGGGCGGGACGTGCGGTCGGATCACCATGCCGAGTGAAGTCACCCGACAGTCCTACCGCGCTCCGTCCCGCCCGGACAACTCGATTAGGCGACGCCGAGATAGGCCTCTTTGACCGACGGGTCGGCCAGCATCTCCTCGCCGGTGCCGCTGCGCAGGATCCGCCCGGTCTCCAGCACGTACGCGCGGTGCGCGCGGGAGAGCGCCTGCTGGGCGTTCTGCTCGACCAGCAGCACGGTGGTGCCCTGCTGGTTGATCTCGGTGATGATCCGGAAGATCTGCTGAATGATCTGCGGGGCGAGGCCCAGCGAGGGCTCGTCCAGCAGCAGCACTCGGGGGTTGGCCATCAACGCGCGGCCGATGGCCAGCATCTGCTGTTCACCGCCGGACATGGTGCCGCCCATCTGGGTGCGCCGCTCGGCCAGCCGGGGGAACAGGCTGAACACGCGGTCCAGATCGGACTTGAGGTTCTTGCGGTCCTTGCGCGAGTACGCGCCCATGTCCAGGTTCTCCATCACCGTCATGCCGGGGAACACGCCCCGGCCTTCCGGCGACTGGGAGATGCCGCGCACCACGCGCAGGTCCGCGCGCAGCTTGGTGATGTCCTCACCGTCGAACATGATCTTCCCGGACGACACCGGCCGGATGCCCGAGATCGCGCGCATCGTGGTCGTCTTGCCCGCGCCGTTGGCGCCGATCAACGAGACGATCTCGCCCGATTCGACGGTGATGGTGATCCCGTCCAGCGCCTGAATGCGTCCATAGTGGACGCACACGCCCTGCAGCTCAAGCAGCGCCATCGTCGGGCACCCCCAGGTAGGCCGCGATCACGGCCGGGTTGTCGCGAATCTCCGACGGCAGGCCCTCGGCGATCTTCTTGCCGAACTCCAGCACCACGATCCGGTCGGTGACGCCCATGACCAGCCGCATGTCGTGCTCGATGAGCAGCACCGTGTAGCCGTCGTCGCGGATCTTGTGGATCAGGCCCATCAGTTCCTGTTTTTCGGTGGGGTTGAATCCCGCCGCGGGTTCGTCAAGGCACAGCAGCTTCGGCTCGGTGGCCAGCGCCCGCGCGATCTCCAGCCTGCGCTGGTAGCCGTAGGGCAGGTTGCGTGCCTTGTCGGCGGCCCGGTCGGCGATGCCGACGAACTCCAGCAGCGCGCTGGCCCGGTCGACCGCCTCCCGCTCCTCGCGCTGGTGACGCGGCGAGCGGATCAGCGCGCCGATCACGCTGGTCTTGTGCCGGGCGTCGGTGCCGACGACCACGTTCTCCAGCGCGGTCATCTCACCGAACAGCCTGATGTTCTGGAAGGTGCGGGCGATGCCGAGCTGGGTGATCTGGTGCTTCTTGCGCTTGCCCAGCCGCTGGTTCTCCAGCAGCACCTGCCCGGACGTCGGCCGGTACACGCCGGTCATCGCGTTGAAGCAGGTGGTCTTGCCCGCGCCGTTCGGACCGATCAGACCCAGGATCTCGCCGCGCTTGATGCCGAAGGACACCGAATCCAGCGCGACCAGGCCACCGAAGCGCATGGTCACGTCGCGCATCTCCAGCAGCGTGTCACCGACCTCGACCCGGATCTCCCGGTCGGCGGCGACCACTTCGGCGACGGCCTCGGCGTGTTCGGCCTGCTGCTCGGCGGTCATCGCCGCTACCTCAGCGACGATCCCACCTTCAACCTGCCCACTTGGCTCGCTCATGCTGCCGCCTCGCTCGCTGCGGACCGCACTCGGCCGCCGGTTACGTGCGTCGCGAGGCGGGCGCATTCGCGGGGCACTGTGTTCAACGATTCGCTGTTCAACGATTCGCTCGCAAGCTCGCTCATGCCGTTCCCTTCTCCGGTGCCACCGAGCTGTCACTGCTCAGTTGTTCCGGTTTGCCGACCAGCCGTTGATAGGCGTTGCGGCCATGGGCGAGCAGACGCTGGCGGGCGCCGAGCAGGCCCTGCGGCCGGAAGATCATCAGCACGATCAGGATCATGCCGAAGATCAGGTACTTCCAGCTGGCCAGGTTGGTGAACCGGTCCGGGATGTAGGAGATCAGGAAGCCGCCGATCATCACACCGACCTTGTTGCCCGATCCGCCGAGTACGACCGCCGCCACGAACAGCGCCGAGGTCGGCACGTCCATGGTCTGGTTGTCGATGTGCGAGTTCTGGCCCGCGAACAGCGCCCCGGACAGGCCACCGATGGCCGCGCCGATGGCGAAGGCCCACAGCTTGAACTTGTAGGTGGGCACGCCCATGATCTCGGCGGCGTCCTCGTCCTCGCGGATCGCGATCCAGGCCCGGCCGACCCGGCTGCGTTCCAGGTTCCCGACCAGCAGCAGCACGCCGACGATGATCGTGCAGATCAGCCAGTACCAGGGCGTTCCGTTGGTGACGGCGAAGATCGGCCTGCCGTTGGCGTAGTGCCCGGGCGGGGCGCCGATGCCGCTGAAACCGGTCTGGCCCTGCAGGGCCGGGATCACCGTGGCCAGCAGCCGGACGATCTCGCCGAAGCCCAGCGTGACGATGGCCAGGTAGTCGCCGCGTAGCCGCAGCGTCGGCGTACCCAGTATCACGCCGGCGACCATGGTGATCAGCATCGCGAGCGGCAGAACCCCCAGGTAGGGGACCTTCCACAGGATCGAGGTCGGACTGGTGAACAGCGCCGCCACGTAGGCGCCGACCGCGTAGAACCCGATGTAGCCGAGGTCGAGCAGACCGGCCTGGCCGACCACCACGTTCAGGCCGACCGCGACCAGCGCGTAGGTGGCGCCGTGGAACATCGCGATCGGGAAGTTCGTGTTCGGCTCGGTGGTGAGGAACGGCGGGTTGATCACCGGGATGAAGTAGATCAGCACCACGATCGGAATGACCCCGGCCCATTGCTGCGGCCGGGAAAGCCCATTCCACCAGTTCCGGAATCGGCGAACCGACGATTCCTGCCCAGTTGCTACCGCCGTCGTCATGCTCGTGCCTTTCCGAGCGATTCGCCGAGAATACCCGTCGGCCGGAGCATCAGGATGATGACCAGCACGACGAATGCGACGATTTCGGTCCACTGTGCGTTGCCAAGCAGTGTCGCGCCGTATTCACCGATGACCCCGAGCAGCAGACCGCCGAGCAGCGCGCCGCGAATGTTGCCGATGCCGCCGAGCACGGCCGCGGTGAACGCCTGGATGCCGAGGATGAAGCCACCGTTGAAGATGACGCCCGATGGCACCTTCATCACGTAGAACACCGCGGCGGCACCGGCCAGCAGACCGCCGATGAGGAAGGTCAGCATGATGACGCGTTCCTTGTTCACGCCCATCAGCGTCGCGGTGTCCGGGTCCTGCGCGACGGCGCGGATGCCCCGGCCGAACCGGCTGCGGTTGATGAACATGTTGGTCACGATCATCAGGATGATCGCCGCGAAGAAGATGATCAGCATCTGGTCGGTGATGGTCGCGCCGAACACGTCGAACACCGGGTTCGGGTCGAACATGATCACCGATGGCTCGGAGTTACCGCCGCTGACGAAGATGAAGTAGACGTACTGCATCGCGAACGACGCGCCGATCGCGGTGATCAGGAACGCCAGCGGTGGCGCGTTTCGCCGGCGCAACGGCCGGTAGGCCGCTCGTTCCAGCAGGACGGCCACAATGGCCGAAGCCGCCATCGCGGCCAATGCGGACAGCACGATGTCGCCGATCAACGAGATCGTGTTCATGTTTGGCGCAGATGGGCCGAAGCCCAGCCGGGACAGGGTGAACCAGACCGCGTACGCACCGGAGATGAACACCTCGGAGTGCGCGAAGTTGATCAGTTTCAGCACACCGTAGACGAGGGTGTAGCCCATCGCCACGAGGGCGTAAATGGCGCCGTAGGCCAAGCCGTCAAATGTGTTCTGCCAGAATTCCGTCTTGAAGGCGCCGACGTCGAAATTAATCCAGGTCGAATCCTGGAGGAAAATAGTCAGAGGGTGCACGGCCTCACGTCCTGTCATGGCACCGGGCATGTTCGCCGATCATAATATCGGCGAACATGCCCGGAATTACCCGCGTCCCATAAATCTTAACAGGTCACGACTTGAAATTAGGATCAGGAATCCAGTTCCTTGACGGCAACGATCTTGCCGTTCTTGACCGCGTAGGCGTAGACCTGAACGGAGGTCAGCTCGCCGGTCGGTCCCCACTGGAAGTGCTTGCTCAGGCCGTCGCCGTTGTAGTTCTTGACGTAGTTGAGCAGCTGGGCGCGAGTGGTGTTACCCGCGTCGATGCCCTTGAGCAGGATGGTCGCGATGTCGTAGCCCTCGACCGAGTAGGTGCCGGGGGAGGCGCCGTTGGCGGTCTTGGCGTAGGCGGAGGCGAACGACGGGACCAGCGCACCGTCGGTGCACGGGCAGGTGAAGATCGCGTTGCTCGCGGCGCTACCGGCCAGCTTCAGGAACTGCGGGTCCTTCACGCCGTCCGGGCCGACGAAGGTGCCCTTGAACCCGGCCTGGACCAGCTGCTGGTCCAGCGGAGCGGCTTCGGCGTAGTAACCGGAGTAGAAGATCGCGTCCGCCTTGGCGGCATTGACCTTGTTGACGGTCGAGGAGAAGTCCTTCTGACCGGTGGTCACCTTGTCGTCGCAGGCGGTGTCGTTCGCCGAGCCGAGCGCCTGGGTGGTCGAGGCGGCCAGACCCTTGCCGTAGGCCGAGTCGTCCTGGACGACGCAGACCTTGGATTCCTTCAGCGTGCCGGTCATGAACTTCGCGGCAGCCGGGCCCTGGGCGTTGTCGTTGCCAAGGCCGCGGAAGAAGGTGGTCCAGCCGTTCTGGGTCAGCGTCGGGTTGGTCGCCGACGCGGTGATGTGCACCAGGCCGGCCTGCTGGAAGATGCTGCCGGTGGCGGCCGACTCACCAGAGAAGGCAAGGCCGACCGCGCCGATGATGTCCTGCTCGGACGCCATCTGGGTGACCAGACCCGGGGCGAGGGTCGACGAACCCTGGGTGTCGAACTTCTTCAGCTGCACCTGGCAGCCGGGGTTGGCCGTGTTGTGCGCGTCCAGGGCGGTCTGAACGCCGTTGAGGATGTTCAGGCCGAGCTGCGCGTTCGGACCGGACTCGGCGCCGCCGAAGGCGATGCTCAGGCCGCTGCACTTGGCCTTGCCGTCACCCGCAGGGTTGGCAGCGTCAGCAGGCACGTTCAAGGTCGTCAAGGCCGGCAGGTTGATCCCGCTGCTGCTCGACGAAGAGCCACCCGACGACGAATTGGTGTTAGCCGCACACGCGCCAAGGGCAAGCGACAACGCCGCCGCCACCATGACTGCGCGCGTCAGCTTTGCTGCAGACACCCGCTCTACCTCCAAAGGACCCATTGGCCGCCCATGAGCGGCTTGCCCGATCGGGCTATGGATAGGGCTGAAAGTTAGCGGGCCGCCCACAGGATGGACAGCACGACCCCCTGTCCGTATCCACATCGTGACGGTGTTAAAGCTCGATAAATACGCACAAGCCGCCATTAAGGCGGAATTCGGGCGCAATTCTCACCACGTGGTCAGTCAATGTTACTTTCCGTGTCCGGCGTCACAGCCACGATCCCGGCGGCCTACCGGGACGCTCAACACGGAATCGAGTTCGGATTTCAGCCGAAGTTCTCCACCACGACGTCGGCGACGGCCTTCATCGTCGTCCTGCGATCCATGGCGGTGCGCTGGATCCAGCGGAAGGCGTCGGGCTCAGACATGCCCTGCTTGGCCATCAGCAGGCCCTTAGCCCGCTCGACCACCTTGCGCGTCTCCAGCCGCTCGGTGAGCCCGGCGACCTCGTTCTCCAGGGCGGCCAGCTCGGTGAACCGGCTGATCGCCAGCTCGACGGCGGGCACAAGATCACGCTTGGAGAACGGTTTGACCAGGTAGGCCATGGCCCCGGCGTCGCGGGCCTGTTCGACCAGGTCACGCTGGCTGAACGCGGTCAGCATGACGACCGGCGCGATGCGCTTGGCCGCGATCTGCGACGCGGCCTCGATGCCGTCCTGCCTGGGCATCTTGATGTCGAGAATGACCAGGTCGGGCTTGAGTTCCTCGGCGAGCTGGACGGCCTGCTCGCCATCGCCCGCCTCGCCGACGACCTCGTAGCCCTCTTCGCGCAGCATCTCGACGAGGTCGAGGCGGATCAGTGCCTCGTCCTCGGCAACGAGCACACGACGAGCTGGTGCGGCCCCGTCCTGGGCCTCGGCAGCCTGCTGGGTCACCGGGGTCCTCCTGGTGTTCTGCACGTTCTTAACCGGAATGCGCAGCGTACCGGGATCGGTCAGCCGTTGGCGTGTGGACAAGGCCCGGTGGGAGCGTGCGATTCCCCACTTTCCGCCGGTCAGCTCCGTGACGAGGGCAGAAGGGTCTGGAACGCGGAGCGTGGTCAACACCACGGGTGGCGGTCCGCGGCCGTTCAGGCCGCGGACGATGGCCCGCAGCCACGCCGGAGGGGGTGGGCGCCCGGCAGGGGGTCGGCGTCGACACAGTGCCAGCGCGGGTTCGCCCCTGATCGCGCGGGCGATCGCCCGCCGACCGGCCGCATCGCGCCCAGCTCGCGCGAGCGCCGTCGCCTCGGCCAGTGCCTGCCGGGTCTTCTCGCCGTGATCGGGTCCGGGCTGTTCGTCCAGCCAGCGCTCGACCCGGAAGGAGTGCGTCAGCTTGGGCTGGGCGTTGCCGAAGTAGTCCCATTCGGGCCAGGCCATCGGCACGTTGCGCACCGAATCGGCGGGTAACCGGGCAGGCCAGGCCCTGTGCTGCTGCCAGCGGTAGTTGTCGTCGCCGCGGATGGTGATGCCGACGAAGCGCAGCTTGCGGCGGGCCACGTTCCACGGCTCGCGCCACTCGTCGAGCCAGTCCGCGAGCAGCGTGAACAGCTGGGTGAAGCTGTCGCCCACATACACGACGTCGACGAACGTGACCGGCCGCTGCCTGCGCACCAGCGCGTACGGGTCCAGCCCGAGTTCCGCGCACACCTCCCGCGCCCGCGCGCGCTGCGCCGGGCTGATCCGCTCACGGCGCGGGAACGAGAACGGCAGCCTGCGCAGCTTCGGCCGCTGCGCCAGATCGGCGAAGGCGCCGCCGAGCAGGTCGAACATCGAGTCCAGGGAGCGGCCGACGAAGTAGAGATCACCGTTGCCACTGCGGGCGAGCACCTTGCCGGTCGCCTCGATCAACTCGGGCAGGAACCACAGCTTCGGCTCCTTGGTCCCGGCCAGCAGCGAGCCGATCTGGTCGGGTCCGACCAGAGCCCAGCGATACGGCACGCTCGACTGCGTCACCGTGCGACCCGAGCTGATCGGCGACCATCGCCGGTCCGGTTGATACTGGGGCCATGCGTACGGTCGACACACCCACTCTGACCATTGCGTACGAGGAATGGACGCCGAGCGTCCCGAACGCCGCGGCCAAGGATGCCGGGCCGGTCGTGCTGGTGCACGGCTGGCCGGACAGCCCACGCGGCTGGGGCACGGTCGGGGTCAACCTGGCCAACGAGGGGTACCGGGTGCTCGCGCCGACGCTGCGCGGGTTCGGCGAGACGACGTTCCGCGCCGACGACGCGATGCGCAGCGGCCAACTCGCCGCGCTCGGCCGGGATCTGCTCGAGTTCCTCGACGCGCTCGACCTGCGCTCCCCCGTGCTGGTCGGCCACGACTGGGGCGCGCGAGCGGTCGCCAACGCGTGCGGGCTGCGGCCCGAGGTCGCGCGCGGCCTGGTGATGATCTCGGTCGGCTACGGCACCAACGACCCGAAGCAGCAGATCTCCTTCGAGCAGGCCAAGAACTACTGGTACCACTGGTACATGGCGACCGAACGCGGCGAACGCACCGTACGCGAGGATCGGGCCACGTTCACCCGGTTCGTCTGGGACACCTGGTCTCCGCCGGGCTGGTTCGACGACGCCGAGTTCACCGAGACCGCGAAGTCCTTCGACAACCCGGACTGGGCCGACGTGGTGCTGCACTCCTATCGGCACCGCTGGGCGTTCGCACCCGGCGACCCGGCCTACGACGAGGACGAGGCCACGCTCCAGCCCGCGCCGAAACTCGCGGTGCCGACCTTGGTGCTGCACGGCGTGCAGGACGCGTGCAACCACCCGGACACGTCGGCAGGCAAGGAGTCGTTCTTCACCGGCTCCTACCGGCGGGTGCTGCTGGACGGGGTCGGGCACTTCCCGCAGCGGGAGGCGCCGCAGGCCGTGTCCAACGAGTTGTCCACGTTCATCGCTTCGCTGGATGGCTGATCCGCTCCGGCATCCGTTGCGGCAGCGGCTGCTCCGGTTGTTGCAGACCTCGGGTCCCTCCACCGCGACCAAACTCGCCGCCGCGACCGGTGAAACCTCCGGCCTGACCAGCTATCACCTGCGCGAGCTGGCCAAGGCCGGGCTGGTCACCGAGGTCGGGCACGCGGGCCGGGAACGCTGGTGGCAGGCCGCCCAGGACGCGCCGGCCGCACGCCCGGCCCGGCCGAGGCGTGCTCCGGCCGACAGCGGTGTGCGCAGCGAGATCCTGGCCGCCGCGGGCACGCTGCTCGCCGAACTCGACGGCGCGCAAGGACTGAGCATGCGCGCGGTGGCCAGGGCGGTCGGCATCGCGCCGGCCAGCATCTACCACCATTTCGCCGACAAGGACGCGTTGATCGCCGGTCTGGCCGAGTACGAGAGCGAGCGGATGGCCGCGGTGATGGCGCGGGCCCGGGATTCGCGATCAGCCGACGATCCGATCGGCCGATTCGCCGCACAGATCGACGTCTATTGCCGGTTCGCGCTGACCAATCCGGGCCATTACCGGTTGCTGCTCAACGAGCAGCCGAAGACCGGCCAGGACGGGTATCTGGAAGGACCGATCGTTCGGTTGGTCGTCGAGCTGATCAACGCGCTGGACCGGTGCGCCGCCGCAGGCCACGCGCTGCGGCTGCCGAGCAGGCGGGCCGCGTTCATGGCATTCGTGGCCAGCCACGGCCGGGTAGCGTTGTGGCACGCGTTCCCGGACGAGGGACGAGTAGAGCAGATCGAGCCGTTCGTGGCCGAAGTGGTGTCGCTGGTGATCAGCTAGCGAGTCGATTTCTTTGCAAAGAAATTCGCCTGGTACCGGCCGGTGATGCGAAACGCACCGCGCCAATCGGGAACGCGATCGGGCCTATCATTCGTTCAGTCGTTGGTTTGAGAGGGAGGCAGGCGACAATGGATCTGGGGCATGTGGTGGTGGTCGGCGCGGCAGCGGCCGGATTGACCACGGCCGAAGCGCTGCGCAGAGGCGGGTTCGACGGCAAGCTGACCATGATCGGGGCCGAGCAACACGCGCCCTATGACCGGCCACCGCTGTCCAAACAGATCCTGGCCGGGACCTGGGAACGGGAAAAGATCGACCTGCGCCCGGCCGACGCACTGTCCACGCTGGACGCCGAGTGGCTGCTCGGCTCGGCCGCGACCGGCCTGGACATCGCCGCGCGCGAGGTGCGGTTGGCCAACGACACGACGGTCGGCTACGACGGTCTGGTACTGGCCACCGGCGTGACGCCGAGGCAACTGCCCTTCGGCCACGAACTCGCCGGGGTGGTGACCCTGCGCACGGTCGACGACGCACTCGCCCTGCGCGAGCAGCTCAAGCCCGGGGTGCAGCTGGTCGTGGTCGGCTGCGGGTTCCTCGGCGCCGAAACGGCCGCGAGCGCGGCCGGGCTCGGCGCGGAGGTCACCTTGGTGGATCCATTGCCCGCACCAATGATTCGCCAGTTCGGGGCCACCATCGGCGGCGAAATCGCCAAGCTGCACTCCTCGCGCGGCGTGCGCGTGCTGACCAGCGTCGGCGTCGCCGGGATCAGCGGCGTCGGCGGCAAGGTCAGCAGCGTCGCGCTCGACGACGGTCGCACCCTGCCCGCCGACCTGGTCCTGGTCGCGATCGGTTCGGTGCCCGCGACCGGCTGGCTGGCCGATTCCGGGCTGTCGCTGGGCAACGGCATCGACTGCGACGAGCAGTTGCAGGCCGCGCCCGGCATCGTCGCGGCGGGTGACGTGGCCAGCTGGCCGCACCCCGGGCTGGACGAGCGGATCCGGCTGGAACACCGGATGAACGCGACCGAGCAGGGCCTGGCCGCGGCGAACACGTTGCTGGGCAAGGGAACGCCGTTCGCGCCGGTCCCGTACTTCTGGACCGACCAGTACGACGTGAAGGTCCAGGCCTACGGCACCTTCCCGGCCGACGCCGAACTGGTCTACATCGACGGTGCGCCCGAGGAGGGCAAGTTCACCGCCGAATACCGCCGTGGCGAGCGGGTTTACGGCGTGCTCGGCTGGAACATGCCCCGGCAGACCAGGACGCTGCGCGCCCGCATCCTGGAAACCGCGGAGAAGACGGCGGTGGCCGGATGAGCGGCTTCGCCGTCTACGGGAAGATGACCGCCAAGCCGGGCAGGCGCGAGGAGCTGATCGAGCTGCTGCGCGCCACCATCGCCAAGCTCGGCGACCCGCCCGGCCTGCTCAGCTACACCATCAACACGCCGCTCGGCGATCAGGACACGCTCTGGGTCACCGAGGCCTGGACCACTCGCGACGCGCACGACACCGCCACGAAAACCACCGCGAACAAGGCGGAAACGGCCCGCATCATGGACATGCTGGCCGCCCCGCCCGACGCCGCCTACGGCGAGATCGTCCTGTCGCGTTAGGACTTCTCAGGACGGCAGCTCGACGGACAGCGCGTGGTGGAACACGTCGCGCGGATCCCAGCGGGCTTTGACCTGTTGCAGGCGCGGATAGTTGTCCTGGTAGTACAGGGTCGATGCGGGCACGCCCGAGGTGTTCCAGGCGGGATCGGCGAGGTCGACGTCCGGATAGTTGATGTAGGAACCGTCGCTCACCTCGTTGGGCACCGGCACCCCGCCGGTCGCCGCGTACACGTCGCGGTAGAAGGTGCGGATCCAGGCCAGTTGGGCGGCATCGTCGGCCTCGTCGGCCCAGGTGGCCTGGTAGACCGCCTTCATCACCACGTCGCGCTGGGCGACCGCCGTCCCGCCCGGCGGGACCGCCTGGACCTGGCCGCCGTAGCCGACCAGCAGCATGCTGCTCTCCGGGCTGGCGCCGGCATGGGTCAGGTGTCCGTAGATCGTGGCGAGTTGGGTGTCGGTCAGCGAACGGCGCAGATAGCCAGCTTTGAGTTTGTAC
Source organism: Pseudonocardiaceae bacterium (assembly GCA_035248365.1). Classification (GTDB taxonomy): domain Bacteria; phylum Actinomycetota; class Actinomycetes; order Mycobacteriales; family Pseudonocardiaceae; genus CAJCJE01. Next base: position 35,918 of record DATFHN010000153.1, on the reverse strand, counting down.
CGCCGGGTGGTCTTGTCGCCACCCTCGCCGTCACCCGGCCACGTGGTCATGTGCAGCCACGGCATGGTCACGCCGGTGTCGATGGCCGGAGTGAGCCCGGTGCCCGCGTTCATCGCGGTACGGAACTCGTCAAGCAGGCCCTTCGCGTTCGGCACGCCCGCGTCCATCTGCACCACCAGTTCGATGGCACCGGCGGCGCTGTTCGGAATGAGCATGATGCCGTAGATCGCGTTGGCGGGCGAACCGGGCGCGCTGTTGCGCTCGTGCCAGGTGCCGAAGTTGCGCAGCAATGTGCTGAACGCCTGCTCGGTCATGTGTTCGTCCCACGGCCACGCGACCAGCCAGGCCAGCATTTCCGCCGGTGCGGGCGGCAGCAGCCGCGACGGATCGTTCCCGGTCGCGTCGGGCGCGCGCAGCCAGTACTTGGTGACCACCCCGAAATTCCCGCCCCCGCCACCGGTGTGCGCCCACCACAACTCCCGGTTCGGATCACCAGGTTCCCGAGTGGCCACCACGGCCCGAGCCGAACCGTCGGCGCCAACCACGACGACTTCCACCCCGTACAGGTGATCGACCACCGACCCGTACCGGCGCGAGAGCGGCCCATAACCGCCGCCCGCGAAGTGCCCGCCTGCCCCCACTTCCGGGCAGCCGCCTGCCGGAATCGTCACGCCCCAGTTCTTGAACAGCTTCGTGTACACCCGCCCGAGCGTCGCGCCCGGCTCGACCAGGAACGCGCCCCGCCGCGCGTCGAACGTGACCGCGTCCATCGGCGACAGATCGACCAGCATCCGCACGGCCGGATCGGCGGTGAAGTTCTCGAAACAGTGCCCGCCGCTGCGCACCGCGATCCGTCTGCCCGACCGCACCGCGTCCGACACCGCGGACACCACCTGATCGGTCGACGACACCACCCGAACTTCGTCCGGATGACCGGCAAACCGGAAGTTGTCCCCTCGCAACAAACTCTCGTAACGCGGATCCCCCGGCCTGATCCCCACGGCAGTGGCGGCGGCGGCCGGACTCGCATCCAGCACGCTCGCGATCCCCGCACCGATCGCGACCGCGCCCGCACCGGCCAGCAACCCACGACGGCTCAACTGATTCATGACCCCAGCCTCCCGCCGCCGCGCCCGCGCGCGCATCGACCGATCTACCGATCGCGGCCATCAACCGATCGGCTGACTAGGTTCGGTGTGGTGCCCCGACTGATCCACCTCAACGGCCCGACCGCCTGCGGCAAATCGACGCTGGCGCGCCGCTACGTCAACGATCACCCGCTCGCCCTCGACCTCGATCTCGACCAAGTCCGCGACCTGATCGGCAACTGGCGCGAACATCAGCCCGACGCGGGCCAGCTCACCCGCGACATCGCCATCGCAGCGGCGCGCGTCCATCTCGCATCGGGCCATGACGTCGTCGTGCCGCAACTGCTGGCCGAACCCCTGTTTATCGATAAACTCGCCTCGCTGGCGCGCGAAGTGGGCGCCGCGTTCCACGAGATCATGCTCATCGACAGCAAACCGAACATGCTGCGCCGCTTCCGGCAACGCCGCGTCCACCCCAACAGCGACACCAGCGAGCAGGAACTGTCCGACCTGTACGACCGCCTGCTCGCCCTGCTCCCCACCCGCCCGAACGTCCGAGTCATCCACATCGACGACGGTCAACCGGAGCTGGCTTACCAAGCCATCTTGAGCACCCTGGCCAAGTCGGGCATTTAGGCCCTGCCCACCGGCCGCCGGTTTCGGAAAGCTGAGCCGATGACCACCGATGCGTTTGGCCTGGGTCGGCTGGAGTATGTCGACAACATCCGCACCATCTGGAAACACGAAGCGATCAACTTCACGCCCTGGCTGGCCGAGAACATCGATGTGCTCGGTCAAGAACTCGGTCTGCAACTCACCGTTCAGGGCCACGAGGTTCCCGTCGGCGATTTTCGGCTGGATATCCAGGCAACGGACGAGCATGGCCGGGTGGTGTTGATCGAGAACCAGATCGAAGCCAGTGACCACAGCCATCTTGGCCAGCTGATCGTGTACGCCAGCGGGATCGGTGCATCCGTTATCGTCTGGGTGGCCGCTCGCGTGCGAGAAGACCACCGCAGTGCGCTTGAATGGCTGAACTCGAACACTCCGCCCAACGTGAGTTTCTTTGCGGTCGAGGTCGGCGTCGTCAAGATCGGCAGCTCGCCGCCAGCGCCAGCCCTCAAGGTCGTGGCCGAACCGAACGACTGGCGTAAGGCCGTCCGCGCCAGCTCGGGAACGATCTCCACACTGACCCAACAGCGAATGGCCTTCTTCGAGCGCGTCTTCGACGACCTGGCTGTCAGCTATCCGGTCATTCACCGTCCTAGCGTCCAACCAGAGAACTGGTCGAGTTTCGCCGCAGGCCCCTTCGGCAACTACAGTCTCACGTTCAGCAAGATCGGGTTACGCGTCGAGATCTACCTCAGCGTTGGAACCGCCGAGCTGACCAGCCGACTCTACGAGAAACTGCTCAGCAGCAAGACCTCCATCGAGGCGAGTTTAGGTTTCCCGCTCAAATGGGAACTGCTCGACGGCAAACAGGCGTCTCGCCTCGCGATATACCGAGATGACGTCAACTTCGATGATCAGGAATCAGTCGCCGAAGCTGTCGCTTGGAGTGCACGACGTGTGAAGGCCCTCCACCACAGCCTTGATCACGATCTGAGAACTCTGGCCGCGCAGATCAAGGCTCAGCCCGCAGCCGGCGGTGGTTCAGCATGACCACCTCATCGGACCTCGGGACCGAACCCCAGCCTGCGATGCTTCGCTGCGAACTGAGGGCGTCGAATCTCTATCCAACGCTCGTGCTGGCGTTGCGGGACCTGCGCAGCGCGAACGGCCGAGACGAAACCACAGGAGACGGCGACGGCAACGCATCGTGGACCGCGCTGACGGTGGGGATGATCGTACTCGACACCCTTTCCGGCGACTCTCGCAGAGACGTCAGCAAACGCTGGACGCGCCTGCTTACTTCGCACGACATCGTCGGACCCGACGCAAGCCTGATCTACGCATTGCGCTGTTCGCTGTTGCACGGGTACGGGCTGCCGAAGCCCGCCGACATCGACGACCGGCGACTTCTGCTGACCGACGATACGACTGGCTATGCCCTCGATACGGAACGGCCAGGTATCGCCACACTGAGTGTGCCGGTGTTCTGCTCGCACCTCGTTGAACGGCTGGCCAACCAAGCCGAGACATCATGGGACACGAGCTTGATCGACACCAATCTTCAGTTGTAACCACTCACGGCTGGTACTCGACGCCGCCGATCCACACCCGGCGAATCGCGCGGGACGCGGTGATGTCCGTCATGGGATCGCCGTCGACGAGGATCACATCGGCACGCTTCAGTTCCGCGATACGGCCGCGGTCGGTCAGGCCGAACTGGTCGGCGGTGCGCGAGGTGGCCGCGGTGAGGGCTTCGAGCGGGGTCAGACCGGCCGCCACGAGCAATTCGAGTTCGTCGTGCACGGATTCGCCGTGCGGCACGGTGACCGGGCCGAAGGGCGGGTGCGCGTCGGTGCCGAGCATGATCGGCACGCCGGCTCGGTGCAGCGCGGTCACGCTGTCGCGGGCGTAGCCGTAGTGCTTGTCGGCGGCGTCGCCGAAGCGGACGCCTGCGATGCCGCGCATCATGGTCAGGGTCGGGATGGCGGCGCGGTTCTCGGTGCGCATGCGTTGCACGGTCGCGTCGTCGATGACCTCGTCCAGGGGCGCATGGGTGGAGAAGTCGACGCCGTTGTCGATGGCGAGCCGGGTGGCGGCGACCGAGGTGGCATGCGCGATGGTGCGCAGGCCGCGTTCGTGCGCGGCCGTGACGACCCGGCGGATGTCGTCGGCGTCCAGCGCTCCGGGCTTGCCGGGTTCTTCGACGATCAGCTTGATGTAGTTCGCGCCGGTCCGCACGTGTTCGGCGACCCAGTCGTCGATCTGGTCCGGGTCGGACAGCAGGACCTCGGCCGGGAAACCCATCCGCTGCGCGAACTCACCGGGCCGCAGCGCGGCCGCGTGCGAGGTGCGGAGGTCGGGGAGGTCCTCGAGTTCGCGCAGCGCGGCGAATCCGTCGATGTCGAAGCCGCCCATGTTGAGCATGGTGGTGACGCCCCAGTGCCGCGCCGCTTCGAGGTGTTCGCGGGTGCCGACGTGCACGTGCGCGTCGATCAGGCCGGGCAGGATGGTGCCGTCCGCGCCGTCGATGATGTGCGCGCCGGCCGGGTCGATGCCGATGTGGTCGTTGTTGATGACGACCGTGCGCTGATCGAGCACGCGTTCACCGTCGAAGACGCGAACGTTGGTGATGACCGTGCGCATCAGCGGCCCGCCTTCTCGTCCGCTTCGCGCACCGCGGCGACGAAGTCGATGATCTTCTGCTCGTCCTTGATGCCTTTGCTCGCTTCTACCCCGGAACTCACGTCGACGGCGAGCGTGCGGCAGCGTGGTCGCAGCGCGGCGATGCCCGCGCCGACGTTGTCCGCGGTCAGCCCGCCGCTGAGCACGACGTGCGCGTCGATCCGCTCGGGCAGCAGCGACCAGTCGAAACTCTTGCCGCCCCCGCCGTATCCGCTGACGTGTGCGTCGAGCAGCAGCGCGCGAGCGCGCACGTAGTCGCGCGCGAACCGGTCCAGATCGGGCCGTTGCGCGTCCGGGTCGAGCGGCATGCGCGCGGCGCGCAGGTAGGCGTACGCGCCGTGGCCGGCGGAGATCCAGCACTGTTCCGGGGTTTCGTCGCCGTGGAACTGCAACACCGCACCGGGCACGCCTGCCGCGGTGGCCGCGATGTCCGCCGGGTCGGCGTTGACGAACAGCAGCACCGGCGTGACGAACGGCGGCAGTCTGCGCGCGAGTTCGGCGGCCCGCTCGGCGGTCACGAACCGCGGACTGGGCGGGTAGCGGACGAAACCGACCGCGTCCACGCCGGCCGCGACGGCCGCGTCCACGTCCTGTTCTCGGGTGAGTCCGCAGACCTTGATCGGGGTGCGGGCGACAACTGGCATATCGCCACCATAGCTATCCGACCAGCGCGCTGCTGTCCTGGTGGGCGTCGATGGCCAGGCCGACGAAAGCCTCCACCTCGGGCCGCTGCCGCGCGTGGGACGCGACGGACAGCGCGACACGGTAGCTGGGCGTGTCCGCGACCGGGCGAAAAGTGATGTCGTGGCGCTGATGCGTGGCCGCGACCGACGCGGGCACGAGCGCGACCCCGGCGCCCAGGGCGACCGCGTCGAGAGTGGTCTGCGCTGAGTCTCGGCACAGCAGCGGTTCAGCGCCCAGATCGGCCAGGGACAGTTCGGCCAGCGCCACGAGCGGGTGCGCGGCCGGCAGGGCGAGCAGGTCAGGGTCGTCGTAGAGCGGGACCAGGTCGATACCGTCCACACCGGACTCCTCGGCGGTCCTGATCCAGGCCACGTCCACGTCGTCGTCGACGCCGCGCACGACAACGTCGACATCGGGATTTTCCTGGGCGAACCGGCGCAGCAGGTCGGCATCGCCGATACCGGGCGCGAATCCGACGGCGAGGGCAGGCCGGACGACCGCCGCGGCGCGGACCCGGCGGCGCGCGGCACCGGCGCGGGCGAGCAGTCCATCCGCCTCGGCGACCAGTACCCGGCCCGCTTCGGTGAGCCGCACGGTGTGGTGGTCGCGGTCGAACAACACCACGCCCAGATCGTGTTCCAGGGACTTGATCGCCCGCGAGAGCGCGGGTTGCGCCAGGATCAGCTCCTGGGCCGCGCGGCCGAAGTTCAGCCGCTCGGCGACCGCCAGGAAGTAGCGGAGCTTACGCAGGTCGATCTCTGCTTCGGGGTCGAGATAACGCGCCCGCTTGGCCATACGAAAAACGGTAGCACTACCACGCTATTGCGGTCATCTCAAAGGGAGCCCTGCCGGGATACGCTGTCCGCCATAGCTTCGCCACAGGGGGGACACATGCTGATCACGTCGCGATCGGCGCGCGAGTATCGCGCCATGTTCGATCTGGCCGAACTGTCCACCGATTCGGTGCTGGACTGTTGCGCCGGTGGCGCCAGTTTCACCGCCGACCTGGGTGGCGCCGCGGTCGCGCTGGACCCGGTATACGCCATGGGCCAGGCGAAACTCGCCGAGGAGATCCGCATCGGGCAGCAGGGCGCCAGCGCGATCTCGTATACCAACGCCGAGCATTTCGACTGGAGCTGGTACGGCAGTCGCGAGCGCAGGGAGGAGATGCGAGCCGAGGCCGCGCGGCATTTCCTGGCCGACATCGCCGCCCGACCCGGCCGTTACGTCGCGGGCGACGTGCACCACCTGCCGTTCGCGGACAACAGTTTCGACCTGGTGCTGTGCTCGCATCTGCTGTTCACCTGGTCGGACGTTCTGGACGACGACTGGCACCGGCGCGCCATCCGGGAACTTCTCCGGGTGAGCCGGGGTGAGGTGCGGATCTTCCCGACCGTCGTCCAGAAAACCGGGAACACCGTTCCGTTCCTGCCCGCGCTGCGCGAGGACTTCGCCGCGCGCGGGGTGTCGTCGCGGTTCGCCAAGGTGCCTTACCACTTCCAGGTGGGGGCCGACGAGATGCTGGTGTTCAGCTCGACTCGATAGCCGCGGCCAGCACGGCTTCGATGACGCGCGCGGCCACCTCGGCGACTTCCGCCGGGCTGCGGCCGAGGTCGCCGGACAGCGACTGGGTGGTGAACCCGGACAGTTGCACGGCGACCGCGTCGACCAGCCACCGTGGTGGCCTTCCCGTGCCGCCGTTGGCCTGCCAGAGCCGTCCGGTCACCTTCACCGCGAAGTTGTTGCGGGCCTTGCGGCTCTCCTGCGCGGCCTGGGCGAGTTCGACGGAGAGGTCGTCGATCGGCAGGGCGGCGATCTCCCAGAACACCCGGCCGTTGTCGGCGTTGAGCCGGTGCGTGACCACGAGCAGTTCGCGCAGCCAGGCGCTCAGGTCGCCGGTGTCCGGCGCGGCGGGCAGTTGGTTGCCGTAACGGTGCACTCCGGCGAGGATCGTCTGGGCGAACAGGGCGTCGCGGGTGGCGAAGTGCCGGAACACGGTGCGCCGGTTGACTCCCGCGACCTCGGCGACGTCGTCCATGGTCGCGGTGAGACCACGGGTGGCCAGGACTTGGCCCGCGGCATGCAGGATGCGCGTGCTGGCCAGGTCGCGCTGCTGCTCGACGAGCGAGCGCGCGATCGTCTCCTCGGTCACGACGCGGATCGTAACATCGGACTCTTGCCAATGTCACTCATGAGTGACACGCTGACATTCATGGGTGACATCGACCTCCGAACGAAGTATCGCGAGGAACGAGACAAACGACTGCGGCCGGACGGCAACGAGCAGTACCAGGAGCTGACCGGCAAGTTCTCCCGCTACCGCGAAGATCCGCACACCGAACGGGTGGATCGCGCCCCGAGAACCGGGCACAGCGTGGTGATCTGCGTCGGCGGCGGCTTCGCGGGCCTGAGCACCGCCGCGCGCCTGGTCGAGAGCGGCGTCACTGACGTGCGGATCATCGAGAAGGGCGGCGACTTCGGCGGTACCTGGTACTGGAACCGCTATCCCGGTGCGCAGTGCGACACCGCGTCCATGGTGTACCTCCCGCTGCTGGAGGAGACCGGGCACATGCCGACCGAGAAGTACGTGCACGGCCCGGAGATCCTGGCGCACTGCCGCCGCATCGGCGAGCAGTTCGGCCTCTACCGAAACGCGCTGTTCCACACCGAGGTCACCGACGTGCGCTGGGACGAAGACGATTCGCGTTGGCGGGTCAGCACCAACCGGGGCGACGAACTCACCGCGACGTTCCTGGTGACCGGCACCGGCCCGTTGCACGTGGCAAAACTGCCCGGCATCCCGGGCATCGAGGACTTCACCGGCCATTCCTTCCACACCAGCCGGTGGGACTACGCCTACACCGGCGGCGATCCGGACGGCTCGCCCCTGACCGGCCTGCGCGACAAGCGCGTCGCGATCATCGGCACCGGCGCGACCTCGGTGCAGATCGTGCCGAACCTGGCCAGGGACGCCGGTGAGCTGTTCGTGTTCCAGCGCACGCCGTCCTCGATCGACGTGCGGGACAACGCTCCGATCGACCCGGACTGGTTCGCCGAGATCGCCACGCCCGGCTGGCAACAGCGCTGGCTCACGAACTTCACCACCAACCAGCAAGGTGGGCAGGCCGAGGTGGACCTGGTCCGCGACGGCTGGACCGCCCTCTCCCGCCGGATTCGGGGCAGCATCGCGACACTGCCACCAGCGGAACGCACTCCCGAGGCGATCGCGCGCGTTGTGCTCGAATCGGACGACGCCAAGATGGACGAGATCCGCGCCCGCGTCGACGCCATCGTCGACGACCAGGACACCGCGGCCTACCTCAAGGCCTGGTACCGCCAGCTGTGCAAGCGCCCGTGCTTCCACGACGAGTACCTGCAGGCGTTCAACCGGCCGAACACGCATCTGATCGACACCGACGGCAGGGGCGTCGAGCGGATCACCGCGAGCGGCGTGGTCGCGAACGGCGTCGAGTACCCGGTGGACTGCGTGATCTACGCGTCCGGATTCGAGGTGGGCACCGGATACGCCCGCCGCTGCGGCTACGAGGTGACCGGCCGCGACGGCGAAACCCTGTCCGCGCACTGGGCCAAGGGCATGCGCACGTTGCACGGCATGCACGTGCACGGCTTCCCGAACCTGTTCATCGTGCAACCGACCCAGGGCGCGAACCTGCTGTCCAACATCCCGCACAACCTGGTGGAATCCGCCCGCACCATCGCGATCCTGGTCCGCCATGCCATCGACACCGGCGCCGACCTGATCGAGGTCACCTCAGCCGCCGAGCAGGACTGGGTCGACCTGCTGCTGACCGCGCCGCCGCTTGCGGTGTCCTCTCCGGACTGCACGCCCGGCTACTACAACAACGAAGGCCAGGACGACCCGCAATCACGGCTGCGGGTCGGCTATCCCAGCGGCGCGACGGCCTACTTCGCCTATCTCGACAAGTGGCGAACCAGCGGTAGTTTCGCTGGACTCACGTTCACCAGCACCGACAACGAGAGGCTCGCCTCATGACCGACACCATGCTCGCCGGGCGACTGCACCTGGACAACCTGAAGTTCACGGTGGAAGAGGTACCGATCCCGGAACCCGGCCCGGACGAGGTGCTGATCGCGGTGCGCGCGGCCGGGGTCTGCCTGTCCGACGTGCACATCATCGACGGAACCCTGCGCCTCGGATCCGAGGGCGTGATCACCCTGGGCCATGAGGTCGCCGGGGTCGTGGAGAAGCTGGGCAGCGCGGTGCCGTCCAGCATCGCGGTCGGCCAGCGGATCACCTTGCAGGCCGGGCAGAGCTGTGGCAGCTGCGCGAACTGCCAGGTGCGCAGGGCGCCGTGCCTGTCGCCGTTGACCAGGGGCGTGCAGTACGACGGCGGCTGGGCGCAGTACGCGATCGCCAGGATGGACACGCTGGTGCCGATCCCGGACGACCTCCCCTTCGACCAGGCCGCGATCATCCCGGACGCGGTGTCCACGCCGTACGCGTCGATCGTGACCACGGCCGGCGTGCGGCCCGCGCAGTCGGCCGGGGTGTGGGGCGTCGGCGGGCTCGGCTCGCACGGCGTGCAACTGCTGCGGTTGACCGGGGCCGCGCCGATCATCGCCATCGACCCGCTCCCGGCCGCCCGCGAACGCGCACTGGCCTTCGGCGCCGACCTCGCCCTCGACCCGACCGCTCCCGATTTCCTGGACCAGATCCGCGCGGCCACCAACGGCCTGGGCCTGGATCACGCCTTCGACTTCGTCGGCGCGCAGGTCGTCCGCGAGCAGGCCGATTCGGCGCTCGCGCCCAATGGCGGGCTGGTGCTGACCGGCATCACGCCGGAACCGATCACCATCACCAGGAGCGCGCCATTCTCCGTCGCCAAGCACCGGCTGCTCGGGCACTACGGCTACGCCCCGGAGGACGTGGCGAAACTGGTGGCGCTGGCCGGTTACGGCCGCCTGGACCTGAGCAAGTCGATCAGCGCCCACATTCCGCTGGCCGACGCCGCCGAGGCCGTGCGCCAGCTGGCCGAGAAGGTGAACAACCCGATCCGGTTGATCCTCGTTCCTTAGAGGATGAAACCCGCCGGGAAGGGATCGGACGGGTCAAGCAGGTAGTTCGCGGTGCCGGTGATCCAGGCCCGTCCGGTGATCTCCGGGATGACCGCAGGCAGCGCGCCGACCGTCGACTCGGCCACCAGTCGTCCGATGAACGTCGTCCCGATGAACGACTCGTTGACGAACCCGGTGTCCAGCGGCAGCTCACCGCGCGCGTGCAACTGCGCCATCCGCGCGGACGTACCCGTGCCGCACGGCGACCGATCGAACCAGCCCGGATGAATCGCCATGGCATGCCGCGAATGCCGCGCGTTCGCGTCCGGCGCAAGGAACTGCACATGCTTACAGCCCGAAATCGACGGATCAACCGGGTGTTTGGGCCGGTTGACGGCGTTGATCGCGTCCATAATAGACAGTCCAGCGGTCAGGATCTCCTGCTTGGCCGCCCGGTCGAACGGCAACCCCACATCCGCGATGTCGACGATCGCATAGAAGTTCCCGCCATAGGCAAGGTCATAGCGCACCGACCCGATCCCCGGCACGTCAACCGTGGCATCCAGCTCCACCACGAACGCATCGACATTGCGCAACGTCACCCGCTCCGCCCGCCCATCCTTGACGGCGACCGTCGCGGTCACCAGCCCAGCGGGCGTGTCCAGCCGAATCACCGTTTCCGGCTCGGTCACCGGAACCATCCCGGTCTCGACCAGGACGGTGGCCACCCCGATGGTGCCGTGCCCGCACATCGGCAGCAGACCGCTCACCTCGATGAACAACACGCCCCAGTCCGCGTCCGGCCGGGTCGGCGGTTGCAGGATCGCGCCGCTCATCGCGGCATGCCCGCGCGGCTCGTTGACCAGGAACTGCCGCAGTTCGTCCAGGTGCGAGGCGAAGTAGTCGCGCCGCTCGGCCATGGTCTGACCGGGAACCGGTGCGACGCCGCCGGTGACGACCCGGGTCGGCATGCCCTCGGTGTGCGAGTCGACCGCGGTGATCGTGCGAACCGAACGCATCAGCGCGCCCCTTCCAGAGCGGCGATCGCACGTTCCATGTCCGCGCGCACCTTCGCCTCGTTCTCCGGGGTGAGCGGGCCGCGCGGCGGCCGGCACGGCCCGCCGTAGCGGCCGACCATTTCCATGCCGAGCTTGATGGCCTGCACGAACTCGGTCCGCGAATCCCACCGGAACGCGCCGACCAGCGGTGCGTACAGCGCCCGCGCCTCGTCGAGCTTGCCCGCGACGCCCAGCTCGTAGAGCCGCGCCGACTCGGCCGGGAACACGTTCGGGAAGCCCGCGAACCAGCCCCGCGCTCCCATCAGCAAACTCTCCAGCACGACATCATCGGCGCCACTGATCACGGTCAGGTCCGGCGCGACCTCGGCGATCTCCTGCACCCTGCGCACGTCGCCGGAGAACTCCTTGACCGCCACGATGTTGTCGATCTGCGCGATCTCGGCGAGCAGTTCGGGCGTGAGGTCGACCTTGGTGTCGAACGGGTTGTTGTAGACCATCACCGGCAGGCCGACCGACGCGACCCGGGTGAAGTGCTCGATCACCTCGCCGGGGTTGGCGCGGTAGAGGGTCGGCGGCAGGCACAGCACGCCGTCCGCGCCGTCTTCGGCGGCCAGTTCGGCCCAGTGCTTGGCCTGGTGCGAGCCGACGCCGTGCACGCCGACGATCACGATGCCGTCATCGCCGACCGATTCGATCGCGGTGCGCGCGACGCTGCGCCGCTCGGCGTCGGTCAGCGAGGAGTATTCGCCGAGCGAGCCGTTCGGGCCGACGCCGCGGCAGCCGTTCGCGACCAGCCACGCGCAGTGCTCGGCGTAGCGGTCGTAGTCGACGGCGAGGCCCGCGGGCGCGGTGTCGTCGGCGCGGTAGGGCAGGGCGGTGGCGACCACGACGCCGCCAAGGTCCGGGCTCATCTAGTCCTCCTTCTGCAACGGTGACTCGGCCAGTTCGCCGAGCCGGATCGGCTGCGCGATGGGTCTGCGGTGGGTGGGTCGGGAGCGGGTCAGTTCGGCGACGGTCGGGCCGCACATCCGAGCCTGGCACGGGCCAAGGCCGGCGCGGGTGGTCAGACGGAGGGCGCGGCCGTCCATCTTGGACGGATCAGCGGCGGCGGCACACAGCGTGTCGTAGCTGGTTTCCTCGCAGCGGCAGATCACCGTCTCCGGCGTCAGCCAGCCGGGCCAGCCCGTACCGATCGGATGGGCTCGCGCCAACCGAGCCGCAAACGCTTGCCCCGCAACGACTCGCCGCACATCGGCCCGATTCGGCTCGCGGCCCGCCGCGCACCATCCCGCGACGGTGCCCTCGGCGGCGGCGGCCGGCGCACCCGCGATCCCGGTGATCTCGCCTGCCGCGTAAACCCCGGCCACGCTGGTCCGCTGATCCGCGCGCACCGCGACGAATCCGGCGTCGGTCAGTTCGCACCCGGCCACGACCGGAAGTTCCAGCTGCGCACTGAACCCATGGCTCACGCATACGGCGTCGACAGCGAACGTTCGCTCAGTGCCCGGCACCACCGACCAATCGGCACGCAGCGAAGCGACCACGATCTCCTCGACCCGCCCGTCCCCGCGCGCCGCGACGACGGCCCGCCCCATCCGATACGGAACCCCGCGCCGCACCTGACCGGCGACGTACCCGAGCAACTCCCCCGCCTTGCCCGCGACCTCCCACGGCCTGCTCCCCCACCCGCGCAAGATCGTGCCCGGCGAGTTCGCCTCGAAGACCGAGAGCACGTGCGAACCGGCTTCCAGCAGCGAAGCCGTCGCCGGCAGCAAGAACGGCCCGCTCCCGGCGACGACGACGCGCTCGCCGATCGCGACCCGCTCCCCCTTGGCCAAGGCTTGCGCGGCGCCCGCGGTGAACACGCCCGGCAGCTGCCAGCCGGGAAACGGAAGGACCCGATCGTGCGCGCCGGTCGCCAGCACCAGCGCATCCGGTTCGAGGACGTAGCGGGCCCGTCCGGTCCCGTCGGCCAGCCCGCGCAGCACCTGCACCCGCGGCGCCCAACGCGCCGCCGCCCGCTCAGCCCAATCGGCCCCTCCGCGCACCGCCTGCCCAGCCCCATCGGTCAACCCGCGCGGCGCCGCTTGCCCAGCGCCATCGGCTACGCGGCGCTCCCCGCACGCTTCCAAGGCCCAGACTGTGCTGTCCGGCCACCAGGCGCAGCGCGGATGTTCCAGCACTCGCCTGCGCAGGCGGTCGAAAGCGGCCCAGCCGTGATGCACGCGCTCGGGATGCCGCGCCGCGTAAGCAGTCGGCAGCATCCGGTGGAACTGCCCACCGGGCAGCGGTGCCGAGTCCAGCAATGTCACCTCGGCGCCCGCCCGCAGCGCGGCATCGGCCGCGGCCAATCCGGCCGGGCCCGCGCCGACGATCACGACGTTCGTCATCCGCGCTCCTGGGTCCGCACGACCGCGCCGTCATAGGCCGGGCGCCGGCAGGCGCGCACGTCGCGTTCGCCGTCGACGGTGACCAGGCAGTCGAAGCACGCGCCGATCCCGCAGAACACGCCGCGCGGCGCCCCGGACGCCGTGCGCCGCCAGCTCAACCGCCCACCGGCCAGCATCACCCCGGCCAGGCTCTGCCCGGCGATGCCTTCGACCCGCTCGCCGTCCACCGTGATCCACAACGGACGGTCGGTCCGGCCGACCCGGTCGTTGGCCACTCGCCGCGCCGTCATGCCACGCTCACCGCCTGCCGATCGACCCGGAACGGCTCCGCGTCCATTTCGGATGGTTCGCCCAGTATCAGCTGACGCAGCAGCCTTGCCGTGCCAACGGAAAGGCCGATTCCGGCTCCTTCGTGGCCGGTCGCGTGCCATAGCCACGGGACGCGCGGGTCGGCGCCGATCACCGGTAGGTGGTCCGGCACGTAGGGACGGAAGCCGCCGTAGGTCCGCATCACGGCGACGTCGGCCAGACAGGGAAACAGCCGCAGGGCTTTGGCGGCGATCGCGGCCAGGACGTCCGTTCTCAGCGTGGTGTCGAAGCCGATCTGGCTGCGGGACGAGCCGAGCAGGATCGTGCCCGCCCGGGTCGATTCGACCACGGCCGAGGTCTGCACGTCCGCCGCCGCGCTGCCGACCGCGCCGACGTAGTCCGCGTCGTACACCTTGTGGAACACAGTTGGTGGCTGCGGGGTGGTCACCAGGATCTCGCCGCGCCGGGGGCGCACGTCGATCGGTGCGCCGAGTCGTCGCGCCACCTCGCCTGCCCATGGTCCGGCGGCGTTGATCACCAGGTCGGCGCTGAACGTTCCGGTCGAGGTGCGGAGTTCGCGGGCGTCGCCGCCGAGGACCTCGCAGTTGACGTGCACTTCAGCGCCTGCGGCGGCGAGTAGCACGGTGGCTGCGGCGGTCGGCTGGACCTGGGCGTCCTGCGGGTAGTGGAAGGCGGCCGTGACCTCGTCGGTCAGGTTGGGTTCGGCATCGGTGAGGGCGGCGCGGTCGAGTTCGGTGAGCCGAACCCCGGCGGCCTGTTGGGCGGCCGCGAACGTGCGCAGTCCGTCGGCACCGTCGATTGTTGTCGCGACTACGATCCCGCCCTTGGGTTCCCATTCGACGCGGGTGATGTCGATGCCGGTGCGTTCGGCGATCTCGGCGAGGATCTGCGGCCACAGCCGGGTCGACCAGAGCGCCAGTTCCAGCTCCGGACCGGGACCCTTGTCCGAAACGAGCACATTGCCCTCGCCGTGCGCGCTGGTCGCGCCCGCTGCCCGATCGCGCTCCAGCACGGTGACCGCGCAGCCCGCGTCGGCCAGTTCTCGGGCGCAGGCCGCGCCGACGATCCCGGCGCCGACCACGATGACCCGCGTTCTGCCCACCGGACCCCTATCGTTCGACAAACCGAACGCTTGGCAGCGTAGGTTTCGCTCAGCTGGGTGTCAACGGATGCGGCGCGGCCAGGTCCGGCTGCTGACCGCCCCGGTACTGGAGCAACAGGACGGACCGGACCGGACCACCCAGCGCGGTGTAGCTGTGTGGCGCGACCGCGTCGAACGCGATGTAGTCGCCCGCGTCCAGTTCGACCTTCTCCCCGTCGACGTCGACGCCGAGCCGGCCGGCCTGCACGATCGTGTGCTCGACGCCGACATGGCCGAGCGATGCCTGCCGGCCCTGCGGCCGAACCCGCTGGTCATAGACCTCGACCATCGCCGAATCCACCTCCAGCCTGCGCAACAACCGCAGGTCGACGGCTTCGCCGGAGAGCGGCTCGACATCGGCGGCGCGGACCACGGTCAGCCCGGCGGGCCTGCGGTGATCGAGCAGGTCCGAAATCGGCAGCTCCAGCGCGCGGGAGAGGCTGAACACGGTCTCGATGGTCGGGTTGCCGGTGCCCGCCTCCAGTTGCGAGAGGGTCGCCTTGCCGATGGTGGAGCGGCGGGCCAGCTCGGAGAGCGAAAAGCCGCGTTCCGCCCTGGCCCTGCGCAGGTTCGTGGCGAGCATGTCGCGCACCGAACCGTCCTGACCGGCTGCTGCTTCCGGCATCGTTCCTCCCGCCAACTCGTTCGACGTCCCGAACACCTGCGGAGTATGGTCGTTCGGTACGCCGATCGGCCATTCTGGCACCTGGAGGTCCCCATGACGCGACCCGCTCGCCGTGATCCCAGCAATCTGAGTGCGGCACCCGGCTTCCGCGAGTTCGTCGCGGGCGGCTGGGGCGAGGCCGACCGGCACACGCCGAACATCGAGGGCCAGGCGCACGCCGCGGCCGAGCATCGGGCCAAGCTCTCGCACGCCTTCCCCGGCGTGCGGATCGCGGTCGCGGCCGGGCAGGCGCCGGTGCGGGCCAACGACACCGACTACACCTTCCGCCCCGACTCCGACTTCGTCTGGCTGACCGGCTCGAACGCCGAAGGCGCCGTGCTGGTCATGCAGCCGACCGGCGACCGGCACGACGCGACCCTCTACCTGCGCGAGCCGGCCGGCCCGGCCGAGGCCGACTTCTTCGCGAGCGCGCGGGACGGTGAACTGTGGAATGGGCCGATTCCCGGTTTGCGCGAATGGTCGGCGGCGTTGGAGATCGAGTGCCGCCCGATCGAGGAACTGCCGCGCGCGCTGCGCGGTCACTACCCGGCCATGCAGGCGACTCGTGGCGTGGAACCGTTGCTGGACGCGCTGGTCATCGGGAACGACGGGGAACTGCGCCAGGTCCTCGCCGAACTGCGGCGGATCAAGGACGACTGGGAGATCGGCCAGCTCCAGGAGGCCGTCGACGCGACGACGCAGGCGTTCGCCGACGTGGTGCGCGCGTTGCCGGAGGCGGTCGCCGGTGGCGGGGAACGCTGGCTGCAGGGCACCTTCGACCGGCGCGCGTACACGATGGGCAACGGCGTCGGCTACCAGTCGATCGTCGCGTCCGGCCCGCACTCGCCGGTGCTGCACTGGACCCGCAACGACGGCGCGGTCACCGAGGACGCCGCGATCCTGCTGGATGCCGGTGTCGAGGCGAACTCCTTCTACACCGCCGACGTGACCCGGACCTTCCCGGTGTCCGGCCGGTTCAGCGACGCGCAGAAGCAGGTCTACGAACTCGTGCTCAAGTCGCATCTGGCCGCGCTGGCGGAAGTGCGGCCGGGCGCGGAGTACCGGCAGTTCCACCGCACCGCGATGAGTGTGCTCGCGCAGGGCTTGCACGACTGGGGCCTGCTGCCGGTCAGCGTGGCGGAATCGCTGGAGCCCAAGGGACAGCACCACCGTCGCTACATCGTCTGCGGCGTCGGCCACTTCCT
Source organism: Pseudonocardiaceae bacterium (assembly GCA_035248365.1). Lineage (GTDB taxonomy): Bacteria > Actinomycetota > Actinomycetes > Mycobacteriales > Pseudonocardiaceae > CAJCJE01. Next base: position 19,066 of record DATFHN010000153.1, on the reverse strand, counting down.
CGGTCTTGACGTGCACGACTGCGCGCGGTCCTCGGCGCAGGCCTACCAGGAGGGCACGCTGGCCGAGGGCATGGCGCTGACCGTGGAACCGGGCCTGTACTTCCACCCGCACGACCAGACCGTGCCGCCGGAACTGCGCGGCATCGGCGTGCGGATCGAGGACGACCTGGTGGTCACCAAGGACGGCAACCGGGTGCTGTCCGCCGCGCTGCCGATCACGGTGGACGGCGTCGAGCGCTGGGTCAGCGACCCCGGTTACTGATCTTGGGCTTGGTTCGGTCCGACACGCGCAACGCGAGCCGGGTAATCAGCGGCGCGATCGATTGCAGCTGGCGGAGTTCCTCGTCGTCGAACTCGGCGGCGAGCGCGGCGCCGAGCCATTCGGTACGGGCCTTGTCCCGTTGCCACAGCGCGGCCAGGCCTTCCTGAGTCGCGGAGAGCACGACGCGTCTGCCGTCCTTGGGGTCCGGTTTCGTCTCGACGTAGCCGCGATCTTTCAGGCCGCACAACGTGTTGCTCATCGATTGCGGGCTGATCTGCTCGGCCCTGGCCAGTTCCGCGGCGGTCGTCGGACCGCCGCGGTCCAATCTGGCCATGGCGGCGACCTCGGGCAGGCTCAGGCCGCCGTCGCCGGTCTCGACCTGGCTCAGTTGCCTGCGCAGCAGACCGATGCTGATCCGCAGCGCGGCGGCCACCTCGTTGACGTCGGGTTCCACGGCGAACAGGCTAGGGGTTGGCGAACAGCGCGGTCCACAGCAACGGCACGCCCATCCTCGGATCGCCGGCCGGAAGCTCGCGCATACGGCGCAGTTCGACCTCGGTGAAATCGGCGAAGATCGCGCGTAGTTCGGCGTCGGTGTAGCCGAGCCCGCCGTCCAAGGTCGGCGTTCGGTAGAAATCGAGGTCCGTCCGGTTCGTGCACTCCTCGGCCACGAAGCAGGCCAAGCCGAACTTGCCGCCGGGCGCGAGCACGCGGCGCACCAGGGCGAGGTGGGAGATGCGGCGGTGCGGCGGGAGGTGGTGGAAACAGCCGGAGTCGTAAACGAAATCGTAGGGCCCGGTCAGTTCGGGCAGGGTGAACGCGTTGCCGCAGCGGAAGGTGATGCGCGCGCCCGCCTCGCTCGCCCGTTGCGTTGCCCAGCCGATCGCTTCCGGCGACAGGTCGACCGCGTCCACCTCGAACCCGTGCGAGGCGAGGTAGAGCGAGTTGCGGCCGGGCCCGCAGCCGAGGTCCAGCGCGCGCCCCGGCTTGATCAGGCCGCGTTCGATGTAGGAGACCAGGTTCTCGTCGGGCTTGTCCGCGAAGAACGGGATGTCGCGGTCGCGGTCGGCGTAGAAACGGTCCCACCGCGCCGATCCGCTGTCGGCGAAGAGCTTGTCCAGCATGTCGAGCAGGTCGTCAACGGTGCGCACCTCGTGGTTCCCCATGCGCCAATTTTACCGGCGGCGCCCGTGATGACGGCGGTTTCGCGCATACGCCTCGCGCATGCTGCGCTGCACTTCGGCGCCGATCTGGGCGCCGATGTCACCGATGATCCGGCCTTGCCTGCGGGCCGCGTCGCGCTGCCAGCGCTCGGCATGACGCTGCCAGCGTTCCGAGCGGCGCTCCCAGCGTTCGCCCTGGCGCTCGGCGTACCATTCCCAGCGCTCCTCGCCCCGGTACTGGCGGCCGTGCCAGTCGTTGTTGAAACCGGAGAAACCGGTGGCCTGGCTGAAGTTGCCGATCATCCGCTTGCCGACCCGGTGCACGCCGCGGCCGAGCATGACCGCGCCGAGGATGGTCAGCAGGAACGGCAGCAGGAAGATCGCCCAGTAACCGGTGATCAGCACGGCCACGACCGACGCCAGCCAGGTCAGCGGAATCGCGGCGGCCACCGCCCAGCCAACGCCGCCGTGCGCGCGCACCGCTGGCGCGACCTTGGGCATCGGCTCGACCGGCGTCGTCGGGGCGGCCTGGTTGACGCCGGAGAAATCCGGCCACGGCCGGGGCAGGTCGTCGAAGAGTTCGAGCACGTCGCGCCGGGTCTTCGCGGTCGACACCCGGGCCGCCCGGTCGCCATATTCGTCGATGGTCAGCCGGCCCGTGCTCATGTGCTCACCGAGCGCGGTCGTCGCCGCTTCCCGATCGGCGTCGCTGACCCGCATGCTGGACGAGTCGAAATCGGTCACCTCGCCATCGTAGCGAAAATCACTCTGCCCCCGGCCGACGATCATCCACAGTAGACATTCGCTGGCGTGACCACTTGCCTGCACGCGGGCAGACATGATTGACTCCCTCCATCAATCAGTTGATGGAGAGGTTCGTGGTGGCCGACCGCGCGAGCAGGTGCGCCGAGATCGTGCGGGCCGCGTATCTCCAGGTCGCGGCCGTCGGCTTCGAGGGATTGCGGATGCGGCCGGTCGCCGCCGAGGTCGGCGTGGACCAGTCCACGTTGCACCACTACTTCCCGACCAAGCAGGACATCGTGGCGGGCATCGCCGACTACGCGATCAGCCAGTTCGCGAGCACGCCACCGGCCACGAACCTGCGCGAACACCTGGATCACCTGCGCAAAATCGCCACCGAGGACCCGGCCGCGTTCACGGTGTGCGCCGAACTCCGGCTGCGCGCGGGCCGCGATCCCGCGGTGCGTGAGGTGCTGGCCCGGTACTACGCCGTCTGGCGCTCCTGGCTGAGCGAGCTGCTCGGCGACGCGGGCACGCCGGCCACCGTCGAACTGGTGATCGCGGTGGTCAACGGGGTGCAGCTCAACCCGGACAGCGCGGGCCCGGCCTTCGACCGACTGATCACCTTGCTGGAGAACTGAGGAGGAATTCGATGGGGGATCGACGTTTCCGGTTCGGCCTGATCGCCGCGCCGACCGAGAGCGGCGCGCAGTGGCGGGCGACCGCCCGGCGCGCCGAGGAACTCGGCTACGACACGCTGCTGATGCCCGACGGCATGCACCTGTTCGCGCCGATGCTCGCCGCCGCGACCGCGGCCGCGGTCACCAGCACGCTGCGGGTCGGCACGTTCGTGCTGGCCAGCACCGCGCGCCCGCCGCGAACGGCGGCCTGGGAGGCGCACAGCCTCACCGCACTGACCGACCAGCGCTTCGAAATGGGCATCGGCACCGGCAACCCGTGGATGAACCGGCAGGTGGTAGAGGAGATCGGCTTCCCGGAAACCTCGCCAGGGGAACGACTGGCCCGGGTCCGGGAGACCGTCGAGCAGCTGCGCAAACTCGACACCGAGACCCGCACGCCGGTCCTGATCGCCGCGGGCGGACCGCGATCGCGGGCGCTGGCGGGCAAAGTCGCGGACATCGTCACGCTGCCACACCCAGGCCTGGCCACCGCAGCCGACGTGCGCAAGCTGGTCGAGGAGACCCGCGAAGCGGCCGGTGGCCGGGCCGACGACATCGAGTTCATGCTGAACGTCGTCGTGTTCGGCGACACCATGCCGCCCGCGATGGAGCGCATCGCCGGCATGAGCGCGGCCGATCTCGTCGAAGGCGGTTCGCAACTGGTGTTGCGCGGCACGCCGAGGGAGGTCGCCGACGACCTGCTGCGCCGCCGCGACGAGATCGGTTACTCCTACGTCGTGGTCAACGCGTATCACGTCGAGGAGTTCGCGCCGGTCATCGAACTGCTCAAGGACCGTTGATCGCGCGGCTCGGGCCTGCCGCTCAGGTGTTGGCAGGCAGGTCCGAGCCCGCGCCGCGCCTGCGCATCGTGACCAGATCGTGCCTGGCCTGCGGCAAGGTCTGCTCGTCGGCGCTCTCCACCTCGAAACCCGCGTCGGCGATCATCTTCAGGTCCTCCGCGCCCGGCTGCCCTTCGCTGGTCAGGTAGTCGCCGAGGAAGATCGAGTTGACCACGTGCAGGGCCAGCGGCTGCAGGCCGCGCAGGTGGATCTCGCGGCCGCCGGCCAGCCGCACCTCGACGTCCGGGAACAGGAACCGGAACATGGCCAGGATCCGCAGGCAGCGCTGCGGGGTCAGGTCCCACCGGCCGCCGAGCGGGGTGCCCTCGAACGGGATCAGGAAGTTGACCGGCACCGAGTCCGGGTCCAACTCGCGCAGCGCGAGGGCCACCCCGACCACGTCGTCGTCGGTTTCCCCCATGCCGAAGATCGCGCCGGAACACGGCGAGAGCCCGGCCTGCTTGGCGTCGCCGACGGTGGCGACGCGGTCGTCGAAGGTGTGCGTCGTGCAGATGTCGGCGTAGTTCTCCGCGCTGGTGTTCAGGTTGTGGTTGTAGGCGTCCGCGCCCGCTTCGCGCAGCCGCTCGGCCTGGCCCGGCTTGAGCAGGCCGAGGCAGACGCAGACCTCGACGTTGGGTGCCGCGTCCTTGATCGCGCCCACCGTGTCCGACACCCGGTCGATGTCCTTCTCGGCCGGTCCGCGCCCGCTCGCCACCAGGCACACCCGCTTCGCGCCCGCGGCGATGGCCCTGTTCGCGTTGTCAACGGCCTCGTCGGCGCTGATCCACGAGTACTTCATGATCTCCGCGGTCGAGCCGAGCCGCTGCGAACAGTAGAAGCAGTCCTCGGGGCACAGCCCGCTTTTCATGTTGACCAGGAAGTTCAGCTTGACCCGCCGCTCGAAGAACCGCCGCCGTACCCGGGAAGCCGCCGCGACCACGTCGAGTATGTCGGCGTCCTCGGTGGCCAGCACGCCCAGCAGCTCGTCGCGGGTCGGCTGTTCGCGCCGCAGCGCCTTCGCGGTGACCGAGGTGAGCAGGGCATCGAGTGCGGTCTGATCCATATCGAGCATCTTGTCATCATCTCCGGCCGCCATCGCGACTCGCTCGAGCCGTGCTGGCGCTCATCGATCGTTGGTGGTCAGGTTGCTGCCGGTTTGCTGCGGAACATCAGGCAGCTCGATGGTGTTGCTGGTCGGACCGGGCGAGTAGAGGCCCGAATGGGTCTCGTGGCTGACGTGCAGCGCGGTGCTCGCCGGTGCGGCCTGCGTGTACGGGTCGATCTCGTACAGAGTGCCCCAATCCCGGTCCAGCTCGCCCTTGAGATACGTGGGCAGCGTCCGTTCGGTCGCGGCCACGCTCAGCCATCCGAACGGACCGCCCCCGTCCGGCGCGGACCACAGCTCACCGGTGGCCGCGAAGTCCGAACTGGCCGCGACCCGGTATTTCGGCAGCTGCGCGATGCCGTCGCGGGAATCGAACGGTTGCAGGCACGGATGTACCAGCGCGGTCGGCCATTCCAGCAACGTCGGCTGTTTGCCGATGAAGTCGGTCATCGACTCGAGGACCGGCACCCGGGGCGCGGTCAACGCCATCCAGTTGCCGTAGCCGAGTTCGTCGGTGGTCACCACCAGCCGGACCTCGGCGGCCTGCGAGGCCGGGCCGCTGAGCTGGAGACGCGCCTCCCGCCAGTTGGGCGCGTCGGTCTCATTGGTCACCTGCTCGGTGTCGATCACCTTGAAACCACTGCTCGTTTGCCGGCCGAACTGGGCGGTGATCGAGTTGTCCCCCGAGTCGTCGCCCGCGACGTCCACCACCAGCGGCGATGCGCCGGTGCGGGCCGCGTCCGGCAGGTTGTACCAGGGGGTACGCAGCTGACCGGCGGTGCTCGGGCCGCTGGGTCCGTAGTTGCCCCAGATCGGGGTGCTGTCGTTGCCGAGTCCGTATGGCGGTTGCCAGGCCGGGTCGTCCTGCGGATAACCGTCCTTGCGCAGGCCGGTGAGCAACGGCTGACTGCCCGCGCCCCGCGGGTCCGGCGCGACGGTCAGCACGTCGCGGGCCGGGTTCGGCTCGACCTGCACGTAGTCCGAGAGGCCGCAGCTGTGGCCGGCGAGCTGGGCGACGTTGTCCTTGCCGAGGCTGTAGGTGTCGGCCTGCTTCACGATCGCCTTGCCTGTCGTGGCCAGTTCGGCGATCACCAGCGTCGCGCAGACCACGGTCAACGGCATCGAGGCGAGCCGCAGTGTTCTGAGGCGATTGCGCGGCCGGGCCAATGTGGTCAGGAACTGGCTCGGTGAGGTCGCCCGGACGTGTTCTATCGCGGCGATCACGAACGCGATCACGGCGCAGAACAACAACACCGTGCTGAGCATGTGCCCGTCGAGTGACGGCGGCTTGTCGAACCAGGGCTGACCCCAGTCGGACACGTACCACCAGGCGTTGGGACCGGTCATGGCCAGCGCCGCGACGACGAGCAGCCCGCCGGTGAACATCGCCCGGTTGCGTTTGGACCGCAGCACCGACGCGCTGCTGGCCAGCGCGGTGAGCGCGGCCAGCGACGCACCAATGGCGGCGAACGCTCCAAAGTGGTGGGTCCACTTCGTCGGCGTGAGCGCGAGAATTCCCAGTGACAGCACGGCGCCCACCACCAGCCGCCGGCTGGGACCGAGCGCGGCGCCGGTGATGTTGTGCCGCCGCACCAGGACCACTGCGCAGGTGACGATGCACAGGAACAGCAACAACACCGGGAATCGCCGTTCCAGCGATCCGTCCGGGCTGTTGGTGAACAGGGCCTGGTAGCGATCCATTTCCTGGTACCAGGACTCGGCCGGGCCGAGCGCGGTGCGGATCTTGGTGCCCTGCACGACCGAGCGGAGCGTCTGGTTCTCGAACACCACCGTGAGCACGACCGTCCCGGCCGAGAACAACGGCGCCAGCACGGCCAGCCAGCCGTATTCGCGGGCCCGGTCGCGCAGCAGCCGCAGCAGCGGGACCGCGGCAGCGATGAACGGCGCGATCGCGATCAGCCCGGTCGGGGTCGCGGCCAGGGCGAAGGCCGCCGCGAACAAGCCCAGCGCGGCCGGGAGCAGGCGCCGGGTGGCCACCGTCCGTTCCACCGCACAGGTCGCGAGCAGCGTCCACAAGACGACGACCGGTTCCGGGCGCAGGCCGTTGTCGTAGGGCAGCCAGAAGCACAGGAACACCGCGCCGGCGGCCCAGCCCGCCGCCCGGCTGCGGCGCACTTCCCGGCCCAGCCTCGGCAACACCTCGCGGCTGATCAGCAGCCAGCTCGCGGACCCCATCAGCAGCGCGGGCAGCCGTACCCACGGCGTGGCCGTGCTGACCCGCACCCACAGCGCGTAACCCTCGTAGAACCAGCCAAAAGGCGCCTCGGGCGTGTTGAACCACCGGTAGTAGTTGCCGACGTAACCGGTGTCCGCCTGGGCACGCGCCATGGTCAGGATGAAACCGTCATCGGAGGTCATTCCGCCGATCAGCCACCAGATCACCAGCACGGCGAGCACCGCGATGTCCCGGCCGGTCGGTTTCCACCAGGCGCGCGGCGCCAGTCGCACCCGCCGCCCCGAGCTGTGGATGTCGATCCTGCGCAACAACGCCAGTGAGCCAAGGAAAGCCAGTCCGGCCAGCACCATCGCGGCGATTTTCAGTGCCGTGGCCGTGGTTTCGTAGCGGGTGTCGGTGCGAATGTCGAGGGACAGCCCGTGCACGTCGTCCCGGCTCGCGTCCAGTCCTGAGTAGACACCGGTCACCTCGGGTCGTACATCGCCCTGGACGTTGGCGAGGGTCCGGCCGCCGGTCGTGACCGTGGTTGCGGTGCCGTCGGAACGGATGTCGACGGCGCAGTCCCCGGAGGGCACCGTCGCGGCGGCCAGCTGCTGGCCGTTGTCGACCACGACGAACTGGTTGCCATGCAATATCAACGACATTCCGGACGCGCTGCCGTACGTCGACGATGGCGGCGTGGTGGCGAAGATCACTGCCGTACCGGGCGATCGCGCGGCCAGATCGTGCATGGCCGAGCACGGCACGCTCGCGTTCAGCGCGATGGGTTGGTAACCGGTCAGCGGGGCCGAGACGGCCCCGGTTCCCTGCGCGGTCGGCCACCGCAGGTCGGCAACGTCGTAGCGCACCGGCAGCAGCGGAATGGCCAGTGCCAGCACGGTGCCCGCCAACCCCAGCGCGGCAGCGAAAAATCTCAGTCTGCGCCGACCACGACTCCTGGTCCCGGCCTCGGGCCGAGATTCCGGGCGGACGTCATCCGTGGAGTGAACACGCTGGTTGAGGGGTCGCAGGCCGAGCACCCGGGCCACCATAGTTGGACTGTCCAGTCCTGGCAGGATTCACGCCCAGTGTTCGCACGGTGTTCGCTCCGTGATAGTGAGGCCGTTTCCCAGGTGGCACAGGTTCACGTCGTATGTGACCTGGGTAACAGTCAGCGTCGGTCGCGCGACATCCGAGCATAAGGGACGGCCTGCCGGGTTCGACACCTCCTCAGTGACGACCCAGCCGCCCAGGGAAAGGATCATCGAGAGAAATGACTGCCGTAGCCGCGCCGACGCCCGCAGGAAATAACCAGGTGAAACTACCGGATTCAGAATTTTCCGTACTTGGCGCGTTCACCGATGCCGCGACGAAGCTCCACGCGATTCTTGGGTTTCCGGGTGTCTTGTTGGCTTTCGGACTGGCCGCACTGGTAATGGAAGGATTTCCCGGGCTGCTAGCGCCTACGCCAGCAGCCATCATTGTCGCGTTTTCCTTGGCGAGCAGCGTGGCGACGTATACCGCGAACCGAATGCTGGACCTCAAAGCCGCCCGGATCGAGGCGCAGGCACTTTCCGACTACAAAAAGATGCTACTTCAACGATATCTGGACAGCAAAACAGACTTCCAATTGGAGTACGTGCGGCCCGCCTTGGACATCATCAAGACCTCATTCAATTGACTCGGCCGCCAGTTTGGTGAGCCGCATTCAGGCTGCGCCGAGGCGTATCTAAGTGATCAGCCGCGGACGGCGCCGGCTGCCGGTCAGCACACCGGTGGCGCGGAGATGGCCGACGAACGCGGCGACGTCGGCGGCTGATCCGCCCTCGGGTTTGGGCACGGCCGCCGCGTATCGCTCGAACAACGCCGGCAGGCGATCGCCGATCGCCAGTGCTACGGCGGGTTCGTGCCAAGTGATCGCGCTACTTCGCTTGTGTATCAACGCCGTCCTCTGCACGCGCAACCGCTCGGCGTCGAAGCCGGCGGGCGGTTCGGCGCTTCCGGCGAGCGCGGCGGCGAGCCGGGCGTGGGCCTGCGCCAGTCGCGCGCGGGTGTGTTCGGCCGGCGCCGCGGCCGGCGTCGGTGGGATGGGCGAGGGTAGCGGCGGGAAGCCGGGCACGGTCGCATCGGTCCGGCCGACCGCGGCGCGGATCGCGGCGAGTTCGGCTTCGAGTTCCTCCGCAGCCGGGTAGTCGCCGTCGCGTTCGAGCAGCACGGCAGGCGGATTCGTGCGGCGGGCCAGTTCGCGCAGCACGGCGAGGATCGGCTCGGTCACCGGGTGCGTGTGGGTGTCGTGCCAGAGGCCGTCCCGCTCGACACCGCCGGCGACGTGCACGTAGCCGATCCGGTCCAACGGCAGTTCGGCGAGCGCGGACAACGGATCGGCGGCGAAGTTCACGCCCGAACTGAAGAGGTTCGCGACATCCAGCAGCAGCAACGCGCCGGTGCGGGCCAGCACCTCGCCGATGAACTGCGCCTCGGTCAGCTCATCCTCCGGCCACGCCACCAACGCCGCGATGTTCTCCAGCGCCAGCGGCACGTCCAGACTCGCCTGCACGGCATTGACGTTGTGCACCACGACATCAAGCGACTCGCGGGTGCGCGGCACTGGCATCAGATGGCCGGTCTCGTGCCCGCCCGCCCGGACAAACGCGACGTGTTCACTGACCAGCGGCGCGTCCAGCGCACGCGCGCACCGCGCCAGGTGTGCGACCCGGGACGGGTCCGGTGGCGTCGCGCCGCCGAGGGAAAGACCGATGCCGTGTGGCACCACCGGGACGCCGCGCGAGCGCAGCAGCAGCAACGACTCCGGCAAGTCGTCCGGGCGGATGCTCTCGGCGATCACCTCGACGAACTCGACGCCGGGCAGGTCCTCGACGGTCAGGTCGATCTCGGGTCGCCAGCCGATACCGATCGAGGTCATCCGCCGCAACCCCCTCCGCAACCGCCGCCCCCGCAACCGCCCCCACCACCGCCACAACTGCCGCCGCCGCTGTAGCCGCCGCCCCCGCCCAGGCCCAGCCAGTTGCCGCCGGGGGTGCCCAGACCCGCGCCCGACCCGACGGCGGAGCCCGCCAGGCTCTGCACTGCCGTGCCCGCGGCCACGATGCCCAGCAGGGCGATCCCGGTCAGCTGCATCTGGCGACCGCCCTGGCCCTCGGACGAGTACTGGTGCCTGCTGCGCAGCCTGCCGACCAGCGCGGCGCCCCTCGGGGTGGACCAGACGCCCCGCCGCTTGATCCGCCCCAGCAGTGCGATCACGACGATGGCCGACCCCAACAGCAACACGATCAGGTCCCCGACCGGCCGGTGCGCGTTCGCCCCGTTGATCAACCTAACCAGGCCGGTCACCCAGACCACGATCGGCAACAGCAGCGCCGCCGACCACCAGACCGAACCTGCCGGAGTCAGCAGCAAGCCTGATTCGCGTAACTCGCTTTGCAGGTCTTCGATCGCCGGGCTGGCTTTGAGCTTGGCCACCCGGTCCGACCACTTGGCCGAGACCGCCATGTTCCTGGCTATCGCCGCCTGGAGCGGGTCGCGCGCCGTGAATCCGCGCCCGCTGGTCAGGCGGCCGTCCCGGGAGCGATGCACATGGACGTTGGCCAGAAGCTCGAAGACGCCGGCGATCAGCACCCGCTCGGTTCCACCGATCAGAAAGGCCGCCTGGTATGTCGTCAAACGCCCCTTTGCCAGTAGCCCGGCCCCGTATCGAATCCCGACCACCAGCAAGACCGTCGCGACGAACGCGGCGCTGTAGACGCCGAGAAACTGTGGGCCGGACAGGCCCCAAGGCTGCTGCATCACTACCCCCCTGCCCCGGTGCGACGCCCATCATGGCGATGGTCTCGCCAGTATGCACGCAAAATCCAGGCAGGCGGCGCGGGTCACCGGCATCGACGGCGTGCTTGTGCGCCCGCCGGGACGACTCTCCAGGAGCGTGGCGTCCGCGCGAACCGAACAGCCATAAACCGCCGATCAACGAACACCGCAAACAACAGATCAAGACAAGCAGCGGCTTCTCTGCCAGGAGAGGGGATTGGCGCCACCCTCCGCGCCAGCGTCCTAATCCCGTCAACAGTTGACAGGAAAAGAAAACGTCCCCCACCAGCAAGATATGCCCGAATGGAGCACTGCGCGCCGGGCACGTGACAGGTACTGTCCGCTCTGGTCGGACAATCACCAACAACCACGTGTGTGCGTGAGCACCGAACCCTGCCGATTCGGGTGCCACGCGCTGAGGGCCACGTGAGCGCGCGCCTGCTCCTCTGGCACCGGACCGCGGTTCGGCATGCTCACGCAGCCAACCCATGTCCAATTTCAGTGTCCACAAAGGAGCAAAAGATGGCCACTGCCCAACCTCCTTCTCCTGCGACGCCAATGACTTGCGAGGCTTCCTGGTTCTGCTGCGGAACGGCCTGGGGGCCGTGCGCCAGCGCCGGTGGCGGCGCGTGCGGCAACTGCAAATCCGGTTCGATGCAGTGCGCGTGGCCCTACACCTCGCAGGCCTGTTTCGACGAGACCAGACCGGACGAATGCGGCCAGAGCCTGCTCGAATGGGGCTGCGGCCACACCTTCTACGTCGGCGGCCTGTGCAACGGCGCCAACATCACCGTGTCCATTGCGGACTGTGGCCCGCACACCAACTACTGGTGTGGTGAGCGAACCTGTTGCGGCAACGGCAAGTGCGCGACCGACCGGCTGATCGACCTGACCCCGGCCGCGTTCAGTCACGTGTCCAGCCTCTCCAACGGCCTGACGGCCGTTTCCGTGCACAGCTGAAAAGGAGGAACAGCCATGTCCGAATCCAACGCTGACAAGCTCCTCGGCCGTCGCCGGTTCCTCACCAGGGCGGTCCTCGGTGGCAGCGCCGCTGTTGTGGGCGCGACCGCGCTCGGGGCGCTGGCTCCGCAGGCCGCGCAGGCCGCCGCGCAACGCACCGCGACCCTCGGACCGGGCGAGGTCGATCCGAACTTCGCGGAAGGCCGAATCGTCTCCGTCAACGGCGGCATGCTGATGGTGTCCGGTTCCGACGGGACCCTGCACCGGATCGCGGTCACCAACGGAACCAGTTTGTGGAAGTTACGCCCGACCACGATGGACCAGGCGCAGGTCGGCGACGGTCTGTACGCACGCGGCGTCCGGCTGCCCGACGGTGTGCTCGCCGCTGACGCGGTGTGGCTCAACATCGTCAACCTGGAAACGCACATCGTCGCCGTCGGAGCCAAAGCCCTGCAACTGGATCACCGGGGTCAGCGCATCGTCGGCAACGTCGTGCCGGGCACGACAGCCGCGGTCTACAACGGCACTCCGGCGGTCAGCGACCTCTCGCTGATCCAGGTCGGGCGGCACGCCCAGGTGATCGGGGCCTGGCGACCGGACACCAACCAGGTCGACATCGCCACCATCCACACCGCAGCCTGACGAGCCGGAGAGTCGCCATGATGGAAACACTGATCGGCGGTGCCCGGCTCGCGGTGGCTGTACTGCTGGGTATCGCCGGGGTGGCGAAACTGGTCAACCGGAACCCGAGGCTCACCGGTTCGGCGCTGGCCAATCTCGTTGGCACGCAACGGGTCGCGGTGGTCTGGCGGCTGGTCGGCGTCGCCGAGCTGATTGTGGCCGTGCTGGTTCTCGCGTTGCCCGCCGGTCCGATCGTCGGTTGTGTCTGGTCGGCCGGACTGGTGGCCTACCTGGGCTACGCCAAGATCGCCGCGCCCGGTTCGAGTTGCGGTTGCCTCGGTTCGCGGTCCGCTCCGGTGAGCGGGCGCGCTTTCTGGCGGGTCGGCGTGCTCTTGGCCGCGAGTGCGGTCGGCATTGTCCGCTCGCCGGTAGGAGTCTCGGCCGCCGCCGTTGCGCTACCACTGGTGCTGATCATGCTGGGGCTGTCGGCGGAACTGGACTCCTACTGGCTGCTGCCGTTGCGGAGTTGGCGGTTGCGTCGCCGTCATCCGCTGGCGGCCAGTGGTGAGTTCACCGTTCCGGTGGCGTCGACGGTGCGGCAACTCCAGCAGAGTCCCGCCTACCGCTCGGTCGCCGGCTGGTTGCGCTCGGACCTGCTGGACGCCTGGGACGAAGGGTCCTGGCGAGTGCTGAGCTATGCGGCGGTGCGGGACAGCGAGCGGCTGACCGCCGTCTTCGCCGTGCCGCGCCTGGCCTACCAACCGGAGCAGGTCAAGGTCGCGCTGGTCGCGGCATAGCGCGCTGGGCCAGGGCCCGTAGCCCCCGGCATCGGACCCTGGCCCGGCGCGGGCAGCACCTGGACGGCGGCGTGGTCGGCACCGGCCGCGAAGGGTGCGCTTAGGCCGGCGACGACCGCCTCGGGCGTGCCGTGCACAACCAGGTCGTCGATCAGCCGATCGCTTCCTCCGCCCGTCACGACCGGGCCGGCGTGGCTATTCCGGAGAACGCGGTACACCAAATCACCGCTGCCTCCCGGTCAGCGTGCCGAGTTCGGCCCGTAGGCACGGTTCGACGTTCTGCACCAACCAAGCCCGTTCGGCCGCCTCGTACCCCCGGGGTGCACTTTCCACCATCATGATCAGATACAGGTAGCACCGGTAGAGAGCCAGTCGACGCCGCGTCCGGTCGTCGAATACCACGACGCCGCCCGCCTCCCGGTAACCCATCAGAAAGGACTCGTCGGCCTCGATATCGCCGAACAACGCCAAGGAAGCAAAATCCGCCACCGGATCACCCCAGAACGCACGCTCGCCGTCGATGAGGCCACCGATCTCCGGCCGCCCATCCACCTCGGCCACCAGAATATTGCCGTTCCACAGATCGAAGTGCACCAGCGCGGGCGTGGTCACCTCGTCCAACAGGCCAGCCTGCGCGGACACCAAGTCAGCCAGTTCCCCGGTCGGTACCGGCAGCCGCACCCCGAAACGCTCCGCGTCTACCAGCAGCGCGCCGAACATGCCTTCAACCGCATCCCGCCAACTGCGCGCCAGCGGACTTCGGGGACCGCGCCGATAGCCGAAGCCGGTGCCGGTGATCTGGTGCAGCGCGGCGACGAACCTACCGAGGTCAGCGCGCAGGCGCAGCTGATCGGTCCGGCCGAGTTGGTCGCGCCTGCTCTGCCAGCTCTCGCCCGGGCATTCCGACATCAGCAGCACGTCGGAGTCTGTGACCGTACGGGAGAAGTCGGCGTACGCCACCACTGGCGTGGGGACCGAGCCGATTAGGGCAGCCTCTCGATAGAACTCGACCTCGGCATGCATGAGATCACGCTCGTAGCCGAGTATCGGGGTGCCTGGCCGGGGGGCGATCTTGAGCACGAGGTCGGCACCGCTCGACCGGCGAACTCGATACGCGGTGTTGAAGGTGCCCTCGCTCAACTCGGCGATCTCGGTCACCTCGTCGGCGCCAATCCCACAACCGGCCAGGATCTGAACTATCTCGGTCGGTTCGACGCGACGTCGGTAGCCGTCGTTCACCGGTTCCCCCTCGTGTACCGACCTGTACGAGCGCCCGCGCGGACGAGGACAGCGCGGATGACTTGCCAGGCCAGGGTTCGTTGCCGTGCTTGGGCCAGCAGGGCCCCGGGCGCGCAGGAGCGAGGTCGGCCTCGTGGGTGCTCGCTGGGTCGGCGCGCAGGTCGAGGACGTGGGGGGAGGGGGTGCCGGTGCTGAGTCCGCCCGGTCCTCATGTCTCGCCCACATCGGCGTGGCACGATCAGCTGAGGTCAGAACAGCGGCTTTCCGCTGTCGCGACGAAATCGGGCGACAGCTCGATTCCCCATCCCGGTCGGGTCGGCGCGTCGACGGCGCCGTCGACGACGATCGGGGCGGGGTCGTAGAGGTCCCGTGTCCAGGTGGTGTTCTCGATGCTCCATTCCTGGAACTGGGTGCAGGCGGGCATGGCGGTCGCGAGGTGCAGGGTGAAGACCCGCAGCAGCGAGTCGTTGGCGCAGTGCGGAGTGCACGGGATGCCCGCGGCCTCGGCCAGCATCGCGACCTTCCGTGCCCGGGACACGCCACCGAGATAGCCGATATCCGGCTGCACGATGTCCACCACGGCGCCGGAGATCATCCGATGGAACTGGCTGAGGTCGACGTCCTGCTCACCTCCCGACACCGGGATGTCCAGCGCCGCGGCGACCTGTGCGGTCTGCTCCAGATCGGCAAAGGGACAGGGCTCCTCGAAATGGAAGTAGCCGTGCGCCTCCAGCATCCGTCCGACTCGGATGGCGCGCGACGCGGAGAACCCGCCGTTCGCGTCGGCGGAGAGTTCGAACTCGTCGCCGAGGGCCTCGCGTAGCACCGCGATGATGCGCTCGGTGCGTCGCGGGCTGGCATCGGTGTCTCTGCCCATCGTCTGTCCGATCCGGATCTTCGCCGCGCGGAAGCCGTGTTCGGCGGCGACGACACCCAGTCGGTCGGCCTCCTGTTCTGGACTGATGTCGCGGCGCATGCTGGATGCGTACATTGGCACGCTCTCGCGCGCGTGCCCGCCGAGCAACTTGCTGACCGGCACTCCGGTGACCTTGCCCAGGATATCCCACAGCGCCGTGTCCACTCCGGATAGTGCGCGGTGCAGGAAGCTGCCAGGGAACTTGTAGTGCAGCCGCAGGCAGTCCTCGACGAGGCGTTCGACGTCCCAGGGGTCACGGCCGAGGAAGCACGGGGCGACCATGTCGTGCAGGACCTGAGCGGTCAGCGCGGCCTCGTACGGCGCGGTCTGCCCGATGCCGACGACCCCGTCGTCGGTGTCGACGCGGAGGACCGCGATGGGACCGCGGACCAGTGTCTGGATGCGTTCGATCCTCACAGATGCTCCCTGAGCAGTTCGATCAGTGGGAGGCGGCGTTCGCAGGCGTCCAGCGCGAAACAGTCCGCGAGGGCCCTGGCCTCGTCGACACCGATGCCTGCGAAACATCGTGCGAAGTCCTCGACCATGGGTTCGGCCAGCAGGATGTGCCGGACCAGGACGTGGATCCACTGTCGCTGTCCGAATGGCAGCGGGTCGAAGTGCGGGAATTCCTCGGCAACGGTCTTTTCCAGCGGATCCAGGATGTGCCGCACCCCGGTGTCGACCCCGCCCCACACGTCCACCCCGAGACGGGCCTTCTTCTCCAGTACCGGCGCGATCCGCCTGCGGTACGCCGAGTCGGCGGGCACGTGCACCAACCCTTGCAGGCCGATGTCCTTGTAGGTCCACAGACTCCACCCGGCCGCGTGCTCGTCGTAGATGTCGAGTTGGTCGGCGAGCACCCGGTACCGCCACGCGTCTCGCGCCGGGTCACCGGTGTAGACCGGGCCGAACTCGCCCACCCAAATGGGTGTGCCGGTGTCGCGCATGTAGGCCGACCGCTCCAGGAAACGTGCTTCGAGGTAGGAGCGATCGACGTGGACGCCCCGCGAGACGCCCGGATACGGCCCACTGTCGGCGAACCCGGCCAGCGCGTAGTCATGGACGGTGTAGACGGTGTTGGGCCAGGGGTCGCGGAAGAAGTCGAAGGTCGTGGCGTGCCGGTTGCCGTCGAGGAAGATGACGTGATCCGGGTCGATCGCTCTGATCGCGCCGTGCAGCCGCTCGTAGAACGGACCGATGGCGGTGCCGTCCGGGTCCGCGGGCTCGTTGAGCGGGTTGTACCCGGCCACCCAGGAATTGCCGCGATACCGATCGGCCAGCGCCTCCCACAGATGCACGACGCGATCCTGGAAGTGCCGGTGGGTCCAGAACAACGACCGGTGGGTGGGGTTGTCGCTGTGCCAGCGCTGATTCTGGAATCCCGGAGCGGCATGCAGATCGAGCACCGTGTAGATGCCGTGCCGGGAACACAACTCCACCGCGCGGTCGAGCAGCCGGAAACCTGCTTCCTTCAGCCGCATGGGCGAGGCGTCGTCCTCGAAATGCCGGTAGTGAAAGGGGATCCGTACGCAGTTCAGGCCCAGCCCGGCGAGCATCGCGGCGTCGGCGTCGGTGAAGAACACGTCCATGAAGCGGTCGTAGAACCCGTCGTACACCTGCGGGCCGAGCGTTCGCAGCATCGCCTCGCGGTGCAGTTGCTCGGTCGACGGGTAGCCGGTGATGAAGTTCTCCATGTTCATCCAGCCGCCCAGGCCGACGCCACGCAGGCGCACGGTCCGCCCGCCCGTGGTGACGAGGCTGGTGCCCTCGACCCTGACCAGCGCCGCGGTGTCATTCATCAGGTAGCCACTCCTTGGATGTCGCGACCCGCGAGCCGTTCCGGGTGTGGGTCAGCGTGGCGCCGTGCTGTGCCGCACGATCAGCTCGGTGGCGAGATCTATCCGTGTGTTGGGCGGTTGTTCGCCGCGAGCCAACGCGAAGACCATCCCGGCCGCCGTGGTCGCCATCTCCCGCAGCGGCTGGCGAACGGTCGTCAGTGATGGGTCGATCCATTCGGCCACCGGCAGGTCGTCGTAGCCGATGAGCGAGACGTCGCCGGGGACGGACAGGCCCAGCTCCCGCGCCGCCCGCATCACCCCGATCGCCTGGAGGTCGCTTCCGGCGAACACGGCCGTCGGCCGGTCTGCGCGGCGGAGCAGTTCGAGTCCGTGCGTGTATCCGCCGGTGACGTGGAAATCGCCGTAGCGAACCAGGTTCGGATCGGCGGGGATGCCCGCCTCGTCCAGCGCGCTGCGATAGCCGTCGACCCTCGCACGGCTGCACAGCACCGTGGTCGGCCCGGAGATGACCGCGATCCTGCGGTGTCCGAGCGAGACGAGGTGCCGGGTGGCGGCGAGGCCACCTCCCCAGTTCGCGGAGCCGACAGTCGGCACCGCAGGCGGAAGTTCGCCTGCGGTGTCCACGACGACGAACGGGATGTTCCGGGTCGTCAGCTGCTCGCACTGATCGGCGTCCAGATCGGCCAGCACGAAGATGACACCGAGCGGCTGGCGGGCAAGGAGGTCCTCGAACCATTCGCGGCGGGGTCTGTGCGCGCCGCCCAGTTCGGACAGCACCACGGCCGCACGCTCGTTCGCCGAGACCTGCTCGACGCCCCGAACGATCTCGACGGTCCATTCGGAGTGCAGCTCGGCGAAGACGAGATCGATCAGCGCCGGGCGTGACGATTGGCGGGCCCGGCGCCGTTGGTAGCCGTGTTCCTTGATGACCCGCTCCACCCGCTCCCGGGTTTCCCGGGCGACATCGGGCCGACCGTTGAGCACCTTGGACACGGTCGGGATCGACACGCCGGCTTCGGCCGCGATGGAGGCGATGGACGCTGAGCCAGCGCCTGCGCCACCCACGTCAATCCGCGCGCTCATGATACCTGTCTCGCTGCTGTCGACTAAAGTTTCGGACCCGAACGTACCGCCTTTGAGCTTCTGTTTCCAGCACACTCTCGATCCTTGACGCCTGAGTTTCCCAAGTTCTACCATCTGCGGACAGGCTCGATTGTCGGAAAATTTTCCGATAGTTTCGATCCTCGCGAAGACGCGAGTGGAGGTGCCTGCTCGATGACGAACGGGACTTCGCGACCGCCCGGTGACTCCCCCGCCGCCGTGCCTGAACAGGCAGGGAGGCGAAGCTGATGCCCGATCGAGCACATCTCACGGCGCTGATTGCGCTCGACACCGAACTGGAAACGCTCCCTCTCGCGTCGTGGGCGGTATCCAAGCTGCGCACGGAACTTCAGGCGCGGGGCGTGAGCACCCGGATCGCACAGGAAGAAGCCGGATCGGGTGCGACCGTCGTGGTGCGTTGCGAGCTGGCCGACGTGGATGCGGCACCCGAGTCGTTCGCGATCGACACCGGGGCGCAGGTCGTCGTGCGGGCGGGGGAACCGCGAGGGCTCGCGTACGGACTGACCGAACTCGCCGACCGGGTCCGGTACGCCGAGGACCCCGTCGCGGCGATGCAGGCGGCCGATTCACGGCCGCGCACTCCGGCGGCGGCGGTGCGCGGCGTGTTGCGGGCATTCTCCAGCGACGTTCTCGACCGCCGATGGCTGTGCGACCACGACTTCTGGACGAGCTATCTGGACGAGCTCGCCACCCACCGGATCAACCGGCTGCACCTGGCGTTCGGCATGCAGTACAACTATTCGCACGACCTCGACGTACGGGACAACTACCTCTGCTTCGCCTATCCGTATCTGCTGGAGGTCCCCGGTTGGGAAGGCGTGGGC
>DATFHN010000152.1:0-16134 GCA_035248365.1 Pseudonocardiaceae bacterium | reverse complement strand
CTGCCGACCGCGCGGACCGCCCTGGGCCTGCCGATCTGGTGCGCGATCCAGCCGTAAGGCCGCACCTGCCCGGCCGGAATCCGCTGCGCGGCGCGGAGCACGTCGCGTTCGAAGTCCGTGCACCCGCGCAGGTCGAACGCGAGGTTGCCGGCCCGCCCGGTGCGCAGCGCGGGCAGCAGCCCGGCCGGCGGCTTGGCCGAAGGCAGCAGCGGCCTGCGGAACCGCTCGCGGAACGACGCCGCGAACTCGTCGCCGTCGTCGTGCACGGCCGCGCCGATCCGCACATAGGAGATGCCCTGATCGGTCGAGGCCACGTAGAGCGGACCGGTCGGCCCGTCCACCCGCGACCAGCGCGCGGCGATCTTGTCCAGCAACCCGGCGGGCGGGTCGGCGCGCAGTCCGGCCAGGGACGTAGTCAGAAAATCGTGCTCGGTCATCGGAGTCCTCCGGATGAGTCGGGAGCCGGTCGTGGCTCCGTCAACTCGCGCAGTCGTCGCAGGCCTCGCGAGATATGGGATTTGACAGTTCCCTCCGGTCGGCCGAGCACTTCGGCGATTTCGGCGATCGGCAGGTCGACGACGTGACGCAGGACAACAGCGATGCGTTGTTCCTCAGGCAGAGTGGCGAGCAGGTCGGTCAGCTCCCGCGCGGTTTCGTTGCGCAGCACCGACCCCTCGACGTCTTGGTGTTCATCGGTCGGCTCGGGCGCGCTGTCCAGCTCGGTCGTCGCCGGGCGACGGCTCGCGTCGCGCTGGGCGTTGCGCCACAGGTTGAGGGTGATGGTCAGCAGCCACGGTCGCGGCTGCAACGCGGTGATGCGCGCGGTGTCGTAGTCGGTCAGGGCGCGATAAGCGCGCAGGAACGTTTCCGCGGTGAGGTCCTGCGCCTCCGCCCACCGGCCACTGACCCGCAGCGCGGTCGAGAAAACAGCCTGGCGATGGACGTTGAACAGCTCGACGAAGCCGACATCGAGATCGTCGGCGAGCGCGGCGACCACGGCGCCGTCGGTCGGCGGCGCGGACATGGTCTCGGTTCGGGTCACGGAGAGTTGAACCCCATCCGGTGCTGATCGGTTGCATGACTACTGCCAGTAGCGATGTCGCTCATGCCGGTTGTATCGCCTCCGCACCAAACTGCCACCAACTGCCGCATTCGTCCGCGCACTGCGGTATGAAAGCGATCGTGGCCGAACTCGCCGATCTGTTGCGCGGAGTGGCCGACGGCACGCCGCCGCCCACCGATTCCGACCTCACCGTCGTGCTGCCTCCCGACGAACGCTCCGTCGGCGTGCTCGCTTTTCCCGGTCAGCACATCATCGTCGCCGATGTGCGCGCCGACTGGGTCCGGTCCTGGCTGCCCGACGACGATCTCACCGCGCCGTTCGGCCCCCCGTTCCTGACGCTGCTCTCCGCCGTCACCGGCCGCGAGATCGGCAACCTCGACTCGGTCCTGGTCGCCCGCGCGCACGGCAGGCGGCGCGGACTCGAACTCGGCGAAGTGACCGACAGTGATCATCCTCGCCTGGCGCGCGCCCGGCAGCACCGGGCAGATGTGCGCGCCTGGGTCTGTCCCGGCGGGCTGCTCGTGATCGGTCGTGGGGTTGCCGGCCGCTGGGAAGTCGCCGTCGAGGTCGAACCGGCGCTGCGCGGCTTCGGCCTCGGCCGCGGCCTGTTCGGCGCCGCGCTCGGACTGCTGCCCGAGGGGGAGTCGGTCTGGGCGCAGGTCGCCCCGGGCAATGCCGCGTCGCTGCGGGCTCTGCTGGCTTCGGGGTACCGACCGGTTGGCGCCGAGGTGTTGCTGGAACCGCGGACGGAGCTTGCCGAGGGCGAACCCGTCGAGTGGTTCGGTTCCTATCTGCCGGTCGAGGAGTGGGACGAGGAGCCCGAACCAGCCGAATTCGCCGCCCAAGCCCCCTCTCCCGAACCCGAGCAGGCGGCCGGGCCCGAGCCCCAGCCGGAACCCGAGGCGGCCGAGTCCCGCATCGCCGGGCCTCGTGTGGCCGAATTATCGGCTGAGCCCGGCATCGCCGAGCCTCGCGCGGCCGAGCCCTCTGCTGAGCCGGGCATCGCTGAGCATCGCGCAGCCGAGCTTTCGGCTGAGCCGCGCCCCGCTGAGCCCCCGGCCGAGCCGCGCCCGCCCGCACATCGCGCCGCCGCGCCTCCGGCCGAAGCCGCGCCCGCCGCTGAAGCCAGGCCAGCTGCCGAAGCGGGGGCAGTTGCCGAAGCTGGGCCTGCCGAGCGTCCGGCCGGAGCGCACGTCGAAGCCACTCCGGCCCCGGTCTTCGTCCCCGGCGACGAGCCGTTCGAGCCGGTGCACTTCCGGTTGCCGCCGATCGAGGTGGCGCCGCGACCGGTCGCGGGGGATCGGCGGCCTATTGAATCGCACACGGCCGAGGAACTGGCGGCGGCGGAGGCCGAAGCCGCCGCGGAATTGGACGAGGACGAGGACACCGAACTGGCCGAGCGCGATGAACCCCATTCGTGACGATTGCTGAAAAATCTCACCCTTATGGATTAACGCAATTGGTCGACATTGGGTCAGTATCTTGACGCAGTGTAGTCAAAAATGACACGCTCCCTTCGAAATTTCACTTCGCCCGCGGGGTCGGGGCCCGGGCACCATTTCAGGAGGGCCCGTGCACGCACATCGGCGCCGTCGGGTGGTTGCGGCGTTATCCGGTTTGTCGGTGGCGGTCGCCACCGGGCTGACCGGGATCGCCTCGACCGCGGCGGCGGCAACAGGGGTGATGACCCCCGCTATCGGGGCACATCCCCACTACAAGGTGGCCGGCCACGTTACCGCCGACCCATCGGACACCACGTTCTCGTGTCAGCTCACCACGCCCGCCCAGTGCTACGGCCCGACGCAGATGCGGGCCGCGTACGGGGTGGACAAGCTGGCCAGCCAACTGCACCTGACCGGTGCCGGTGAGACGATCGCGATCGTCGACGCGTTCCAGAGCCCGACGATCAGCAGCGACCTCGCCACGTTCGACCAGTTGTTCGGCCTCCCGGCGCCGAAGTTCAACATCATCGCGCCGGATGGCCTCACCCCGTTCGACCAGTCCAGCGCCGACCAGACCAGCTGGGCCGGCGAGATCACGCTGGACGTTGAGTACGCGCACGCGATCGCCCCTGGGGCCACCATCGACCTGGTGCTGGCCAAGAGCGACAACGACGCGGACCTGCTCAACGCGCAGCGGTTCGTGGTCCAGCACAACGTCGGCGACGTGATGTCGCAGAGCTTCGGTGAAGCCGAGCAGTGCATGCTGCCCTCGATCCAGCAGCAGGCGCACGTGGTGTTCCAGCAGGCGGCCCAGCGGCACATCACCGTGTTCGCCTCGGCCGGTGATCAGGGCGCGGCGCAGCCGACCTGTGATGGCACCTCGTTCTTCAAGGCGGCGAGCACACCCGCGTCCGATCCGCTGGTGACCGGGGTCGGCGGCACGATCCTCGACGCCGACGGCGTGACCGGCGCGTACCACAGCGAAACGGTGTGGAACGAGCCGGACTTCCAGGCCGCGGGCGGTGGCGGCTTCAGCGTGCTGTACGGCACGCCGAACTACCAGCGTTCGCTGCACCTGCCGTCTCGTGGGGTGCCGGACGTGTCCTACAACGCCGCCATCATCGGGGGCGTGCTCGCGGTGTGGAGCAGTTCCGGGCAGGGCGCCAACCTGGTGTTCCAGTTCGGTGGCACCAGTGCGGGTTCGCCGCAGTGGTCCGGTCTCGTCGCGCTCGCCGATCAGCTGGGTCACCACCGGGTCGGTGCGATCAACGATCTGCTGTACGTGTTCGGCAAGAATGCTCTCAGTGGTGCGTTCTTCCACGACATCACCACCGGAGACAACACCTACCACGGTGCCGTAACCGTGCAGGGTTTCTCCGCCACGAAGGGCTGGGACGCGGCGTCCGGTCTTGGCACGCCCAAGGCCAACACTCTCGTTCCGTTGCTGGCGACGCATTTCTGAGCCAGCCTCTCCTTCAAGACAGCGGCGGCCGCACCCCCTGGTGGCGGCCGCCGCTGCCCCTTTTGAAACTGGCAGAGTCAGACGCGGGACGGCTTGCGCACGACGCCGAGCAGCACGCGGAGGCCGACCCCGGCCGAGACGACCAGCAGGTTGTAGGCGATCACCTGGTACAGGCTGGTGGACGCGGTGATCATCGGACCGTCGTGGATGCCGAGCAGCAGCGTGGCCATGATTCCGGTGGTGCCGCCGAGCACGCAGAGCAGTACCTGATTCACCAAGCCAGGCAACGACTTTTGCGCGGGTTTGGGTTGTAGCGCGGCGCCGAAGCGTTCGATGCGGGCGGGCAGGTCCAGCAGCAGCGGCGCGAGGGAACGCAGTTGCCTGCCGGTGGAGCGGGCCAGGTTGCCCATGAACTGATCGCCGACGAACCGGCGCGACTCGGCGACCAGATCGAAGCCGGGCGAGAGCTGGCGCAGCGTTCCTTCCAACGTGGTCACCGCGCGGAACACCGCGCCCAGTTCGGGCGGGGCGCTGAGCTTGTTGCCGGCCAGCAACCGGAACAGGTCGGCGAACATGGCCAGGTCGGGCGCTGCCCCGGGGGAGATGTGGCGGGACACGAACGCGGTGACCGCGCGTTGCAGCCGCGCTCGATCCAGATCTTCCGGTGCTTGGACCACCGCGAGCAGCGCGTCGCACAACTGGTGCGGGTCGCCACTGTCCACAGCGAACAGCAACCGCCCGATCCGTTGCCGCGCAACCGCGTCCAGCCGGCCGACCGAGCCGAAGTCGAGCAGGCCGAGCCGGTTGTCGGCGAGCAGCATGATGTTGCCGGGGTGCGGGTCGGCGTGGAAGACGCCGTCGATGGTGATCTGCTTGAGCAGGGCGTCCAGCAGCGTCCTGGCCAGTTTCGTCCGGTCGAGGCGGCTGGTGTCGGCGGCACCGAGCGGGGCGCCGTCGAGACGTTGCAGGACAAGGACTTTCTTTCCGCTGAGTTCGGGGTGGACGGCGGGCACCATGATGCGCGCGGACTCGTCCGCCATCGCTTCGCCGACGGTGGCCAGGTTGCGGGCTTCGACGCGGAAGTCGAGTTCCTCGCGCAGCGCGGTGGCGAAGCCCTCGGCCAGTTCGAGCACGCCGATGTCGCGCAGCAGGCCGTCGCGGCGCTGCCAGCGCGCCGCCCAGCGGCGGATGATGTCCAGATCGCGGGTGACGATCGGCTCGATGTCCGGCCGCTGCACCTTGACCACGACCTCGGTGCCGTCGTGCAGCCGGGCGCGGTGCACCTGGGCGATCGACGCGGCGGCCAGCGGTTCGGAGTCGAACTCGGCGAACACGTCCTCGATCGGCGCGCCCAGTTCCTCGGCGAGCAGCGCGGAGATCGAGGGCCACGGCGCGGCGGGCACCTGGGTCTGCAACGAGCTCAGCTCGGCGACGACCGGGCAGGGCAGCAGGTCGGGGCGGGTGGAGAGCACCTGGCCGAGCTTGACGAACACCACGCCGGCCTCCTCCAGCGCGAGCCGCAGCGAGTGGCCGAACCGCGCGGCGGCCTCGGGCCCGGCCCGTTCGATCAGCAGCACGCCGCCCAGCCGGTGGCGCAGGAAGATCACGCTCAGCGCGAGGTAGCGGCGGATCCGGGCGAGCCGGTGCCGGGTGGCCCGCAGCACCGCGAGCGGACCGCCGACTGCGCCCCGTGGCAGCACCAGTTCGGCCACGACCAGGAAGGCCATGGAGCTGAGCACGATCAAGCCGAAGGTCAGGCTGAGGAAGGCCAGGCCCATGGTCGGGTTGTGCACGCCGGCCGGCGTGATCTTGCCGAAGATCCCGGCCGCCGCGGTGCCGGCCGCGGTGCCCAGCAGCGACCTGATGATGCCGATCCGCACGCCGAGCAGGGCAGGCGCGACCAGCCTGAGCAGCCAGGCGTAGACGACCAGGGCCAGCGGCCCGAACACGAACGCGGATGCGGCGACCATCGGGCCCTCCTCGGCGAAATCGACAGGAGTAAAGCTGCCCGGCCAGCGCCGATGACCCCTCCCGCGCGCGGACCGACAGCCTCCCTCCCAGGAGTGAAACCGCATCTGGTTCGCGCGGGGGAGCGATCCCTAGGGGGCGTTCTGTCAGGATCGTGTCGTGTCCATCGCGCTGCGCCCGATCACCGGCGGCATCACCTACCGCCGGTGGGCCTACCTGATCCTGGGTGGCGCGCTGCTGGTGCCCTACATCCTGGCCGGCGTCGTGCTGTTGCCGCTGGCCCTGATCCGCGCGCAGACCGTGTTCGGCTCCACGAGCTATGTGCTGCTGATCCTCGCCTGCATCGCGGTCCTGATCGTGCTGACCTCGTTGATCCCGGCGGTGCGCACGGTCGAAGCGACCGCGGTCCGCGAACTGCTCGGCGGGCCGCTGGCCAGTCAAGGGGTGGGCTCGGTCCGGTCCTGGGCCGCGCGCTGGCGCTGGACCGCCTGGTTCGTGCTGCACATCATCGTCGGCGGGCTGGTCAGCCTGTTGACCTTGTTCGTGCCGCCTGCCGCCGTGGTCAGCTTCACCGAGCCGTTCACCGGCCAGCAGAACGTCGGCGGCCTGAACCTGCCCGCGGTGCACGGGGCCTGGCGGTGGGCGGTACCGGTCGGCGGCCTGCTCGCGCTGGTCTGCCTGGTCTACGGGGTGGCGCTGGCCGGCGCTGTCCTGGCCCGGCTCGCGCCGATCTTTCTCGGTCCCTCCGCCGCCGATCGCCTCGCCGCCGTCGAGGACCGGGCGCGGGCGCTGGCGCAGCGCAACCGGCTGGCCCGCGAGCTGCACGATTCGGTCGGGCACGCGCTGAGCGTGGTGTCCATCCAGGCGGGCGCGGCCGGACGCGTGCTGGACACCGACCCGGACTTCGTGCGCCGTGCGCTGTCCGCGATCGAGGAGTCCGCGCGCAGCGCCATGACCGACCTCGATCACGTGCTCGGCCTGCTCCGCGAAGACTCCGGCGAAGCCGCCGACCGCACCCCGCAACCGACGCTGGACGCGCTGGATCGGCTGGTCACCTCGACCGAGCTGACCGGTGTCGCGGTCGACCTGCGCGTCACCGGCGACCTGGCCACGGTGCCGCCGGTGGTGTCACGGGAGGCGTACCGGATCGTCCAGGAAGGGCTGACCAACGTGCTGCGACATGCCGGTAAAGTGCCGGTAACTCTGTGTGTCGATGTGCAACCGGATCTCGTGGAGCTGACCATGATCAACCCGCTCGGCCACCCCGGCCCGGACGCGCACCGGGCCGGCCGGGGCGGTCGCGGCCTGCCCGGCATGCGCGAGCGCGTCACCGTCCTGCATGGACAGTTGACCGCCGGGATCGACGGGAAATGCTGGCGGGTCAACGTGATCCTGCCCGTACACCTGGCGCACGCATGAGCATCGGAGTGCTGCTGGTCGACGACGAGGACCTGATCCGGGCGGGGCTGCGTGCGATCGTCAACGCCGAACCCGACCTGACCGTGCTCGGTGAAGCCGGTGACGGAGCGGAAGCGGTCGCGCAGGTGCGCGCGCTGGAACCGGACGTGGTGCTGATGGACGTGCGGATGCCCGCGGTCGACGGTATCCAGGCCACCCGGCACATCCTGGAGAACCAGGCCAGTCCGCCCAAGATCATCGTGGTGACCACGTTCGAGAACGACGACTACGTCTACGACGCGCTGCGCGCAGGCGCCAACGGGTTCCTGCTCAAACGCTCCCGGCCCGCCGAGATCGTGCAGGCGATCCGCGCGGTCGCCGCCGGCGACTCGTTGCTGTTCCCGGCCGCGATCCGGGCATTGGCCGAGCGCAACCGGCCCGCCCAGCCGCCGACCGGCCACGCGGGCACCAAGCTGACCGAGCGCGAAGCCGACGTGCTGCGGCTGATGTCCACCGGACTGTCCAATGCCGAGATCGCCGAGGAGTTGGTGGTCAGCCTGCAGACGGTGAAGACGCATGTGGGCAACGTGCTGGGCAAACTGGGCGCGCGGGACCGCACCCAGGCGGTGATCTTCGCCTACGAGTCCGGGTTCATCCAGCCGCGCTGACGTGCCTGCCGCGCGGTTCCTGGTCGGGCACGGCATTGCCGTGGCGTAGTACGTCGTAGTGGTTGGTTCCCGGCCTGCCGACCACCCAGCTCGATCCGGGGATCGACTTGGCCCGGTGCTTCAACGGCGCGAGCAGTTGCGACACCTCGTGATACCCGCTGACCGAACCGGAAACGCAGACCAGCATGGCCAGCGAGACGGTGACGGTGTCGCCCTCCGCGGTCCACTTGCCGTCCATCAGCCGGGTGCCCAGCGGCATCACGTCGTCGAGCCCGGCCACGAACAGGAAGTCGTCACCGCCGACGTGGCCGACCCGCACCGTGGACGCCTGCGCCGCCGCGTCGGCCAGGCACGCGCCGATCTGCCGGATCAGGTCGTCGCCTGCGGCGAAACCGAATTCGTCGTTGACCGTCTTGAACGAGTCGATGTCCAGCCAGCCAACGGTGAACACCTCGCCCGCGCTGATCCGGCGGGCGACCTCGCGGGCGATCGACTCGCTGCCCGGCAGCCGGGTCAGCGGGTTGAGCGCGGCCGCCTGCTCGACCTTGCTGTCGGCGACCGCGCGCACCAGGTCGGTCACGCGGACGACGCCGACGCAGCGGTGCGCGGCGTCCTCGACCACGACGTCGTCGTTGGTGCGCACCAGATCCGAGCCGCCGAGCACCTCGAGCACGTCGAAGACGGACGCTCCGATCGGGATCACCTTCGGCTTGTCGGCGAGCCGCTGCGCGCTGCGGTTCGCGTGCAGCGCATGGCCGTAGGGCCCGGTCACCGCGAGCAGGAACCGGTTCCGGTCAACCGTCCACTGCGGACGTTCCGCATCGTCCAGCAGCACAACGCTGTTCACCATCGGCGCGGCGGCCAGTGCTTCGCGCACTTCTTCGGCGGTCGCGGTGGCGGGCAGTGTGGTCGCCGGATGCATCAGCTCGGTGACTCGTGGTCCGCCGCGCCGTTCGGCCGGGCCGATCGGTTCGGTGGGCACAGTTTCTGTACGTGGGGGTTCGATGGTCGCGCGCACCGGCGGCCTGCGCTTGGCCGGGGCCAGCGCCTCGCCCTGGGCGGCGGTCACCCCGAGAGAGTGCAAAGTGGACAGAACTTCGGTGCTGCGGACGCCGTCGGCGAGCAGCTGGGCGTTGGTGCGCGCGCACAGCTGGCCGATCGACTCGATCATCGCCTTGGTCCCCGGGTTGGTGGTGACGTCGGAAATGATCTTCTTGTCCAGCTTGATGATCTCGAAGTCCGGCGAGCTCAACAGGGTCAGTGGCAGGTCGGCGTCGCCGACCCCGTCGAGGGCGAGCCGGAACCCGGCTTCGCGCAGCACCTGGATGCCGCGCAGCAGCGCCTTGCGCCGCACCGACGAGAACGGCGGGTTCAGCTCGATCACCACGTCGGTGGCGCGCCGCCGGGTCGCCCGCAGCATCTGCAGGACCGGCCCGAGCGCGACGTGCGCGCGAGCCGCGGATATGGCAAGCAGGTTGACGTGCAGCGGCAACATCAGCTGATGCTCGGCGGCGCGTTGCAGCGCGAGCGCGACGAGGCCGTAGTCGGTAGGGGTGAGTTGTCCGGTATCGGCAGCGGTGCGCAGCAGTTCGCGTGCGCCGCCCTCCTGCGGGCGGGCCAAGGCCTCGACCGCGACTACAGCGCCGGTGCGCAGGTTGAACATCGGCGCGAAGGCGACGTGCACGTTGTCAAGCAACGCAACATCCAACAACGCAGGCACCATCCAATCGTGCCTGGCGGCGCCGCGCAGCAAAACACGGGTTCACCAGGTGTTCACAGACAGCCGCGAAGATTCACCGGAATGGTCTCTCCCTCACTCCACCGTACCAAGCGGTATGGGGGTGATATTGAACTCGTTGTCCACCGTTCGACGGACAACGGAAGTCCGTCGGAACGTGGTCGCGGGCAAAGGCCCCCGGATCCGACGATTGCCTGGTGAACGCGATCGAACTACGCGGCCTGCGCAAGACCTACGGGTCGCCCGCAGCTAAACGACACGCCGCGGTGGACGGCATCGACCTGACCGTGCGGCAAGGCGAGATCTTCGCCCTGCTCGGTCCCAACGGCGCCGGTAAGACCACCACCATCGAGATCCTGGAAGGCCACCGCGGCCGCGACGACGGCGAGGTCAGCGTGCTCGGCGCCGACCCGGCCAGCGCGGGCCGCGCGTGGCGGGCCCGCATTGGCATCGTCGCGCAGCAGGCCACCGACGCCGCCGAGCTGAGCGTGCTGGAACTGGTGCGGCACTTCGCGGGCTACTACCCGAACCCGCGCGACCCGGAGACCGTGATCGACCTGGTCGGCCTGACCGACAAGGCAGGCGCCCGGGTGCGCACGCTCTCCGGCGGCCAGCGCCGCCGGGTCGACGTGGCGCTGGGCATCATCGGCACCCCGGAACTGGTGTTTCTCGACGAGCCGACCACCGGTTTCGACCCGGAAGCCCGCCGCCAGTTCTGGGAGCTGATCCGGTCGCTCGCCGCCGATGGCACCACCATCCTGCTGACCACCCACTACCTCGACGAGGCGGAAGCCCTCGCCGACCGGGTCGCGGTGCTGACCGGCGGCCGGATCGTCGCCCAGGACACCCCGTCCGGGCTCGGCGGCCGGGCCACCGCGGAAGCCGCCGTGCACTGGGTCGACGCGAACGGACCGCACGAGGTGCACACGAAGACGCCGACCTCGGTCATCGCCCAGCTCGCGGTCGGCGGCGAACTGCCCGAGCTGCGGGTGACCCGGCCCAGCCTGGAGGACGTGTACCTGAACCTGATCGGAGAAGACCGATGACCACCCTCCCCAGCACCGCTCGGATCGGCCTGTCGAGGGGTCAGGTCGAGCTGCGCGAGTTCTTCCGCACCAAGGAGATGGTGATCTTCACCTTCTCGCTGCCCGCCGTCCTGTTGTTGCTACTCGGCTCCATCGAGCACGGGCAGTACGTAGGTCAGTTACTCACCGCCAGCATGATCGGCGCGGGCGTGGTGTCCACGTCGTTCGTGTCGGTCGGCATCGGCATCGCACTGGACCGCGAGGACGGCACGCTGAAACGGTTGCGCGGCACACCGATGCCAGCGGTGGCCTACTTCGTCGGCAAACTCGTGCTGGTCCTGGTGTCCAGCCTCGCCGAAGTCGTGTTGCTGCTGCTGATCGGCACGCTGGTCTTCCAGGTGCAGCTGCCCAGCACCGCGTCGGGCTGGCTGACGATGGTCTGGGTGTTCCTGCTCGGGGTGGTCGGCTGCACCCTGCTCGGCATCGCCGCGAGCAGCCTGACCCGGTCGGCGCGGGGCGCGCCCGCCGTGCTCAACCTGGTGTTCATCGTGCTGGAGTTCATCTCCGGGATCTTCGTGGTGCCGATCACCGATCTGCCGTCCTGGATGATTCGCGTCGCGTCGGTCTTCCCGGTGAAATGGCTGGCGCAGGGGTTCCGGTCGTGCCTGTTAACGGGCTCGAGCCTGCCGGGCAACCTGAGTGCGCTGGAGGCGGCGGGACAATGGGAACACGGACGAACGGCGTTGATCTTGGGGGCATGGTGTCTGGTCGGGCTGGTGCTGTGTCTGATGACGTTCCGGTGGACCAACCGGCGCGCAGGCTGATCGTCGGCCCCGTGGCGATCCACGACGATCACTTCTTCCAGATGTGGCAGTGGGAGGCGTACTTCGCGGCGGTCGGTGTGCTCGGCGTGGTCCTGGTCTGGGCCACGCCAGTGCCGGGCCTCGCCGACCGGCTGGTGGCCACCGGGCTGGTGGTGGTCCTGGCTTGCTGGTGGGGCTTGCTGGGTCGGCGGCTCTACGCGCGACAGGCCAGCGATGCGGCGGGCGCGGGGTATTTCGTCGCCGTCTTCGCTGTGACGATCCCGTTGCTGGTGCTGGTGCCGAACTGCTCCTGGGTACTGTTCGCGCTCACTCCGCAAGTGTTCATGCTGGTCGACGGCTACCCGCTCGGCAACGTCCTGGCCAGCGTGCTGGTGTTGCTGCCCGCGTTGGTCGAGCTGGTCCAGCACGGGCCCGACACCGGTTTCTGGGTGGCCGCGGCCATCGGTGTCGGGATGGCCGGGCTGTCGGTGCTGATCAACCTGGCCACCGACCAGCTCGGCAGGCAGAGCGCGGAACGGGCCCGGCTGATCGAGCAACTGGAGGCGGGCCGCGCCGAGATCGCCGAACTGTCGAGACAGGCCGGCGTCGCCGCCGAACGCGAACGGCTGGCCGGGGAGATCCACGACACCCTGGCCCAGGGTTTCACCAGCATCCTCACCCTGGTCCAGGCGGCCACGGCCGAACCGGACCGCGACCGCGCCAACGGCTATCTCGATCTGGCCGCGCACACCGCACGGGAGAATCTCGGCGAGGCGCGGGCGCTGGTCGGTTCGCTGACGCCGCCTGCGATGCGGGCCGGTTCGCTGGTGGACGCGGTGCGGCGCCAGGCAACGCGGCTCACCGACGAGTGCGGCATCCGCGCCGAGTTCGACGCCGACGAACTAGGCCCGGTGCCGACTCCGGTTGAGGTGGTGTTGTTGCGCTCGGCGCAGGAGGCCTTGGCCAACGTGCGCAAGCATTCCGGCGCGCGCACCGCGCGGGTGCGCCTCGGCGGCACCGGGGACCGCGTCCTGCTCACCGTCGCCGACGACGGCGCCGGCTTCGATCCGGCCGCGGCGACGGCGGGCTTCGGCTTGCGCGGCATGCGAAACCGGGTCGAACAGGTCGGCGGCACGCTGACTGTCGAAAGTGGACCGAACGGCACCACGGTGCGGGTGGAGGTGTGCCGGTGATCAGGGTGCTGCTGGTCGACGATCACCCGGTGGTGCGCACCGGAGTTCGCGGCATGCTCGCCGCCGAACCCGGCATCGAGGTCGTCGGCGAGGCCGGATCCGGGCTCGACGCGGTCACCTCGGCCGCCGAGCTGCGGCCGGACGTGGTGCTGATGGACCTGCGCATGCCGGACCTGGACGGCGTCGCGGCGACCGGCCGCATCCTGGCCGACAACGCGAGCACCCGGGTCGTCGTGCTGACCACCTACGAGACCGACGCCGACATCCTGCGCGCGGTCGAGGCGGGCGCGGCCGGTTACCTGCTCAAGGACGCGTCGCCGGAGGAACTGAGCCGGGCGATCCGGGCGGCCGCGCGCGGCGAAACCGTGCTGGCTCCGCCGGTCGCGGCGCGGCTGGTGCGCAGCGTGCGGCAGCCGAGCGTCAGCACGCCGTTGTCCGCGCGGGAGATCGAGGTCTTGCGGCTCGTCGGCCGGGGGCTGACCAATGCCGAGATCGGCAGACAGCTCTACATCGGCGAGGCCACGGTGAAAACGCATCTGTTGCGGGCGTTCACCAAGCTCGGCGTCTCGGACCGGACGGCGGCGGTGACGACCGCGCTCGCGCGAGGTGTACTCGGCGAACTGTAACGGGTATACGAGCGATACCCGTTACAGTTCGCGAGAGTGTGTGCTCAGGCAGCGAGGCGGGCCAGCCGGCGCGGGGTCGGCCAGCGGACGTCGGTGGCCCAGCCGAGCCGCTCGAACATCCAGATCAGCCGCGCGGAAATGTCGATCTGGCCGCGCTGCACGCCATGCCGGGCGCAGGTCGGGTCGGCGTGGTGCAGGTTGTGCCAGGACTCACCGAAGGAGAACACCGCGAGCGGCCAGAAGTTGGCGGCCTTGTCGCGGGAGTTGAACGGGCGCTCGCCGAACATGTGGCAGATCGAGTTGACCGACCAGGTCACGTGGTGCAGCACACCGATGCGGACCAGTCCGGCCCAGAACAGTCCGGTCACCGCGCCCCACCAGGACAGCGTGGCCAGGCCACCGACGAGTGCGGGCACGCCGATGCTGGCCAGCGACAACACGATGAACTGCTGGTCGACCCGCTGGATCGCCGGGTCGGCGACCAGGTCGGGGGCGAAGCGCTCGCGGTTGGTCAGGTCGCGGTCGAACAGCCAGCCCAGGTGGGCGTGGTAGAAGCCCTTGGCCAGCGCGGCCGGGCCGGTGCCGAAGCGCCACGGCGAGTGCGGATCGCCGTCACGGTCGGAAAACGCGTGGTGGCGCCGGTGATCGGCGACCCAACCGGTGGTGGTGCCCTGGAAGGACAGGCCGCCCGCGATGGCCAGCGCGACCCGCAGTGGCCGGGCCGCCTTGAACGAACTGTGTGTGAAGTGCCGGTGATATCCCACGGTCACGCCGAGCCCGGTCAGCATGTACAGGCCGATCGCCATGCCCACGTCCACCCAGTTGAGCCCCCAGCCCCAGGCGAACGGCACGGCGATGATCAGCGCGGCGAGCGGAATGATCACGAACGCGATCACCAGCACCTGTTCGGTGATGCCTCGGCGGCCTTCGGTGATCGGTTTGGGTGTCGGGGGAGCCGTTTCGGGCCTGGCGGGGGCGGCAATCGGGGGCATGTACGTCCTCAAGGGTTGACAGACCGGAGCGAGCGAGTGCTCGAACGTCGCGCGGGCACCGTACCCCTACACGTTGTAGGTTGGTAGTGAGGTGGCCCGCATTCTGGGAATAGCGCGAAATTATCCTGTGACCGTATCGTAATTGCGACCGGAGTCGTAATCGCTGGTCAATGCGTTGTGAAGTCATGGTGATGTAATCAGACCCTGAGGGATTTGTAAACGAATCCCCTTTGCGTTCGGGCGCTGATTCACCGGGCTGGATCGATGCTGCGGCCGGCCAAGGCGATACCGTCCACCTATGCGCGAATCCGACCCGCCGAACCGTACCGCCCGCCGCTGGCAGCGCGCGGCCGACCACCACATCGCGGCCGTTTCCGGCGATGTCGCCGCGCACCCGTTCCGGGCCGATCGGGATCGGGTGGCCAGTTCGCCGTTTTTCGCGCGGCTGGCCGGGGTCACCCAGGTGGTCAGCCCGAACGGGTCGGGTTTGTTGCTGCACAACCGGCTCACCCACAGCCTGAAGGTCGCGCAGGTGGCGCGGGCGATCGCCGAGCGGCTGACCACGCTGTCTTCTGCGGAAGGTCGCGATTCCGCACAGTTGCTGGACAAACTCGGCGGCTGCGACCTGGACGTCGTCGAAGCGGCCGCGCTCGCGCATGATCTCGGTCACCCGCCGTTCGGCCACTTGGGCGAAGAGGTGCTGGACCGGATCGCGCGGCACCGCTTCGGATTGCCGGACGGGTTCGAGGGCAACGCCCAGTCGTTTCGCATCATCACCACCACCGACACCCGCGGCCTGCGCGGCATCGGACTCGACCTCACCGCAGCGGTACGCGCGGCGCTGCTGAAATATCCGTGGCTCAGGCGATCATCGACGGGGCTTCGCTATCCGCTGCCGCACCCGAGCACTATGGAGATACCCCCGAGGGGCGCGACCGAACCGGGGGATTCGCCCGGCACCGGGTCGGCCAAGTTTTCCGCCTACATCACCGAACTCGTCGATCTCGAACAGGCGCGGTCGGTGTTCGCCGGGCGGATCGAGCCGTGGCAGCAGACCGTCGAGGCGTCCGTGATGGACACCGCCGACGACATCGCCTACGCCATCCACGACCTGGAGGACTTCCACCGGGTCGGCGTGCTGCAGCATGCGACGGTCGCGGCCGAATTCGGCACCTGGCGCGATCACGCCGCCGAACTCGCCGCGATCGACGGCCAGGACCTGGCCGGACAGTCGCGTTTGCCCGGCCGCTCGCTGGAATCGATGCGCAGGCGGCTGGCCGCCAAGGACGGGTGGATCTTCGACGCGGACGCGTTCACCGAAGCCGTCGACCTGGTCCGGACCGAACTGGTGGACGGGCTGCTCGCGGTGCCCTTCGACGGCTCGGTCGAGGCGGAGCAGTCGATCGCGCGGTTCTCCACCCGCTGGACCGCGCGGCTGGCCGACGGCGTTGGCGTGAACGCGGCGCCGACCACGCGATCAGGGCATGTCGTACTGGCCGCGCAGCAGTGGCACGAGGTACAGGTGCTCAAGTTCGTGCATCGGCGATTTGTTTTGCGCAGGCCGGATCTCGCCCTGCACCAGCGCGGTCAGGCACGGTTGCTGACCACGCTGGTGGAGGAGCTGGAGAGCTGGCTGGTCGATCGGCGCGAGTCGGACCGGCTGCCGCGCAGGCTGCACGATCTGGTCGAACTCGCCGAGGGCGAATACCGCGACCTGGCTACTCACCGACCCGAACTGCTCGGGGGCGAGGGGACA
>DATFHN010000151.1:0-29895 GCA_035248365.1 Pseudonocardiaceae bacterium | reverse complement strand
GCGGGTTACCGGCCGCGTCGAAGATCGCGGTCGCCTGCGGCGTGCGCGCCACCTGCGCCTCGAACAGCGCAGGCAGCACCGAGGCAGGCACGTGCTGGTCGGTGTCGTTCCAGGCCAGCAGCAGCCGGGCGGTCTCCGCCCCGGTCAGCATCGGCAGCTCGCCCACCCGGCAGGCCGGGTTCGCCGCGATCCCGGTGAGCAGCACCTCCAGGTGCCCGGTCAGCCGCTCGACCGTGACCGCGTCGAACAGGTCGGTGTTGTACTCGACCGCGAGGTTCAGCCCTCGGTCCCTGGGCAGGAACTCGATCACCAGATCGAATCGGGCGCCGGGCCGGGGCAGGTCCTGCTCGCCGACACGCAGGCCACCGACCTCGGCCGGCCGCACCAGCTGGTTCTGCAACACCACCAGCACCTGCACCAGCGGCGTGCGGCTCGGGTCACGCCGGGGCCGCAGTTCCTCCACCAGCTTGTCGAACGGCACACCGCCGTGGGCGAAGGCGCCCAGCACCGTTTCCCTGACCTCGCCCAGGAATTCCTGGAACGACCGTTCTCTGTCCACAGCGGACCGGAGAACCAGCGTGTTCACGAAGAACCCGGCCACCCGCTCCAGTTCGGCCCGATCCCGGCCGGACACGGCCGTGCCGACGGCGACGTCCGACTGGTTGGCGTAGCGGGCCAGCAGCACCTGCACGGCCGCGGTCAGCACCATGAACAGCGTGGCGTCGTGCTCCTGGCCGAGCGCGGCGAGCGCCGTGACCATCTCGCCGGTCAGGTCGCGGCGGCAGATCGCGCCGTTGACCGTCCGCTGCGCGGGACGAGGGCGATCGGTGGGCAACTCGAGAACATCGAGTCCGGCCAGTGTGTCCCGCCAATAGGCCAGGTCGGCGCCGTCAACCGGCCGACCCTGTTCCCACACCGCGAAGTCCGCGTACTGGACGTCCAGTTCCGGCAGCCGGGCCTGCTCGCCCCGCAACGCGGCGGCATAGCACTCGATCAGTTCCTCGACCAGCACCCGGACCGAGGCGCCGTCGGTGATGATGTGGTGCTGGCACAACACCAACACGTGATCGAGTTCCGATCGCCGGAGCAGCAAGAACCTGCTCAACGGGCCGGTGCGGAGGTCGAAGGGCGTGCGCAGTTCCTCAGCGAGCACCTCGTCCATCAGTGCGTCGCTCGCGCCGGGCAGGTCCAGCACCCGCACCGGCACCTCGGCCCGGCCCGCGACCACCTGTCGGGCGACCCCGTCCACCGTCTGGAACGTGGTCCGCAGCACGGCATGCCGCCGCACCAGCGCGGCAACGGCCGCCCGCAGCGCATCGACGTCGATCGGTCCGGTGAGCCGCAGGCCGACCCCGGTGTTGTACTCGACGCCGCCGGTCAGGTCGTCCAGCACCCACAACCGGCGTTGCGCCGCCGACAACGGCGCCGGGCCCGTCACCTCGGCAGGCGGGATCACGTCCGTGCCCGCTGCCGGTTCCGGCAACAGTTGCGCCAGCTCCGCGATCGTGCGGTGCTCGAACAACACCCGCACCGAAAGCCCGGCACCGAAGGCGAGCCGGACCCTGGCCAGCACCTTCGTCGCCAGGATGGAATCCCCGCCGAAGCGGAAGAAATCGTCGTGCACGCCGGCCGCGCCGATGCCGAGCACCTCGCACCAGATGTCCGCGAGCGCACGCTCCGTCGCGGTTCGCGGAGGATCCGCGACGACGGCCCCCGCGAACTCGGGTTCCGGCAGCCGCGCGTGGTCCACCTTTCCGTTGTGGGTCAACGGAAGCTCGGCGATGACCATGATGACCGCCGGGATCATGTAGTCCGGCAGCAGACCGGCCAGATGATCGTGCAACTCGGCGGGGGAGCAGTGCCGCCCGGCCTCGGGGACCACGTAACCCACGAGTTGGGTGTGGCCGTTGCTGGTGTGCGTCGTGACGACGGCTTGCCGGACGTCGCCGTGGCGTTGCAGCGCGGTGCGGATCTCGCCCAGCTCGACCCGGTTGCCCCTGATCTTGGTCTGGTGGTCGGTCCGGCCGTGGTAGTGCAGGTTGCCGTCGGGATCGCGGTGGGCCAGGTCGCCGGTGCGGTAGAGCCTGCTGCCCGGCGGACCAAAGGGATTGGCCACGAAACTGGCCGCGGTCAGTCCGGGCTGGTTGTGGTAGCCGTGCGCGATCCCCGGACTGTCCACGTAGATCTCGCCGGTCTGTCCGGACGGCACCGGCCGCAGGCCGGCGTCGAGGAGGTGGACCCTGGTGTTGCCCAGGGGAGTGCCGATGGTCGGCGGCTCGCCGGTCGGTGCCAGCGGAGCGCTCCAGGTTGCCGCGATGGTGATCTCGGTGGGGCCGTACGCGTTGGTCAGGTCCCGGCCCGGCGCCCACCGCGCGACCAGATCGGCCGTTGTCGCGTCGCCGCCGACGATCAGATGGCGCAGGTCAGGAAGCGCTGGAGCGTCCGGGGGAATGGTGGCGAGCGCGGCTGGCGGAATCAGCGTGTGCGTGATCCGCGCGCGGCGCAGCGTCTCGGCGAGGGCCAGGCCGAGCAGCGGGCCCGGCTCCGGCGTGACCAGGCACGCACCGGTCGGTAGCGCCAGCAGCAGTTCGAGGACGGACGCGTCGAAGCTGGGGGAGGCGTACTGCAGGACTCGATCTCCCGGGCCGACGCCGGTGCGCCGGGCCTGGTGTTCGGTGAAGTTGCGCAGCCCGGTGTGCGGGACGAGCACGCCCTTCGGCTGCCCGGTCGTGCCCGAGGTGTAGATGACGTAGGCGATGTTGGCCAGGCGCAACGGCGCCAACCGGTCCGCGTCGGCCGGATCGTGGCTCGGACCGCTCCCCGGTGCCTCGACATCCTTCGGCGTCAGCACGCACAACGGCCGGGCATCGTTCATCAGATAGCTGATCCGGGCGGCCGGGTAACCGGGATCGATCGGGAGGAAGGCCGCGCCGGCCTTGCTCACCGCGAGCGTCGCGATCACCAACTCGGGCGAGCGCGGCAAGAGCAGCGCCACGGTCGCTCCCGGTCCGGCGCCGCGCGCGATCAGCGCGTGCGCGAGCCGGTTGGCTCGCAGGTTCAGCTCGGCATAGGTCAGTTCGCCCTGCGCCCATCGCAGCGCGGTCGCTTGCGGCGTCCGTCGCACCGCTGCCTCGACAAGTTCCGGCAGGGACATTCCGTTGGCGTGATCCAGCACCGCGTCGACCAGCGCATCGCGCACCCGCCCCGCGAACTGTCCGATTGGGACATTGCCCGGCGCGTGGTCCACCATCAGGGAATACCGGCCGTCCAGGTCGAACAACCACACCCGCGGCGCCCCCGCACCGCGACACGCGCGCAGCACGTCCCGCACGCAGGTCCGCAACACCTCAGCCAGGCTGACGCTCCGCTCGGCCGACAACGCGCTCAACCGATCCGACACGGCGGCGTCCAAGGCGAGCGCGTAGGAGTTCGCATCGCGGTAGCGCGCGATCAGCTCGTCCAGCAACCCGTGCGGATCCACCGAAGGCAGATTGCTGCACAACAGGACGACGTGATCGTCGGCGCCAAGGCGGACAACGAAAACGCGCCACGGCTGTTGCGGATCCGGCCATGGCGCGTCGATCAGGTCGTGCAACAGATCGACGGGTCTTCTACCGGATTCGTCGGTGCGGTCAACGAAGATCGGTTCGGGCGTGCCGTGGCCGGCTAACTCGTGGGTTGCTTGGGCGAGCGCCACGACGTCCAGTTCACCGGACACGCGCAGCGCCGCGCTCACCGTGCGCAAAGACGTCACAGGATTCTGCCTCTCTGGGTGGCAGGCGCTCGCCCGCGACCGGTCGCCGCTCAGCGGCCGGCTTCGGTGTTGCCCGCGCGAATGGAGTGTGGGGGTGAGATCAGGCGGCGGAGTCGAGCCGCAGGGCGATCCGGCCGCCGGTCTGAAGGCTGTTGATCCGGCCGGTCCTCGGGTTGGCCAGGAACCGGCCGCCGTTGACGCGCCGCCCGGTCGCCGGATCGCGAACCGAGAAGACGCCGTGGTCGTGGACGGCCAGCTCGGTGAAGAGTTCGCCGTCCACCGCGATGCAGGGTCTGCCGTCGCGCGGTGCGATCGAGTACTCGAGTTCGCCGTTGACGTAACGGCCGAAGCAGTCAGGTGAGGGCGGAAGTGGCCGGTCCGTGGTCAGCGGTTCCCGGTAGTCGGCGACCGGCAGGCCTGCCCGGCCCAACTCGGCGACCAATTCCCGCCACACCAGGTTTCCACTGGTCGCGTTGCTGGTGAAGGCGACGACGCAGGGCTCCTCGGTGCTGATGCGCAGGTGGCAGGACGTCCCGTCGCCGGTGCCGTCGTGGCCGACCCACTGCCGGTCCCCGTCCCGGTAGATGGCCAGCCCGAGCCCCCAGCCGTCCGCCAGCCCGAACGGTTCAGCTCCCGGGATCGCTTGCCGCATCAACGCCACCGCGGCCTGGTCGAGCAGTGCCGGTCCACCGTGTTCGCCGGGTACCAGCGCGGTGGCGAAGGTGGCGAGGTCGCTGGCGCTGAGCGCCAGACCCCCGGTCGCCATCGTCGCCGGAGTGATTGTCTGCCGCACGACGTGCGCTTTCCCGGTTTCCGGGTTGACGCTGTGTCCGGGACAGCGGTGTCCGCCGATCGGGCCGGTTTCGTCGTCCATGACGAAGGCCGGTTTGATGCCCAGTTGGTCGAGCAGAATGGAACCAATTGCATCAGGCCAGTTCAGGCCGGTGATGACCTCGATGAGGTAGCCGATCAGCACGTACCCAACATTCGAATACGAGAACGCCGCGCCCGGAGCGCACACCGGGACAGCCGTCCGTGCGCATTCGGTCAGATACCGCCGCGGCGAGGTCATCGCCACTGGTGAAAGGTATTCGTCAAGACTCGAAGGAAGTCCGCTGGTATGGCTCAGTAGTTGTCGAGGTGTGAGCCTGCCGAATACTTCCCTGCCATCTCGCAAACCGGTGAGATATTGGCCGACGGGTTCGTCCAGGTCGAACTCCTCCTCGGCAGCGAGGATCATCGCAGCCGACGCGGTGAAGATTTTGCTGACCGACCCGGACGGAATGGTGGACCGGGTCGTCATCGGCCGATCGCTCCCGCTTTTCTCGGTGCCGACGACAACGGTGAACTGGGCCTCCCCCCAACGGATATCGAGCTGTGCTCCCGGCACGTGGTGATCGCGAACAAGCGTGTTCACCAAATCCGGGACGGTTGCATCCTCAAATAAGTCACTTTCGGTCACTGATCGTCTATCCTTTTTTCCGTGACGCCGAGACCGCCCCCTCCGGCCCTTTTGCGCCGGCGTCATCACACTGAACGAGCGAGAGTCTCCCCGATGAGCCGAATTCATCTTCGTAAGCCGCTTGAACCATACCCACAATCGGGCCTCGGCATCCACGAAGCTGTACGCATCCCTGACTCGTCCATTGCGGTGACTATCTACTCATGAGTACACGATCGCCGATCACAAAAGGTAGTCTGGCAACCATGAAAATCGGAGCTAAAGCGACCTTTCTTTAGTGCATACGGGTGGACTGGCGGTCGCTGCCGTTAATTTGTTACCCACAACGGACGGACTAGCGTATTAGTCCAGAGGGACCATTCCGTGCAACGCGGCAATAGAGATAACGAACCGGTAACGGCGAATCTCGTTACTAACCGTGTCAAAATTGCATGTTTAGATTTCGAATAATTGGTTACATGCGTCATTGGCGCCGCCGAGATCGCATCGTGAAGTAACCAGGAAAGTCGGCAGTCACCGTCAGCAACCAGGTGGCACCTCGGCCAGTTACGTTTCGAACGCGCGCACGTGGTCGTCAATCGCGGCGACGTGGGCGGCGATGCGTTGCGGATTGTCGAACGATGCGCGGAAACCGTTGCGCGCCAGGTCGGCGGGCGCTGCCTGGTCCAGGCCGAGGTCTGTTCGGACTGCTTCGTAGTTGTCGTTGACGTAGCCACCGAGGTACGGCGGATCACTCGAACATGGCCCGCAACGGATGCGCCGCCATCGACGGCACCACCCGCAAGGCCACGTTCGACAGTGGACAGACGGTCAGCGGGATCGCCTCGTCCCGCAGCCGGGCCAGCAGGGCCGGGTCGCCGGCCGCGGCGACGCCGTGATCGATGCGATCGGCCCGGCACACGTCCAGCGCCTCGCGGATGTAGTCGGCCGGGCCGCGGCGCAGCACCCCGGCCGAGCGGAGCAGCAGCGGCAGAAAGTGTTCCAGGCCGGCGAAGATGTGGGCGGCGCGCGCCTGGTCGACGTCCGCCCACGGCAGTTCGACCTGGTTGCGTGCGGCCAGCGCGAAGAGCAGTTCCGGCTCGAGCGTTCCTTCCAGGTGCACGTGCAGCTCGGCCTTGGGCAGCGTCGCGACGTGCCCGCTCGCCATCGGTCGATGGTAATCGGATCGCGCACCGATTAGGTTTTCGCGGCCCGCCCGTCTGTACCGGTGAGACCGACTCACGGAAGGCTGGCATGATGCGGAAACTGATCTTCGGCATGAACCTGACCCTGGACGGCTACATCGCCGCGACCGGCGACGACATCGGCTGGAGCGGGCCTCCGAGCGACGAGCTGTTCCAGTGGTGGCTCGACCAGGAGCTGGCCAACAGCATGTCGCTGTACGGGCGCAAGCTGTGGGAGAGGATGAGTTCCTACTGGCCGACCGGCGACCAGCAGCCCAACGCGACCCCGGCGCAGATCGAGTTCGCACGGAACTGGCGGGACACGCCGAAGGTGGTGTTCTCCTCGACGCTCGACACGGTCGGCTGGAACACCCGCCTGATCACCGGCGACGCGGTCGACGAGATCACCCGGCTCAGGGCCGAGGACGGCGGCCCGATCGGCATCGGCGGCGCAACGCTGGCCGGGGTGGCCATGCGGGCCGGGCTGATCGACGAGTACGCGCTGGTCACCCATCCGGTCCTGGTGGGCGGTGGCACGCCGTTCTTCACCGCGCTGGACAGCTGGGTGAACCTGAACCTGGTGGAGACGCGGACGTTTCCCGGCGGCGCGGTGCTGACCCGATACGAGACGAGGCGATGAGCGATCACAGTGTCGGGGGCAGGCCCAGCCATGGTTTGCCAGTGGCGTCGAATCCGGTGATCTCGGCGATCCTGCCGTCGACGATGTGCAGGAGCGCGATGTTCAGCAACCGATACTCCGAGTCGTCGGGGGTGCGGCGGTACAGGGCCGCGGCAGGCATGCGGTTGACCGTCGTCGCGAGACAGCGCCAGTCGTCGTAGCCGGGCTCGAAGAGCCCACCGGAGACCCAGCCGTCCACCGCGTCCTTGGCCCCCCTGACCACGGTGCCCGGATCGGGCAGCATCGCGAAGCGCAGGTCGTCGCGCAGCAGCGCCATCAGCCCGTCGACGTCGTTGCGCTCGTGGGCGTCGATGTAGGCCTTCACCACGCCCCGCTCGTCATTCGACAGCTCGTGGGTGGCGGGGCTCCGCCAGTCGAGGCGGCGGTCGGGCAGTTGCGCGCGCATTGTCACGCGCGCCCGCTGCAGTGCGCTGGTCACCGATGCGACGGTCAGCTCAAGGGCGTCGGCGGCCTTCGACGCCGGCCAGCCGAGGACGTCGCGCAGGATGAACACCGCGCGCTGCCGGGGCGGCAGGTGCTGGACGGCGACGATGAACGCGAGCTCGATCGTCTCCCGCGCCACCACCGATTCCTGCGGGTCCTCGGGGAGCATCCGGTCGGGGTACGGCTGCAGGTAGGGCAGCTCGGAGTCCGACAGCTCGGACAGGTCGGGCGTGCGGTCGTTGCGCTTGTCCAGGAAGTCGAGGCAGGCGTTCGTCGCGATCCGGTACAGCCAGGTCCGTAGCGCGGCGTGCCCCTTGAACGATTCCCGCTTGTGCCATGCTCGCAGGAACGTCTCCTGCGTCATGTCCTGGGCGTCCTCGTAGTTCGCGAGTATCCGGTAGCAGTGCACCTGCAGTTCACGCCGGTGGCGCTCGGTGATGAGCGCGAACCGCGCCGGATCGCCCGAGCGGACCACCGCGATGAACGCGGCCTCGTCGGCGCTCGGCGGTCTGGCGTCGGTCATGGTCGTTGATCCTTCCACCGGCAGTCTGGTCCGATGTAGACAGTTGCGTACTCAGGCCCCGCGCAACGGCAGGCCAGGTAGCAGGGCGGCGAGTTCGCGCGCGGCCTCGCCGAGCACCGGCACGAACGCGAGCAGATCGTCCATGCTGGTGCG
This sequence comes from Pseudonocardiaceae bacterium, assembly GCA_035248365.1. Taxonomy (GTDB): domain Bacteria; phylum Actinomycetota; class Actinomycetes; order Mycobacteriales; family Pseudonocardiaceae; genus CAJCJE01. The sequence continues at coordinate 21,717 of DATFHN010000151.1, read as the reverse complement.
GTAGGCGGGCGCGGCGGTGGACAGCGCGGCCAGTGCTACTCCGTCGAGCCCGCGCACCGGCACGCCGACCGCCCGGATGCCGGGCTCGTGTTCCTCGTCCGCGACGGCATAGCCGCGTTGGCGAACCTCGGCGATCTGCTCGGCGAACGCCGCTCGGTCGGTGACGGTTCGCGGCGCCAGCTTGGCCAGTTCGAGGTCGGCGACCAACTGCCGCCGGTCCTCCTCGGCGGCGAACGCGACCAGGCACTTGCCCATCGACGTGCAGTGCAGCGGGCCAGGCCGGCCCGGCTCGCCGGTGATCTGTACTTGCTGCGGCCCCTCCACATAGTGCACGTAGACCTGGTGGTGCCCGGCCCGGACGGACATCAGCGTGGGTTCGCGGGTGTGCGCGGTGACCCGGCGCAGGATCGGCACCGCGGTGCCCGCGAAGCCGCGGGCGTGTGAGACCCGCTGCCCGAGTTCGAACAGCCGAAGTCCCAGCAGGTACCGGCGCGACTGCGGGTCACTGGTCACGAAGCCGTCTCGCTGCAACGAGGCGAGCAACCGGTGGGTGGTGGTCACCGGCAGGTCGATGGCCCGGGCCAGCGCGGAAACGCCGGCACCGTCCGGGTACTCGCCGAGCGCGGACAGCACGCGCATGGCCTTGCCGACCATGTCGGTGCTGCCCCGTACTGATCCGGCCTGTACCGATTCGGTCGTCACCGGCTCCCGTCCACTCATTGACCTCAGCCCGTCATCGGTCGACACTCGCCTCACCACATCATGAAAGAGCTTTCCATATTATGGAAAGAACGGCAAGACTCGCGAGGACGGAATGGCAACGGAGCCGAACAGCGCCATTGGCCGGGGCAGGACCCGGCCCACCCCACTGGCAACCCCGAGTGACCCAATCGGCAGGCAGCGCTGGGCACGCCTGATCCCGGTCGTGTTCATCACCTACAGCCTCGCCTACCTGGACCGGTCGAACTACGCGATCGGCGCGGCAGGCGGCATGAGCCACGACCTGCATCTGACCAGCGCGACCTCCGGCCTGATCGGCGCCTCGTTCTTCTTGGGATACTTCCTTTTCCAGGTGCCCGGCGTGCTGTACGCCGAGACCCGCAGCGTGCGGTCGCTGATCTTCTGGTCGGTGCTGGCGTGGGGCGTGCTCGCGTCGACGCAGGGCCTGCTGGATTCGGTGGACGCCCTGATCGCGGTCCGGTTCGTGCTCGGCGTGGTCGAGGCCGCGGTGCTGCCCGCGCTCGTGTTACTGGTGGCTCGATGGTTCACCAGCGCCGAGCGCGGACGGGCGAACGCGCTGCTCATTCTCGGCAATCCGATCACCGTGCTGTGGATGTCCGCGTTGTCCGGCTACCTGGTGCAGTTCACCAGCTGGCGCGGGATGTTCCTGATCGAGGGCCTGCCCGCGGTGGCCTGGGCGTTCGTGTTCCGCTGGCAGGTCGCGGACCGGCCCGAGGAATCCCGCTGGCTGGTGCCGGACGAGCGGGACCGGCTCCGCACCGCCCTCGCCGGTGAGCACGGCGCGTCCACCGGCCGGTCCAGCTCACTGGGGGAGTATCTCGGCGCGCTGCGCTCGCCCCGCGTCGCGTTGCTGTCCGCGCAGTACTTGTTGTGGAGCATCGGTGTGTACGGGTTCGTGTTCTGGTTGCCGTCGATCGTGAAGGCGGGGGCCGGCTCCGGAATCGGCGCCGTCGGGCTGCTCACCGCGGTGCCCTACGTGTTCGCGGTCGCGGCGATGATCCTGAACTCCCGGTTCAGCGACCGGCTCATCCGCAGGCCGGTGTTCGTGTGGCCGTGGCTGGTGCTCGGCGCGGCCACGTTCTACGGCTCGTACCTCGCCGGGCCGCACCGGTTCTGGCTGTCGTTCGTGCTGCTGATCGTGGCCGCTTTGGCGATGTACGCGCCGTACGGGCCGTTTTTCGCGATGCTGTCCGAAATGATGTCGCCGCGCACCACCGGAGTCGCGGTCGCCGTGGTCAACGCGTTCGGGGCGCTCGGCGGGTTCGTCGGCACCTACCTGGTGGGTTGGCTGAACGGACTGACCGGCACAATGGCGGCATCATTCCTGATGATGGGCATCGCGCTCGCGGCCGCTGCCGTGCTGACCGTGGCGGCGACCGCCCGATGGAAACGGAGCAACGTATGAGGGTCCGCGCCCTGGTGCCATTCGCCGACGTGCCGGTGCCCTCCGGAGTCCTCCTCGACCACTACGACGGCGTCGGCGCCCCACCCGCCGACGTGTCCGATGTCGAGTTCTACGTGCTCCCGTACGACCGCGGCGACCAACCGGCCGAGCTGATCGCGAAGATGCCCGCGCTGCGGGCCGTGCAGGCGCTCACCGCCGGAGTAGACCGGTTGTTGCCCGTCGTGCCGCCGCAGGTGCCGCTGTACAACGGAAGTGGCCTGCACGACGCCAGCACCGCCGAGCACGCGCTCGCGCTCATGCTGGCCGCCCAACGGGAACTGCCACGCTGGCTCGACCGGCAGGCGCACCAACGGTGGGACCACGAACTGACCGGATCGGTGGCAGGCAGCCGGGTCACCATTCTCGGTCATGGGGCGATCGGCCGCGCGCTGCAGCGCCGCCTCGTCGCGGCCGAGGCCGAGATCACCAAGGTGGCCGCCCACGCCCGGCCCGCGGAAGACGTGCACGCCGTGACCGAGCTGCCAAGCCTGCTGCCAAGCACCGACATCCTGGTGATGATCCTGCCGGACAGCCCGGCCACGGTCGGCCTCGTCGGCGCCCGGGAGTTGGCGCTGCTGCCCGATGGCGCGCTGGTGGTCAACGTCGGCCGGGGACGCACCCTGGACACCGAGGCGTTGCTGGCCGAGTTGACGGCGCGGCGACTGCGCGCCGCACTGGACGTGACCGATCCGGAGCCGCTGCCCGCCGATCATCCTCTGTGGACGATGCCCGGCGTGCTGATCACACCGCACGTGGCCGGTGGATCCAGCACCTTCTGGCCGAGGGCCCGAACCTTCGTCGCCGAGCAGCTGCGTCGCTTCGTAGCGGATGAGCCGCTGCTCAATCCGGTGCCGCGCTGACCAGCACCCGGTGCGGCCATTGCCGGTACCCGGGCAGGCAGGCCAGTCGAAGGGCCGGTTCGGCGGCCATGCGCTCGGTGGCCGGCACGGTCAGGCCGAACCGCCGTTGCCAGGTTGTCCGAGCTTGTGCTGCTCGTGCGTGCTGGTGCTGTGGTAGTCGGTGTAGGTGTAGGGATTGTCGAGAACCTTGGTTGCCGGGACGTCCGGGTTCATGCCCTGCTGCCAGGCCTCGTCGCCGAGGGTGCCGCGCAGGTGGTCGACGGTGCGCTCGATCCGCTGCCGGGCCGCCGCCAGGTCGATGCCGACGAGTCGATGCTCGTGCTTGACCAGCTTGCCGTTCACCAGCACGGTGTGCACGTCGCCGCGTTGCGCCTGGAACGCGACGTGGCCGTACGGGTGCAGCAGCGGGAACATCACCGGCGACCGGTCGTTCTTGATCAGTACCAGGTCGGCCTTCTTGCCGATCTCGACGCTGCCCAGATCGGACTCTCGGCCCAGCGCTCGCGCGCCGCCCCTGGTCGCCCACTCCACGACCTGTTCGGCACGGAGGGCGGAGTGGGTGACCGTCTCGCCCTTGACGTGCGCCTCGAGGTGCTCCCGTGAGCGGTCCGCGCCGAGGGTGCTGCGCATCGCGGAGAACAGGTCGCCGCTCCACCAGACCGTGGTGTCCATGGACAACGACACCGGGATGTCGTGCGCGCGCAGCGCCCAGGTCGGCGGGTAGCCCTGGCCCGCGCTCTGCTCGCTCTCGGTGGAAACCGACACCGAGCCGCCGGTGGCCGCGATCCGGTGGTAGGAGTCCAGGGACAGGGACGCGCTGTGCACGTAGATGGTCCGCGGGGTCATGAACCCGTGCTCGTGCATCAGCTTGATGCCGTCGTCGCCGGTCGCGCCCCACACCCCGGCGTGCGTGGTCACCGGCACGTTCATCTCCCGCGCCACCTCGAACGCGGGCCGTTCCGGGAAGGCAGGGTCGCCGGTGACGTCGAAGGCGATCTGGAAGCCGAGCATGTCGTCGCCGGTGATGCGGCGGGCGACGAAGTCACGGAATTCCGGCGTTGCTGTCCATTCGGCCGGCGCCTGCTGGATGTTGCCGTAGGCCAGCACGAACCGGCCGGGCACCGCGCGCAAGGCGTCGACGGCGGCGTCCGCGTGCTCGGTGGTCTGCAGGCCGTGCGACCAGTCGACGGTGGTGGTGACCCCGGCGTCGATGGCCTCGATCGCACCGAGCAGGTTGCCCGCGTACACGTCCTCCGGCCGGAACGATTTTCCCCATTCCAGGTAGTACCAGACGAAGTACTGCGTCAGAGTCCAGTCGGCGCCGTAGCCGCGCATCGCGGTCTGCCACATGTGCCGGTGGGTGTCGATCATGCCGGGCATGACGATGCCCTGGCTCGCGTCGATCTCCATCGTGCCGTCCGGTACGGCCAGCGCGGGGCCGATCGCGGCGATCCGGTCGCCGACGACCAGCACGTCCGTGTCTGCGAGTACCTGCTTGCGGTCGTCCATGGTCAGCACGGTGCCGCCGCGCAGCACCACGGGCCGGTCGTCGGGGTCAGCCATGGTGGGTCTCGCTCTCGCGGACAACTGTCCGATCCTCGGTCGTCAAGTCGCGGTGTCACTGTGGACCGCGTCGGTTCCGCTGTCAACGCTCGGCAGTTGTCCGCCTGGCGGACAACGGCGGTACGCTGCCGTGACCAGCGACGGAGAGGGGCGCCATGCCACGCGAGGGCACCGGACCGGACTTCATCGAGGCCCTGGCCAGGGGCCTGGACGTGATCACGGCGTTCCAGCCGGGCAAGCCGGCGATGTCGCTGGCCGAGGTCGCAACGGCCACCGGACTGGCCCGGCCTACCGCCCGCCGCATCCTGCTCACGCTGGAAGAACTCGGCTACGCGCGCAGTGGCGCCGGCGGCTACTCGCTCACCCCGCGCGTGCTCTCGCTCGGCGTGTCCTACGTGCGGTCGATGGGCCTGTGGGACGTCGCCCGGCCGCACCTGGAACGGCTGGTCGAGCAGACCAACGAGTCCTGCTCAATCGCGCAGCTGGACGGCTCGGACATCGTGTACGTGGCCAGGGTCGCGGTGCCCAAGATCGTGTCGCTCGCGGTGCAGATTGGCACCCGCTTTCCCGCTCTGCCGACCTCGCTGGGCAAGGTCCAGCTGGCCGCGCTGCCGCCGGAGGAGCTGGAGCGGGTGCTGGCCCAGCCGACCCGCTCCGGGCTGACCCCGCGCTGGCAGCCCGACCGGGCCGAGCGGGACGCGGCCCTGCGCGAGGTGCGGGCGCGCGGCTGGGCACTCACCGACGAGCAGCTCGCGCTGGGCATCCGCTCAGTCGCCGCGCCGCTGCGGGACGGCTCGGGCCGGGTGATCGCCGGCGTGAACGTGAACTGCCATGCCGCCGAGACCTCGGTGACGCGGCTGGTCGAGCACCACCTGCCGCTGCTGTTGCAGACCGCGGGGGAGATCAGCGCGGACTTCGCCAGCCTGGAAACTGTGCCGCACGTTCTCGTTGACGTGGCCGGTCGATGCGAGAGACGATCGCCTTAACGGACGATCGTCCGCTGACCGTACGTGGAGGTGTTGTTGAGTGACCGGACCACTGTCCGGGCTGTTGGTCGCCGATTTCTCCCGGGTGCTCGCCGGTCCGTACGCCACCATGCTGCTCGCCGACCTCGGCGCCGACGTGATCAAGGTCGAGGGCCCGCAGGGCGACGAAACCCGGAGCTGGATGCCTCCAGTGCGGGACGGCGCGTCGACCTACTACCTGGGGGTCAACCGGGGTAAGCGGGCCATCGCGCTGGATCTGCGCGAGGAAGCCGATGCCGAGGCCGCCCGCGAACTGGCCCGCCGCGCCGACGTGCTGATCGAGAACTTCAAGCCGGGCGGCCTGGCCAAGTACCAGCTGGACTATGCCGGGGTCAGCGCGCGGAACCCGGCGGTGATCTACGCGTCGATCAGCGGGTTCGGTACCGACGGCGGCGCCAACGTGCCCGGCTACGACCTGATGGTGCAGGCCGTCTCCGGGCTGATGAGCCTCACCGGCGACCCGGACGGACCGCCGTACCGCGCCGGCATCTCGGTGTTCGACGTGATGGCGGGCAACCATGCGGTGATCGGCATCCTCGCCGCGCTGCGCCACCGCGATGCCACCGGCGAGGGGCAGCACGTCGAGGTCAACCTGCTGTCCTCGGCGCTGACCGGGCTGGTGAACCACAGTTCCGCGTACGTGGCCGGGGGAGTGGTGCCCTACCGCATGGGCAACGCGCACCCGAGCGTTTTCCCGTACGAGGCACTGCCCACAAAGGACCGAGACCTGATCGTGGCCGCGGCCAACGACGGTCAGTTCCGCAAGTTGTGCGAGGTGCTGGGCATTCCGGAGATCGCCGGGGATCCACGGTTCGCCCGCAACGCCGATCGCACCGCGAACCGGGAACAACTGCGGCCGATCCTGGTGCAACGGCTCGCCACCCGGGGTGCGACCGAGTGGTTCGACGCGCTGGTCGCGGTCGGTGTGCCGTGCGGTCCGATCAACACCATCGACGGCGGCTTCGCCTTGGCGCAACGTTTCGGCCTCGACCCGGTGGTCACCGTCGGCACCGGCGAACGGGCCGTGCCGACCACCCGGCACCCGATCCGCTTCTCGGCCACGCCCGCGCAGTACCACCTGCCGCCGCCGGAACTCGACGAACACGGTGCGGAACTCCGAGAATGGCTGCGCACATGAACTATCCCACCGCGCTGGGCGCGTCCAGCAGAGATCGCATCACCCTGCTCGGCCAGGATCTGGCCGAGGACGTGATGGGCGAGGTCGGGTTCGGCGAACTCGCGTTCTGGCTGGCCACCCAGCGCCGCCCGACCCGCGGTGAGACGCGCGTGTTCGAGGCGGTGCTGGCCGCGCTGGCCGATCACGGGTTCACCCCGACCGCGATAGTCGCCAGGCTGACCTACCTGTCGGCGCCCGACTCGGTGCAGGGTGCGCTGGCCGCCGGCCTGCTCGGTGGCGGCTCGCGTTTTCTCGGCGTCACCGAGGACACCGGCCGTTTCCTGCACAACGTGCTATCCACTGTGGACGGTGAGCTGCCCACCGGCGACGCGGGCTGGGACGCGCTGGCACTGGCCACCGTTCGGGCGCAACGCGAAGCCGGGAAGTTCGTGCCGGGGCTCGGTCACCACGTGCACAAGGACGGCGACCCGCGCGCGCCCCGGCTGATGGCCATCGCCAGGGAGGAAGGCATGTTCGGGCTGCACCTGTCGCTGTTCGCGGCGATCGGCCGGGTGCACCCGCGGGTGCTGGGCAAGACGTTGCCGCTCAACGGAGCAGGCGTGTGCGGCGCGGCGCTGGCCGATCTCGGGTTGCCGCTGGAGCTGCTGCGCGGCTTCGCGCTGCTGGCCCGCACCGCCGGGCTGATCGGGCAACTGGCCGAGGAACTGCGCAACCCGGTCGCCAACGAGATCTTCCTGTCCGTCGACCTGAACAACACCTCGATTCCGCCCCTGCCGTACCCCGATGGAGGTTCCCATGGCTGAGCTGGTCGCGGTGATCGCCTCGACCCACCATCCCTTCTACTACCGGGCCAGCACCGCGACCGGCGCGGACCGGCCGCCGTTCGCGGACGAGTGGGTGCGCAAGGTGACCGCCTTCCGCGAGACCTTGACCAGGGCGCGGCCGGACGTGCTGGTGATGGTCGGCTCCGACCACTTCCACCAGTTGTGGCTGGACAACATGCCGCAGTTCTTAGTGGGCAAGGCGCCGTTCTACGACGCCAACTTCTACAACGAGGAACGCGAGTTCGGCCTGCCCAAAATGGTCCTCACCGGGCACGAAGAGCTGTCAACGCACGTCCTGCGCAACGGCCTCGACGCCGGTTTCGACCTGGCCTTCTCCAACGAGCTGCGGATCGACCATTCGATCACCTGCCCGATCATCACCCTGCGCCCCGAGGCCGACCTCCCGATCGTGCCGATCTACACCAACATCTTCGCCCCGCCGCTGCCCCGGCCGACGCGGTTCGTGCAGCTGGGCCGGGCCATCCGGGAACTGGTCGAGTCGTGGCCGTCGAACCAGCGGGTCGCGGTGATCGGCACCGGGCACCTGTCCCTGGAACTGGGCGGGCCGCGCCAGTTCGGGCCGCACGGGCCCGACCCGGAGTTCGATCGCAAAGCAGTGGAATGGATCTCCTCAGGAGACATCGACGGCTGCCTTTCCGAAGTGACCCTGGACAGCCTGCAAGCACCCGGCAACGCCACCCACGGGTTCATGGACTTCATGCTGATGATGGGCGTGGCCGGTGCCGGCCAGAAGGCCGACTACGTCGACACCTACGACCTGTTCCACACCATGGAGGCCTACTTCACCTGGTATCCGAGCGGAGCGTGAGACGTGAGCAAGTACTTGCTGAACAAGTTCCTCTACACCGTCGACCGCGATCCCGAGCTGGTGCAACGCTACCGCGACGATCCACAGGGGACGGTCGCGTGGTGGGAAGCCGAGCGGGCGAACGCGATCCTCAACTGCCACGGTGCCGAGTCCAGCACCTGGCTGCGCTTCGACGAAACGGAACGCGCCGCGCTCACCGCGCACGACTACCCGAAGCTCTTCGAACTCGGCGCGCACCCGTTCCTGACGCTCACCCTGTTCATCGCCATGTTCGAGCGCGACTACCCAGAGCCGCTGGGTTTCCAGTTGGAGTACGCCCGCCGGCTTGCCCACCACGCGCTGCCCTACCCCGACATCGCCACCTAGTTGGCGCTGACCCGGTACAGCACGACGCCGTGCGCGGGCACGGACGCGCTGATCGTCCCGCCCGAGCAGCTCACCTGGTGGCTCCAAAGGTCGCTGAGCCGGTAGGAACCGCTGGGCGCCAGACCGGCCTTGGCGGCCGACACGGACACGGTTTGCGTCGTGTTCGCGGTGTTGAACAGGCCGACGATGGTGTCGCCATTGCGTTCGGTTTTCGCGAACACCTGCCGCCCGCCCGAGTTGAGCATGCGCTTGGCCGCGATCGCGTCCTGGTCCACCGCGAGCACGTCGGTGTTGTCCAGATCGGCCAGGTCGGCCTGGTCCAGGTGGGTCAGGTCGACACCGAGGATCAGCGGTGACGCGCCCAGCGCCCACAGGCTTAGCTGGGTGCGCCGCTCGGTCGGCGTGATGCCGTCGTTGCTGCCGTTGCCGACCTCGATCGAGTCGTAGTCGTTGAACCCGCCAGGACCGGCATAGGGTTGCCAGGCCGCGACGTAGTCGAATCGATTCTCCACATTGGACCAGCTGGTCAGCGGATAGCTGTTGTCGCCGGATTCGCAGTCGTAGCACTCGATGTCCGGCGCGAACTCCCACTGGTTGGCGTAGTTCATCAGCGTCGGCGCGATCTTGCTGGTGTAGCTGCCCTGGGTGATGTTCAGGACCATCGGCCTGCCGGTCTGGCGCAGCGCCGCCGACCAGGCCTTGATGTCGGCGGTGTTCTGGTTGCTGATGCCGTCGAACTTCACGTAGTCGACGCCCCAGGACGCGAGCAGGTCCGCCCAGGAGTTCGTGTAGGCCTGTGCGCCGGGCTTGGTGTAGTCGATGCGCACCATGCCGCCGCAGTTGTAGTTGTTCTCGGTCACCGATGGCTCGGCGATCTGGTCGGCGGTGTACGACGTGCCCGCGATGACGCTGTGCTGGGCGACCGCCTGCGCGGAGATGCCCGGCGTGACGTAGATGCCGAACTTCATACCGAGTGAGTGCACGTAGTCGGCGACCACCTGGATGCCGTTCTTGCTGCCCTGCGGGGGAAACACGGTCGGGTCGGTGACCCAGCGCCCGTTGGCGTCCACGTTCGGGCCCTGACTGCCCGGACACTGGTACCAGAAGTCGTCGAGGTTGATGTAGTCGTAGCCGAGCGCGTGCAAGCCGCTGTCCCGCAACGCCTTTGCCTGTGCCTCGATGTTGGGCGTCGTCGGATGTTCGCGCAGGAAACTCCAGCTGCTCCAGCCCAGTACCGGCGTCCGCTCGACACCGTTGTCCTGGGCGGCGGCGCTCGGCGCGGTCGCCACCGCGCCGGCCAGCATCGAGCCGGCGAGCAGCACCACCGGCAGTAACCGAGAAAGCGTTTTCACCAGATGAACCCTCCTTGATGAGACGTGGTCGTCCAGGGAGGAACATGTCGAACGTCTGATCTAACATGCGTGGATTGGCGGAAAACAGATCACAATCACGCGTGAATCGTGCACAAGTCTGCACTTCTGCGATCGAGTGGTCAAGACCGCGTATCGTCGTTCAACGTGCGTCAGGAAGATCGCCTCGGCCTGATTCTGCGGAGGCTCAACGAGAACGGCTCGGTCGGCGTCGCGGAACTCGCGGGCGAACTGCGGGTTTCGTCCGCGTCGGTGCGTCGGGACCTACTGCTGCTCGAACAACAGAAGCTGCTCACGCGCACGCATGGCGGCGCGATCGCGTCCGGGGTGCTCTACGAGCTGCCGATGCGCTACCGGGGCGGCCAGAACCACGACGCCAAACGCGCGATCGCGATCTACGCGGCCGCGCTGGTGCCTGACGACGTCAGTTCGGTCGGGCTCACCGGCGGCACCACGACCACCGAGGTGGCCAGGGCGCTGGCCGAGCGGCGCGGCCTGCGGGTGGTCACCAACGCGCTGAACATCGCATCCGAACTCGCCGTGCGCGCCAACATCGACCTGGTGGTGTGCGGCGGGAGCGCGCGGCCGGAGTCCTACGAGCTGGTCGGTCCGATCGCCGAGCAGGCACTGGCCAACATCAACCTCGACGTGGCGATCCTCGGCGTGGACGGCATCAGTCCGACCGCGGGCCTGACCACCCACCACGAGGTGGAGGCGAGCACCGACCGCACGCTGGTCCGCGCGGCCGAGCGGATCATCGTGGCCGCCGACTCCAGCAAGATCGGCCGCCGCGCGTTCGCCAAGATCATCGACGTCGGCGCGGTGTCCGACATCGTCACCGATGCCAAGGCCCAGCCTGCCGACGTGGCCGCGCTGGAGGTGCTCGGCCCCGTCGTGCACGTGGTGGACGTGCCCTGACAAAAATGAACAGAAACGTGCACGAAAACTGATCGAGTCTGGACTTTCGGTGACCAGGTGGCGCAGGATGTGCCACATGTCACTGACTGCCTCGGGCGCTGGCGCTCGTCGCGTCAGCCGGGAGAACGGCCATGGGTGACCCCGCAACGGAGCCACGAACGGCCGTAGAACCGGTTGGCGAAGCACGGCACTTCCGGCGATCCATCGGAACCCTGTCCGCGACCTCGATCAACATGACCCAGATGTGCGGCATCGGACCCTTCATCACCATCCCGATCATGGTGGCCACGATGGGCGGCCCGCAGGCCGTCCTCGGCTGGCTGGTCGGCGCGGTGCTGGCACTGACCGACGGGCTGGTCTACGCCGAACTCGGCGCGGCCATGCCCGGAACCGGCGGCACCTACCTCTACCTGCGCGAGGCGTTCCAGTACCGGACCGGCAAGCTGATGCCGTTCCTGTTCGCCTGGACCGCCGTGCTGAGCATTCCGCTGATCATGTCGACCGGTGCCATCGGCATCGTGCAGTACCTCGGTTTCTACTTCCCGAACATGAACTGGCTGACCGCGCACGCGATCGGCGTCGCCGTGATCGGCCTCGTCGTTTTCGCGCTCTACCGGCGCATCGACTCGATCCGCATGCTGACCAACGTGCTGTGGGTCGTCATGGTGATCACGGTCGCCATGGTGATCATCGCCAGCCTGACCCACTTCCACGTCAGTCTCGCGTTCTCCTACCCGCCCGGCGCCTTCCACCTGGGTGGCCAGTTCTTCGCCGGTCTCGGCGCCGGTCTGCTGGTCGCGGTGTTCGACTACCTCGGCTACAACACCGTCACCTACCTGGGCGATGAACTCGTCCGCCCCGGCCGGACCATGCCACGGTCCATTGTGTACTCGGTGCTCGGCATCATGGTGATCTACCTGCTGATGAACATCGGCGTGCTGGGGGTCGTGCCCTGGCGGGAGGTGGCGAACTCGCAGTCGATCGCCTCGCTGGTGCTCACCAGGGTGTGGGGCCACACGGCGGCCGACATCATCACCGCGCTGGTGGTCATCACCGCCTTCGGTTCGGTGTTCGCCGGGCTGCTCGGCGGCTCGCGGGCGCCCTTCAACGCCGCCCGCGACGGGGTGTTCTTCGGCGTCTTCGCCCGGCTGCATCCCAAGCACGCCTTCCCGCACATCGCGTTGCTGGTGATGGGTGTGATCACCGCGATCGGTTCGTTGCTCGACCTGACCACCGTGATCAACATGTTGACCACCGTGGGGGTGCTGGTGCAGTCGATCGCCCAGATCGCCGCCCTGACCGTGTTACGCCGCAGACAGCCGGATCTGCGCCGTCCGTACCGGCAGTGGCTCTATCCGCTGCCGAGCCTGCTGGCACTGGCCGGCTGGATCTACGTCTACGCGTCGGCGAGCGTGTTGTCGATCATTCTGTCGCTGGTGTGGATAGCGTGCGGCATCGTCGCGTTCCTCGGTTGGGCGAAGGTCAACCGCTCGTGGCCGTTCGCGCCGATCGAAGTCAAGGAGGTCTTTCTGGACCAGCAGCGTGCCGCCGCCGTCTCGTGAGCGGCCTGGTCCTCGTGGTCGGCGACGCCAACCCCGACCTGGTGCTGAGCGGGGACGTGGTGCCCCGCTTCGGCCAGGCCGAACAGTTGCTCGACGACGCGGCGCTGCGTGTCGGCGGCTCGGCGGCCATCACCGCGCACGGCCTGGCCCGGCTGAACCGACCCGTCGCGCTGCTCGCTGCCGTCGGCACGGACAGCCTCGCGCAGTCGCTGCTGACCGAACTCGGCAGCGCGGGGGTGTGCCTGGACCAGATCGTCCAGCGTCACGATCAGCCCACCGGGCTCACGGTTGTGCTGTCCCGCGCCGCCGATCGCGCCATGCTGACCCACACCGGCGCCATTCCCAGCCTCACGGCGACCGAACTGCGCGACGCGGTAGCCACGCTGGCCGACCGCGGCCTGCGACACGTGCACGTCGCTTCGCTTTTCCTGCAACCGACCCTGGCCGCGACGCTGCCCGGTGTCCTCGCCGAGATCCGTGCCCGTGGCGTGACGGTTTCGTTGGACACCAACGACGACCCGGCCGGCCGCTGGCAGGGCGTCGCCGAACTGCTGCCGTATGTCGATGTCCTGCTGCCCAACGACCGCGAAGCACTCGCCTTGGCCGGGGGCGCCGTCGACGTCGAGGATGCGGCCAGAACCCTTGCCGCCCACGGCCCACTGGTCGTGGTCACCAGGGGCGAACGCGGCGCGATCGCGGTCGGCCCCGGCGGCACGGTGACCACCGTGGCCGCGACACCGGTCGACCCGGTCGACACCACGGGCGCGGGAGACACGTTCACCGCGGCCTTTCTGGACACCTGGCTGGCCGGTGCTCCGGTGTCACACTGCCTGCACCGGGCCGTGCTGGCCGGTGCCGCCGCGGTGCGCGCGATCGGCGGCACCGCAGGACAACCAGCCGCGACCGACCTCCCGCCGAGGAAAGGCAGGTAGTCGCGGGATCAACCGTCAACCGCGCCGAGCATCGGTCCGAATCGGGGTTACCCGCCGAACGGGGACTCGTCCTGCCGGCAGACCGCGCCCGGACGGGGCAGGGCGCCGGTGACGAAGTACGCGTCCTCGGCCACGTCGACGCAATCACTGTGGTTGAGCAACGCGGTGTGGCCGTAGCCGTCGACGGTCAGCAGCCGGGCATTGGCCAGGTCATGCGACATCGCGATCGCCCCCGCATACGGTGTCGACGGGTCGCCCGTGTTGCCGACAACCAGGATCGGTGCCGTGGGGTGGTTCCATGGTCCGGTGTAACGGTCGGGGGAGAGTATCGGCCACTGGGCGCAGACTTCGGTGCTCCACGCCACGACCGGGCCCAGCACGCCCGAGCGGGCCGCGGCGAAGGCCGCCTGGTACGGGTAGGACGCCGGGTTGCGCGGGTTGGGGCTGTCCGAGCAATCGACGCCCCAGTGCACTTCTATCCCCCGGTACGGTGCGTCGGGGGAGGTGAAGTCCCGCAAGGACAACGCGTTCCCGGACGGCGCCGGTCCACCGTCGGTCAGGGCCCAGACGTTCTGGAGAAAACTGGCCAGGCCGGGCCAGCCGGGCCGCACGTTCGGAATCGGCAGGGGAGCGGGCAGCGCACTGCTGGTGTCGTCCACTGCCACCGTCCTGGTGATGGTGGTCCCGGCCAGCGTGACCGGCTGGCGTTCCAGCCGGTCCAGCAGGGTGGTCCATTTGACACGGGTGGCGGCCGGGCTTCCCGCCGAGAATGCGCAGGAACTGGTCGCCGCCCGGCCGCACAGGTCGAGGAACTGGTTCAGCGCCGCCGCGGAAGCCTTGTCGGTACCCAACCGCAGGAAGGTGCCCAGCCGGTTGGCTGATCCGTCCGTCCCGGTCGCCCACGCCACCGGGTCGACATCACCGTCCAGGGTGAGCGCGCGGACCTTGGACGGGAACAGGTTGGCGTAGGTCGCGCCGACGTAACTGCCGTAGGACGCGCCGAGGTAGTTCATGGTGGGGTCGCCGACCGCCTGGCGCAGGAGGTCCAGGTCCCGGGCGGTGTCGGCGGTCGTGTCGTGCGCGAGCAACGGTCCGGCGTGCGTGGCGCAGGCCCGGTCGAACCGGCCCGCGATGTCCTCCCAGGTCCGGTCCTGCGCGGCGTCTACCGGATAGGGGCCGGGGAGGCCGGACAGCAGCTGGTTTTCCTGGTCGATGGAGTCGAAGCACTGCAGATCGGTGCTCTGCCCGAGACCGCGCTGGTCCCAGCTGACCACGTCGAACCGGGCCCGCAGGGCAGGCGGGAACAGCGAATACAGCACCGGCAACCCGGTCGCGCCCCCGTCATGGGGGCCACCCGGGTTGAAGAAGACCGAGCCGATGCGGTGGGCCGGATCGGTGGCCGGATGCTTGATCACCGCGAGCTGGATGGTCGAACCGGCGGGGTGGGCGTAGTCCAGCGGCACGGTCGCTGTGGCGCAGAAGAAACCGTTCTGGCACGGCTGCCAGTCCAGCACCGGCACGGCGGCTGCGACGGGCGGGGCATCGGGGTGGCGGGACGCGGCGGACGCGTGCTGGGCCGAACCGGCGAGTACGCCGGTGAACAGCGCGGCGCACATCGCGGCCAGCCCGATCCGGGGCGCCAGCCGCCGGACCGATCGGGATGATCTCATTGAAGACCTCCGGTTTTCCGTTGTCTGCCACCGCGGCACTGCGTGGGTGGGTGATCAGTACGGTAGGAATCGCGGCGGGGGCGCCACTTCGGTCGCGAGAACGAAATCCACGGACCGTCGGCCAATCTCTCCTCCGCAAGGAGGAGGATTCCGGCGCGGAACCCGGGTTTTCGTTCCCGAGGCGGAGGCCGCGGCCCGGCCGCGATTCCTACCGTGCGGACATGATCGAGGCACGAGGACTGACCAAGGTCTACGGCGACACCACCGCCGTGGACGGGATCGACTTCCAGGTGAAGCCGGGCCATGTCACCGGCTTTCTGGGCCCGAACGGGGCCGGGAAGTCCACCACGATGCGCATGATCCTGGGGCTCGACCTGCCCACCGCGGGCACGGTCACCGTCAACGGGCGGCGTTACCAGGGCAAGGTGTGGCCGCTGCGGGAGGTCGGCGCGCTGCTGGACGCCCGGGCCGTGCATCCGGGCCGCTCCGCCTACAACCACCTGCACAGCCTCGCCGCCGCCAACGGGATAGCCCGCGCCCGCGTCGACGCGGTGCTGGACGCGGTCGGGCTGACCTCGGTGGCAGGCAAGCGGGCCGGCGGGTTCTCGCTGGGCATGTCGCAGCGGCTGGGCATCGCGGGCGCGCTACTGGGCGACCCGGAGATCCTGATGTTCGACGAGCCGGTCAACGGCCTGGACCCGGACGGCATCCTGTGGATCAGGACGCTGATGCGATCGCTGGCCGCGCAGGGCCGCACTGTGCTGGTGTCCAGCCACCTGATGAGCGAGATGGCCCTCACCGCGGACCATCTGCTGATCATCGGCCGAGGCCGGATCCTCGCCGACACACCGCTGAACGAGCTGATCAAGCGGCATTCCGGGGAACGGGTGGACGTGCGCGCCGTCGACGCCCCGCGCCTGGCCGGTGATCTGCGGGCGCACGGCGCCGAGGTGACCGTGGAACCCGGCGGCACCCTCCAGGTCACCGGCCTGAACTCGGTACGGATCGGCGAAGTCGCCGCCGAGCACGGCCATGTCCTGCACCAGTTGCGCGACGTGACCGCGTCCCTGGAGGAGGCCTACTTCCGGCTCACCGACGACAGCGTCACCTACCGGTCGCCGGAGCCGAGCACGATCGAGCGTCCGATCGGAGCGCGGCCATGACCGCGGCCGGGTCGCGCCTGCGGGCTACCGCGGGCAGCGAGTGGATCAAGTTCCGGTCGGTGCGATCGGTGCCTGCCGTGCTGATCGTCACCGCGATCGTCGTGGTCGCAGGCGGGGTGCTGGTCACCTCGGGCTTCCGGGCCGACTGGTCGATGTTGACCGCGGCCGACCGGGCCACCTTCGACCCGACCTTCCAGAGCCTGCGCGGCGTCGAGGTGGCGCAGCTGTTCGTCGGCACGCTCGGCGTGCTGAGCGTCACCGGCGAGTACACGAGCGGCCTGATCCGCACCACCTTCGCGGCGACCCCGCAGCGCGTCCAGGTACTGGCGGTCAAGGGACTGATCCTCGGCGCGGCGGTGTGGGCGCTGTGCACGGTGGCGTCGTTCCTGGCCTTCTTCGCCGGCCAGGCCCTGCTCACCGCGCCCGCACGGCACGCGTCACTCGGCGATCCCGGTGTCCTGCGTGGGGTGTTCGGCGGCGGCGTGTACCTGCTGCTGATCGGGCTGTTCGGGTTGGCCGCCGGCGCGCTGCTGCGGCGCACCACGGCCGCGCTGGCCGGGTTTCTCTGCGTCGTGCTGGTGCTGCCGGTGGCGGTCGGCCTGGTGCCCGGCGATCTCGGCGCCCGGCTCAACGAGTACCTGCCGTCCACGGCGGGCATGGAGTTCTGGACCGTCGTCCGGACCGGCGACCACAACCTGGGCGCGTGGCAAGGGCTCGCGCTGTTCGCGCTCTACGTCGTGGCCGCCGTCGTGGCCGCGCTGGTGTTGCTGCGCAGGAGGGACGTGTGATGTCGACGATCAGCCCATCCCGGCAGGCCCGCGCGGTGCTGGCCAGTGAGTGGATCAAGCTGCGCTCGCTGCGGTCCATCCGGGCGACCCTGGCCGGCACGGCGGTGTTCAGCGTCGCCCTCTCGGTCCTGGTCTGCGCCCCGGTCGGTGCCCACTGGGCGGCCTACACGGCGGCGCAGCGCGCCCAGTTCGACCCGATCGGCAGCAGCCTGAACAACCTCCAACTGGTCGCGGTGTTCTTCGGCGCGCTCGGTGCGCTGGTGGTCACCAACGAGTACGGCAACGGCCTGATCCGCAGCACCTTCGCGGCAACGCCGCAGCGCGGCCGGGTGCTCGCGGCGAAGGCAGTCCTGTTCGGTGCGGGCGCCCTGCTCGCGTCGTTCGTGATCGCCCTGGCGGCGTTCGCCGCGGGCCAGGCGGTGCTGTCCGGCCGCGCGCCGCACGCGAGCCTCGGCGATCCGGGCGTACTCGGACACGTTCTGGGCGGCGCCCTGTATCTCACCCTGACCGGGTTGTTCGGCCTGTTCCTGGGCGCGGTGGCGCGCAACACCGCGATCAGCGTGTCGGCCCTGTTCGGCGTGTACCTGGTGCTGCCGATCCTGGCCAACAGCCTGCCGAAGGACGCCGTGTGGCGGCACACCGTGCCCTACCTGCCGTCGAATCTGGGGGTGTCGTTGTGGGACACGCACGGCTCGCTGTTCGCGGGGCCATGGCAGGCCGCCGCCGGGCTCGCCGGATACGTGGCCGTCCTCGCCGCGGCAGGCACGGTCCTGTTGCGCGGGCGGGACGCTTGAGGTTGGCGGCATGCTGACCACCATGCACATCGCGATGCGGCCGCGGGCGGTCGTGGCGGACGCGTTGTTCGCGGCGGCCGCGCTCGGCACGAGCGCGCTCAGTTCGGACCAGGGCCTCGCGCCGTGGCTGCCGCCGTTCGCGCCGGTTCAGCTCGGCGTGGTGATGGCGGCGCTGGTGCTGGCCCGGCGACACGCGCCGCTGGCCGTGCTGGCCGCCACCACGGCGGTGGCCACGTTCGCCATCATCGTCGGCGTGCCGGGCGGTGGGGCCATGATCGGGGTGCTGGCCGCGGCCTACACGGTGGCCACGTACGCCTCCGACGCGGCAACGGTCACCGGGGCGGTCGCGGTGCTCGTGTCCGGGCTGGCGCTGGGCGGCGCGGTCTTCGTACCGGGATCGCGAGCCGCCGAAACCAACCCGGCCGGCGTCACCCCGCTCAACCTGCTCGTGACCGGACTCGCCGTGGCGATCGCCTGGACCGCCGGGTACGCCGTGCGCATCCGCCGCGCCTATGTGGCCGAAAGAGCCGACCGGGCCGAACGCGATGAGGCGCAGCGCGTCGCGCGGGCCATCGCCGATGAGCGGTTGCGCATCGCCCGCGAACTGCACGACGTCATCGGCCATTCGATCAGCCTGATCGCGATCCAGTCCGAGGCCGCGACGCGGTCCGCGCGCACCAACCCGGACGCGGTCCCCGGGTTCCTGGCCACCATCTCCACGGCCAGCCGCGAGGCGCTCGCCGAGATGCGCCACGTCCTGGCCGTGCTGCGGCCGGACCGGCCGGAGGACCTGCGTCCGCAGCCCGGCCTGGCCGCGCTGTCCGAACTGGCCGACCGGATCGGAGCCGCCGGTCTGCCCGTCCGGCTGGACGTGCCCGAGGAGACGACCGTCCCGCCGGGCGTCGGCCTGACCGCGTACCGGATCGTCCAGGAAGCGCTGACCAACACGCTGAAACACGCGGGAGTCGCGCAGGCGTCCGTCACCGTGGCCCGATCCGGTGACACGCTGTCGGTGTCCGTGCGCGACGACGGCACCAACCCGCCGGGCACCCCGTCGGCGACCGCGCAGGGGATCGTCGGCATGCGCGAGCGGGTCGCCCTGTACGGCGGCACGCTCCGGGTCGGCCGGCATCCCGAGGGCGGCTTCGAGGTGCACGCGACCCTACCGATGACCGAGGAGGCCCGGTGACCATCACGGTGCTCATCGCCGACGACCAGACGCTGGTCCGGACGGGACTGCGGGCCATCATCGAATCGGAACCCGGCATGACGGTGGTCGGCGAGGCGGCCGATGGCGCCACCGCGGTCGAGGCCGCGCGCAGGCTGCGCCCGGATGTGGTGCTGATGGACATCCGCATGCCCGGCCTGGACGGCGTGGCCGCCACCAAGGCGTTGGTCGGCCGTGACACGACGATCAAGGTGCTGATCCTCACCACCTTCCACGTCGACGAGTACGTGGCGGAGGCGTTGCGGGCCGGCGCATCCGGCTACCTGCTCAAGGACGCGACCGGCGACCAGATGGTCGAGGCGGTCCGGGTGATCGCCGCGGGCGAGGCCATGCTGGCGCCCGCCGTCACCCGGCGGCTGCTGGAGCGGATGAGTGCCGGACCGTCCTATCTGGATGGTGCGGAACTGCGGGCCCGGTTGTCCGCGCGGGAAACCGACGTGCTGCTCCTGGTGGCGCGAGGGCTGTCCAATGCCGAGATCGGCGCCGCGCTGCACCTGGCCGAGACCACGGTCAAGACCCATGTACAGAGCATCCTGGCCAAACTCGGGGTGCGGGACCGGCTACAGGCCGCCGTCGCCGCCTACGACGCAGGCCTGGCCCGCCCGCGCGGCGGAAATACCGACGCCGGCTGAGCCCCGTTGCCGACCAACATGTCTCGTATGATGAGAAATAGTTCCCGATATATGGGCGCGAGGCTAGGGTACCGACTATGGCCGCCGATATCGTCTACACCCACGGACACCACGATTCGGTGCTGCGCTCGCACCGAACCCGCACCGTCGCCAACTCCGCCGCCTACCTGGCCGAACAATTGCGGCCGGGGGTGCGCGTCCTCGACGTGGGTTGCGGCCCAGGGACGATCACCGTGGACATGGCCGCCCGCGTCGCTCCCGGACAGGTCACCGCGATCGACACCGCAACCAGCGTGATAGCGGAAGCCGCCGCGCTCGCGGAGGCCGAGGGTGCGACCAATGTCGAGTTCGCCGTCGCGGACGTGTACGCCCTGCCCTACCCGGACGACAGCTTCGACGTGGTGCACGCCCATCAGGTGTTGCAGCACCTGGCCGATCCAGTGGCCGCGCTACGGGAGATGGGCCGGGTCTGCCGCCCAGGCGGCGTGGTCGCCGTCCGCGACGCCGACTACGCCGCGATGACCTGGTACCCGGAATATCCCGCCCTGGACGACTGGCTGAGCATCTACCGAGCCGTCGCCCGCGCCAACGGCGCCGAACCCGACGCGGGCCGTCGGCTGCTGTCGTGGGCTCGGCGCGCCGGTTTCGCCGACATCACGCCGACCGGGTCGTTCTGGTGCTACGCCACGGCCGAGCAACGGGAAGCGTGGGGTGCCATGTGGAGCGAGCGCATCCGGAACTCGGCCATCGCCGAACAGGCGGTGTCCGGCGGTCACGCCGAGCGGGAGGATCTGGAACGCATTTCCCGCGCCTGGTTGGACTGGGCCGCGGACGAGGACGGCTGGTTCGGCATTCCGCACGGCGAGATCGTCTGCCGCAAATCCTGAGCTACAGCGACGCGGGAAACGTTCAGGAGCCGTCGACCGCGCGCCGGTACCGATCGGACAGCAGCCGCAGCCGCGGAAGCAGTTCCGGCGGGGACTCGACGGTGAAGTCCATCATCAGCATCCCGATGTAGGCCGCGATCGTGTCCAGGCTGTCAGCTCCGGTGACCAGGACGCTGTGCTGTTCGTCGACGGGTTCCACGACGCCGACCGTCGGGTTGATCCGGGCCAGGACATCCTCGGCCGGAGCGTCGATCCGCAGGCGTGCGTGCACGTTCCAGCCGCTCGCGGCGATCGTGCGCATCGCGAAAGCGGTGTAGTCACCGCCCGGCAGCGGCTGCGGGTCGAAGCGGCGCCGCGTCGGCATCCGCGGCGCCATCCGGTCGACGCGGAAGGTCTCCCAACTGCCCGCCTGCGGATCCCGGGCGACGAGGTGCCAGCGCCGCTGCCAGCTGAGCAGCCGGTACGGCTCCACCAGCCGTGGTTCGTCCGCGTAGTCGAACCGGAGCCATTCGACGTGGCGGATCGCCCGGGCGATCTCCTGGAGCACGGCGGCGTCCACCTCCGGATCGGGCGCGTCGGTGCCGGTGTTCTCCGGGCCACGGTCGATCGTCGACCGCAGCGCGTCGACCGTCGGCCGCAGCCGGGACGGCAGCACCTGCTCCAGTTTCGCCAGCGCTCGCGCCCCCGCCTCCTCCACGCCGGAAATGCCCGCCGCCGCGCGCAGCCCGACCGTGACCGCCACGGCCTCCTCGTCGTCCAGCAGCAGCGGCGGCAGCTTTCCACCCGCGCCGAGCCGGTACCCGCCGACGGCGCCCCGCGACGCCTCGACCGGATAGCCCAGCTCACGCAGCCGCTCGACATCGTGCCGGACCGTCCGGGCCGAGACGCCGAGCCGCTCGGACAGCTCCCGGCCGGTCCGGCCCCGCGCGGTCTGGAGCAGGGCGAGCAACGACAGCAACCGTGCGGTCGGATCGGTCACCGAA
>DATFHN010000150.1:0-18947 GCA_035248365.1 Pseudonocardiaceae bacterium | reverse complement strand
GGCGGGATCAGGTTGCGCCGCCGCACTTCGGCCGGGTCGATGCCGAGGTGTTCGGCGATGCGGTCCATCATGCGTTCCATCGCGAACACGGCCTGGGGCCGTCCCGCGCCGCGCACCGACGAGGTGGGGACCGCGTTGGTGTAGCAGGCGATCAGTTCGGTGTGGATGTTCGGGATCCGGTACGGGCCGGGCACGGTGCTGGTGGTGATCGACGGGACCTGCAAACCGGCGCAGTACGCGCCCTGGTCGTGTTCGATGAAGTCGCGGACCACGAGCAGCATGCCGTCATCGTCGAAACCGACCTCGATGCGGTGCGTCTGCGCGCGTTCCATCATCGCGGCGACGAAGTTCTCCTGCCGGTCCTCCACCCATTTCACGGCTCGGCCCAGCGTCATCGCCAGCCACGGGATGACCACCTCTTCGCCGTAGAACTGGGCTTTGGGGCCGAAACCGCCGCCGACATCGGGCGGGGCGATGACCCGGATGTCGTCCTCGGGCATGTCGTAGGCGAGCGAGAGCTGCTGGCGGGCGTAGTGCGGCGACTGGGTGGTGTCCCAGACGGTGACCTGACCGGTCGCGGGTTCGAACCGGGCGGCGACCGCGCGCGGTTCCATCGAATGCCCGCCGCCGCGCACGACGTGGAACTCGCCGGTGAGCCGGTTCGGCGCCGTGCGCAACGCCTCCTCGGGCGCGCCCGAACGCTGCCGCAGGCGCACCGCGATGTTGCTCTCCGCGTCGGCGTGCGCGAGCGGGGCGTTCTCGGCCAGCGCGGCCGCGGTCGAGCCGACCGAGGGAAGTTCCTCGTAGTCGACGTCGATCAGTTCCAGCGCGTCCTCGGCCAGGTAACGGGTTTCGGCAAGGACGACCGCCACCGGCTCGCCGACGTAGTGCACCTCGTGCGGTGGCATGGGCAAACGAGGAAAGTCGACCAGATCCGGGTGCAGCACCTTGGGCGCGAGCGGACGCTGGATCGGCGCCAGATCCTCACCGGTGAACGCGGCGATCACGCCTGGCGCCTTGAGCGCGGCCGAGAGATCGATGCTCCCGATCCGGGCATGCGGGTGCGGGGAGCGGAGGAAGGCGGCGGCGAGCGCGTCGGGCAGGTCGAGGTCGTCGAGATAACGGCCCCGGCCGATCAGCAGCCTGCGATCTTCGCGGCGCGGGACGGACGCGCCGATCATGGTCTTCATTCGGCGCTTGCCTCCAATACCGCCTTGACCAGGCCGGTGTAGCCGGTGCAGCGGCAGATGTTGCCGCTGAGCACGTCGCGCGCCTCGGTGTCGCTGGTGACCGGACCCTCGCGCAACGCGGCGGTGGCGCTCATCAGGAAACCGGCCGTGCAGAAACCGCACTGCAAGGCGTAGTTGCGCTGGAAGGCCTGCTGCAACGGGTTCAGCTCCGGCCCGTCGGCCAAACCTTCGACGGTTTCCACCTGGCAGCCATCGGCCTGCACCGCGAGCATCAGACAGGACCGAACGGCCGCGCCGTCGACGATGACCGTGCAGGCCCCGCACACGCCGTGCTCGCAACCGAGATGCGTACCGGTCAGGCGCAAACTCTCGCGCAGGAAATCGGCCAGGGTGAGCCGGTCCGGCACGCTGCGCTGGTATTCGATGTCGTTCACGGTCACCGTGATCGGGTGCTCAGCCATGGTGTTCCTCTCTGGCCGCGGCGAGCGTTCTGCTCAGCAGCGTGGCCGTGAGCCTGCGGCGGTAGTCGGCGCCGGCGTGGATGTCGCCGGTCGGGTCGACCGACGTGCTCGTCGCGTCGGCGGCCGCGGCGAGCACGTCGGCGTTCAGATCGGTCCCGGTGACCAGTTGTTCGACGGCGGTCAGCCGCAGGGGAGTGGGAGCGACGCCCGCTGCCGCGATCCGGGTGTCGAGCACGGTGCCGTCGGTGTCGAACCGGCAACTGGCCGCGATCGCGGCCAGCGCGAAGTCGCCGCGCCGGGTGGCGAACTCGCGGAACACCGTCACCGTGCCGGGCGGCGGTATGCGAATGTCGACCTGGAGCAGCAGTTCGTCCGGTTCGAGGGCGGTGGTGAAGTAGAACTGGAAGAACTCGGCCACGTCGACGGTGCGCACGCCGCGCGCCGACGCGATGGTGAACGTGGCGTCCACAACGGACAGCACGGTGGGCAGTTCGGCGGCCGGGTCGGCGTGCGCGAGACTGCCGCAGATGGTGCCGCGGTTGCGGATCTGCGGGTGCGCGACCTGGTGCAGCGCCTCACCGAGCAGCGGCAGCGCCGCGATGATCTCCTGGTTGCGTTCGATCTCGCGCTGCCGCGCCAAAGCCGGGATCGTGATCGTGTCGGCGCCGATCCTCGGCGTCGCGTGTTCGGCGCCGAGCCGGTTGATGTCGACGAGGTGCTCGATCTGGGCCAGCCGGAAGTTCAGCATCGGCATCAGGCTCTGCCCGCCCGCGAGGATCTTGGCCTCGTCGCCGTGCTCGGCGAGCAGGTCCAGCGCTTCGGGCAGGCTGCGCGGAACGTGATAGGTGAACGGCGCCGGTTTCACGACACCTCCGTTGCCAGTAGTGCGTCGGGCTGCTCGATCAGCGACAGGTGCCGCACGTTCGGCAGCACGCGCAGGTGTGCGTTCGGGATCTGCTCGGCGAGCAGTTCGGCCATGGCGGGCGGGGTGGCGTAGTCGTGCTCGCCGACCAGGACCCGCGTCGGTGCGGTGATCGCGGGCAGCAGCGGCCGGGCGTCGAGCGCGCCCATGGCGATCGATGCCGCCGCGTGCGCCGGTGATGCCGTGGCCAGGAAGATCCGCGCGACCCGCTCGACCTCCTCGGGCTGCTCGGCGCGGA
This sequence comes from Pseudonocardiaceae bacterium, assembly GCA_035248365.1. GTDB lineage: Bacteria > Actinomycetota > Actinomycetes > Mycobacteriales > Pseudonocardiaceae > CAJCJE01. The sequence continues at coordinate 16,136 of DATFHN010000150.1, read as the reverse complement.
AAGCTTCGGAGAACCAGCGGTCCACTTGGAACGGCAGTTGCTTGTCGCGCGGACCATTGGCTTTCTTCGCGCGCTCGGCCCAGGCGGCCGGTGCGTCCGGCCCGTACCAGGCGGTGGTGTCGGCGAGCAGCAGCCCGCTGACCCGCTGCGGACAGCGGCCGGCGAGCGTCATGGCGACGCTGCCGCCCATCGACATCCCGGCCAGCCGCACCGATGCCAAGCCAAGCGCGTCCAACGCGGTGACGACGTCCTCGGCCAGATCGGCGATGCCGAACGGCTGACCGTCCCACCCGCTCTGGCCGTGCCCGCGCAGATCGAACGCGAACACCTCGTACCGGTCGGCGAGCCGCTCGGCCAGCGGCGCCCACAGTTCGCCGGCCAGCGCGAGCGGATGCAGCAGCACCAGCGGCGGGCCTTCGCCATGTCGCAGCACCGACAGCGGGCCTGCGGACTGGCGGATCATGACAGGCTCCCGAACAGCTCGATCGCGTTGTCCCGCAACGACTTGACCGACAGGCCGGCGGTTTCGGCCGTGCGCACCGGAGTCGGATCGCCGAGGGCGAACGGGAAGTCGCTGCCCAGCAACAGTTGCCCGGCGCCGACCAGTTCGGTGAGGAACCGGATGGCGGGCGCGGACAGCGCGACCGTGTCGTAGTGGAACGCGGACAGGTAGGCCGATGGCAGGCCGCGATCCAGCTCGCCGACCTTGACCTCGCCGATGCGGTACCCGCCGTCCAGCCGCGCCGCCTGGTAGGGCAGGTACCCACCACCGTGCACCAGCACGATCCGCAGGTCCGGATGCCGGTCGAGCACGCCGTGCAGGATGAGTTTGCTGATCGCGATGGTGTTGTCCACCAGCCGTCCGTGCACATTGCCCAAATCGCCGATGCTGGACAGGTCGCCGGAGGGCCCGCAGGTCGGCGGGTGCAGCACGACCGGGATACCGGCGCTGGCCGCAACCGACCACAACGGATCCCAGTGCGGATCGTGCAGTGCGGGGCCGTCGGCCGGGTCGGTGGTGAGCAGCAGACCGGCCAGTTCCTTCGCGCGTAGCGCCTCGGTCAGGTCCTCGGCCGCGGTCTCGGCGTCGCCGAGCGCGACGCTGGCCAGCGCCACCGTGCCGAACTCGGATGCCGACGCGCACATCGCGTCGTTGAGCCGACGGGCCCAGTCCCGCGTGCCGTGCTGGATGTCCAGCCAGGGCGAGAGCACCTGCCGGCCGATCCCTTGCTCGGCCAGCCAGGCCTGACGCGGACCGGTTTCGGTCATCCTGGGCCGGATCGGGCGCGTGTCGCCGCTGCCCGGCACCGAAACCACCCAGCCCGCGTCGGTGCGGCGTGCGGAGAATCCGTTGTGTTCCGTTTCGGCGAGATCGGTCAAGAGCGTCGGCGGCACGATGTGCGCGTGCACGTCCAGCGCGTCGCTGGTGGTGTTCTCGGTCACCCGGTCGACGCTAGGTTGGGCCAAGGGGCCGTGACCAGCGCGGTTTGCTGGCAGCGCCGGTTAGCAGAACTGACATCGCCAGTGCTGGCGCATCGGCCGTGTACGTGATGCCATAACCCGATGGACGAACCGATCGTCGGCCGTAGGCGCGTGGTCGTGGCCATCACCGGCGCCAGTGGCGCCGCGATCGGCCTGCGCATGCTGGAGATCCTGCGCGAGCAGCCTTCCGTCGAGGTGCACCTGATCGTGTCCAAGGCGGGCATGGTGACCTTGCGGCACGAGTGCGACGTGAACCCGACTCAGGTCAAGGCGCTGGCCGACGTGTACCACCGCGCGTCCGCGATCGGCGACAGCATCGCCTCCGGCTCCTTCCCGGTGGACGCGATGCTGATCGCGCCGTGCTCGATCAAGACGCTGTCCGCGATCGCGGTCGGCTACACCGACGAGCTGATCAGCCGGGCGGCCGACGTGTGTCTCAAGGAAGGGCGGCCGTTGCTGCTGATGGTCCGGGAAACCCCGCTGCACCTCGGGCACCTGCGCTCGATGACCGCGGTCGCCGAGATGGGCGGCATCATCGCGCCGCCGGTCCCCGCGTTCTACCCGTTGCCCAAGACCATGGACGAGCTGATCGAACACAGCGCCCGCCGCGCCCTGGCCCGGGTCGGCCTGACCGAATTCGCCCCGCAACCGTGGGACGGCAAGATCGATGCTTGAGATCCGCCGGTTGCAGATCTTCGCCGCGGTCGCCGAGCGAGGGTCGTTCACCGCGGCGGCGGAAGCGTTGTTCATGACGCATTCCGCGGTGTCGCAGCAGATGGCCCTGCTGGAACGGCAACTGGGTGTGCCGCTGATGATCCGCGGGCCGCGCGGCATCGAACTGACCGAACCGGGCAAGCTGCTGGCCGAACGCAGCACCGGCCTGCTCGGCACGATCGCGGCGATCGAACGCGAGATGCGCGACCTGAAAACCGCACACGCCGCCGTTCGCCTCGGCGCGTTCCCCACCGCGGCTGCCGATCTGATCCCGCGCGTGGTCGGCGAGTTCACCCGGCGCAACCCGGAAACCAAGGTCGAACTGCACTCGGCGCACGCAACCGACATGGTGACCGCACTGCGCGAAAGCCGGATCCACCTGGGCCTGCTGTGGGACTACGACTTCCTGCCGCGCACGGTGCCACCCGACATCGAGTACATTCCCCTCGTGGATGATCCGCTGTACATGCTGCTGCGCTCCGATCATCCGCTGGCCGACGAATCCGAAGTGGACCTCGTCGAGTTCGCCGGTGAGACCTGGGTGGTGCGCGGCCACACCCCGCCCTACGACGAGGCGTTCAGCACGATGTGCCGGATGGCCGGGTTCGAACCGGAGATCGGCTTCGTCACCGAGGACTACCTGTCCGCCCAGGGGCTCGTCGCGGCCGGGATCGGGGTCAGCGCGGCTCCTCGCCTCGCGCTGATCGCCGCGCGGCCCGACGTGGTGGCGGTGCCGATCGCGGAACCCGCGCCGCACCGCCGGATCGGCGCGATCCGGTTGCAGGACTGCGCCCATCCGCCCGCCGCGCACCAGTTGCTGGACGTGCTGCGCGACGTGGCCACGGCGGTGGCCGAATGAATGACGCCGACGAGCTGCTCGGCCAGCTCCTGCACGGCGACGCCGAGACGTCCCTGGTCGACCGGATCGTGGCCGACGTGGCCATGCGGATCATCGACGGGCGGCTCGCGCCTGGCGCGGACGTGAACTCGGTCGACCTGGCCAAGCGCTACGGCAGCAGCCGCACCCCGGTCCGCGAGGCGCTGCTCACCCTGCAACGCGAAGGCCTGGTCGACATCCCCGCCCGTCGCCGCCCCCGCGTCGCCCCGGTCACGCTCACCCAGGTGCGCGAACTCTACGAGGTGCGGGCGAGCCTGCACGGCCTGGTCAGCGAGCTGATCGTGCGCGACACGCCCGACGCCGACCTCGCCGTGCTGCACGACTGGCACGCCCGCCTGCAACGCGATGCCCAGCGCGGCGACGTGGACGGCTACTTCTGGCACAACGTCGCCTTCCGGCTGGCCGAGGCCGACGTGTCCGGCAACAGCCAGCTGGCCAGGATGCTGCGCTCGCTCGGCCTGCGCACCCTGCAACTGCGGCATGTCAGCCTTTCCCTGCCGGGCAGGCTGGACCGCTCGGTCGACGACCACGAGCGGCTGCTCACCGCCTACGCCGACCGCGATGCCCCGCTCGCCGTCGCCATCACCCGCTCGATCGTGCTCGGCGGCCTGCGCGCCATCGAGGCGTCCGGCTGGGTCGGTCTCGCCGAGGCCGGTTAGCTCATCGGGGTGAGCACGACGATGGGGATGACCCGCTCGGTCTTCTGCTCGTATTCGGCGTAGAGCGGGAAGATGCCGACCATCTTGGGCCACAATGTTTCGCGCTCGGCCGCCGTGGCGACGCGGGCTCGTGCGGTGAACCGGCGGGTGCCGGCCTGCACGCCGACGCTCGGTTCGGCTTCGAGGTTGTAGAACCAGGCCGGGTGATCGTCGGCGCCGCCCTTGGACGCGACCACCACGAAATCCTCGCCCGACGTGCCGTAGATCAGCACGGTGCGGCGAGGCTGGCCGGTCTTGCGGCCGGTCGTGGCCAGCACGAGCGTGTACAGGCCGTCCTGCTCGTGGCCCTCGGTGCCGCCCGAGGCCAGGTACTTGCGGGTGTGCTCGGCCACCCAGTCCCACTGCGGGTCCTGCGTGTCGGTGGCGATGTCGAGGTCATCGGCGACGGCCATGATGCTGGTCCTCCCTGGTGTCGAACGGCCCTCGTGGCCGCTCATGTCCCTGGGACGGAGCCGGTGCCACGTTCTCGACACATCTTGCCAAGAATCTTTTCGGGGCTTGCGGCGCCGCTATTCAGCGTTACTATGTACCGGTACTCAGTAGCGCTGACTAGTGATGGGAGGTGGTCCATGGGCAAGCAGATGACCGAGATGCTCAAGGGGGTACTGGAGGGCATCGTCCTGGCGATCCTGCTCGGCAAGCCCGCCTACGGCTACGAGATCACCGCGTGGCTGCGCGATCAGGGGTTCGCCGACATCGCCGAAGGCACCGTCTACGCGCTGCTGGTCCGGGTCGAGCAGCGCGGCTTCGTCGACGTCGAGAAGGTGCCATCCGAGAAGGGGCCACCGCGCAAGGTCTATTCGCTCAACGACGAGGGCCGCAAATACCTCGACGAGTTCTGGAAGACCTGGGGCTTTCTGGCCCAACGACTGGAAAAGCTCCGTGAAGGGGGTAACTGACAATGTCCGAACCAGGGTTCATGGAGAAGGTCGTCGGCAAGGTGATCGGCGACCTCGGCGACAAGAAGAAGTGGTGGGCCTACCGGGCCAGGGTGAAGGAGCTGCCCGACCACTACCGGGAAGCGGCCGAAGCAGTGGAGCGGTACCTGATGCATTTCGGTCCGATGGACGGTCCCGGCTGGGCTTCCATGCTGGAGGACCTGATCGAACTGTTCGAGGCGAGCGCCGCGGACGCGACCCCGATCCGGGAGATCTTCGGCGACGACCCGGTCGAGTTCGTCGAGACGTTCATCGCGAACTACCCGGAAGGCCAGTGGCGGAAGAAGGAACGCGATCGATTCATCAGCGCCGTCGACAAGGCAGCGGACGGGACGGCCCGATGATCCAGGTACGAGGTCTGGAAAAGTCGTACAAAACGCTGCACGTGCTGCGCGGTGTGGATTTCGACGTGCCGAGAGGCAGTATCTTCGCGCTGCTCGGCTCCAACGGCGCGGGCAAGACCACGATCGTGCGGATCCTGGCCACCGTGCTCAAGGCCGATGGCGGCACGGCCAGCGTCGGCGGTTTCGACGTGGCGACCGAACCTGCGAAGGTCCGCGAAGCCATCAGCCTCACCGGTCAGTTCGCCGCCGTCGACGAAATCCTCACCGGCCGGGAGAACCTGGTGCTGGTCGCCCGGCTGCGGCACCTCGAACGGGCCGGTGCGATCGCCGACGACCTGCTCGCGCGATTCTCGCTCACCGACGCCGGCGGGCGGAAGGTGGCGACGTACTCGGGTGGCATGCGGCGTCGCCTGGACATCGCGATGAGCCTGATCGGCAGCCCGCCGGTGATCTTCCTGGACGAGCCGACCAGCGGACTCGACCCGCAGGCGCGCATCGAGGTGTGGCAGGCCGTCAAGAAGCTCGCCGAAGCGGGCACGACGGTGCTGCTCACCACGCAGTACCTGGACGAGGCCGAACAACTGGCCGACCGGATCGCGATCCTGCACGAAGGACGGATCATCGTCGACGGCACGCTGGCCGAACTCAAGCAGCGACTGCCGGCCACCAAGGTCGAATACGTCGAGAAGCAGCCGACCCTCGAAGACGTCTTCTTCGCCATCGTCGGCACGAAGGAACCCCAATGAACCGGTACTTCTTCACCGACAGCACCGTCCTGCTGGGACGGTCACTGAAGCACATCACCCGCAGCCTGGACACCATCATGACGACCGTGATCACCCCGGTCGGCTTCATGCTGCTGTTCGTCTACGTGTTCGGCGGCGCGATCCAGCATGGTTCGGGCAGCTACGTGAGCTACCTGCTGCCCGGCATCCTGCTCATCACCATCGCCTCCGGCATCGCCTACACCGCGTTCCGCCTGTTCCTGGACATGAAGGCGGGCATCTTCGAGCGGTTCCAGTCCATGCCGATCGCCCGTTCTTCTGTCCTCTGGGCGCACGTGCTGACCTCGCTGGTCGCCAACCTGGTCTCGGTCGTGGTCGTCGTGCTCGTGGCTCTGCTGATGGGTTTCCGCTCGGGCGCGAGTGTGCCGGCCTGGCTCGCGGTCGCCGGGATCCTCATCCTGTTCACGCTGGCGCTGACCTGGATCGCGGTCATCCCCGGTCTCACCGCCAAAACCGCCGACGGCGCCAGCGCGTTCTCCTATCCGCTGATCTTCCTACCGTTCATCAGCTCGGCGTTCGTGCCGACCGGATCGATGCCCGGTCCGGTGCGGGCCTTCGCCGAACACCAGCCGGTGACCTCGATCGTCAACGCCATCCGCGGCCTGCTCGCCGGGCAGCCGGTCGGCAGCGACATCTGGATCGCGCTCGCCTGGTGCGCCGGCATCCTCGTCGTCGCCTACACCCTGGCCATGGCCGCATACCGAAAGGCAGTCCGATGACCCAACCGCGAAGCCTGCCCGTCGAGCGCGACGCGGGCCCCTTCGACCCACCCAGCCAGATCACGGCGCTGCGTGAGACGCGTCCGGTCAGTCCATGGGTCTTCCCGGACGGTCACGAAGGCTGGATCGTCACCGGCTACGACGCCGTCCGCCAGCTCCTGGCCGACACCCGGTTCAGCTCCCGCCAGGACCTCGGCATCATCCACGTGCCCTACGAGACGCCCGGCATGCCAACGCCGACCGAACCGTCGCCGCAGTCGCCGGGCCTGTTCGTCGCCATGGACCCGCCGGATCACACCCGGCTGCGGCGCAAGCTCACCGGCGCCTTCACCGTGCGGCGGATGAAGATGCTCGAAGAGCACATCGCCGAGATCACCGAGCGGCAGCTGGACGAGATGGCCAAGCTGACCCCGCCGGTCGACCTGGTCAAGGAGTTCGCGCTGCCGGTGCCCTCACTGGTGATCTGCGAACTGCTCGGCGTGCCCTACGCCGACCGGGAGGTGTTCCAGGCCAACAGCACCCGGTTCCTGATCAGGGACCTGCCGCTGGAGGAGAAGATCGCCGTCGTCGGCGCGATGACCGGCTTGCTCAGCGAACTGGTCACCAGCAAACGCGCCGATCCCGGCGAGGACATCCTGTCCGACCTGGCCCGCGACGAGGACCTGAGCATCGAGGAACTGGTCGGCATCGCGTTCCTGCTGCTGTTCGCCGGTCACGAGACCACCGCGAACATGCTGGGACTGGGCACCTTCGCCCTGCTGGAGCATCCCCAGCAACTGGCTGAACTGCGGGCCAACCCGGACTGGCTGCCCGGCGCCATCGAGGAACTCATGCGCTACCTCTCCGTCGCCGACATCTTCTACCGCTACGCGAGCGAGGACATCGAACTCGGCGGGGAGACCATCCCCAAGGGATCGACCGTCGTGGTGTCGCTGCTGGCCGCCAACCGCGACCCCAAGCGCTTCCACTACCCGGATGCCCTGGACATCCACCGCAACGCCCGCGGCCAGCTGGCCTTCGGCCACGGCATTCACCAATGCCTCGGCCAGCAGTTGGCCCGCATCGAGATGCGTGCGGGTTTCGAAGGCCTGCTGCGTCGTTTCCCGACGCTGCGCCTGGCCATTCCGGCGGGCGAAGTCAAACTGCGGACCGACCTGAACATCTACGGCGTGCACGCGTTGCCGGTGACCTGGGCCTGAGTCAACGCGCGCAGCCCGCGCATGACCAGCGACCGGCTCACCGCCGCCGCCAACGGCGCGTCCCGATCCGCGTAGGCCCGGACCAGGCGTTCGTGATCGGCGACCGAGTTCCGCAACCGGCCCGGCAGCGACAAACTCAAATGCCGGAACCGGTGCATCTGCAGGCCGAGCGAACTGAGCCTGCGTTGTAGTTCTCCATTGCGCGACAGTCGCGCTTCGGCATTGCGGAATCCCACGTTGTGCCAGAAATAACCATCGACGTCGCCATCGCGCGCGTCGCGTTCCAGCAGGTCCTGCCATTGGCCAAGGGCCGTGATCTCCGCGTCGCTCGCCCGTTCGACCACCAGTTCGCTCACCAGGCCGTAGAGACTGCCCCGGATCTCGTAGATCTCGCGGACCTGTCCTAGGGCGACCGGTGAGACGAACGGGCGGCGGCGCGGAGGCACCACCACCAGGCCTTCGCGTTCCAGCAACAGCAACGCTTCCCGCACCGGAGTGCGGGACGTGGTGAACTTCCGCGCCAGGTCGGCCGAGTTCACCTCGTGCCCGGGCGGCAGCCGACCTTCGACGATCTGCACGGCCAGTTCCTCGAAAATGGTGAACGCCAGCGAGGAACTGCCCTCCAGCCCGCGCAACGCGGAGAACAGCAGTTCCTGCCGCAACGCCACCACATCCGCGTTCGGCCCCGGCCCGGTCAGTCCCGCACCTCCGGCCAGCGGCGCGACACCGACGCGATGAGTTCCTCGCTCGATTCGGCCACCACCGGGAAGTCCGCCAACCGCTCGTAGGGTCGACATGCGTCGATCACCGCCCGACTGTTGAACGCCAGCGCACCCGGCAACGTCAACGGGTCCACCCGGCTGCCCCAGGTCCGCTTCATCACCTCGATGTCCTGCTGCGGATCGCAACGCCCGCACATCGCCCAGGTCACCTCGCCGAGATCACGCGGGTTCACGTCGGCGTCCACCACGACCGTGAACCGGTTCATGTAGGCCGCCTGCGGTAGCTGCGCCGCGAGATATCCGGCCTGGCGGGCGTGGCCGGGGTAGCGCTGTTCGATCGAAACGATCAGCAGTGAACGCCCGCCGCCCGCCTCGTGCGCCCACACTCCGCGCAGGCCCGGCAATCCGGCCCGGCGCAGCGCGTCGGTGATGATCGCGGACTTCATCACCGTGCGCATGTAGGAGTAGTCGTGCGGCGGTTTGCCGGGCGGCGCGCCGAGCAGGATCGGATTGTCCCGGTGGTAGACCCGTTCGACGTCGATGGTCAGCACCGGTTCTTTCGAACCCGAGTAGTAGCCGGTCCATTCACCGAACGGGCCCTCGGGGCGGGTGTTGTCCGGCCGCACCCAGCCTTCCAGCGCGATCTCCGCGTCGTAGGGCAACGGCAGCCCGGTCACCGGCCCGTTCACCGTGTGCACCGGGGCGCCGAGCATCGCGCCGACATAGTCGTATTCGGACACGTCGGCGGGCACTTCCACGCCCGCCGCGACCAGATACGCCGGGTGCATGCCGAGCGAGACCGCGATCGGCGCCCGCCCCTGCGCCGCGAACCAGCGCCGCAGGTGCTGCGCGCCGTGCTTGCCCGCCTCGATGTTCACCGACGCCGAGCCGCCCTCGTCCTGCACCTGCATCCGGTACGCGCCGAGGTTGATCCGGCCGGTGTCGTAGTCGCGGGTCACCACCGCGCAGCCGGTGCCGATGTAGCGGCCGCCGTCGCCCTCGTGCCAGCGCGGCACCGGGAACGCGAGCAGGTCGATCTCGGGCGGCGCCATCACGTTGGACAGCAGCGGCCCGTCCGAGACGGTGATCGCGGCGAACTCACCGGCCCGCCGCGACCACTCGCCCGGTGCCGTCGCCAACTCGGTCATCAGCGAGTCGTCCGTGCAGTCCCAGCCCAGCCCGAGCACCGAACCGAGCAGCCGGGGGTTGCTGACCGAGCCGCTGAGCACCCGCAAACCCGGGGCGTAGCCGGTGATCGAGTCGAACAGCAGCGCCTTCGGGTGCGAACGCCGGTAGTTGACCTGCGACAGCGCGCCGATCTCCAGGTCCCAGTGCGCGCCGCCGACCCGTTGCAGTTCGTCCGCTTCGGAGGCCTCGGTCAGCCAGCGCCGCAGATCCGCCGGTGCCTGCTGCTCGGTCATGAACTTCCCGCCATGTTGTCGATGTACTGGCTCACGTTCGATGGCGCCGACACGTGCGCGGTCGCGGCCGCGTCCTTGAACGCCTGCGCGATCAGGTCCTCGCGCACCGCGGGCGTCTGCGCCCAGACGTTGATGAAGAACGTGTAGGCGTACTGGGCCAGCGACGGGCTGCTCACCCCGGTGTACTTCTGGATGCTCTTCTCGGTGTTCGTCGGATTGGCCCGCAGATATCGCAGGGCTTCCGCGTCGGCCTGCACGAACTTGGTCACCACGTCCCGGTTGTTCTGCAGGTACTTCGACTCGACCGTGTAGCTGCCCAGCGGAAAGTCTAGATTGGACAGCGAGGCCAGCCGGATCGCGCCCTTCTCCTTGCTCTGCGTGCCGTTGGGCGGCTGGGTCAGGATGGCCTGCACGGAGCCGCTGTCCAGCGCCGCCACCTCGGCCGGAATCCCTTGCACGAACTCGGTCTGCACGTCGCCGCGCTGCATGCCCTTGCTGTTGAGCAACGCGGTCAGGCCGAAGTCGCTCTCCGAACCCGGCGCGCTGATCGCGACCTTCTTGCCCCGCAGGTCCTGGATGGTCTTGATGCTCGGGCTGGCCCACATCTCCAGGTTGTAGTGCGGCTCGGACATGGCCACGAACTTCAACGGCGCGCCCTTGAGGATCGCCGCCGCCGAGTCCTGCGCGACGCCGACCCCGATCTGCACACTGTTGCTGGCCAGGCTGGCCACCAGCTGCGAGGAGGTGTTGAGCCGCACCAGCTGCACGTTCAAGCCGTGCTTCTTGAAGATCCCGTAGTCCGCGGCGACGTAGAGATCCGAGTAGCCGGCACCGGGCGCGGTGTACCCGATCTTCACCGGTAACAGCCCACTCGAATCCGCGCTGACCTTCCCGCCCGCGCCACCGGCACACCCGGTGACCGCCAGCGCGACGGCGGCGGCGACCGCTCCGATCAAACCCAGTTTCCTGGTCAATTTGCACCTGCCCAGTGAACGAACCGCCGTTCGATTGCCCGGACCGCCCAGTTGAGCAGCAGCGCCACCACGGCGAGGATGACGATCCCGGCCATGGCCGAGTCCATGTCGAAATTCGAGGTCTGGTTCTGCACGAAGTAGCCGAGTCCCTGGCTGGCCAGGAACAGTTCGGCGACCATCGCGCCGACCAGCGCGCGTCCGACCGCGAGGCGGACACCGGCCAGGATGTAGGGGAGGGTCGCGGGGAGCGCGACCATGGTGAAGAACTTGTGGCGCGGCGCGCAGAACACGGTCGCAACGCGGGTGTAGTCGGCGTTGAGGTTGCGCACGCCGGTGGTGATGTTGATGATCAACGGCAGGATGGCCGCCCACACGATGACCAGCACGCGCGAGGTGCTGTCCAGGCCGAACCAGAAGATGATGATCGGCAGGAACATCACGTACGGCACCGAGTAGAGCACGTTGACCATCGGCTCGGTCATGTCGTGCAACACCCGGCTGCGGCCCAGGATCAGTCCGATCGGGATGCCGGCGACGAACGTGATCAGCAGGCCCCACAACAGTTCCCAGCCGGTCGCGGCCAGCGGCGGCAGGATCTGCCCGGTGCTGAACAGGTGCACCTCGCTCGCCGCGATCCGCACCGGGTTGCTGCTGAACGTCACGTCGACCAGCCCGAACATGGTGGACAGTTGCCAGGCGACGAGCACGATCAGCACGCCGAGCGTGCCGAGCAGCGGGCTACGGTGCCGGCGCGCCCAGCTGGCGAGGGCGGACGGCTGGGCGAGGGGGTTGACCGGGGTTGCCGGGGGAGAAGCGCTGCCGTGCATGGTTGACGCCGTTGTCATCGTCGGACCCTCCGGTCGAGGTTTGCTGCTGGTGCAGTGCGGCGAGGATCGCGTCGCCGTAGGCGAGGAATTCGGTGCTGCGCCGCCACGCCGCGTCGCGGGGCCGGGGCGCGTCGATCACCACTTCGAGCGCGACGTGGGCCGGGCTGGGAGAGAAGACCAGCACCCGGTCGGCGAGCAGCACCGCCTCGTTCACGTCGTGGGTCACGAACAGTGCCGTCTTGCGGGTGGCCGCGGCGTCGGCCTGCCAGATCCGCAGCAGTTCTTCCTGCAGGATCTCCCGGTTCTGCGCGTCGAGGGCGCCGAAGGGCTCGTCGAGCAGGAGCAGAGCCGGGTCGGTGGCCAGCGCGCGGGCCAGGTTCACCCGCTGCCGCATGCCGCCGGACAGTTCGTGCGGGTACTTCTGCGCGACCGCCGACAAACCGGCCACGTCGAGCAGTCCTTCGGCGCGGCGCTGGGCTTCGCCGGTCAGCCTGCCCTGCACCTTCGGTCCGAACAGGACATTGGCCAGCACAGTCCGCCACGGGAACAGCGACGCGTGCTGGAACACCAGCGATCGCTCGGGCCCGGGGCCGGTGATCGGTTTTCCGTGCAGCTCCAGTGCGCCACCCGCGACCGGAACCAAGCCGGCGACCGCTTCCAGGAAGGTGGTCTTCCCGCACCCGCTCGGCCCGACGATCACCACGAACTCGTGTTCGCGCACGACGAGGTCCAGGTTCACGCAGGCCAGCGAGAACTCGCCGCCGCGGCTGGACCGATGCCCGAGTTGTAAGCCACGCGCAGCCAGCGCCACCCGCTGTTGCGCGCCGGTATTTCGTCCGATGTCGGGCATGATCACGACAACTCCCTGCTGGCAATCAGATCCGGCGACCACGGCAATGTGTCGACACTTCGTGCGAGTGTTGTCCCGTGCTCCTGCTCAGTCAAGAGTCAACTGCTAGGTCGTGACGTCTGAAAGGTTAAAGTGTCGACACTTGGGCGATTCTGGCGGTCGGGAAAACGGGATGCGGGGGCCGGGCGGGCTGGCTACCGTCCGGCCGTGGCCCACACCTACCCTCCGTTGAACGTCGAAATCCGCACGCCGCGCCTGACGCTGGCCGGCGCCTCCGACGAACTGCTCGAACGCCTCGTGCCGATCGTGCGGGCCGGGATCGCCGACGCCGAGCCATGGCCCTTCGACGACCCGATCTCGTTCTACGCCGACAGCCCCGAACGCGAATGGCAATGGCTGCGCGGCATCTGGGCCGGACGTTCCCGGGTGTCCGAGGAGAAGTGGCGGCTGTACTTCGCCGTGCTGGTCGACGGCGAACCGATCGGCATGCAGGACCTGACCGGCCGGAACTTCGCCCGGTTCGGCACGGTGTCCAGTTTTTCCTGGCTGGCTCCGGGCCGTCGCGGGCAGGGGCTGGGCAAGGAGATGCGCGCGGCGATCCTGCACCTGGCCTTCGCCGGGCTGAGCGCGCGCGAAGCGGGCAGCGACGCCTTTGTGGACAACGAGGCGTCCAACCGCGTGTCGCGCGGCCTCGGCTACGAGCCGAACGGCACGGACTGGGACACCCGGCGCGGCGAGCCGGCCCAGATCCAGCAGTGGCGGCTGACCCGCGAGGCGTGGGAGCGGGTCCGCCGCGACGACATCGAGCTGGCCGGTGTCAAGGAGTGCCTGCCGGTCCTGGGCATCGGCTAGCCGATCGTTTTCCGCCGCGTGCCCAGCGCGATGATCCCGAGCACGAGCAGCCCGAGCACGCCGAGACCGATCACGACCAACGCGCTCACCACGATGACCGGGTTCGTCCCCGTGCTGCCCTCGGGCGCCGACCCGTTCGGCAGTCCAGCATCGATGAACGCACTGGTGGCGATCACCGGCGTGAATCGCACACCATTCCCGATCGCGACGACCCGGCCCTTGATCGCCGAAGCGGCCACGGTCGGCCTGCCATAGTGTGCGCCGATCAGCTCCCGCGAATCGAGTGAGTTGCTGCGGTCATCTCCGGCCAGGAAGAACTCTCCGCTCGGGACCAGCACGGGAGGGAACTGTTGGTGGACGCCGGCAGGCGCCACCGGGTGCTTGGTGAGGTAGTCCTCGGTGATGGGTTTGCCGTTGACCTGGATGCGGTTGGTCGCGTCGCAGCAGCTCACCGTGTCGCCGCCGACCCCGATGACGCGCTTGACGACCAGGGCGTCGGCTGTACCCGGGGGTATCCAGCTGCCGTTGTCGACGACCACGATGTCGCCGCGGTGGATGTCGGCCGAACTCACCACCGTGTATTGGAGCATGGCGCCCTTGGGGATCGTGTCACCCATGGACACACTGGCGTAGCGCAACTCCGAGGTCGCGGTTGCCGCCTTGCCGACGCTAGTGTGGATCACCAGCGTCAACCCGCCGGCCAGCACGAGCGCACCGAAGACGATCAGTGCGGGCAGCAGGCGGTGTCGCGGTGATCTGGCGGTCTGGAGCATGGCCGGAGGGTACTGGCATGGCGCGGATGATGCTGGTGATTTCGGGAATATCGGACGACGCTGGTGGCGCGCCGTAATCTTCGGGCGTGGATGAACACGCTCGGCGGGTGTGCGTTCCGCTGAAGAATGCCTGGGCCGACTTCCAGGCTGGTTCGGGCACCCTGCTCGACCTCGCTCGCCTGGCCGGGCAGGCCGCGAGCGCGCTCGACAACGCCAGCGCTCCACTCGCGGTGATGCTCGCCGAGGCCGCCGCCGACCTGGAGTACGCCCACTACGCGGACGAGGCCGAGGATCACCTGCCTGCGGGCAGGCGCATCCTCGGCCCCGTACTGTCCCGGATGAACGAATGATCAGTCCGGCAGGATGCGGGGCAGGCCGAACCTCGGGAACAACGCGGTGTCCATGAAGCTGGTGACCTGGGCGATCCGGTCGCCGTCCAGGGTGAGCACGGTGAGGCCGTGCGCGTGCGAGATCCGGGCGCGCGGGTCGCGCACGTAGCGGCCGAACGCGGGCTGGCCGTTCGCGCGGGTCGGCACCAGGCGGAACTCGTTGGCGCCGTGCGCGAAGCTGATCTCGGCGAAGAAGTGGGTGACCGCATCGTGGCCCACGTACTCCTGGGACAGCGGCGGCATGTTGACCGCGGCATCGTCGGTCAGCAGCGCGACCAGGTCGTCCACGTCGCCGCGCTCGAACGCTGAGACGAACGCGTCGATGATGCGCCGCTCGGTCGGCGAGCCGGGGAGCGGGCTGGGGCTGGCCGACTCGCGGGCGGCCAGCGCGGCGCGGGCTCGTTTCAGGCCGCTGGCCACCGCGTTCTCGGTGGTGTCGAGCATGCCCGCGACCTCGGCACCGTGATAGCCGAGCACGTCGCGCAGCAGCAGGATGGCGCGCTGCCGAGGCGGCAGGGTCTGCATGGTCGTCGCGAACGCGAGCGAGATCGCCTCCCGGCTCTCCACCCGCGCCAGCGGCCCCGGCGCCGGATCGTTCAGGCTGGCCAGCAGCGTGTCCGGATACGGCTCCAGCCAGGTGACCTCCAGATGCCTGGTCGGTTCCGGCAGATTCTTCCTGGTCTCGAAGGCCGGTTTCGGCCTGCGCTCGCGGTCACGCACGGCGTTGAGACAGCGGTTGGTGGCGATCCGGTAGAGCCAGGTGCGTACCGAGGATCGCCCCTGAAACTCGGCCATGCCCTGCCACGCGGCCAGCAACGTCTCCTGGACCAGGTCCTCCGCTTCGCCGACCGAGCCGACAATGCGGTAGCAGTGCAGTTGCAGCTCGCGCCGGAACGGTTCGGTGAGCCGGCTGAACGCCGCCGCGTCGCCACCTCGCGCCTGGGCCATCAGCTGCTCGTCCATGATCGCATCCTCGCATCGTTCGTCCTTCCACACGCCACTGTTTGAACAGACACCAACGCGAGCCGAAACCGGGCGCCCGATTTGCCGATCGATCGGTGTCTACCCGGACATGACCCTCATCTCAGACCGGCCCAGCACGAGAACGACCGCGATCCAGCGATGGACCCTGGCCCTGGCCAGCGTCGGTTCGTTCCTCGTCGTCCTGGACATGCTCGCCGTGTCCACCGCGCTGCCCGCGCTGCGCGTGGCGCTGCACGGCACCATCGCCACCCTCGACTGGACCGTCAACGCCTACACGCTCAGCTTCGCCGTCCTGATGATGGCCGCCGCCGCGCTCGGCGACCGGTGGGGCAGGCGGTCCACCTACGTCGGCGGCTTGTTGCTGTTCGCGGCGGCCTCCGCCGCCTGCGCGCTCGCGCCCAACGTCACCGTGCTCATCGTGGCGCGCACCGTGCAGGGCGTCGGCGCCGCCGTGCTGATGCCGCTGGCGTTGTCGCTGATCAACGCCGCGTTCCCGGCCGAACGGCGGGGCTGGGCGATGGGCACCTTCGGATCGGTCACCGGTCT
>DATFHN010000149.1:0-91852 GCA_035248365.1 Pseudonocardiaceae bacterium | reverse complement strand
TGCGGGCCGCGATCTGGCGCCTGATCACCGAGTCGCTCGGCCGTCCCGACGCCGACAGCCGCGACGCGGTTCGGCGAGCCAACGAGCCGGTGGTGGAATTGTTGCTGTCACGGGTATCCGGTGAGCCGGTGGCCGGCCCGGACATCAGGGAGTTGGTCGGGCAGGCGCTCGATGACGAGATCATCGAGTTGCGGCCGGTCGCCGGCGGGCACAGCCGGGCCCGGACCTATCTCGCTGACCGCGCGAGTGGCGGTTCGGTGTTCATCAAGGCCGGGCCCGAACTCGACATCGAGCTGGCCGTCTACGACGCACTGGATGGCAACGCGTTCCTGCCGCGCAGGCTGGGCGGTCGCCGGATGTTGGTGTTGGAGTCGTTGGCGCCGGATGGATGGGTTCGCCAGTGGACACCGGATTTGATCGACGCCACCCGGGCGCTGATGGATCAGGTCCATGCGCTGCCCGCGCCGCGCGGCGTGCCGGTGCTGGGTTCGGTCACCAACCCGTGGGACGCGATCGCCGCCGACCCGCATCGCCTGCTGCGCCTGGACGTGTGCTCGGAGCAGTGGCTGGTCCGCCACCTGGAGACACTGCGAGCCGCCGCTGCTCAGGCTCCCGTTCAAGGCGAAAGCCTGATCCATCGCGACGTGCGCGCCGCGAACCTGTGGCACCGGGACGGGCGCCTGTTGCTCGCCGACTGGGCGGCGGCCGCGATCGGCAATCCCTGGCTCGACCACCACCTCTGGCTGGTCGCCCTGCATGCCGAAGGCGGGCCTGCGCCAGAGGTCAACCAGGGGCCGGACGCCGCCGGTCATGCCGCGCTGATCGCCGGGCAACAGCCGCTGCTCACGCCGTCGCGCGACGCCGACCCGGTCCTGTTCGAGCAGCGTCGCCGTTACCTGGACGTGGCGCTGTCCTGGGCGGCTCGGCTGGTCTGACCGGTCGCGCGGTCGAACATGGTGGCGATCTCGGCGGCGAACGCGGACAGGTCCAGGTCCGGGTTGATGGCGAATTCGAGGGTGGCCGCGTCGATCGCCTGCCGGAACATGACCGCCAGCACGTGCGGGTCGAACTCGCCGAACTCGCCGTTGCGCTGCCCCTCGGCCAGCAGCAGTTCGATGCCGTCCGGACCCGCACCGCGCAACTGTTCGGCCAGGCGGGTGCGGGCAGGCAGGGATCGCGTCATGTTCCAGGTTTCCAGCCCGGCCAGCGCGTCGGTCCGATGCGTCCCCAGGTATTCGATCAAGGTCGTGATCAAGACGCGCAGCTTGTCCCGCGCCGTGCTGACGGTGGCCAGCCGGGCGGGCAGTACTTCCGCGCTGGCCAGCGAGACCGCGGCGAGGACCTGTTCGACCAGCTCGTCCTTGTTGGCGAAGTGGTACAGCACAACGCTTTTCGCCACTCCTGCCCGCTGGGCGATTCGCGCGAGCGACGCCTGCTTGAAGCCCTCTTCGGCGATCACCTCGATCGCGCACTCGACCAGTTGCCGCCGCCGTGCCTCGTCCGCGAAGGTTCGACCACCGGGACTGTTATTGGAACGCACGGTCTAATCGTTGGCGGTCACCGTGAGCCGGTCAAGCCGCCACGCGCCGGGATCGAGAACGCGATGAGCGCCGCCCTCGGCGAGTGCGAGGTTGGGCAAGCGGTGCAGCAAGCCGCTCAGCGCGACCTGGGTCTGCACCCGGGCCAGCGCCGCGCCGAGGCAGAAGTGCGGCCCGTGCGCGTAGCCGAGATGAGCAGGCTGGCTGGCCGAACGGCGCAGATCGAGCCGATCGGGATCGGCGAACACGCGGGGATCGCGATTGACCGCCGCGAGCGCGACGGTCACCGCATCACCCTTGTGTATCGATACACAGCCGAACGTGAGGTCCTCGGACGCGTAGCGCGGCAAGGTGAGCAACTGCGGGCCGCACCAGCGGGTGAGTTCCTCAACGGCTTGAGGCATGAGCGCGTCGTCGGCGCGGAGCGCGGCCAGTTGATCCGGTTGGTTGAGCAGGATCTCGACCGAGTTGGCGATCAGGTGGGTCGGGACCTGGCCGGCCAGGACGAGATGCCAGACCAGGGTGACGAGTTCGTCTTCGCTGAGCCGGTCCTGGTCCTCGGCGCTGATGCCGATCAACTCGGAGAGCAGGTCGGCGCCGGGTCCGTTCCGGCGCCGGTCGACCGTGGCGATGGCGTCGCGGATGATCGCGGGGACGGCCTCGGTGAACGCGGCGCCGTTGCCGGCGGCGACCGCGGCACCGTAGCCGCGCCAGGCGGTGCGATCAGCGTCCGGGATGCCGACCAGTTCGCAGATGACGTCGATGGGCAGCGGGCGGGTGAAGGTCGCGAGTAAGTCGACCGGACCGGCTTTGGCCTGAACGGCGACGTCGTCCAGGAGGGTGTCGACGATGCGTTCGATGCGCGGCCGGAACTCGCCGGCCCGCCCCGCCGTGAACGACGGTGACACGAGTCGGCGCAGGCGGGTGTGCTCGGACCCGTCCATGCTCTGCATCGTGCGCAGGTACTTCATGCAGTGTTCCGGCACGTCCAGCCGCTGGTAGGTGCGTTCGTTGAGCTGGAATCGCGGATCGGTGAGCAGGGCTTTCGCCTCGTCGTAGCGGGTGACCGCCCACATCGTGCCGAAGCCGGGTGTGACCAGCCGCGCGACCGGTCCGGCTTCGCGTGCTGTCCCGTACGCGGTGAACGGGTCGGCCAGCACCGCGGGATCGGACAACTCGATTTCCGGGATCTGCGACATGCCTGTCTCCATTTCAGATGTTCTCATCAGATGCTCTTATCATCTGAGTGGTGACAGTATCCTGCTCCTGGCTGACCTGGCAACGAGGGGACGAAAGAGGCGCGATGGCTCGACTGAGCAGGGCGGAACTCCAGGAACTCAACCGCACCAAGGTGCTGACGGCGGCCAAGGCCGAGTTCACCGAGCGGGGGTTCCGCGACGCCAAGATCGACCAGATCGCCGAGCGGGCCGAGCTGACCCGCGGCGCGGTCTACTCGAACTTCCCCAGCAAGCGCGCCCTCTACTTCGAGGTTCTGGCCACGGCCGCCGAGACGAGCCCGGACTATCCGCCGACCGCGCGGACCGCCCGCGACGCCCTCGCGGACTTCGCGCGCCAGTGGCTCGCGCGATTGCCGCTGGCCACCGACGATCTGCGGAGCGCGAGCCGGCTGGGCCGGGATCTGTTGCCGGAGATCATGGCCGATGCGCGGACCAGCCAGCCCTACGCACAGCTGACCAGCCTCGGCGCGATCGTGCTGGGTTTGTGCCTTGAGCGGTTGCAGCCCTCGGCACGGCTGGTGCGGGTTGCCGAGGTCGCGCTGACCACGTTGCAGGGAGCCAGTCAGCTCGCGGCGGCCGCGCCCGGGTTCGGGGAGCCGTTCGCGGTGGTCAGCGCGTGTGCGCAGCTCGCTTCGCTCGACCTGGACGACAGCTGGCAGCCTGCGTATCTGCCGCACGTCTCGCCGGCGCGGCCGGTCGATCTGCCGTGGACTCCGCCTGCGGCGACGGACGCGCTGCGGGACGAACCGGCCGGGCTCGATCGGGACGGGGTCGTCGCGGTGCTGGGGCTACATCGGTTGTCCGCGATCGAGGAGGCGTTGCGTTCGGCGCCCGGCGACGACGAGGTGACCGCGGTCGTGGTCACCGGGGATCCGGGGGAACTGGCGCCGCTCGTGCGGCTGAGCGTCACCGAACTGCGGGTTTGTCTCGGGGCGGCCATTCCGCGGTCGGCGTGGCCACGGCTGCGGATCGTGCTGGACGAGGCTGGTTCGGTGGCCGCCGCGGCCGGGGTTTCGGCGGTGAGCGACGCGACGGAGAGCGCGGTGCGGGTCAGCGGGGGCCGGATCGTGGCGCGGGCCGATGGTTATGGGGCGTGCCATGCGGCGGCTTCGGTGTAGCTGGGTCGTCGCGTGGGGCGATGATCAGGGCGAATGCCAGTATCGCGGCGGCGGTGAGGAAGGCAGCGGGAAGGCTCGCGCCTGCGCTGATCCAGCCGAAGATCGCGATACCGAGTGAGCCACCGAGCTGCCGGGCGAAGGTGAGCGTCGCCATGCCCGCGCCGATGAGGTCGCGGGGCGCCTGAGCCTGACCGATGAGGGTGTACGCCTGCATGGACAGGCCGAGCGCGGCTCCGGCACCGGCGAGACCGAGCAGGCCGGCGACCAGGCCGAACAACGGAATTGCCGCAATGCCAAGCATTCCGAGCACGCCGAGCGCGAGGCCGAACCGGCCCCAGGCCGCGATGCGCGGCTTGCGCCGGGTCAGCACGGCGAAGCTGCTGGTCACGACCAGTTGGCCGGCGCTCATCGGGAGTAGCAGCAGGCCGGTGGTGGCCGGTCCGGCGCCGATGGCGAGCGGGACGTAAGTGAACGTGCCGAACAGGGCCACGCCGCTCAGCGCGGTGACCGCGATGGCGCGAGTCAGGCCGCGATCGGCGAACAGGGCGGGTGGCACGAGCGGGCTGGCCGCG
The DNA here is from genome assembly GCA_035248365.1 of Pseudonocardiaceae bacterium. GTDB lineage: Bacteria > Actinomycetota > Actinomycetes > Mycobacteriales > Pseudonocardiaceae > CAJCJE01. The sequence goes on along the minus strand of DATFHN010000149.1, from coordinate 87,386 downwards.
CGCCGTTCCACCAGGACGAACGTTGTTGCTGCGAGGACTGCGATCCCGGCCAGCAGTAGCGTCCACAGTGGAGGAACGGTGCCGAGGACGACGACGGCGGCGCCGACGATCGTGATCATGATCGCGCCGAGCACGTCGAAGGGGCGGCGGGCCGGCCCCGAACGGCGAGGGATCGTGCGGCTGCCCAACGCCAGAGCCATGGCGCTGATCGGCAGGTTGACCAGGAAGATGGCGCGCCAGCCGGCGACCGCGGTGAGCAGGCCGCCCAGTGGTGCGCCGCCGATCGACGACGCGGCGAACATCGCGGTCAGCCAGCCCTGACGGCGCACCAGTCCGGCCCGATCGAACAGCTCGGTCATGCCGGCGACGGCGGCCACGATGAGCCCACTGGCGCCGATGCCCTGAACCGCGCGCGAGGCGATCAGGGCGAACATGCTCGGCGCGAGGGCGCAGCCGAGCGAGCTGATCGCGAAGATCAGCACGGACAGGACGAACGTGCGCCTTCTCCCCCACCGGTCGCTGAGGCTGCCGTGCAGCGGTGTGGCCACGGCGACGGTCAACAGGAACCCGGCCGTCACGCCGCCGACCGCGGCCGGGTGGCCGAGGCTGTCCGCGATGGTCGGCAGAGCGGCGACCACGACGTTGGTGTCCAGTGCCGCCATCAGCATGCCGAGCAGCAGCGCGGCAAAGGCGGCATTGCGTCCGGCCAACGCTCGTTTTATATGCATATCGCACACGTTATGTGTGCGATATGCACGCAGTCAAGGTAAGGTCACTGGCATGGGTACGAACGTGGACGAGGCCGGTCCGGTGCTGTTCCGGCTGGTCCGGTACTGGTCGCGGCGATGGATCACGCGCACGTCCACCGAGCTGACCGGCGAGCTGCGGCACGTCCAGCACATCCTCGCGGTCGAGGCGGTGGACACCGGCGGCGCGGGCGGCGGCGAGGTCACCGTGGCGACCATCGCGCACCAGCTCGGGCTCGATCACTCCGGCGCCAGCCGCATGGTCCGGGACGCGACGGTGGCCGGTTACCTGGCCAAGGGCACGTCGCCGGAGGATCGCAGGCGCGCCTCGCTCGGCCTGACCGAGGCCGGGCGGGAGTTGCTGGACGGGTCGCACCAGTGGCAGCGGCGCACGTTCGACGAACTCACCGCGTCCTTCTCGGCCGCTGACCGGCAGCGCTTCGCCGGTTACCTGCTGCGCGTCGCCGCCGAACTCGGCTTGGCCTGAACGCCGAGCCACCTGGCCAGGTCGTCGATTTCCGCGTCGACGGCGCTGGTCATCGCCTTGGTGAACGCAACATCCCGGTGGACCGCGTCGACGCGCAGCACGCCCGCGTCACGATCGGCGGTGGCGTCGAGTTTGCCGACCAGCCGGTCGCCGAACAGGATCGGCAGCGCGTAGTAGCCCCAACGGCGTTTCGCGGCCGGTTTGTACATTTCCAGCTGGTAGTCGAACTCGAACAGGTCGATCATTCGCTTGCGGTCGGCGATCAGCCGGTCGAACGGGGACAGCAGCGCGGCACGGCCGGTGAACGGCCGGCCGAGCTGGGCCGGGTCGACCCGCCAGCGGCCGCGCACGCCCTCGACCACGGCTTCCTCCCCCGCCGCGCCGACGTCGTTGGGTTCGACCGGGCATTCGGCGCTGCGTGACCGCGCGATGCCGAGCGAGCGCAGCCTGCGTTCGTCGCGGCGGTGTTCGGCTTCCTCAGCGGACGGCACGTCGCCGGGTGGATAGACGCGTTCGGCGACGTCCCACAGGCGTTCGCGACCATCCCGGCCCGCGACCGCGACCTCGCCGCGCAGCACCATGAATTCGAGCAGCTGGGCGACGTTGCGATTGTTGGTCCAGCCGCTCGACCGCCACGGCCGCACGCAGGTGTCCGGGAGTTCGCGGGACGGGAGCGGGCCTGCTTCGTCGAGCCGGGCGAGGATGTCGCGGCGGCAGGTGTCGTTGGCGCGGACCCAGTCCCGGTAGGACTCCTGCCAGTCGCGGAGTTCGCCCCGGCCGGGCCAGTCGGCCATGTCCGCGCCGTAGAGGGCGATGTCCTCCGCGGGGCGGATCATGCCGCGCAGTTCGATCAGCGTGCGCTGTTCGAGCGCGGCCGCCAGGTCGGCGGGTTCGTAGGTCCAGCCGAGCCTGCTCCAGACGACGAGATCGGCGCTGGGCGCGATGGCCGAGGTCGGGTCGATCTGCAGCAGAGTCAGGGCGCGCACGACGTCGAGCAGCTCGGCAGGGCGCTGTCCGTCGAGCAGCTGTGCGCGCACCGCGATCCGGCGGGCGTCGGCGCGGCTGAGTTCGTGCACGTCCGAAGGCTAACCGGGAACACGTTTCCGGGCGCGCGCCTTCGCGGAGTACAGTCGATCTCGGCGGTTTCCGGCCGCCGCTGGGTCCGCGGGCAGGGCTGCAAGCCCACCGGTTTCTCTTGCCAGTTGACGGCTGTCTTTCCTGCCCGATGACGCGGACCCGCGGGCGCCGATGGGAAGGACTGCCTTGTCCGAACAATCACGCGCGCTGCCGAACACCCCCAACCTGCGCTTTTTGAAGCTGGAGGCGAAACGCCGCCTCGCCGCGGGTGAGTTCACCAGCCTGCACGACGCTCAGCTCAGCATCGCCCGCGAACACGGTTTCTCCAGTTGGACCGCGTTGAAGCTCGCTGTCGAGGGCGAGCCGACGCCGGCGTTGAGCCAGGTCCGCTGGCTGGTCGCCCGGTTCGCCGATGCTCGTCGTCCGGAGTGGACGGCGCCGGACGAGTCCGAGATCCGCACGCACTTTCACGATCGTTTCCTGACCGCGATAACGCGGGAACAACTGATCACCACCCTGCGCGCCCTCGCGCTGCCCGAACCCGCCGAACTGACGGTCAAGCACGCGAGCGCGACCCACGTTCGGGCACAGCTCGGCGATCTGCGGATCGAAGCAGCCGCCGAAGCCGAACCACCGCACCGGTTCGACGCGTTGCGGATCTACCCGCTCGGCGATCGGGTCACCGATCCGAGGGTGGCCGATCCCCGGACAGCGGTGTCCGGTGACGTGCCGGTGCGGGCGATCGAACTCGCCGGGACGTCAGTGGCCGAACTGGGCCTGCCCGGGCTGATCCTGGCCGGTGGCACCGAACCGTGGGTGCTCGCGCACGGCTGGGCCGACCTGGCGCGGCACGAGCCGATGCGGGTCGATCACCGGTTCCCGGCCTACGGTATCACCAAACTGATCACCGCAACCGTGGTACTGCGCCTGGTCGCGGCGGGACGGGTCGACCTCGACGCGCCCGCCAACAGCTATCTTCGTTCGATTCGATTGGCCGACAATGCGGTCACCGTCAAGGAAATCCTGACCCATACGGGCGGCGTGGTCGGCCCTTCCGCACAGGTGGTCGCGGTCGAACAGCGTGGCACGTTCAAGCCGAGCAACGCCGGTTACGCGGTGCTGGGCCAGTTGGTCGCGGACGTCACCGGTTCGTCCTTTCCGGACGTGGCAGGCGAACTGGTGCTGACGCCGCTGGGCATGCGTGACTCGACGTTCCCGATGAACTGGCCGGACTCGGGCGCGCTGCACGGGCATCAACTGGCCGAGGACGGCACGTTCGAGCCGACGCCGCAGGCGGTGTACGAGCCGGCGGCCGCTGGTGGCATGTGGACGACCGGGGCCGACCTGCTCCGATTCGGCAACGGCTGGTCGACGTTGCTGCCTGCCGAACTGGCGGCCGACGCGATCCGGCCGCACGCGGCCCAGCGGGTGCCGGGCGCCAATGTCGGACTGGGCTGGCTGTGCAACACCGCCGAGGGCATGTACGGGCACTCGGGAGCGGGGGCCGGCTCGGCGAGTTCGCTGATCGTGCGGGCGGAGACCGGCGCGGTGACGGTCGCGGTGACGAACCGGCTGGTTCCGATCGAACCGGTCAACGCCGCCCTGAGCCGGCCGATCTAGGCGTTCAGCTGGGCCAGTCGGGTTCGGCGGGCCAGCTCGGGTCTTGCTTCGGAGTCTCGTTGACCGGCTGCGGGCCGCGTTGCGGCACCGTGGCCGGTCGCGGGATCCGCTGGCCAGTGCGCTGCGGCGCGGCGGGCTGGCCGTTGCGCTGGGCCGGAGTGGGGCTGGGCTGCGGGACGACGTCGGTGCGCTGCACGCCGTTGGTTTGGGTGCTCGCGCCGGTGCGCGGGGCCGCGCCATTCGTGTGCGGAGCGGCCGCGTTGCTGGTGCGGGTGGCGGAGCCAGTGCCGTTCGTGCGGGTGGCTGCCCCGTTGCTGGTGCCGTTCGTGGCGGCACCGTTGCTGGTGCCGTTGGTACGGGCGTTGCCATTCGTGCGGGCGGCTCCGTTGCTGGTGCCGTTGGTACGGGTGGCGCCGCCGTTACCGGTGCCGGCCGTGCGGGCGGCGGCGTTGCCATTAGTGCGGGCGGCGCCGTTGCTGGTGCCGTTCGTTCGAGTGGCGGCGGCGCTCGTGCCGTTGGTGCGGGTGGCGGCGGTGCCGTTCAGCCTGGTCGGGGCGGGGTGGCGCTCGGCTGGGGCGCCGTTGGCCCTGGTGGGCGAGTCGGGGCGCGGCTGGGCCGGGCCGCCGAGCCGGGCGGCGATCCGGCGGGAATCCGCGCTGTTGCTGCCGTTCGTCCCATTGGCCCCGTTGCTGCCGTTCGCGGCGGGCTGGGTGACCGCGCGCCATTCACCGGTGGAGGGCCAGGCCATGTCGCGGCGGGCCTCGGTGCGCGGCTCGGCGAAGCGGCGGGCCGGGCTGACCTTGCGGGTTTCGGTGGGGGGCGGGGTGCGGCGCGGGGCCGGTTCGGCGCTCGGGCGCTCGTCGCGGGCGGCGGCTTCGGCTCGCAGTTCGGCCATGGAGACCTGCACGGTCTGCGCGGCGGCCAGGCGGGCGGCAGCGGCGGCGCGGGCCTTCTTCTTCTGCCTGCTGCGCACCGCGAGCAGGCCGATCGCCACGACGGCGACCGCGGCAACGATGGTGAGCGGCACGCCGACGGTGCCGAACAGGGACAGGGACGAACCCTGTGGAGCGGCGCCTGCTGCGAATGACGAGCCGTTCGGCATCGTGACCGGGCCTCCTCATCAGGCGATGACGTACGGGTCCAACAGGTTTATCGCGCCCAACCGCTGACAGGTGACATCCTGCCACTCTTGGTGCGCGGCGCCACCATCGCCATCGATCGCCACCAATCCTTGCAAGAGACTACCCATCCCGTTCACGACTCATTCGCCGGGAACGGCCCGCTGACGCCGATCACTGTTGAATTGTCACCCGTTGGTGTCAGCGCGTGAAGTCGCCCACCAGCACTTCTGGCTTGTCCCGCTTGGCATATCGGTCCCAGAAGTGCTCGGCGTAGACGTCCGGCGAGATCACCTCACCGTGGAAGTCCGGGCCTGCGACCGAGGTCACGTACTGGTGCGGCACGCTGCCCTCGATCAGCGCGCCGATGTTGACGGCGCCGACGTAGACGCCGGTGCCGGCGAGTTCGCTGTTCAGGTTCAGGAAGTAGTTGCGCAGCGCGGCTTGCGCCATACCCATGTTGCCCATGCGGGCCGTCGGATGAACCCCGGATTGCCCGGCAGTGAACAGAATCGCACCCTCCTGACGTGCGATCATGCCTGGCAGCACCGCCCGGACCAGCGTGATCGCCGGAATCAGGAACCGCTGGAGAATCAATTGGAGGTTGGCCGGATCGACGTCCAAAACGGACACGATGCCCTCGCCGAGGCTGCCGCCGCCGGGACTGAACTCGGCGACGTCGATCTGCCCGAAGTGCACGGTGATCTCCTCGATCACCTCGGCCAGCCGGACCTGGTCGGTCAGATCGGCGGTGAACCCGGCGGCCTCGATGCCGTCCTGGGCAAGATCGGCGACCAGCGCGTCGAGGTTCGCCCTGGTCCTGGCGATCAACGCGATCCGGAACCCCTCCCGGCCGAAGCGGCGGGCCAGTGAGCGGCCGAGCACCGGGCCCGCGCCGAAGATCGCCAGGGTCTTGGACATGCGCACTCCTAAGTTGAGGGTGCCATCATGTTAGCTCGTCACCCAGGTCAAGGTGTGCGATTCGGTCAGATCCGGCGCCTCCCAGCGACGTACCAGTCGATCGAGCACGGCCGGCGGCACCGGCGCCGACCTGGCCCGGTTGCGCCCGCGCAGCTGCTCCGGCGACGTCTCGACCGCGACCAGATCAACCCGGCCGTGGTAGTCGGCGACCAGGCCGATACACCGCTCGCGCAGCTGACGCGAGATATTTGTCGCATTCCACACGAACGACCGCCCGGCCCGCAGGTGCTCGCGGGCCCGCTGGTAGGCGGCGTCCACCACGGCGCGCTGATCACCGGCCGGGTCGACGCCGAGTTCGGCGCGCATCGCGTCCAGGCTGACCACCGGCTCGCCCGGCCGGTTCGCCGTGATCCAGGTGTCCTTGCCCGCGCCGGGCAAACCGGACAGCACGGTCACCGTGAGCCGGGTGTCGTCGAAGGCGGCGTAGTCGGGGTCGCGGCCGGGCTTGCGGAAGTACCAGAACCGGGCGTGCTCGGACGGGAACACGCGCGGCCGGTCCAGGCAGTGCAGGTCGGCGCAGAACTCGCGGAACAGCGCGATGTTCTCCAGCACCTCCTCGGCGTCCGAGCAGCTCCGCCCGAGAATGTCGGCGGTGGCGAGGATGGCCAGGTCGGCGTTGCTCGCGACCAGGCTCACCCGGAACACGATGCGTTCCAGATCGGGCCGCTCCAGCGCCCAGAACGGCACCTGATGGTGGCGGATCAGCGCGGCGACGTGCTCGCGCCACGCAACGGGCGCACCCAGCTCCCACAGCACCCGGCGCGCGATCAGGTCGCCGCGCCGCGAATGGCCCGGCGCGCTGATCCGGCCGTCCGGTTCGTGCTGGGTGCAGTCCGGCTTGGCCACGTCGTGCAGGAGCACGGCGGCGAACAACCGGACGCGTTCGGCAGCCGGGCGGGCGCGCCACTCGGGCAGTGCGGCCAGCGCTTCGCAGGCCATCCTGGTGTGCGTGGCCACGTCGCCTTCGGCGTGGTGTACGGCATCCTGCGGAACACCGGCCATGCGGCGCACCCAGTCGAACTCGGCGACGATCTCCGGCCACGGCACCGTCCACAACGGAGGCGCGGGACAGAGCCGCTCAAAGATGTCCATACAGCGCCTCCGGGTCGGCCAGCTGGTTGGGCAGGATCGGCCGGTCCATCCAGTGCGTGCCCGCGTCGAGAATGCTGGTCAGAAAGCTGCGCCGGACCCACTTGACCCGGCCGACGGTCTCGCCGCCGCGTTCGATCTTGACGTAGACGCCCTCCATCTCCTCGGCCGTGTCGGTCTCCTCGGCGACCTGGGCCGGGTCGAGTCCCTGGGTTTGGGCGGTTTCGGCGAGGGCGTCGCGCCAGCGCGCGGTGCGGCAGGTGGACGGACCGACCAGGGCGGTCAGTTCGGCCAGGGTGGCGATCTGGCCTTCGCGCAGGATCGGCACGGACACGATCGGTGTGCCTGCGAGCAGGTCCTGGCGCGCCTTGGTGGACAGGAAGACGTCCTCGGCCCGGTCGTAGACGTCGAATTCGCAGAAGTAGTGCGGCAGCGCGTCGTAGAACACGGTGTGCTTGGCGTAGAGCCATTCGCCGTAGAGCACGTACCGGTCGCGCAGGATCGGCGCGAGCACGTGCCGCACGGTCGCCGCCCACGCCTTGAACGGGCCGAACTGGCGCTCGCGCGGTCCGCCGGTCAGGTAGTGGCCTCGGCTCTGCAGCAGCAGTTCGCCACCGGTGTCGAAGCTGATCGCGGCGTTCGCACCGTCGAGTTTCTCCTCGACCACCAGGTACTGCCCGGCCAGCTCGGTGAACGGCACCGAAGCCAGGTCGGCGTCGCCCGGTTGCAGGCGGGAGCCCACCAGGTGCGGGGTCCTCGGATACTTGCGCAACATGGGTGCAGTTGTAGTCGCGACAACACTCAGGCGCGACCGATTTTGATGCGGGCGGCGCGGGATTCCAGGTAGCGGCGTTCGGCCAGACTCGCAGTTTCCTTGGCCGCCAGCAGGTAGTTCTCCTCCGCGGCGGGCAGATCACCGGCGTCTTCGAGCAGGTGCGCGCGCACCGCGGCCAGCCGGTGGTGCCCGGCCATCCGCTCGTCTTCATCCAAAGTGGACAGTAGTTGGAGGCCGGCTTCCGGACCCTCCACTTCGGCGAGGGCGACCGCGCGGTTCAGCGTGACCATCGGGTTCGGCGCGATCCGCTCCAGGATCTTGTACAGGATGTGCACCTGTTGCCAGTTGGTGTCCTCGGCGCGAGCCGCCTCCGCGTGCGTCGCGGCGATCGCCGCCTGCAACAGGTACGGGCCGAGCGACGCGCTGGTCATCGCGCCGCCGATCAGCCCGGTGCCCTCGGCGATCAGCGCGGCGTCCCACTTGCCGCGATCCTGCTCGGCGAGCGGGATCAGATCGCCGTCGGCGTTGGTCCGGGCGGCCCGGCGCGCGTCGGTGAGCAGCATCAACGCCAGCAGCGCGGCCACCTCGCTGTCGCCCGGCAGCTGCTTGTGCACCATCCGGGTCAGCCGGATCGCCTCACCGGCCAGTTCGACCCGGTGCAGGTCGGTGCCGGAGGAGGCGGTGTAGCCCTCGTTGAAGATCAGGTAGAGCACGTGCAGCACGACGCCGAGCCGTTGCGGCCACTCGTCTTTCTCCGGCAGCGCGAACGTGCTGCCCGCGGTCTTGATCTTCTGCTTGGCGCGACTGATCCGCGCCCCCATGGTCAGCTCGGGCACCATGAACGCGGCCGCGATCTCCCCGGTGGTCAGGCCGCCGACCGCACGCAGGGTCAGCGCCGTCTGCGAGGCCACGGTCAGCACCGGATGGCAGCACAGGAACAACAGCACCAGGGTGTCGTCCTGGTCGGGCGGCTCGTCCGCGTCACCTCGGCTCTCGGCTTCGACCGCCGAGGTGACTTCGCGTTCGCGGCGGGCGTGCTCGCTGCGGATCTGGTCGATCAGCCTGCGCGAGGCGACGGTGATCAGCCAGCCGCGCGGATTGGCGGGCACACCTTCGGACGGCCACTGCTGCGACGCGGCCAGGATCGCCTCCTGCACCGCGTCCTCGCACTCCTCGAACCGTCCGTGCCGCCGCACGAGCGCGCCGAGGACCTGCGGCGTGAGTTCACGCAGCAGGTCCTCAATGGCCGGTTGAATCGTCACGGCAGCATCAGACCGCGAGTTCACCGTTGTCGAACATGATCTGCCGCACCTCGATGCCCATCCCCGGCATCTTCGCGTCCGGGATCATCGCGGCCAGCTCCAGCGCGCGCTCCTTGTTCTCCACGTCGACCAGGTAGTACCCGCCCAGGTACTCCTTGGCTTCCAGGTACGGGCCGTCGGTCACCAGCCGCTCGCCGTCGCGCACCCGCACCACCGCGCTCTGCGAGGGATCGGCCAGCGCCTGGGTCAGGATCATCTCGCCCGACGTGGTGACGGTCTCCATGAACGCGCCGTGCCCGGTCATCACCTCGTTGCGCTCGTCCTCGGTGAGCGCCTCCCACACGGTCGGGTTCATGTGCATCAGCAGCAGGAACTTCATGACTGTCTCCTCGTCGTCTTGCACCGCCCGCTTGGGCGCTGTCGACCATTGGTCGGAGCAGGCGCCGACGCTTTGACACGAACTCTGGCACAGATGTCAAAACCAGGCGCACCACTCCGACCGAAGGGTGACAACGAACCTTCGGGAAGGACTCGACATGGGAACCACCGCTGCCGCAGGCCGGCGGGAATGGCTCGGCCTGCTCGTCCTGGTGCTGCCGACACTGCTGGTCGCGCTGGACATGACCGCCCTGTTCCTCGCGCTGCCGCGACTGTCCGCCGACCTCGGCGCCAGCCGCGTGCAGCAACTGTGGATCAGCGACAGTTACGGCTTCCTGGTGGCCGGCTTCGTGATCACCATGGGCACCCTCGGCGACCGGATCGGCCGCAGGCGGCTGTTGCTGATCGGCGCGGCCGGCTTCCTGCTGATGTCGCTGGTCGGCGCCTACTCGACCAGCCCGGAGCTGCTGATCGCGGCCCGCGCGCTGCAGGGCGTCGCGGGCGCGACGCTGATGCCCTCCACGCTGGCGCTGATCAGCAACATGTTCCGGGACGACCGGCAACGCGGAAAAGCGATCGCCGCCTGGGCCACCTGCCAGTTCGCCGGTGGCGCGCTCGGCCCGGTGGTCGCGGGTGTGCTGTTGCAGCACTTCTGGTGGGGCTCGGTGTTCCTGCTGTCCCTGCCCATGCTCGGCCTGCTGCTGATCCTCGGCCCGTTCCTGCTGCCCGAGTTCCGCAGCCCAGGCGCAGGGCGGATCGACCCGGGTAGCGTGGCGTTGTCGCTGGTCGCGGTGCTGCCGGTGGTGTACGGGCTCAAGCAGCTCACCGTGGACGGCGCGCACAACGTGCTCCTGCCGATCGGCGCGATCGCGTTCGGTGCCGCGGTCGGCGTGGCGTTCGTGCGTCGCCAGCTGCGGCTCGCCACTCCCCTGCTCGACCTGCGGCTGCTGCGCAATCCCGCGTTCAGCGCGGTGCTGATCGGCATGGTGCTGGCCGGGATCGCCATGGCGGGCTGCGGGCTGCTGGTCACCCAGTATCTGCAGAACGTCCTCGGTTTCGGTCCGCTCGCCGCCGCGCTGCTGTTCTGCCCGATGGGCATCGGCGTCGCGATCGGCACGATGACGGCGCCGCTGCTGGCCAAGCGACTGGCCGCGTCCACCGCGATCACCGGCGGCCTGTGCGTGTCCGTCCTCGGTTGTGTCGCGCTGGCCTTCGCCCACGGCGGCGCGGCGTTGCCGCTGGTCATCCTGGGCATCACCGTGCTCGCGCTGGGCACCGGGCCGCTGTTCGCGCTCGGCACCGGCCTGGTCGTCGGCTCGGTGCCGCCGGAACGCGCCGGGTCGGCCGCGTCCATGTCCGAGACCAGCAACTACCTGGGCGGCTCGCTCGGCATCGCGGTTCTCGGCGCGGTCGGCGCCGCCGTCTACCGGCTCAACCTCGGCGGCGGGTCGAGCAGCCCGGTGGCCTTCACGGTCAGCCTCAACGTGGTCGGCCTGGTGTCCGCGGTGATCTTCGCGGTGATCGCGGTATTGGTCGCCACCCGCCGCGCTCAGCCGTCCGCGAAGACCGAGGCCGCCCCGGCCGGATCGGCCAGTCGGAACAGCTGATGACCGAGCCGGGCTGTGTATCGATACACAGCCCGGCTCGAGTCGGTCATGCGCAGTTGAACAACAGGCCGGCCTGGGTGGCGGCCGGTCCGATGGAGACGGGCGGGACGGGCACGCAGTGGTGCACCACCCAGTCGATCCGCTGGCTGAGCGTGGCCGTGTCCAGGCTGGGCGTCTGCTGCTTGGGCTTGGCGCCGCTGCTCTGCTCCAGTTTGCCGATCGCCAGCAGCGGACCGGGCAACAGCACGAAACCCAGCTGACGGTTGTGCGCCCACTGCGCGACCTGCGTCGCGGTCGGGCTCGGATCGATCCCGATGTAGCCACCGAAGGCGGCGACCCGCGCCGAGGAGTTGATCAGGAACGGGTCCGCGCCCCAGCTACCGAGTTCGACCGCGAGCTGGATCCGTTCGTTCGGCGCGTGCGCGGTCACGTAGGCGAGGACTTCCCGGTCTCCTGCGGTGAGGGTGCCCGCGCCGTTCATGTAGGCGATGTAGGCCTCGGCCGCTTTGCTGGACTTGAGCGCGCCGGCCACGGTGGCGGTCACGCCGGATTCGGCGGTGGGTCCGGCGGCCGGGTCGGCCGCGCTGATCACGGTTTGCGGGGTCAGCATGGTGTCGACCGAGTACGCCAACGGACCCACCAGCAGCGCGATCACCCCGAGCGCGGCCGCGGGCCGTGCCGGAATCCGTCCGCCGCGGAACGCGATGAGCAGCACGGCGACCGCGAGCACGGTGACGATCGCGACCGCGAAGCGCAGCCACGGCTGCCACTCCGGCGTGCGCGCCAGCAGCAGCACCGCGAACGCGCCCGAACCGAGGATGGCCAGCGGCAACAGCAACCCGGCCGGGCGCCTGGCCCGGTACCAGCCCCAGCACGCACTCAGGCCGACCGCGCTGAGCGCGGCGACCGCTGGTGCGAGTTCGACGGTGTAGTAGCGGTGAAAGATGCCGCCCGCGAAGGAGAACACCAGGCCGGCGACGATCAGCCAGCCACCCCACAACAACCAGCCCGCCCGCTGTTGCGGCGTGCCGCCACGTTTGCGCGCCCACACCACGATCGCGCCGATCACGGTGGCCAGCGCGAGCGGCAGCAGCCAGGCGATCTGCCCGCCCAGCGACGCGTCGAACAGGCGGACCGGACCGGGCGACCCAGCGAACTGCACGCCGTAGGAGCTGCCGATGTTGCCCAGCGACCCGATGCTGCCGCCGGCGACCCGGCCGAACCCGTTGTAGCCGAAGATCAGCTGCCAGATCGAGTTGTCCGAGGTGCTGCCGATGTAGGGCCGGTCGCTCGCCGGCCACAGGCTGACCATGATCGGCCAGGCCAGCGACACGGCGACGGTCGTCGCGCCGGCGATGAGGAAGCGCAGCAGCCGTTTCGGCCAGCTGATCGGAGCGGCGAGGTCGACGATGGCGAGCGCGGGCAGGACGACCCAGGCGGCCAGCATCTTCGCGAAGAACGCCAGACCGATGAACGTGCCCGCCCACACCAGCCAGCCGGTGCCCTTGCCGTCCACTGCCCGCTCGACCGCCCTGGTCACGCAGTAGGCGGCGATCAGCAGCATCAGCACCATCAGGCCGTCGGCCTGGTTGGCGCGGTAGACCGCGGTGCCGATCGGCGAGACCGCCAGGATCAGCGCGGCCACCAGCGCGGGCCGCTCCCCCGCCCAGCGCCGCACCACCCGGTGCAGCACGAACACCGCGGCGACGCCTTCGACCGCCTGGACGAGCGCGATCGCCCACCAGTGATAGCCGAAGATCCACACGCCGATGCCCTGCACCCAGAACGCGAACGGCGTCTTGTCGATGCTCACCACGCCGGCCGGATCGAACCCGCCGAGCAGCAACGCCTTGCCGTTCTCGGTCATCGACCGGATCGCGGCCGCGTAGTACGGCTGTAGCGCGCGATCGCCGATCCCCCAGCAGTACAGCACCGCGGCCAGCGCGAGAATGCCGAGCAACGCGACGCCTTCCAGGCGACGGGTCGGTGGATCGGCGGGCTGCGCGGCGGTGCGTTCGAGAACCCCAGTAGTCACGCAGTGATTGAACCGGGCCGCGCAACCGAATTCGTCAACCCTGGGTTCGAGTTTGGTCAATCCCTGGGTCTAGAGCGTCGCCAGTTCGGCGGCCAGGTTCGCTTTGGCGGCCTGCTCCCAGCGTTGCCTGGCTGACGTCGTGTGGAACAGCGGGTCGCGGACGGCCAGGCTGGTGAGCACGGCGGCGCGGCCGGTGCGCCAGGCGTCCTCCGGGACGGCGGCGTATTCGGCGCGGACGGCGAGCCGGTAGCGCTCGTAGTCGGCGGGAGCGGCGGCGAGGATGGCGAGGTCGGCGTCGAACAGGATCTGGGCGGCGAGATCGTCGGCAGCGGCCGCGTGGTCGATGGTCGCCAGCACGAGACGCTCCACTTCGGACACCTCGGTCACACCGATTCCCGCTTCGCGCAAGTGGTTTCCGGCCCACTGCGCGCTGTTGCGCTCGTCCTCGCCGGGTTTGCCGTCGTAGCGGACGTCGTGCGCGCACGCGGCCAGCGTCACGATCGCGCGGTCCCGCGCCGCGAGACCGAGATCGTCGGCCAGCACGGCGGAATCCCTCAACACCGCCAGAACGTGCGCGGTGTTGTGGTAGCGCCGGTGCGGTTCGGCGTAGCGCGCGGCCAGTTCGCCTGCGCCACGTCGCGCGACAGCGGTGTTCCCGCCCAGCGAACGCACCGCGTCGATCCAGGACTCGCGCAGCCGGGAGTCCTGGATCGACGCGGTCACGATCAGTCCTGCTGCGGCATGACGCTGGCCAGGTAGGCCTTGGCCTTGTCCGGGTCCAGGAACCAGTTCTGGAAGTCGGACGGGTCGCCGAACCCGTTGGCGAAGCGGTGCGCGACCTCCGGGGCGACGCTGGCCGCGCCGAGGATCTCCAGCACGTGCGGGGGCGGCGGGGACAGCAGCGCGTTGGTCCACACCGTGACGTGCTGGGCGTAGTCCCAGTAGTGGTCGAAGGTGGACTGCATCCAGGCCCGGTCGAACGGCTCGTCGCCGCGCGCCAGGATGTCGGTCAGGTAGGACGCCGCGCACTTGCTGGCGTTGTTGCTGCCCTGGCCGGTGATCGGGTCGTTGGCGACGACCACGTCGGCCATGCCGAGCACGATGCCGCCGGATTCCAGTTCACCGATGGGCTGCCGGACGACCGGCGTGTAGCCACCGGCGAGGACGGCCTTGTCGTCGGTCAGCTCGACCTTCTGCGCCCGCTCGTACTCCCACGGCGTGTAGGTCTTCATCAGTTCGAGGATGCGGTTGAGGTGTTCCTGCGGCGTCATCCGATCCCGGAAGATGTCGCCGGGGCCACCGGGAATCGTTTCCCAGAACAGGATGTCGCAGTTCCCGCTGAGGGTGAGCGCGGGGATCATGAACAGCTCGCCCATGCCGGGCGCGATGTTGAACCGGACCGCGTTCTTGTCCGGGTGCTCGGGTCGCGGCCCGAGACCGTGCACGTAGGCGAGGGACAACGCACGCTGCGGGCTGGTGTACGGGGAACGGGACGGGTCGCGGTCGAAAAGGCCGACCAGTTCACCCTTGCCCGCCGAGACGATGGTCAGGTCGTAGCGGGAGGTCAGCGCGTCGAGGTCGGCGGTGGTGACGCCGGAGATGATCAGCTTGCCGCCGCGCTTGGCGAACAGGTCGAGCCAGCCCGACATCTTCAGCCGCTGGTCGACCGACTGCGCGTAGTTGTCCAGTTCGGCGAACCAGTCCAGGGCGCGCTGGCCGTCCGGGCCGAGCACCGAAACGCCAAGGCCCTCGACCTTGACGCACTCGTCCTCCCACAGGTTCAGGCCGTGGTCGCGTTCGTGCTGCAGCGCGGCGTCGAACATGCACTGGGTGGACATCACCTTGCCGTTGCGGATCTCCTCCGCGGTGCGCGCGGACATCAGGGTGACCTGATAACCGTTCTCCAGCAGGGTGAGCGCGAGTTGCAGGCCGGACTGGCCCGCGCCGACGATCAGGATCTTGCGCACCCTATTCGCCACCTTCCCGATCGGTCCGCAACGCTAACCTGTTATGCCGCATACCGTTATCCTCTTCCTCGCCGCTAGGTACCCACACCCACGCGCAGGCCGCCGAGCGTGAACTGGACCAGCGCGCTGAGGGTGTCGACCACCGAGTTCCGGTCGCGCGCGTCGCAGGTGACGAGCGGAACCGACGGCGAGAGAGCGAGTGCGTCTCGTAATTCGTTCGGCCGGTGGGCGAGTTGGCCGTCCCACATGTTGACCGCGACGATGAACGGCACGTCCGAGTCGTTCTCGAAGTAGTTGATGGCCGGGAAGGACTTCTCGATCTGGTTGGGCCTGCCGTCCACGAGCACGATCGCGCCGATGGCGCCACGCGCGAGGTCGTCCCACATGAACCAGAACCGAGGCTGGCCGGGGGTGCCGAACAGGTACAGCATGAGGTCGTCGGCCAGGGTGCGTTTGCCGAAGTCCATGGCGACCGTGGTCTTGGTCTTGCCCCCCACGCCGCCGAGATCGTCGACGCCTTCGCTGGGCCCGGTCATCCACGCCTCGGTGTTGAGCGGCGGCACCTCGCTGACCGAGCTGACGAAGGTGGTCTTGCCGACGCCGAAGCCACCGGCCACCACGATCTTCGCCGAGATCATCAGGTTCGAAGGTGGTTGAGTCACGGCTGCACCTTCAAGTTCTGCAGCGCGTCGAGCACTCGCTGCATGGTCGCCCCGTCATGTCGGAAGGTGGACGCGGTCGGGTGGATCATGATCGCACCGTAGTCGGCAAGATCGCTGACCAGGACCCGGATCACGGCCAGCGGGATCGTCAGCAACGCCGACAGTTCCGCGATGGACACCCGCGATCTGGCGAGCGTGTACAGCTCCCGCGACTCCGGCATCAGCCGGGCGGCGAGCGTCTGGTCGTAGTTGGGCACCGAGATGATGGTTTCCACCAGCAACTCGTGGGTCGTCGCGGTGCGGCCACCGGTGAGCAGGTAGGGGCGGATCCGGTCGGCGACCCAGGTGTTCACCGGAGGAGTCGAGCCCGCGGTTGTTGGCCCTGCCGTGTTTGACACTTGCTTACCTCCTTCCTCCTCCTGGATCAGCCCAGGTCCGGTGGGGCCGACGCCATCGGGCGCAGCGCGTTGCGGACCCTCGGGGTCAGGTGCCGCGCGTAACTCTGCACGAACATGGACATTTCCTGGGCGACCGCCTGCATGTCGCACCGCGGGCCGGTCAGCACGACGAGTCCGCCATGCTCGCCCATGGGCATGAACAGGAAGTGCCCGCCGGAGTGCCGGTGGATGATCACCTCGCAGTTGCCCATCCCGAACATTTCCGAACTGGTCCTGGCCAGACCGAGCACGCCGCTGGCGATCGCGGCGAGACTGTCCGCCGAGGTCTGGTCGGTCGAGCGCGATGCGGTGAGCGGCAAACCGTCCGAGGACAGGATCAGTGCGTGGGTGACGCCATGCACTCGGTTCACGAAGTCGCTGATCAGCCAGGTGAAGTCGGGGGTGCTCGCGGCGTCGTGGTACGCCGTCACGTGTCTTGTCCTTCTTGTTGTGCTGGTTCGCCCACCTCGGGCTCGGGCTGCTCGGTGCGGGCCGCTTCGATGCCGTCGTCGAATGCGGCCAGGTCGGACAGCATCCGCTCGTGGCCCGCCGCGACGTCCTTGGGATCGGTCGACACCGGTGCGGCCGCGTGCTTGTTGCGTCCGGCCGGGCGCAGGCTGCTCGGCACTCGGCGGGGCAGGCCGGTCGAGGTGGTCGGAGCGTCGGTTTCGGTGATGCCGGGCCACTTCGGGCTGGTGGGATCGGCCGGCGTGATCGGCGTGAAGGCGTCGCGGTCGGCCGGGTCGTCGCCGGTGGGCTCGGCCCGGGGAGCGGGTGGGACCGGGGCCGACCCGTTGGCCGGCACGGTGTGCATGCCGGACCACAGGTCCTCGGCGGGCAGATCGCAGATCAGCGCGGCCGGGATGGTGACGAGGCTGGTGGTGCCGTTGGGCGTGCGCCGGTCGAGCCGCACCCGCAGGTGGTGGCGGGCGGCGAGCCGGGCGACCACCGACAGGCCCATGTGCGCGACGGCGTCGGGTTCGAACTCGGGCGCGCGGGCGAGCCGCTTGTTCACCCCCTGAAGCTGCGTCTCGGACAGGCCGAGGCCGTCGTCCTCGACGCGGACGAGCACGCTGCCGGACTCGGTGAAGTGCGCACTGGCCCGGACGCTGGTGGTGGGCGGGGAATTGTTGGCCGCGTTGTCGAGCAATTCGGCGAGCACCCGGACGATGTCGGCGGCGGCAGGTGCGACAATTCCGGCAGCCACGATTCGGCCGAAGGCGATTCGCTCGTACTGGCGGATCGGGGAGGCGGCCGCGCGTAACAGGTCGACCAATGAGGCTTCGCCGACGCCGGTGTCGTTGGCGCCCTTTCCGGCCAGCACCAGCATGTTTTCCGAATTGCGGCGCAGCAGGTTGGCCAGGTTGTCAATTCGGTACAGCTTGCCGAGAAGATCCGGATTGGCCTCGTTGCGGTACATCTCCTGCAGCTCGTCGAGCACCGAGTTGATCAGGTTCAGGTCCCGTAACGCGAGGGTCGAGCAGACCTCGCCGATCCGTTCGGCCGGGACGCCGGGCGGCGAAATTGGCTGGTGGACAACGGTTTGCCGGGGTTGCTGGGGTTGGGGAGCCTGCAGGTACCGGTTGATGGCCTCCGCGGCTACCGGTCCGTAGCGTCGGGCCGCCTCGTTGACCACCGCACGGCCGCGAAGCCACAGGTCACGCGCTGTCCTCACCGTGTCGGACACCTGCCGAACCCCGTGCCCCCGGTAACGGCCACATACGTGAACATGCGCAGTATGCAATCAGACAGGTGCATGTCTGGTCCAGTGTGGGTACCAAACACCGCCGAAAGGAGTGAGCCTCACCACGCCTTCGGCGGTACCGCTAGTTCGATTTCCGACTGGTCGTAATCGCTATTACGAACTGGTCAACTAATCGACGACCAGCCCGTAGTCCTGGGCCAGGATCGCCGTCTGCACGCAAGATCGGACGCCGAGCTTGGTCAGCACCCGCGAGACGTGGGTCTTGACCGTGGTCTCACCGATCCGCAAGCGAGAACTGATCTGCGCGTTCGACATTCCGGACCCGAGGCAGCCGAACACCTCGCGTTCGCGGTCGGTAAGATCATCAAGTCCGCTGGGCGGAGCGGGCGGTTCGGCACTGGTCGCGGCGAAGGCCTGGATCAGTCGCCTGGTCACGGCCGGTGCGAGCACACCGTCCCCGGCGGCGACCAGTTTGACGGCCTCGACGAGGTGTGGCGCCTCGACGGACTTGAGGAGGAACCCGGCAGCTCCCGCGCGCAGTGCCGCGTGCACGTACTCGTCGAGATCGAACGTGGTCAGCACGAGGACGTCGGCCAGCCCCTCGGTGACGATCCGCCGGGTCGCGGCGATGCCGTCCGTGCCCGGCATGCGCACATCCATCAGCACCACGTCCGGCCGCAGCGCCCTGGTCTGCCGGATCGCGGTTTCGCCGTCGGCGGCCTCGCCGATCACCTCGATCTGCGGGTCGTTGCCGAGCATCAGCATGAGCCCGGCGCGGATCGCGCCGTGATCGTCGGCGACCAGCACCCGGATGGTCATGTCCGGCCTTCGGCGACGGGCAGCGCCGCGAGCGGCAGTTCGGCGTGCACCATCCAGCCGCCGCCGACCGGTCCGGCCCGCAGCGTGCCGCCGACCGCGTCGGCTCGCGCGCGCATGTTGAGCAGGCCGTGCCCGTTGCCGGGCGGGGCTGGCGCGGGCAGGTCGTTGTGGACTTCGACGGTGAGCACGGGTCCGCGCAGGCAGATCTCGACCCGGACCGTGCCGCCGGGCGCGTGCTTCATGGCGTTGGTCAGGGCCTCCTGCGCGATGCGGTAGGCGGTGAGGTCGATCGCGACCGGCAGGTCTTCTCCGTCTACTGAGGACTCGACGGTGACCCGCATGCCGCCGGCACGCGCCGAGGCGACCAGCCGGGACAGCTCAGCCAGCCGCGCGGGCGCGGTGGTCTCGTCGTCGAGCCGGCCGGACTCGGCCCGCAGCAGGTCGATCATGGCGCGCATCTCGGCCAGCGCGTGCACGCTGTTCTCCCGGACCGAGGTCAGCACGGTGCGCGCGGTGCTCGGGTCGTCCGGCATGGCCAGCACGGCACCGGACTGGATGGCGATCGCCGACAGGTGGCCGGCGATCACGTCGTGCAGGTCGCGGGCCATCCGGCCGCGTTCGGCGGCGACCGCGGCGCGCCGGTCCAGTTCGGCGATCCGGGCCAGCTGGGCGGCGTTGGCCCGTTCGGCGTCGGCGACATCGCGTTGCTGGCGGACGTGCGCGGCCCACCAGACCGGGGTGATCACGAACGGCAGCACGCCCACGGTGGCGACCACGGCGACGTGCAGGTCGTGCGCGTAGCCGAGCAGGCCGAGCAGCAGCGCGACCGGACCGGCCGCCGCGACCCCGATCATGACCCGGCTGGTGCGGCGCGACCCGTACAGCGTGGCCGCGTAGAGGAAGTCGGTGTAGACGAACAGCACCGGCAGCGACACCCCGAGCGCGATGTCTGCGCCGAGCCCGGCGGTGGCCAGCAGCAGCCCGAGCGGCTGGCGACGGCGCAGCAGCTCCAGCCCGCACATCACGGCGAGTTCGGCCAGCCGCCCCCACAGCGGCACCCGGGTACCGAACGGGAGCAGCTCGGACATCCCGGTCGTGTACACCAGCACGCCGATGACCAGGGTGAACAGCGCGATCAGGCCGTCCTGCTGCCATCCCGGCAGATCGCGCTGGCGCAGGCAGGCCAGCTGGCGGACGACTCGCATGCGCACCGGACCATGACAGCACATCGCCCGGCTCGCGCGCCTCCTACGAAGTGATGATCCCCGATCATGCGCTCCGCCGACGCGCCGAGCGGTCGCTCGCGGCGACGGTGGACGGGTGAACGGTGTGCGGAGTTATCTGGCGCAGAACCCCTCGACCTTGGCAATCGTCGCCGGTGAGGCCGGGTTCTGGGTCTTCCTGATGGTCGGGCTGGTGGCGCGGTATCCGTTGCGGATGCGGCGGTTCAGCACAGTCGTGTTGCTCGCGCTACCCCTGATCGATCTGGGCGTGCTGGTGGTCAGCGTGGTCAACCTGGCGGGCGGGGCCAGGGCCGGCCTCTCGCACGGACTGGCCGCCGTCTACCTGGGGTTCAGCGTGGTGTTCGGCAAGGCCATGGTGCGCTGGGCCGACGCGCGGTTCGCGCACCGCTTCGCGGGCGGGCCCGCGCCGGTCAAGGTGCGGGGCAAAGCCCGGATCGCCAAGGAGTGGCGGGACTGGTTCAGGTGCCTGCTGGCCTGCGGGATCGCGGCCGCGCTGCTGCTGGTGGCGATCCTGGTGATCAACCACCCGGACCAGACCGCGCCGCTGCTGGGCTGGCTGCCGCGACTGGGCACGCTGTGCGGCGGGTGGCTGTTGTTGGGGCCGGTCTACCAGGAGCTGTTCGGCCGCAACGCCGGCCAGGCCGCGCGGTCGTGATCACCGCAGGTGTGGTGGTGCCACCACCTCACTGGTGCACGGTCTCGGTGGCCCGCAACCGGTCGCGCGCCTCGTCGGCCAGCGGCAGCTCCAGGTCGTCCATGGTGTCCAGGGCCCGCTGCCAGTCCTCCCGCGCGCCGCTCACATCGCCGAGGGCGGCGCGGGAATCGCCTCGCCAGAGCATGCAGTCGGCGGTGTTGGCGCGGTCGCCGATACCGACGAACAGCGTGATCGCCCTGGTCAGGTACTCGATCGCCTGCTCGTGCTCGCCGGTGGACTGGCGGAGTTTGCCCAGGCCGGTCCAGCTGTAGCCGACGCCGACCTGGTCGTCGATCCGGCCGAACAGGGCCATCGACTCCTCGATCAGGCCGATCGCCACGCAGGTGTTGCCCGCCTTGGTCTCGCACCAGCCGATGCCTTCCAGCGCGGTCGCCTGCCCCTTGAAGTTGCCCATCTCGCGGAACAGCTCCAGCGCGTCCCGGTAGTGCCGCATGGACGCCTCGACCTGACCCATCGCGCGGCGGATGGCACCGAAGTTCACGCACACGTAGGCGTGTTCCAGGCGGTAGCCGAGCTGGTGGAACAGGGCGCAGGTGCTGGTCAGGTGCTCGATGGCCTGCTCGTTGTGGCGCAGGAAGTGGTAGGCGCCCGCGAGGCTGCGGTGCGTGCGCGCCTGCGCGGACACGTCGCGTTCCTCCCGCGCGGTCTGCAACGCGGTGCGCATCAGCGCGGCCCAGTCGTGGTAGGCGCCGGAGAGCTGGAAGAACTGCTGCTGGCGCAGGGCCAGCTCCCAGGCGTAGTCGCGCAGGCCGGTGGTGGTGGCCGCATGCTTGACCGCCGAGGTCAGCACCTGTCGTTCCTCGGTGAACCAGGTCATCGCGGCGGCCTGGTCGGCGCAGTCCTCCGGGGTGACCCCGGCGCGCGGCGGCGGTGGTTCGGTCGGCAGGTAGAGCGGGTGCAGCCGCAACTGGGCGCGCTGCGCGCTGATCAGGTAGTGGTCGAACAACCGGCCCAGCGCCTGGCGCCGTTCCTCGTCGCCGTCCAGCTGCGCGCTCAGCTCGGCCGCGTAGACGCGGACCAGGTCGTGCATCTCGTAGCGGCCCGGATAGTGCTCGACGAGCAGCCGCGCGCTGGTGAGTTCGGCCAGCAACTGGCGCACCTCGCGCCTGCGCACGCCGAGCAGGCTGGCGGCGGCGTTGCGCGAGATGTCCGGGCCCGCGTGCACCGACAGCAGCCGGAACAACCGGCCGGCGGACTGGCTGAGCAGCCGGTAGGACCAGGAGAACACCGCGCGCAGGTCGGCGGCGACGTCGTCGTCGGCGCTGAACGCGTCCAGCCGGGTACGGGCGTCGCGCAGTTCCCCGGCGATCTCGGCCAGCGGCATGTTCGGGTGGATGGTGGCCCGCGCGGCCACGATCGCCATGGCCAGCGGCAGTCCGGCGCACCAGTTGATGATCTCGTCGAGCGCGGCGCCCTCGTGCGCGAAGCGGTGAGGGCCCAGCCGCCGGGTCAGCACCTCGCGGGACTCGTCGATCGAGAACTGGTCCAGGGTGAGGGTGCGGGCGGCGTGCGTGGTGATCAGGCCGGAGAGCTGGTTGCGACTGGTGATGATCACCAGCGCGCCTGCTGTCGCGGGCAACAGCGGCCGGACCTGGGCCACGTCGCGCGCGTTGTCCAGCATGATCAGAATGCGGCGGCCGTTGAGCAGGCTGCGGAACAGACCGGCCTGGGCCTCGACGCTGTCCGGGATGCGTTGCGCGGAAACCCCGAGCGCGTCCAGGAACCCGCGCAGCGCCTTGCTCGGTCCGAGCACGGCTCCGCTGGGGTCGAACCCGCGCAGGTCGACGTAGAGCTGACCGTCCGGGTACTGCTCGGCGAGCCGGTGTGCCCAGTGCACGGCGAAGCTGGTTTTACCGATGCCGGCGATGCCGTCGATGGTGATGATCGGCATGGTGGTGCGGGCGCGTTCCGGGTCGAGCAGCGCGGTCAACCGCGCCAGTTCGGCTCGCCGCCCGGTGAACATCGGCAGGTCCGGGGGCAGTTGCGCGGGCAGGATGACCGGCGATGCCACGCTCGGCGGCGCGGCCTGGGCCTCGGTCGGCGGCGTCGCGACGGCGGCGGAGGCGGCGGTGGGCTGGCCGACCTGCTGGCGCAGCACCCGCTGGTGCGCGGCGCGCAGTTCGGCGCCCGGGCCGATGCCCAGTTCGTCGGAGAGCCGAGCCGACACCGCGCGGAACGCGCTGAGCGCCTCGGCCTGGTAACCGCTGCCCGCCAGGGTCAGCATCAGGCGCGCCTGGAGGGGTTCGTCCAGCGGGTTGAGCGCGGCGACCTCGCGCAACGCGGCCAGCACCTTGCGGGAGCGGCCGACCGACAGCGCAGCGTCCGCGGCTTCCAGCGCGACCGTGATCCGTTCCCGGTCGATCTCGGTGAAGGTGGTTTGCGCGCTGCCGGACACGTCGATCCCGGCCAGGCACGGTCCGCGCCACAGCGACAGTGCGGCCACGAACGCCTCGACCGCGGCGTCGGCCTGGTCTTTGGCGGCCAGGCCGCGGGCGGTGTGCACGCGTTCGCGGAATTCCAGCAGGTCGAGCGAGTTCGCGTCGACGTTGAGCCGGTAGCTGCCGACCTGGCGGATCAGCCAGCGGCCGGCGTGCCGGGTGGGCAGGTGCGGTTCGAGCTGGCGGCGCAGGGTGCCGATGTAGCGGTGCACCACGTTCGCGGCGCTGGTCGGCGGATCGGTGGGCCAGAGCAGCTCGATCAGCTCGGACATGCTCACCGGCGCACCGGCCCTGACCAGCAACAATGCCAGGATCGCGCGCTGCTGCGGTGGTCCGCCTGCGACCTCTTCGCCGCCGCGCCAGACGCGCACCGGTCCGAGCACGGCGAACCGGATCGGCTCGTCGACGGGATCGGGCGAGGCCATCATCGCGGTCCCGTCCCGAATGCCATCGCCATCCCCGATCCAGCTGACTGCACGCGCCCGCAGCCACATTACAACAAGGCGGCCGGCGACTTTCCCTTGCTGAACACAGGAATCCACAATGGACAGTTACCGTGGATAGTGGGCCCTGATGAACGAACCGAGGTCGTCCAGCGCGCGATTCGCCTCGTCGATCCGTTCCCCGAAGGACTGGAACACGTGCGACGCGCCCGGCGTGACCTCCAGCCGAACCTCGACCTCGTCGGCGGCGGCCCGCGCGGCCAGCCGCACCGAGTCGTCCAGCATGACCTCATTGGACCCGACCTGGATCAGCAGCGGCGGCAAGCCGTGCAGGTCGGCGAAGACCGGGCTGAGCAGCGGATTGGCCGGATCGGCCCCGGCGCGATAGGCCTCGGCCCACGCGACCAGCGCCTCCTTGCGCATGAACGGGTCGACCGCGACCCGGCTGGTCAGACTCTCGCTGGCCAGGGTCAGGTCGGTCCACGCGGACAGCACCACCGCCGAACTCGGCAGTGGCAGGCCGGCCTCGCGCGCGGCGAGCATCGTGGCCAGCACCAGACCGCCGCCTGCCGACTCCCCCGCGAACGCGATCCGGGCCGAGGGCACGCCCGAGTCGAGCAAGGCCTGGTAGGCGGCGAACGCGTCGTCGAGCGCGGCCGGGAACGGGTGCTCCGGTGCGCGCCGGTAGTCGACCGAGATCACCCGCGCTCCGGCCCGGGCCCCGATCGCGCCGGACAGCCGCGCCAGCTCGGCCGCCGAGCCCAGCATGTAGCCGCCCCCGTGCAGGTGAAAGACCACGTCATCGCTGGTCTCGTCGCCGATGTGCAGCACGGGCACGCCGCCGAGCGAGCCCTCGGCGGTCCGCGGAAGCGGCAGGCCCTCGTTCGAGATCATCCGGTCGCCGAACGCCTTCCGCATGCCAGCGAGGTCGAGCCCGGCCAGCGCCGGCCGCTGGCGAATCTCCTGGTCAATGGCTGCGAGTTGGTCCTTGCTCATGATCGTGTCCCCTTCGCTGAACCGGACTGCTATCCTCGGAACATGCTTCCATGGAATTTAATTCCCCGGAAACGGATTCGCTCATGACGGATCTGCGGGCCTTGTTCAACCACCTCGTGCGGTTGGAGATCGAGCTGTGGAACGCGCTCGACCAGCGGCTGCACGCGGAACTGGGCACGAGCATGGCCAACCTCGACGTGCTCCAGGCGATCGCGCGGATCCCGGACGCCCGGGTGCACGACATCGCCAAGGAGCTGTCCATCACGGTCGGCGGCACCAGCAAGAACGTCGACCGGCTCGAAGCCGCCGGACAGGTCACGCGCAGGCCCAACCCGCACGACCGGCGCTCGTCGATCGTCGAACTCACCCCGGCGGGCACCGACCTGCTCGACCGGGCGCTGGCGATCTTCGACGCCGAACTGCACCTGCGGGTCGGCGCGGTCCTGCCCGAGGAAAGCCTGACCCGGCTCAGCACCTCGCTCGCCATGCTCCGCGCGGCAGGCACCGTCGTATCGGAAAGGATCACCACGCCATGACCGCGACCATGCGGGCGATCGTGCTCGACGCCCCCGGTCCCCCGACCGCGCTGACCATCCGCGAACTCCCCGTCCCGGAACCCGCGCCCGGCTGGGTGCTGATCAAGGTGCGGGCCTTCGGCCTGAACCGCTCGGAACTGCACACCCGGCTCGGCCTGGCCGAAGGCGTGACCTTCCCGCGCGTGCTCGGCATCGAGGCGACCGGCGTCGTCGAGGCGTGCCCCGGCGGCGAATTCGCCGAGGGCAAGCAGGTCATGACCATGATGGGCAACATGGGCCGCACCTTCGACGGCGGCTATGCCGAGTACACCTGCGTGCCGGCCGGCCAGGTCATCCCGTTCCGGTCCGACCTGGACTGGGATGTGCTCGGCGCGGTCCCGGAGATGTTGCAGACCGCGTACGGCTCGCTCACCGTCGGGCTCGACGCGCAGCCCGGCGGCTCGATCCTGATCCGGGGCGGCACGTCGTCGGTCGGCATGGCCACGGCGGTGCTGGCCAAGCGGCGCGGCATGACCGTGTTCGCCACCACCCGCAACCCGGCCAAGTCCGGCGCGCTCACCGCCCTCGGCGTCGACCATGTGCTGATCGACGACGGCGCGGTCGCGCCGCAGGTTCGGGCGATCGTCCCGGACGGCGTGGACAGCGCGCTGGAACTGGTCGGCACGCCGACCCTGCCGGACACGTTGCGCGCGGTCCGCGTGCACGGCGTCGTCTGCTTCACCGGGATGCTGTCCAACGAGTGGACCGTCAAGGACTTCTACCCGATCGCGTACCTGCCGCGCGGCGTGCGACTGGCCGGGTATGGCGGCGACGCCGACGACCTGCCCGGCGAGGTGTTGCAGGAGTTCCTGGACGCGGTCGCGGCGGACAAGGCCACGGTGCCGATCGATCGCGTGTACGCCTTCGACCAGATCGTCGAAGCGCACGCCGCCATGGAAGCGGGCACCGCCAAGGGAAAGCTGGTCGTCCGGATCTAGGCCGGTCGATAGACCTGCACGACGACACCGCACGGGAAACCCCGGGATTCGACCAGCTCCAGGCGCCGCGCCTCGGGCAGCTCCGCGAACAGGCCCTGGCCCCGCCCGAGCGCGAGCGGCTGGACGACCAGGCAGTACTCGTCGATCAGCCCGCCGGCGGCCAGCGCCGCGACGAACGCGGCGCCGCCATGCGCGACCACGTCCGCGCCTGGCTCGGCCTTGATCGCCGCGATCTCCTCGGCCAGCTCACCGCTGGCGATCCGGGTCGTCGGCCAGGTGGCTTCGGTGAGCGTCTTGGAGAACACGATCTTCGGGCTGCTGTTCATCACGTCCGCGTACCGGCCGGTCGCGGTCGGCCAGTAGGAGGCCATCTCCAGATAGGTCACCCGGCCCATCAGGTGCGCGCCCACCGAGGTCAGCCGGTTCGCCTTCCAGTCGACGAGTTCGTCGTCCTCGGGCACGCTCGTGCCGGGATGCTGCCGGTCGCTGGCCACAAAACCATCCAGCGACATGCTGATCTGTAATTTCACTTCGCGCATGGCGGTCTCATCTCAGGGATCGAGGCCGTCGCGGTCGGCCCATTCCAGCAACGTGTCCAGCGAGTAGGCGACGTCGTCGATGCCCGCGTGCAGGTCGCCCAGCTTGCGGAACCGCTCGGGCACGGTCGCGATCGTGCACTCCCTCGGTTCGACGTCGTCCACTTCGTCCCAGGTGATCGGCGTGGACACCGTGCCCTCGGGGACGCCGCGCACCGAGTACGCGCTGGCGATGGTGTGGTCACGCGAGTTCTGGTTGTAGTCCACGAACAGCGCGCCCGGATCGCGGTCCTTGCGCCACCACGTCGTGGTGACCAGCTGCGGAGCGCGGCGTTCCACTTCGCGGGCGAACGCCAGCGCGGCCCTGCGCACCTCGTGGAACCCCCAGCGCGGCTCGATCCGCACGTAGATGTGCAGGCCGTTGCCGCCGGAGGTCTTGGGCCAGCCGACCGCGCCGAGTTCGTCGAGCACCTCGTGCGCGAGGTGCGCGATGCGCCGCACGGTGCTGAACGGGCAGTCCGGCATCGGGTCGAGGTCGATGCGCCACTCGTCCGGGCTCTCCGTGTCCGCCCGGCGCGAGTTCCACGGGTGAAACTCCACTGTAGACATCTGGACGGCCCAGATCACGCTGGCCAGCTCGGTGACGCACAGCTCGTCGGCGAAGCGGTGGTAGCGCGGGAAGCTGACCCGCACGGTCTCCAGCCAGGGCGGCGCGCCCCCCGGAATCCGCTTCTGGTGCACTTTGTCCCCGGCCACGCCGCTCGGGAACCGGTGCAGCATGCACGGCCGCTCCCGCAACGCGCGGACGATACCCTCGCCCACCGACAGGTAGTAGTTGACCAGGTCCAGCTTTGTCTCGCCGCGCGCCGGGAAATACACCCGATCCGGGCTGGAGACGCGAACGGTCCGGTGACCGACGTCGAGTTCCACCGCGGGTGCCGTGGCCATGGCCTCAACCTACGGCAACCGGTCAGGTCCTGCCCAGTGATTCGATGACGACGTCGATAATGAACCGGTGCTGATCCTGCTGGTCCTGGCCGCGCTCGCCCTCGCCGCCTGGATCTACCTGCTGCTCGCGCACGGCGGCTACTGGCGCACCGGCCACCGGCTGTCCTCTTCGGACCGTGCCGCCGCGCCGCTGCCGTCGGTGGTCGCCGTGGTGCCCGCGCGCAACGAAGCCGACATCCTCGGCGCGTCCCTGCCCGCCCTGCTGGCCCAGGACTATCCGGGCGAGTTCCGGGTGATCCTGGTCGACGACGCCAGCACCGACGACACCGCGGCCGTCGCCGAATCGCTGGGCACCGAACGCCTCACCATCGTGCGCGGCGACGGCCCGCCGCCCGGCTGGGCAGGCAAGGTCGCGGCCATGGCGCGCGGCGTCGACGCGGCAGGCGAACCGGACTACTTCCTGTTCACCGACGCCGACATCGCGCATCCCGCCGACAGCGTGACCAACCTGGTCGGCAAGGCGCAGCGGGACCGGCTGGACCTCGTCTCGCTGATGGCCCGGCTGGGCACCGACACTGCCTGGGAGCGGCTGGTCGTGCCCGCTTTCGTGTACTTCTTCGCCCAGCTCTACCCGTTCCGCCTGGTCAGCAAGCCGTCGTCACGGGTCGCCGCCGCAGCGGGCGGCTGCATGCTGGTCCGCCGTTCGGCGCTGGCGCAGGCGGGCGGACTGGCCGCGATCCGCGACGCGCACATCGACGACGTCGCCCTCGGCAAACTCCTCAAACGCACCGGCCCGACCTGGCTCGGCTTCACCGCCGCCGTGCGCAGCCTGCGCCCCTACCCTCGGCTGGCCGACATCTGGGACATGGTCGCGCGGTCGGCCTACACCCAGTTGCGCTACTCCCCCGCGCTGTTGCTCGGCACCATCGTCGGCCTGCTGCTGCTCTACGTGCTGCCGCCGGTCGCGGTGGTGATCGGCGCGTTCGGCTGGTGGTGGCTGCTCGGCGCAGGCGGCCTCGCCTGGCTGATCATGAGCGCCACCTTCGTCCCGGTGCTGCGCCTCTACGACCTACCGCCCTGGCGCGCGCCGCTCCTTCCCGTGATCGCGCTGCTCTACGCCGCCATGACCATCGACTCGGCCCGCCGCCACTGGCTCGGCCGGGGCGGAGCGTGGAAGGGCCGCACGGTCAGCGAAAGGAGTGCGGCCCGATGATGACCAGCAACGCCTGGCTCACGATGATCGAGCGCGTCCACACCCGCATCACCCGCAGTGCCCACAAAGCCGAACGCCCGCTCGACGAAGATCTCGAGACGCATGCCGCCTTGTGGCTGGCAGCCGTGACCAAGGGCAAGCTCAGGCGGGAAGACCTGTTGGGTGAGCCAGCTCAACCTGACCGCATTCTTGTTGATGCGTTTCCCGGCCGAGACCGGCGAGCCCTATCTCGATCCGATGGCCGCGCTCGAAGCCTTCCTCACCGACTTGCCGATCTCGGCCGCCGAGGCACGGCAGGTCTTGCCGCACTGGACCGAGTTGGACATCGCCGGCATCAAGCGGCTGCGCCAACTCAAGAACCGGATCAGCCCGATGCTGCTGATGCGCAAACACTTGCCGGAGGGCGCGATCGGCGAGTGGGCCGAACTGCACCCGCGGTTGCCCTAGCTCACTCGCTCGGCTTGACGCCCAGCCCTTCCTGGATGGCGAGCCGGGTGAGTTCCGGGCGACGGCGGCGGCCGGTCTTGTCGCGGATTCTGTCCAAATAGGACCGTACCGTGCGGATGCTGATCGACATGGCCTCGGCGATGTCCGCGTCGCGTTCGCCCGCGGCGAGCAGCGCGAGCACCTGACGCTCCCGTTCGGACAGTACGATGCGCGGACCGGCCTGGGGCTGGCGGGTGGAGTTCAGCACGAACGCGGCCAGTGTCGGCGAGACGTAGCTGTTGCCCGCGGCGATCTGGCGCACCGCGCGCAGGATCTCCGGCCCGTCTGCGTCCTTGGACAGATAGCCGCTCGCGCCGGCGGCCATCGCACTGAGCACTTCGGACTGACCGGCGTGCGCGGACACGATCAGCACCCGGTGCCCCATGCCGACGACCTCCATCACCGCTGCCGCGTCGCGCACGCCGCGCAGTTTCAGGTCGAGCACGACGACCGATCCGGCGGGCTGGCGGCCGACGGCGAAGCGGGCGACGGAATCGGCGACCACGCCGACTTCGATGTCCGGGGACTGGCGCAGCACGCGTTCGACGGCGGCGCGGTAGAGCGGATGGTCTTCGACGATGCCGACCAGGATCCGTTCCTGGGCAACGGATTCCGTGTCGTCCTCGGCCGGCGCTTCCAGGTCAGTCATCCAGTTCCGCCCTCGTTGACCGGGACCCCGGCCTTGTTCGGATCCAGTGCCGGACCGTCGGGCAGCAGCGCCAGCAGCGGTTCGGCCACGTTCGCCGGGGTCAGCGAGCCGTAGCCGAGCGAGGCGATCGCGGCCTGGGTGGGCACGAGATATTTCCGGCCGGTGTCGCTCACCAGATAGGTGGCGCCGGTGTCGGTGGTCAGTCCGGTTTGTTCGCGCACCAGCACGCCGCTGCCGGGCGGCACATACACCTGGTCGGCCTGCTGGCCGGAACCGGAGGTGCTGATCGGCTGGGCGCCATCGGGCAGCGGGAGTGCCGTGCCGACGGTGATCAGGCTGCCGTTGGTGCCATCACCGGTCGCGCACAGGGCCGGGTTGGCGTCGAGCGCGATGATGCGCGGCAACTGGGCGGGCAGGCCGGTCGTGCCGGTCTGCTTGGACCGCGCTGTCGCGCTGATCGCGGCGACCGAGGTCGGTACCGGCGCGGGCTGGTTGTCGGGGTAGGCGCTGGCGTTGTGCTGGTCGCCGGTGATCAGGTACGCCTCGGTCTGGCTGACCGGTTCGAGACCGTCCGAACGGACCACGTAATACTCACCATCGGTCAGCACCTGACCGACTCTGGTGCTCTGCCCGCCGACGTTCGGCCCCGGCGAACCGGCGCCCGGGATGTCGACGAGGCCGAGGTCCGGTCCGGCCGGGACGGCGCCGAGCCAGTTGAGGGCGACCGGGAGCTGGCTGATCGTGTCGTAGTGCAGCGCGGCGAGCGTGCCGGAACCGGGCACCCGGAACCGGAAGCCGTCAGCGACCAGGAACACCTGACCGGAGTCCGCCGACACCAGCAGGCCCTGACCGGTGCCGAGGGTCTGCTGACCGGCCTCCGCCGAGGACCCGAGGATCAGGGTCGAGGTCGGTTCGGCGCCGGCCGGCTGGTTCGGCGAGGTCTTGCTGCACGCGGAGAACACGCGGTCGGTCATTGCCGTGCCGGCCGGGAGCGAGTCGGGTGCGCCGGGGATGCCGAGCATCGGGCCACGGGACACCGAGGACAGTGCCTGCGCCGAGACGGTGGCGGTCGCGGTGCCGTTGCCTGCCGCGAGCAGCCGCGCGGAGGCGTAGTTCAGCACCGGGTAGAGCCGGCCGTCCTTGCCGAGGATGTAGCGGGCGCCGGTGTCCTGTTCGACGATGACCTGCCCGCCCTGCTTCCAGTTCGCCGAACTGCTCGGGTTGATCAGCCCGAGCACACCGAACACGGCCGCGGTGAGCACGGCGGCGGCGATCCCGAGGATCGTGCCGAGGATCAGTTTGCGGCTCGGTGACGTGGGGTGGTTGGCGTCGGCGGCGACCAGCGCTGAGACCAGGCGTCGGCGCAGGAACTGATAAGCCTGGATTTGATCACGCTGAGTCCACACCGTGACTTTCCCCCATTTACCCTTTCGAAGTTGATTTCGCTGTACGCGGCGCCGTCAGCATACCTATGCTTGTCGAAGTTCCGTATCGGCGTGCCATTGTTTTATTGACCCAGGAGTTGTTTCGCGCGATGAGCCAGTTGTCCGCTCCGCCAATGGAAGCCGGTGAATCGCACAAGGGTAAAAATACCCTCGCGGCCGCTATGGTCACCGCTAAACGCATTGGCAGATTCCGCCCGGTCGGAATCCGGCAGATTATGCTGTGGGAAATAGCGGCGGTCGTGGTGGTGGCCAACTGGTTCCCGTTGCGCCTGGCGAGCTGGATCGTGCTCGGGGTCGGCGCCGCGCTCGTCGTGCTCACCTCGGTCCGGGTCGACGGCCTGTGCGGGTACCAGTGGGTCGGCGTGCTGCGGCGCTTCCGCGCACGGCGGTCGGTGCAGGCCAAGCGCGGCGGGGATCCATTGCAGACCGTGTTGCCGGGCCTGCGGATCAGCCAGCACATCGATCGGGCGGGCAACCGGGCCGGAGTGGCCAAGGTGGACGACGCGTTCGTGGCGATCGTCCGCGTCGCGCCCGCGTTGCCGGTCGCGCCGCAGACCTTGTTGTCGTTACTGCGAAAGGCCTACGACCGTACCGACATCCGGCTGTACACGGCCGGTTTGGTGACCTGGTCGGTGCCGAGCCCGCCGAGGGCACGCTACTTCGGCGACGACCGCGACACCATGCCGTTGCAGATCCACTGGCTCGCGTTGCGCTACCGGCCCGCGCAAGCACCGAGCGCGGCACTGGCCAGGGGCGGCGGCGACACCGGTGCGGTCCGCGCGACCGCGAGTGCGGCGATCGCGCTGGTCAGCGAGGTGGCCAAGCTGGGTCTTCCGGTGGTGGCGCTGGATCAGAACGACCTGCGCCAGGAGTTGCTGGTGGCGCTCGGGGTCGGGAACGCGGGCGCGGTGAAGATCACCGAGACCTGGCAGGATCTTTCCTTCGGCGCGATCCGCCAACTCGGGTTCGGTACCAGGGAAGGCAAGGACGATCTGGCCGTGCTCGGCCGCTGGGTGAACGGTGCCGCGTTCACCGCGACGTCGTTCACGCTGCACCGCGATCAACGGGGCCGGGTGCACGGCGCCGGGCTGGTCCGGGTCGGGGTGCGGCCGACCGAGGCGCGGATGACCACCCGCCAGGTGAGCAGGCTGCTCGGGGTCCGGTTGATGTCCAGGAACGGGCGGCAGGAGCCCGCGCTGCTGGGCACACTGCCGCTTGCCTGGTGAGAATCACTTGGGGAAGGCGCGTACGGCGGCACCGGCGGCGACCAACAGCGCCAGCGACGCCCAGGTGATCGAGGCGGTGCCGAGGCCCGCGACCAGGAGGCCGCCGATCAGGCCGCCGAGCGCGATCGACGCGGAGAAGAACCTGATCGTGATCGACTGGGCGACGTGCGCGGCCGGCCCGGTGGCGTTGATCGCGCCGCCGATGAACAGGCTCGGCGAGCTGCCGAAGGCCAGCCCCCCACGCGGCCGCGGCCACGTAGACCAGCACCGGCACCCCGGACAACACCGCGAGCACCAGCACGCTGATCGCGAACAGCACGGTGCTGGCCACGATGGAGCTGTGCTCCGACAATCAACACGCTCAGCACGGACGTGACGCCGAAGGCGAACAGCACCAGGCCGGTCTGGCCGCCCATGCCGGCCGCGCCGAGGAACTGGGTGACGTAGGTGTAGAGGATGTTGTGCGCGACCATGTACGCGGTCAGCGTGAACAGGATCGTGGGCAAGCCCGGGATGGCCAGCGTCTGCCGGACGGTGAAGCGTTCGTGCTCGGTTTGGCCGGGCCGGTTCGGCAGGGTGAAGTGCACCCACAACATGTTGATCACGATCAGCGCGGCTGACGCCCAGAAGGCGACCTGCCAGCCGCCGAAGCCGCTCAGCCAGGTGCCGACCGGCACACCGAGAGCCAGCGAGATCGGCGTGCCGGCCAACGCGATCGCGATGGCCCGGCCCTGCTTGCCCGCCGGGGCCAGGCTGGCCGCGTAACCGGCGAGGTTGGGCCAGATCAACGCGGTGCCGACGCCCGCTACCACCCGGATGATCATGGTGAGGGTGTAGTCGGTGGACAGCGCGGTGAGCGCGTTGGTGATCGCGACCATGGCCAGCGCGAGCTGGATGACATTGCGGCGCGGCCAGTTCGCGGTCAGCCGCGACATCGGGATGGCGGCCAGCGCGGTCGCTGCCGCGTAGACGGTGACGATCTGCCCGGTCAGCGCGACGCCGGTGTGCAGGGTGGCGCTGATCTGCGGCAGCAGACCGGCCGGGAGGCATTCGGTGAGGATGCCGATGAAGCCGGCGAGGAACAGCCCGAACAGGGCCATCCCCGGTAGGCGGACCCGGCCGCCGCTGGTGGCGGCTGGTGCGGTGGTCGTTTCGGTCATGCCTACAAGGTGCGCCGCACGCGCGACGCTACCCAGACACCGGTTTTGCGTACGTGCCGGGAACGTACTACTCGCAGTGGTACCTACGAGACGGCTTCCAGCGGCAGGTCGCTACCGCGCCAGGTGGCGGCCAGCTCGCGCACGGGCACGTCGAGCGCTTCGCCGAGGCAGATGATCGTGCCGAAGCCGGGCGAGGGCAGCCGTCCGGTCTCGATCTTGCGCAGGGTTTCCGGTGAGATGCCGGCTTCCTGGGCGACTTCGGTGAGGTCGCGTCCGGCTCGGGCCTGGCGCAGCAGTGCGCCCAGACGCCTGCCTGCTTCGATCTGTTCAGGCGTGAGCGGTTGGCGGACCATGCCCTCAGGATAGGTTGGTATTTTTATACCGGCAACTGTTAGGGTGTCGGTATAAAAATACCAACCCCTTGCGACTTGAGGTAACCGTGATCGAACTGAAGACGCCCGAGGAGATCCGGCAGATGCACGTTGCCGGACAGTTCGTCGCCGAGGTGCTCACCGAGGTCGGCCGGCTCGCGGACGTCGGCGTCAACCTGCTCGACCTGGAGCACCACGCGCGCGGCATGATCAAACGACGCGGGGCGCAGTCGTGCTACTGGGACTACGCGCCCTCCTTCGGCCGGGGCCCGTTCCGCAACGTCATCTGCCTGTCCGTCAACGACGCCGTGCTGCACGGACTGCCGCACGACTACGTCCTGCGCGACGGCGACGTGCTCAGCGCGGACCTCGCCGTCAGCATCGACGGCTGGGCGGCCGACTCGGCGCGCACCGTTATCGTCGGGACCGCCGCCGAGGAGGACCTGCGGATCGTCCGGGCCACCGAGGAAGCGCTGGAGGCGGCGATCGAGGTGGCCCGGCCCGGTAACCGCATCGGTGACATCTCGGCGGCGATCTGGTCGGTGGCCAGCGACTACGGCTATCCGGTCAACACCGAGTTCGGCGGGCACGGCATAGGCCGCACCATGCACGAGGAACTCCACGTGTCCAACAAGGGCCGGGCGGGCCGCGGGCTGAAGCTCCGGCCGGGCCTGACCCTCGCGCTCGAACCGTGGTTCGCGCGCACGACCGACCGGATCGTCTACGACCCCGACGGCTGGACCATCCGCTCGGCCGACGGCTCACGCACGGCCCACTCCGAGCACACGATCGCCGTCACCGATGGCGAGGCGATGGTGCTGACCCGGCGCGCGGGCGCCGAGACCTACAGCGCGCCGCGCAGCTTGGCGTAGAGCCCGACCACCTCGCCGGCCAGCGGAATGATGGCGATCAGCCCGATGAACTCGGCCACGTCGAGCAGCCGCGACCAGTACGGCGACTGCTTGCCGCGCACCGCGCGATTCGCGTAACCGACGCAGATCACCCCGGCCACCGCCAGCACGCCCGCGCCGACCAGCATCGCGGTGGCCGGCACGGACAGGGCCAGCCAGGCGCCAAGGCAGACCAGCACGGCGAGCCCGGTCACCACGAACACCACCCGTGGCAACGTGCCCGAATAGGACCGCGACCGCAGCAGCCACACCAATCCGACCACCCCGGCCAGTGCGGCCTGCCCCACGTTGTCGCCGCGCAGCAGCACGATCACCCCGCCCAGCACGACCAGGCCGAACGCGCCCAGCAGCCCGGCCAGCAGCGCCTCGGCCTGCGCGGTCTGGTCCAAAACGGACGGACCGAGGGTCGGCTTTTCCTTTTCCCGGAACGAGTCCATGTCGGTCGGCACGGTCGGCAGCGGCAGTTTGGCCAGGCGCAGCGACAGCATCGGCGCGGCAGCGGCCAGCGCGGTGCCCAACGCGACGGCGATCGCGGCCGACCCCTCGGCAGCCACGTCGGCGCTCAGCACAACCGCGGCCGCCAGCGCGCCGATCAGCGCGGCGACCGTCACCCCGAGAAACCACGGCAGCCGGTAGGCCACCGCGACCACGGCGAGCGCGCCGTAGACGGTGATCGCGGCCAGCGCGGTCGCGACCTCGGCGGCGCCGAGCGAGAGCGTGTGCGACCCGAACACGAGCAGCCCGGCCATTCCGGCCACCGGCACCCCGGCCAGCGCACACACCGCGCCCGCTTCCGCGTCGCCGTAGGCCCTGGCCAGCGCGGCACCACCCACGAGCAGCAACAGCGCCAGCGCGGCAACACCGACCGAGGCGAACGGCGATCCCCACATCCCGCGCAGCAGCAGGAACGCGGCGCCGATGAACACGGTCGCCGCCCCCGCCATGCCCGCTCGGTAGGCCGCCTTCGAGCCCCAGGCACCGTCGCGGTTCTCGGCCGCGCTGGCGATGGCGTCGACCACGTCGTCGAACAGCAGCGGCGCCATCCGGCGCTCTTTCGGGTTGAGGTAGAGCACGTCGCCGTCGCGGATCCCGGCGGCGGTGACGGTCAGGCCCAGCGGCATGGGCGCGCCGCCGAGCCGGGAGAGCAGCCAGCCCGGATTGTCGGCCTGGGCCAGGCTTTCCGCGCCGGACAGCCGGATCAGCTGCGGGATCAACTCGACCAGCGTGCTACCCAGCGGCAGCGCCACGTCCACCCGCGCCTGCGGGGTGACCACGGTGACCCGGCAGGCCGAGGACACCGAAAGGGGAACGGTCACTTGCCGGCCTGCTCGATCCGGCCTGCGGCCTCGATGATCGGCTTGAACCGCGCGGTGCTGGCCTCGCCGAGCTTGCGCAGCCCGTCGTTGACCGCCTCCAGCACGATGTCGCCGAGGTCGCGCGCGTTGAACCGGCGCACGGTCTCCGGATCGATGTTGATCTCGGTGAACCGGCCGGTGCCCGTCACGGTAACGGTGACCTCGTTGTTGCGCGAGTTTCCCTTGACCTGCATGGCTTCCACGCTGCGCTGGATGCGCGCCACCTCGTCGGCCTGCTGCCGCACTTTCTCCAGCAGCCCGTTGACGTCGACATCGACTTCCGGATTCACCCGTGATCTCCCTCTACTGGCTTTCGAGCGCGATGCTGCGCACGATCTCGGTGAACTCCCGCTCGACCAGCGGCCGCTGCGCGGGCAGACAGGACAGCACCAGGGTGGCCACGTCGTGCCGCCGCCCGTCGCGCGAGGGCAGCCCGGCATGGACCTGGAAACGGGTCAGCCGCATCGGGTTCTCGCTCGAACTCGACCGGTTGGTCAGCTGGAAACCACGCAACACCACGGTTTCCGCGCCGCTCCCCCAGTCCTGTTCGGTGAACACCGCGATGCTGGCCGCCTCGCGCGCGGCCTTGCCGAGGGCGCGATCGGCCAGCGTGCGCACGGCGACGTCGACCGGCGTGGTCCTGGTGAGCAGGGTCAGGTTCGGCGTGAACGACTCGCCCGGTTCGGGGTGGCGAAAGGCGGCGAGGTCGGTGCCGTCGTCGTGCTCGATGCCGACCGCCTGCCAGTTGCCGGGCAGCTCAATCCGCAGTGGCATCGGGTTTCCCCTGCTCGTCGTCTCGAATGTGGAAGCTGGCCACGAATTGCTGGAAGTCGCCGGTGACCGCGGGCAGTTGCGGCGGGGTGCAACTGCACACCATCTCGACCGCGAGCCGGTCCTGCGGCGCGTCGCCGAGCGGGATCAGCAGGTGCACCTGGGACTGCACCACGGTCCGGTCCGCCTGCTTGCACTCGATCAACTGCGTGACGCAGGGCGCGTCCTGCTCGTCGAGCACGTCCCGCTCCAGCACCGCGACCTCGACACCGGTCGCGGCCAGCCTGCCGATCGCCTCGTCCGCTATGTCGGCGGCGCTGGCGTCGTCGGTGCGCCGTGCCAGGCCCATGGTGATGTTCGGGGTGAACCCGGCGCTGGCGGGAACGCCCTCGCGGATCAGCACCACGACGGCACCGGGTGCCCCGGCCGTGGCCGGATCGACCGGGCGCCACTCGTCCGGCACGTCAAAGCCGAGCGGCACGTCCAGCCGCTCAGCGCCGATGGGGGATCCCACTACCAGCCTCCCCAGTAGTTAGGAGCGTTGCTCGCGGCCCGCCCGATCGCGTCGGCCGCCGAGCTGGCCGCGCTGGACACCGAGTTCGCCACGGAGCTGCCGTACTGCTGCACGTTGTCCCACATCTTCGGCAGGTTGACCTCGACGTTGCCGCCGACGCTGGCGCCGAGCCCGAGCGCGGCCCCCGCCTTGAAGTTGACCTTGACGTCGCCGTTGTTCCAGGTCGCCTGACCATCGAGCTGGGCGCCGACACCGGCCTGCAGCGACCCGTTCACGCCGACCCCGAGCCCGCCGACGTCAGCGCTGGCGCTCCCGGACACCTGCGCGCCAGCGAACCCGTTGACGTGCAACTCGACGCCGTTGACGCCGCCGGTGAGGTGCCCGGACAGGTCACCGCCGACGAAACCGTCGACCTTGCCGTCCGCGCCCAGGATGCCGTCCTTGTAGGTACCGGACGCGTTCGCGTCGAGCAGGGTGCCCTTGAGGTCGGCGGTGGCCTGGAGCTGGCCGCCGTGCACGTTGAGCGAGGCGTTGTCGGTGACGTGCAGGCCCGCGTCGAAGTCCGACTTTCCGGCCAGGGTTCCGTAGGAGCCAAGGTCGACCTTGCCGCTGTCCTTGGCCTCGTAACCCATGCCGTTGTCGGCGCCGTTGTAGACGTCGTGATCGCCCGAACTCACGATGGTCATGTTGCTGTCGTGCAACAGCTTCTGCGCGGTCGACGCGTCCTCGGGCGGATCGGCGAGCGAGCCGAAGGGCGTGTCGGCCTTGAGCGGCGCGCTGGTCGGCAGGAGGCCCTTGGTGGTGACCTTGTACCAGTCGGAGTTGCCGAACGTGGACCACGGCGCCGACTTGGGTCTGCGCCGCCCGTCGATCACGTCGTCCTGGTCGAACCAGTTCAGCGCGCCGAACTTCAGGTGCTCCGGGTCGGGATTCTTGCCGTAGGTGGACTTGTACCAGTCCTTGAACCATGGCTGGTTGGCCAGCCACTTCTGCATGGCCTTCTTCTGGTCGCTCTCCGAGGCGCCGAACTTCTTCTTTTCTTCACCGCCTTCCTCGCCTTTTTCGCCGCCTTCTTTGGCTTCGGAGGACGATTCGGTGGCGAGTCCGAAGATGCCGGCCAGAGCGGAGCCGAGCTGTTCGATGATGCTGGTCGCCGCGCGCACCGCCGACTGGCCGAGCTGCTCGGCCGCGTTGATGAACGCGTTGACCGCAGCGGGCGAAGCCGCCGACGACTCGGACAGCAACTGGTTGGCGGCGCTGGTGAACTGGCTGAGCACACTGTCCATTGCGGACTTCGCATTGGTCAGCGCGGTCGCCGCGCCGGTCAGCCGCTGGGACTCCTGCACGAGGGTGTCGTGCACCGCGTCCAGTTCGGTGGCGAAGTTGCCGGTGGAGGTGCTGAACGCGTCGAACGCGTTGCCCTCCCACTGCGCGCTCAGGCTCTGTGCCTGCTGCTGCACCGTGCCCGCCACGCAGGAGAGGTTGTTCGCCTGGTCGGACGCGGAGCTGGCGGCCTGGGTGAGCGCGGCCGGGTCACCGGTGACGACCTGGAGGCAGTTCTGCAGCACATTCTGGTAGTTGCGCAGGATCGAGCCGACCACACCGGACAGGTCGACCGTCCCGGAGTCCGCGAGAACGCTCATGCTCAGCTCACCGAGACCGATCCGTCAGCGCCGATGTTGAGGTGCTCGGCGACGTGGTCGTTGTTCACCGTCATGTTGAGATCGATGTTCGCGGCCTGGCCCGCAGGCACCGACACCGTGGTGGTGATGCCGTTGTCCGTGGTGGTCACCGAGACGTTCTGGCCGCTGGTGGTCGGGGTGGAGGGCGCGGTCGGTGCGGACGGGGTGGTGGGAGCAGCGGGCGGGTTGACCGGGATCCAGCTGTCGGCCGGGTTGATGCCCGGGTAGTTGCCCGCGCTCGGCGTGCTGACCGAGGTCGGCGCGGACGGAGTGTTGCCGCCCGTAAAGCCTGCCAGGGCGGGCGGGGTGTAGCCGGTGATCGCCTGCTGACCGGCGCTGGTGGCGACCGGCGGCGGCGCCTGCGGCATGGTGATCGGCGGGGTGCTGATGGTGGAGGTCGTCGGCGTCGCGCCCGCGCCGGCCGCCGCTTTCGGGCCTGCGGCTAGTTGTTCGATCTCGGCGATGATCTGCACGACGGTGGCGATCTCGGCGGCCAGTTTGCCCGCGCCGAGCGCGGTCAGCATGCCTTCGACGGCGGTGATGAACGCGCGCAGCGCGGCACTGGTCGAGGTGGCCAGCGCGACGCCGGCGCCGTAGGTCCACCAGTTGGAGATCAACCCGGCGACGGTCGGGTTCACCGAGGACACCACGCTGGTGTAGGCGGTCTGCGCCGCCTTCACCAAGGTGCCGGAGATGCCGAGCAGCGCGGCGCCGCCCTCGACCGCCTTGATGATGTTCTGCAGGGCGGAGAGCGAGTCGGTGATCTTCTTGACCGCGGTCTCCGACGCGGCGCCGGACCACACCTTGCTCAGCGACTCGCCTGCCTTGGTGAACTCCTCCATCAGCTGCGCGAACTGCGCC
Source organism: Pseudonocardiaceae bacterium (assembly GCA_035248365.1). Classification (GTDB taxonomy): domain Bacteria; phylum Actinomycetota; class Actinomycetes; order Mycobacteriales; family Pseudonocardiaceae; genus CAJCJE01. The sequence goes on along the minus strand of DATFHN010000149.1, from coordinate 47,144 downwards.
GCCTTGGCCAGCAGGCCGCTGGTGTGCTGGGCGATCTGCTCCGGTTGCCCGGTGACGATCTGCGGCAGAATCGTGATCGGGCCGCCGCCGGCCGCCGCGATGTCCATCGCGCTGGAATTGGGAATCACGAGCATGCTTTGGGCCCTCCGCGCTCAGGCCGACATCGGCCGGTAGACCTGCAGGTTGGCCAGGCCACCGAAGTCCGGTTGGATCAGGCCGTCGTTGTAGAGCTGTCCGTTGTTGGCGACGACGCCGAGCAGCGTGGACTGGTCGGTCGCGGTCGAGCCGGGGTTGATCACCACCATGTCGCCGTTGTGCACGCCGCCGGGGATGTCGCCGAAGCCCCGAGCCGCACCGGAGTAGGTGCCGAGCACGCCGAGCGCGGCCTGGTGATCGGGACTGGCGTCCAGCCAGTTGGCGAAGGCGGCGGCCGAACCGGTCGGGGCGCCGGTCGGCCCGCCCGTGGTCACGCCTGCTTGATTCAGGTAATTGAGCACAGTGGACACCGAGTGCGGCGTGCCCGGACCGCCGACGCTGCCGGTGACGGCGGTGGTGGCCAGCGCGTTCGCGGCGCCGCCGGAGAAGATGCCGTTGCTGCCGGTCGTGGTGGCCTGGTTGCCGCCGTAGGAGGCGGCGACGGCCTGGTCGGCCGAGTCGTAGCCTTCGACGCTGCGCTGCACCAGGTTGTTCACCTGCTGCATCAGGCTCAGCAGCGACTTCAGCGCGGCCACCTGCTGGGCCTGCATGGTCGTGTTGGCGGAGGCGACGGCCGAGCCGATGGTCGCGAACGACGTCGGCGGCACGATCATCGTCTCCAGCTCCATGACCGTGTTGACCGCTTGCAAGATGATGCCGCCGACATTGCCGACCGAGGAACGAACGGCTTCCGGCGCGACAACATACTGCCCAGCGGACGTCATAACGGCTCCTCGCTGCCCAAGGTTTCGGGAATTACCTGCGGCGATCAGCCTAAATTTGCTGGCCGAACCGGCCGGACGGCAAAAGTACCCACCAGATCGGCGGTTGATTTCCCCGAAATACCCACGGCTTTTACCGACGCGCGGCAAAAGTACCCACCACGACCGGGGCCGGACCTCGCCAGAATCGGCCCGGTATGCCCGCGATCGTCTTCAGGAGTTCCGCTCGTGACCTCGCCAAGCCCCGCTCGACGCGAACGGCGCGCCGCCGTGCCGGACACGCCGACCGGCGAGATCCTGTTGCAGTCACCGCCGTTGCTGCCCAAGGGCTCCAACTCGGGCGCCATGCAGATGCTGTTCTTCCTGCCGATGATGCTCGGCATGGGGGCGATGTCGTTCATCTACATCGGCCGCAGCGGCGGCGCCATGACCTACATCTTCGGCGCGCTGTTCGTGTCGTCCATGCTCGGCATGATCATCATGTCGCTGGCCCGCGGCGGCACCGCGAAGAAGGCACAGATCAACGAGGAGCGCCGCGACTACCAGCGCTATCTCTCCGGGCTGCGCCAACAGGTCCGCGAGGTCGCCGAGGAGCAGCGGGCCACGTTGATCGCGGCGCAACCCGAACCGGAAGACCTCTGGGCGGTGGTCGAGCGCGGCCGGTTGTGGGAGCGGCGCCGCTACGATCCGGACTTCGGCCGGGTCCGCGTCGGCGCCGGCCCGCAGCGCCTGGCCACTCCGTTGCGCGCCCCGCAGACCGCGCCGCTTGAGGATCTCGACCCGGTCTCCTCGACCGCGTTGCGCCATTTCATCCGCGCCTACTCGACCGTGTCCGACCTGCCGGTCGCGGTGTCGCTGCGCTCGTTCGCGCTGCTGGACGTCAGCGGTGAGCGGCCCCAGGTGCTGAACCTGGTGCGCGCGCTGCTCGCCCAGCTCGCCGCCTTCCACTCCCCCGACGATCTGCGCGTCGGCCTGTGCCTGGCGGTGGACCGTTACGCCGACTGGGAATGGGCCAAATGGCTGCCGCACGCCCAGGCGACACCGACCAAGGAGGACGGCAGCACCGACGCGGCGGGCACCGCGCGCCTGGTCGCCGACAACCTGACCGCGCTGGCCGAACTGTTCGGGCCCGATCTCGGCGAGCGGCCGATGTTCACCAAGTCGACGTCGATCGGGTTCGACTACCGGCATCTGGTGGTCATCGTGGACGGTGGCGACCTGTCCGGCGACACCGTGCTGGTGCCGAGCAGCGGCCGCTACGCGGTGACCATGATCGACGTGAGCGGGGCCGCGCCGCCGCGCAACCCGCTGCCGAACGCGCTGAGCCTGCACCTCTCCCACGGCAAGGTCGGCATGGTGGTCGGCAGCGACGACGAGCAGCGGATCTCCTTGCTGGGCACCGGCGACCAGCTCGACGCGGCCTCGGCCGAGGCCCTGGCCCGCCAGTTGACCCCGCTCTACCGGGCCGCGCCGGTCATGACCGAGTCGCCGATGGCGAACGCGCTGAGCCTGCCCGGCCTGCTCGGCATCGGCGACGCGCGCGACCTGGACACCGACATCACCTGGCAGCGCCGTCCACCCCGGAACCGGCTGCGCATCCCGATCGGCGTGGACCCGGAGGGCCGAGCGGTCGAGTTGGACCTGAAGGAGTCGGCCGAGGGCGGGATGGGGCCGCACGGGCTGGTGATCGGCGCGACCGGTTCCGGCAAGAGCGAACTGCTCCGCACCTTGGTCACCGGCCTGGCCGCCACGCACTCGTCCGAGGCGATCAACCTGGCCCTGATCGACTTCAAGGGCGGCGCGACCTTCGCCGGCATGGCCGAACTCCCGCACACCTGCGCGGTCATCACCAACCTCTCCGACGACCTCGCCCTGGTCGACCGGATGGGCGACGCGATCAACGGCGAGGTGACCCGGCGGCAGGAGATGCTGCGCGCGGCAGGCAACTTCGCCTCGGTGCGCGACTACGAGAAGGCCAGAATGGACGGCGCGGACCTGACGCCGTTGCCGTCGCTGCTGGTCATCATCGACGAGTTCTCCGAGTTGCTCTCCAGCCGCCCCGATTTCATCGACCTGTTCGTGATGATCGGCCGCCTCGGTCGTTCACTCGCCATTCACCTGTTGCTCGCCTCGCAACGCTTGGAGGAGGGCAGGCTGCGCGGTCTGGACTCGCACCTGTCCTACCGCATCGGTCTGCGCACGTTCTCGGCCGCGGAAAGCCGCACCGTGCTCGGCGTCGCCGACGCCTACACCCTCCCGCCCGTGCCCGGTTCGGCCTATCTCAAGTTCGACACCGAATCGCTGGTCCGGTTGCGGGCCGCCTACGTGTCCGGTGATCTGCCCGCGCGCGGCCAACGGGTCGGCGGACACGGTCCTTCCGGGCAGCAGTTCGCGTTGCCGTTCACGCTGGGCCGGGTGCGCGCGCCGCGCCTGCCGGTGGAATCGGCGCCGACCATGCCCGCCTTCCGTGGTGTGATCACCGAATCCAGCAACAACGACACGATCATGGGCGCGATGGTGTCCAGAATGGTCGGCCACGGCCCGGCCGCCCACCAGATCTGGCTGCCCCCGCTCGACGAACCGCCCGCGCTCGACCAGTTGCTCACCCCGCTCGGCGTCGACCCGCAACGCGGCCTGTGCCCGGTCGGCTGGGGCGGAAACGGCCGGTTGATCGTGCCGATCGCCATCGTCGACAAGCCGTTCGAGCAGCGCCGTGACCTGCTCTGGGCCGACCTGTCCGGCGCGGCCGGTCACGCGATCGTGGTGGGCGCGCCGCAGAGCGGCAAGAGCACGCTGCTGCGCACGTTGCTGTGCTCGATCGCGGTCACCCACACGCCCGCCGAAGCCCAGTTCTTCCTGCTCGACATGGGCGGCGGCGCGCTCGGCTCGATCGCCGGCCTGCCGCACGTGTCCGGCTACGCGACCCGCCGCGACCCCAACCGTGCGCGGCGCGTCGTCGCCGAAGCGGTGACCCTGCTCGCGCAGCGCGAACAGTTCTTCGCCAGCAACGGCATCGACTCGGCCGCGGCGTTCCGGCAGCGTCGCGCCGAGTTGAAGGAGAGCGGCGAGGAGGGCCGCGAGTTCGGCGACGTGTTCGTGGTCGTCGACGACTGGGCCACGCTGCGCCACGAGTACGAGCAACTGGACGAGGCCATCACCAACCTGGCCGCGCGCGGTCTCGGTTTCGGCATCCACGTGATCGTGTCGTCGAACTCGTGGATGGGCGTGCGCGCGCCGCTGCGCGACGCCATCGGCACCCGGTTCGAGTTGCGGCTCGGCGATCCGGCCGACTCCTCGATCGACCGCCGCGCGGCGATGAACGTGCCCGCCGACGCCCCCGGCCGCGGCCTCACCCGAGACAAACTGCACTTCCTGACGGCGTTGCCGCGTATCGACGGGCAGCAGCAGCCGGCCACCATGGGCGACGGCACCCAAGATTTGGTGAAGCGCCTCCGGGAAGGATGGACCGGCGCGCCCGCGCCGCAGGTCCGCCTGCTGCCCGGTCGCGTCCCACTGTCCGCAATCGACGGAGAACGGCCGCCGACGCCGCGCTCGATCCCGATCGGCATCGCCGAGCACGACCTCAAACCGGTCTACCTGGACTTCGCCACCGATCCGCACTTCATCGCGTTCGGCGACGTCGAGGCGGGCAAATCCGGGCTGCTGCGGACGATCGCGACCGGCATCATGCGCCGCTACACGGCGCAGGAGAGCGCCATCATCGTGGTCGACTACCGGCGCGGCCTGCTCGACGCGGTCACCGGCGACCACCTGCTCGGCTACGCCGGTGCCGAGCCGGTGCTGACCGGGTTGGTCGAACAGGTCGCCGCGGGCATGCAGACCCGGCTGCCCGGACCGGACGTGACCGCCGAGGCGCTGCGCACCAGAAGCTGGTGGCGTGGACCGGAAGTGTTCGTGCTGGTCGACGACTACGAACTGGTCGCGACCGCGGGCCGCAACCCGTTGACACCACTGCTGGAATACCTGCCGCAGGCCCGCGACATCGGCCTGCACTTCATCGTGGCCAGGGCCAGCGGAGGCGCGGCCCGGTCCATGTTCGATCCGATGCTGCAGCGCGTGCGCGAACTCGGGTCGCCCGGCGTGCTGCTGTCCGGCAGCAAAGAGGAGGGTCCGTTGCTCGGTGACGTCAAACCCAGCCCGCAGCCGCCGGGACGGGGTTCGTTGGTGCGCAGGCGAACCGGCTCGACGCTGGTCCAGATCGCCTGGCAGGAGCCGAGTTCAACAGCAGATGAACAAAAGACCGAAGTGACGGCCGACGCGTAGGTAATAGTGCCGCCATTTCAACCGGCACTTGTGCCGTTTGCGGACACTCCACGATTTTCTAATGTCCATCATGGCAAGACACACACGATAGAGGAGGTGGCCCACCCGTGACTGGTGGCTCAGGCTACAAGATCGATGCCGCGTCCATGACCCGTGCGGTCCAGGGCTTCTCGGAGGCGGCAGCCAACGCCAAGAAGACAATGAGCGACCTGGAGAACGAACTGGTCGCCACTCTGAGCAGCTACGCGGGCGACCAGGCTACCGCCTTCTGGCAGTTGCACACCCAGTTGCAGGAGAAGATGCAGCAGGCGAGCAACGAACTGGACCAAATGTCCAGCCTGGTCAACAGCAGCAACACCAACTACAACAGCGGAGACTCGCAGGCTCAGCAGAGCTTCCGCACGGTGGCCAGCAACCTGAACTCCGGTGGGGCTGTCCTCAACCGGATCATCGGCGCCTGAGAAGAATAGGACCAGACGACAATGGCTGATCAGATCAGTGTGAACTTCGCTTCGCTGCAAGCCGGTTCGCAGGCCCTGTCCGCCAAGGCGACCGCGTTGACCACCTGCCTGCAGGACCTGCAGAGCAACCTGGCTCCGCTGAAGGAGAACTGGTACGCCTCCGGCAGCTCCGCCGGTGACGCCGCCCAGCAGTGCGAGACCCGGCTGCGCTCGGCGACCGCCGACATCGTGAACATCATCGCGCAGTTCTCGCAGAAGGTGTCCGAGGCGCACGACCAGCAGTACTCGCTGGAACAGCGCAACACCAGCTACTTCGCCTGATGGTTTCGACCCGTTGGCGGAGGGATCGCGATCCCTCCGCCTGCGGGCTTTCGCCATGTATGGTCCCAGCCCGGGGAGGACCTGGAATCAATGACCGACCAGTCGTTCTTCGTCCATCTGCAGACCCTGCTCGACTTCGCCCAGGAGTTACAGACGCAGCTGGGCGGGCTGGGCACACCCATCGACCAACTGTCCGCGTTGCAGGACACCCCGATGAAGCTCGGGGCCTTCGGTGAGGCGACCAGCCTCGCCACCAGCCACCAGGCCGCGATCGTGGAGATGTCGGATCTGCTCGGCCAGGTCCAGCAGGCGATCTCCTTCGCCGAGGACATCACCAACACCGTCGCCAACGGCTACCAGCAGGCCGACCAGGACGCGGCGGGCAGCATGCAGGTGACCAACGGCTACGCCGCCAACCCGGCCGATCCCGGCTACGGCCAGTCCTCCGGTCAGGAAAGCATCTGGCAGGCCATCTTCGGCGACACCTCCTCGAACAACAACAACCAGGGCGGTGGGTGGACGTGAGCAAGCACGGACCGCGGACGAACTTCGGCCAGTACAGCCACCAGCAGCTCTACGCCATGCTCTACGCGGGCGACCCGAACAGCGCGCGCGGCGCGGCCAACGGGTGGGACTCGACCGCCAACGCCCTGCACTCGCAGGCGAACACGCTGGAGAGCCAGCTCGGCAGCTTCCAGGGCAACTGGTCCGGTGGCGCGGCCAATCAGTACACCAGCATGGTCAACGACCTGATCGGCGGCATCCGCAAGGTCGCCGACACCGCGTACAAGATGCGCGACCTGGCCAACGACGCAGCGGGCGCGCAGGAGACCGCACGCGAGCAGATGCCCGCCCCGGTCGACGTGCCGGCGGTTCCGGCGGCAACGCTCGCGCTGGCGAGTTCGCCGATCCAGGTCGACGCCAGCACGCCGGCAGCGGTCGTCGCGCAGATGACCCAGGCGCGGGCCCAGGCCGTCGCGGCGGTGCAGAACCAGCAACAGGTTTCCGCGACCGCCGACGCCGCGCATGCCAAAGCCGTCCAGGTGATGACCAGCCTGGCGGGCAACTACGTGACCACCCAGGACGACATCCCGCCCGCGCCGGACGCGCAGGCGGTGCCGAACGTTCCGCAGAACACCGGCGGCGTCAACGGCGGTTCGTCATCGGGCGTCACCCCGATCACCACGAACCTCACCTCCTTCCACACCGGCATGCCCACCACGGTCACCAACCCGATCGGCACGACCGGCACGCCGGCCACCACCACGACGCCGAACCTGCCCGCCGAGGGTGCCGCGGTCGAACAGGACAGTCCGCTGTTCGGCAACATGTTCACGGCCGGTGTCGCGGCGGCATCGGCGGCGGTGTTCGGCCGGTTCGGTTCGATCATCCCCAAGGTGCCCGGCTTCGTCGGCAAGAACAAGAACAACGGCAGCAACCCCGATGGCAGCAGCGGCAGTACCGGCAGCACGGGCACTGACGGTTCCGGCGCCCCGAAACTCGGCGACCGCGCGGCCGCCCTGGGCGCGGCCAAACTCGGCGGCGGCGGAGGCGGCGTCGGCGGGATCGGCGCGTTGAAGAGTGCCGCGATCGGTGGCGGCGCGGGCGGTGCCGGTTCGTTCAGCGGCAACCTGCTCAGCGGCGCCAACTCGGCCGGCGCACTGGAATCCGGTGTTGCCGCGGCCGGTTCGGCGGCGGGCAGCGCGGCCGGCGGGACCCCGATGATGCCCATGATGCCGATGAGCGGCATGGGCGGTTCGGACATGGGCGGCGGCCGCCGCATCCCGCCGTGGCTGATGGAGACCGAGGACGTCTGGAACGAGTCCTCTCCGGTCTCCCCCTCCGTCATCGGCGAGGAATGAGAGCACGATGCCACAGCTCACCGATCAGCAGGTCGCGCAGTACGCCTATGACGCGGGTTTCCGCGGCAACGCATTGACCACCGCCACGGCGGTCGCGCTGGCCGAGTCGCACGGCGACTCCAGCCAGGTCGGCGATGTCGGTCTGCAGAACGGGACCTGGGGTCCCTCGGTCGGGCTGTGGCAGATCCGCTCGCTCAACCCCGGCCACGGCACCGCCGCCGAGCAGGCCATGCGCAACCAGACCGCCAACCTCGACCCGGCGACCAACGCGCAGAACGCGTACACGATCTCCCACCAGGGCACCAACTTCAACCCGTGGTCGACCTACACCAGCGGCGCCTACCAGAATTTCAGCAACCGGGCGAGCACCGCGGCGGGCCAGGTGAACACCGGCCCGCAGGGAGCGAACACCGGCGCTGGTTCCAGCGCCTTCCGGGTCGCGCCGACCGCGTTGACCAGCACCGCCAGCGAGTTCTCGGGCCAGCGGCAACAGGTCCAGAACTCGGGTAGCGCGGTCGGCGAGGAGAGCCTGAGCGCGACCGCGTTCGGCCAGGTGCCCCAGTCCCAAGAAGCCTACGAGAAGCACCACTCGGTGATGGAAAGCGCGGCACAGACCATTTCCGCGCTCGCCCAGCGCGCCGACGCGCTGATCACCGGCCTGAACAACAGCGCGGACAACTACATCCAGGGCGACCAGGACAGCGCCACCAGCTACCAGTCTTTGCTGGCCTGATCAGGAGATCCGGCCGACCCGCCAGCCGCGCGACTTGGCCCGCCGGATCGATCGCGCCGCGACGACGATCACCCCGGCCAGCAGGACCCCGAGAACCGCGAACAGTCCGGCGATCCGGTCGGCCGGTCCGCTCGCGTTGGCGGCTGCGGCCGGCTGAACCGGACGGTTCGATGCCACGGACTTCCCGTTCTGCGCGGGAAGTTCCGCGGTGACCGCTGCGTAGGCGTTGACGATTCCGGCGCCGTTGCCCGCCGGTTTGCTCGCGGTCGCGGTGAGCCGATTGGCGATCTGCTCGGGAGACGATCCGCTCAACGGCGGGTAGGCGCGCATCAGGGCGACCACCCCGGCGACATACGCGGCCGAGGCGAACGACGGGTCCTGCAACGACCACACCTGGCCGACCGCTCCCCCACCGTTCGCGGCCAACCCGACCAGATCGGCGCCGGGCGCGGCGATCGCGCCACTTTCCGCTTTCACCGCTCCGCCGGACTGGTTCAGCGCGGCAACGCTGATCGCGCCAGGATCGCCTGCGGGATAGCTGACTGAACCACTCTGCCCGCCGATCGCGGGCGCCACAACGACATCGCCCGCCTGGTTGGCGGCGTGCACCGCCGCGCGCAGTGCGGGATCGTCCGATGTGGCCGGTACCGCGACCAGGATCACGCTCGCGTGCGCGCCGACCGCCGAGGTGATGGCCGAGGCCAGCGCGACCGGGTCGGCGCCCTGATCGTTACCGGGCCCGGTGTCGGTGAAGCGGACCGGGAGGATGTGCGCGCCGGGCGCGATTCCGGCGAAGGTGGTCGAGGAGTTCGGTTGCGCGGCAACGATGCCCGCCGCGAACGTGCCGAAACCGGCGCAGTCGGCCGCGCCGTCGATCCCGCCCGTGCTGCTGATCATCGGCTTGACCGCGCCCGGCGCGAACTGCGCGTTGTCAGCGTCGACGCCGGTGCCGAGCACCGCGACGGTGACCCCGGAACCGGTACTCAGTGGCCAGATCCGGGCCGCGTCGATGAGGTTCTGCGCCCACGGCGTGCCTTTGGCGTAGACGCCCTGTGGGTGCACGCACCCGCTGCCTGCCGCGTTCGCGGTGATCGGGGTGACACCGGTCAGGATGCCCGTTGTCGCGACGAGACAGAACACCAGCCGGCTTCGCATGACGGTGATTCTACTGCCCGGCAACGATTCCGGTAGCGAAACCGGATCAGATGACCTTGCCGGGATTGAGGATGTTGTGCGGGTCCAGCGCGGCCTTGACCGCCCGGTGCATGGCCAGTACCGGCGCACTCAGTTCCCGGGCCATCCCGTCCCTTTTGAGCAGGCCGATGCCGTGTTCACCGCTCACGGTGCCACCGAGGCCGATGGCGTCGGCGATGATCTCCTCGAACGCGTGCAACGCTCGCTCGCGCGCCTTCTCGTCGCCGGGCGGGGTGATCAGCAAAGGGTGCAGATTGCCATCACCGGCGTGGGCGATGTTCGCGATGAGGGTGTCGTTGCGTTGGGCGATCGCGTCAATTCTCGCCAACATTTCCGGCACTGATGCTTTCGGCACGCAGACGTCCTCGGTCAATACCGGGCCGAGCCGTTCCAGTGCCGGGTAGGCCAGGCGCCGGGCGGCGAACAGCGCGTCGGCTTCGGCCTGATCGGTTGACTGCGCCGCCCAGGTCGCGCCGGCCGATTCGAAACAGGCCAGCATGGTCGCGGCCTCCTGCTCCCCGGCCGGTCCGGGAGCGTCGGTGCGGCCGAGCAGCACCACGTTCGCGTCCGCGGACAGGCCCATGTTCTTCCACTTGTCCACCGCGGCAAGGCAATGCCGGTCGATGAGTTCGAGCGCGGAGGGCACCACCTCGGTCGCGCTCACCGCGGCGACCGCGCGGCCCGCGTCGACCGGCGATGCGAAATATCCGGCGACGGTGCGCTGCGGCCCGGCCTGCGGCCGCAGCTTCACGGTGACCTCGGTGATCACGCCGAGCGTGCCCTCCGAGCCGACCATCAGCCCGGCCAGGTCGTAGCCGACCACGCCCTTGGCGGTGCGCCGGCCCAGCCGCACCAGTTCGCCGGTTCCGGTGACGACCTGCATGCCGAGCACGTAGTCGCGGGTGACGCCGTATTTCACGCAGCACAGCCCGCCCGCGTTGGTGGCGACGTTGCCGCCGATGGTGGACCAGGGCGCGCTGGCCGGGTCGGGCGGATACCAGAGACCGTGTTCGGCGCAGGCGGCGCGCAGATCATCGTTGACCACGCCAGGCCCGACCACGGCGAGCTTCTCGACCGGGTTGATCTCGTGGATGGCGGCCAGGTTCTCGGTGGAGAGCACCACGCACCCGGCGATCGCGTTGGCGCCACCGGACAGTCCCGTGCCCGCTCCCCGGCTCACCACCGGCACCCGGTGCGCGATGCAGGCGCGCACCACGTCCCGCACCGCCTCGGCCGTGCCCGGCCGGACGACCGCGACCGAGTTGCCGTACGACGCCCATTCGGCCTCGTCGTGCCGGTAACCGGCCATCGCGTCTGGCGAGTCGATCAGTTGCTCGGCGGGCAGGACCGCGCGCAGGTCGTCGAGAAGGTGCGGCACCCCGTCATTGGAACACGCGCGACGAGGTGCCGCGATCAGTCACGGATAACGGACGAGCAGGTCGAAAACGAACTTGGCCGCGTCGACGGTGCCGACGCCGGTGGCCTGGTCGTAGCCGGGGGTGGCCGGGAAGCCGGTCGAGCCCGCGCTCGGGTCGGCGGTGTCGCCGGTCGTCACGTCCACGATGCCGCCCGCGTCCTGGGCGTAGAGCGGGTAGAGGGCGTTGTCGATCTGGCCGAACCGGTGGCCGGTGGCCTGGTCGGCCAGCGCGACGACCGCCGCGAACATCGGCGCGGACTGGCTGGTGCCGCCGCCCAGCCACCAGCCGGTGTTGTCCGGCGTGAAGCTGGAGTAGAGCCACATGCCGCCGTTAGGGTCGGCGTCCATGCTCACGTCGGGCGTGACCCGGTGGGTGTCCGCGATCGACGCGACCGGGTTCTGGAAGGCGGGCCTGCCGAACACGGTGGAGCGGTAGCCGCCGCTGTCGGTCCAGGCCCTGTCCGGTTTGGTGCGCACGCCGTTGTCGGCCAGGTCGAGGTGGGTGCCGCCGACCGCGACGACCAGCGGGTCCGAACTCGGCCAGAAGCCGCCGACGTCGGGGAAGCCGCCGCCGTCACCGGAACTGGCGGTGAGCGTGACGCCGTGGGCGACCGCGTTCTGGAACGGGCCGCGCAGCGAGAGCAGGCTGGAGTAGTCGCCCGTGTCGTAGCCGGGGAAGTGCGCTTCGCGGGTGCCCCAGCTCATCGAGACGGCGTCCGCGTCGTTGGCGTTGACCAGGGCGTTGATCGCGCCGGTCAGCTCGGGCACGCCGGCCGGGCCCTCGGTCTGCGGCACGCCGGTTTCGGCGACCACGATCTTCGCGCCGGGCGCGATCGCGTGCGCGACCTCGACGTCCAGGGTGGTTTCCTGGGCCCAGCCGACCATGTCGGCGTTGGCCGGGTCGAACGGTGGCACGGTGCCGTACTTGAAGATCTGGAGAGTGGTCGCAGGCAGGCCGAAGTGCTGGTCGAACACGTCGAGGTCGTGCTGGATCGTGGGCGAGCCGTACACCTCGTCGACGACGACCGTGCGGCCCTTGCCGGTGATGCCGAAGCGGTAGAGCGGGTTGAGGTCGTAGGCGATCCGCAGTTGCTGCGGCGTGTAGCACTCCAGCTGGTATTTCTGCTGGCACTGGGTGGTGAGGATCGGGGCGGGCTGGATCGGCAGATCCAGCGGCGCCTGGTGGATGGCGGGTTCGACGAACGGGGTCGCCGTGGCCGGCGCGGCGGTGGCCGCCGGTGCGATCGTCGCGGCGAGTAGACCGGCCGCGAGCAGCGGTAATGATCTGAACACAAAGCGCGACTCTAGGAGTGCTCGGCGAGCCGTCACAAGCTCCCTAAGTAGGGTGTGATGCTCCCATGTGGACAGTCGAACCCGGCGATTTCGGACACGCCTATCATGAATCGGTGGCCGAGCGGACCCGCCCAGCGCTGGAAACCTTCGACGGCAGCGACACCCCGCTGATCGCGCCGTTGCTGCGGCAGGCCTACCGCTGGTTCAGCGAAGCGGTGGCCGCGGGCATCGCGCAACGCCATGGTCAGCAGCTCAGCCTGACCCAGATCGACATCTTCGCCAAGCTCGACGCCGACGGCACCACCATCGCTGAGCTGGCCCGACGCTCCGGCATCGCCCGCCAGTCGGCCCATCAGGCCGTCGGCGAACTGGTCAAGGCCGGGCTGTTGCGCGTCGACCCGGATCCCTCGTCCGCGCGCAACAAACTGGTCCGCCCGACCAACGCGGGCGTGGCCGGACTGCGGCTGGCCAGGACCGTCATGGCCGACGTCGAAAAGGAGCTGGCGGCCAGGATCGGCGCGGACAACGTGGCCCGGCTGCGCGCGCTGCTGGACGTGGACTGGCACCAGACCAGGTAACTTCATGGTTGATCGACTCACGCGGAGGTGGACGATGCTCGACCAAGCGCTCATTGACCGGCTCGCCGACCGGCTGACCGGCAGCGGAGCCCGGGTCACGAACGTCGCGCCGTTCACCGGGCAGCCGCTGGTCACGCTGGTGCAGTCCACCCCGGACGACGTGGCCAAGGCCTACGAACGGGCCCGCGACGCGCAGCGCTCCTGGGCCGAGGTCTCCCCCGCGGAACGGGCCAAGCCGTTCCTCGCGCTGCACGACAAGGTCCTCGGCAACGGCCAGATACTCGACATCATCCAGGCCGAGACCGGCAAGTCCCGGGTCAGCGCCTTCGAGGAAACCGTCGACATCGCCGGTCTGAGCCTCTACTACGCACGCAACGCCACCAGGTTCCTCGCCCCGCGCCGGCGCAAGGGCGCGCTGCCCGGCGCGACCCGCACCTGGGAGTACCGCCAGCCCAAGGGCGTCGTCGCGATCATCTCGCCGTGGAACTACCCGCTCTCGCTGGCCGTCTGCGACCTGATCCCGGCGCTGCTGGCCGGCAACGCGGTCGTGCTCAAACCGGACACCCAGACCGCGCTCACCGCCCTTCGTGCCCGTGAACTGCTGGTCGACGCCGGGTTGCCGGAGGAACTCTGGCAGATCGTGGTGGGCGAGCCGGACGTGGTCGGGCAGCCGCTGATCGACGAGGCCGACCACATCTGCTTCACCGGCTCGACCGCGGCGGGCCGCCGGATCGCCGAGGCCGCTGCGCGCCGGTTGATCGGCGCCACCCTCGAACTCGGCGGCAAGAACCCGATGCTGGTGCTCGACGACGCGGACGTGCCCAAGGCCGCGCAGGGCGCGATGCGGGCCTGCTTCGCCAACGCGGGCCAGCTGTGCCTGTCGATGGAGCGGATCTACGTCGCCGACAAGGTCTACGACGACTTCGTCGCCAAGCTGGTCGCGGAGACCCGCTCGCTCAAGCTCAACACCGGCTACGGCTACAACTACGACATGGGCTCGCTGACCTCCCAGCGGCAACTGGACATCGTCACCCGCCACGTCGACGACGCCCGGTCGCAGGGCGCCACCGTGCTGACCGGCGGCAAGGCCCGCCCCGACCTCGGCCCGTTCTACTACGAGCCGACCGTGCTGCAGGGCGTCACGCCGAACATGGAGCTGTACGCGCACGAGACGTTCGGACCGGTCGTGTCGGTGTATCCGGTGGCCAGTGACGACGAGGCCGTGCAACTGGCCAACGACAGCGAGTTCGGGTTGAACGCGAGCGTGTGGACGCGCAGCCCGGAACGCGGCCGCGCGGTCGGCTCGCGGATCCGCTGCGGCACGGTGAACATCAACGAGGGCTACGGTTCCGCGTACGCGTCCAACGACGCGCCGATGGGCGGCATGAAGGCCTCCGGCCAGGGCAGGCGGCACGGCGAGCACGGCATCCTGGAATTCACCGAGCTGCAAACCGTTGCGCGCCAGCGCATCATGGGTTTCGACAAGCCGATGGGCGTGACCGCCAAGCAGTTCACCCGGATGATCACCATGACCTACAAGCTGCTCAAGCGCCTGCGCATTCGCTGATCTCCGGCGAGAACAGGTAACCCGCGAACCAGCGGTGCATCTGGCGTTGCAGGGCCAGCTCGCCATGCAGGTGCACGCCGGGCTGGCGCAGCAGCTGGGCCCAGGACCGCTCGCCCAGCCACCACCTGGTCACCGCCATGGTCGGAGCGGCCAGCCAGATATCGACCGGTGCCCCGGTGTCCTGCCCGCACAGGTTCACGCCGGTCCGCGACAGGTGCAGCCAGTACTTCTCGTCCCGGTCGGTGAAGTCGATGGCGACCACGACGGTCCGGTCCGGCAAGGCGCCGACGTTGATCCGCCGCTGGATGTCCCAGGTCAGGGCGGCGGTATCCAGGTCGTCCTCGGTCAACGCGGCGCTCTCGGTCGCCAATGCCCACCGGGCCAGTTCCCGCACCACCGGAGCCAGCGCGACGCCTGCTTCGGTCAGCCGGTAGGAGTCGTCGACGATGCCCGCGGCGCGCAGCGTGCGCAACCGCGCGGACAGCGTCGCGCGTGGATGCGCGGCAGGCCCCGGCGGATCTCGGTGAAGCTGGACGCGCCGAGCAGCAACTCCCGCACGACCAGCAACGCCCAGCGCTCACCCAGCACGTCAAGAGCCCGCGCCACCGCGCAGAACTGCCCATACCCGGTCACGGTTCAAATCTTGAACTGACGGCCCGGCTGTGTCCAGCCGATGATCACACCCATGAATGATGTGACAGCGGCGATCGGGAACACACCGCTGGTGCGACTGACGAGGGTCGTACCAGCGGGATGCGCGGAGATCTTCGTCAAGGTCGAAGGACAGAACCCCACCGGCAGCATGAAGGACCGGATGGCGCGGGCGATGATCGCCAGGGCCGAGGCCGACGGACGGCTGCGGCCGGGCGACACGGTGGTCGAGTACACGGGCGGCAGCACCGGCGCCTCCCTGGCGCTGGTCTGTGCGGCAAAGGGATATCGCCTGCGGATCGTCACCTCGGACGCGTTCAGCGAGGAGAAACTCGTCCAGATGGCGGCGCTCGGCGCGGAGCTGACGGTCGTCCCGAGCGAGCACGGCAAGATCACCAAGGCGCTGATCCTCGCCATGATCGAGCAGGCCGAGCGGTTCAGCCGCCAGCCGCGCACCTACTGGATCGACCAGCTCACCAACGTCGACAGCATCGCCGGCTACCACCCCATGGGCGAGGAGATCTGGGCCCAGACACAGGGACGGGTCGACGGGTTCGTCCAGTCGATCGGCACGGCGGCCTCGCTGCGCGGCGCCGCCACTCCGCTCCGGCGCCACAATCCCGCGCTGCGGGTGGTCGCGGTCGAACCAGCCGAGTCCGCCGTGCTCTCCGGTGGCCCGCCGGGCGCGCACCGCATCGAGGGCATCGGGATCGGTTACGTCCCGCCGATGTGGGACCCGGACCTGCCGGACGAGATCGTCCCGATCGCCACCGACGACGCCGAGGACATGGCCCGGCGCCTGGCCCGCGAGGAGGGCCTGTTCGCCGGTACGTCATCGGGCGCGAACGTGCTCGCCGCGATCCAGGTCGGCCTGCGCCTCGGGCCGAACGCCCGGATCGCGACCTTGCTGGTGGACTCGGGCCTGAAGTATCTGAGCGCTCCTGCGCACCAACGCAAATGAGTGGCTAAAATACGGTTTCCGTGCTCGGACCAGCTAGCGCATCGGTACTCGCGTGATTGACCCCACGACCGGCACCGACGACATGCTCGCCTACGCCGCAACGTCGTTTCGACCGAGCCAACGCTCCAATGGGCCGCGTGCACGCTCCGCATGAGGGAGGTGAGGCGCTAGAGCGTGTGGTTGATTCGTCCGAGGGGCGGGTCCCGCGAACTACGGTATCGAGGCGTGAGCACTATGACGGATGGCTACATCTGCGGATGGCCGGGTTGAACCTACGTCGGCTGCTCAACCTCGGGCTCGTTCGGAGTCAGGGGGTCTGGGCGCTGGCATGAGGGCCTTCGCGCCGGTCACTCACCGCAGCCAACTGCTCGTGCATACAAGCCATCGAACGCTGGTCGACGCGGCGTCCTCGGAACTCCAATCGAGATGACTCGATCGTCGAGCGTTTCGAGGTGCGATCCGGGCTTGGAGTCCGACACCACGTTTAATCGCTGTGTTGTCTCACCGGAACTGGCGTATCGAAATCGAGCATACAAACGCACACCAGCGTCCAGCGAATCCCTCAAGACTGATACGCATCGCGACCAGTTCTGGAGCCACAGCGGGCAAACATAGCTAGAACTAATCCAATCTCGGTCTCGACGACCGAAGATCGCAAGCCAGCAAACCAAGGCAAGATCCAATCCAGCAGCAGCCGCTGCCACGATCTAGCGAAACAAGCCATCGCGGGCAAACACCCTAGGATCGAGCTCGCGTTTGCCAATGTTCGTACATTGACGATTCCACCGGCCACCTATCATTGTTCACTTGCATCTTTCGTCGCACAGCGTCTTCAATATCGACTCCCGACACATCCGACAAGTGAAGCAAGTAGATCATAATATCTGCAATTTCACCCTCCATCTCGCTGCGGCGCCTAGCCAGCAGTTCTGTCGACAATGCCTCGCTGTCCCACTGGAACAATTCCAGCAGCTCTGCGGCCTCGACGACAAGCGCTGTCGCGAGGTTCCTCGGCGTATGAAATTTCCGCCAACCCCGATCGACGGCAAATTGGCGTACAAGTGTCATGAGCGACGCGATCGAGTCGTGTGCTGTCATCTAAAACTCCGCACTGAGTTCAATTGGGTCTTCCATGGCTTCGGAATTAGCACCATCGGACGGCTGCGTTCTATTTGGGCAATAATCACCGCTTGCGTGACGGCGTTGCATAGGACGTCGAAGACTCAACGACGTCACAATCGATACCAAGTCATAAGGGTCTTTTAGCATATACGTCGGGTCTACCCCTAGCATCTCCGGCGTAGGATGGATTGCAGCTTGGATCGCATCCCCAGAAAGGTGAGTAATCTGCAAAAGAGTTGCCAGGTCTGCCGGATTAACTCTGGTTCCATACTCAGCCCAGCAGTCAGCAATACCAGCTTTTTGCGCCATTCTGACATCTTTAATTAGATTGTCTCCGACCATAACACACTGTTCCGGATCCAGTCCCATTTGAGTCGTGAGCCACAGCAGTACACCTGGATCAGGTTTTCGTAGACTATCCGGCAAATTCATCTGCTCAACCTTAGAGTGGTACCGGTCGGCCGGGTAACGTCGTATCAGCGAAAGTTGCTCCGTGGAAACATCTTGGTGATCCTTGCGAGATACTAGGACGTCAATCAACGACTCAATCCCAAGTTGCTTAATCCTCAACGCCGCATGAAACCCGTGCGCATCAGTTAGCGCCACAATACTCACGCCAAGTCTGCGAATCTCGCGCATAGTGTCGAACATACCCGGATATAGCTTCAGCCTATCACGCCTATAGTGCTGAAATGAATCGACGGCTGGACGGTACCGCTCAACAAGAGCGCTACCGTCCAGTCCTGGATGGAGACTTCTAATCGAAGCGAGTTCCTGCAGGGCATAACTATATTCAACAGTGCCATGCATCCGAAAAACATCTCGGAACTCATCATAAATGCTACTCAAACGGATGCCCGATAGCTCACTTAGCGTCTTACTCATCCCACGAAAAGCAGGTGCAAAAAAAGCAAGCCAATCATACAGAGTATTGTCCAAATCCATAAACACAGTCTTTATACGAGTCATTGCAACACCCACATTGTTACCTCTTGGCGGCGCAGGTCCCTGATATGCGTGACCGTTCTACCTAACAGGTCAGTAAAGCATTCATCTGAAGCCGATGGCAAATCGATGCAGCTTTTCCCCACAACAATTTGATCTGTCGAATCTTCAATTTCGCTAAATCGAAACCAAATCGGCGCAGGCCGATCGTTGTAGTAGCCGGGAGTCAAGTCAAGCGAAGGAGACCGACGCGCATAGGGGTATGCTCGTATTTCATCACAGGTCGCGACATAAACACGTGTTCGACCGGTATCATAGAGAACCACAGGAAAATCGTCGCTCAGCTTTGTAGAAATCTCAAGTATCGCCCGATGCGGATTACTTTCATATTCACGATAGAGCCATCCCCACCAACAATGACCGTGCTTACCAATTACACGCCGATGCTCCTTGATTGTCTCTCCCGCCGTGAGCTCAATATCCCTGAAACGCAGGACGATTACCTTGGATTCATTGGTCGTCATGATCTACCCCAGATCCATGGCTGCACTTGGAGGCTCCACTAGATAGACTGCAATATCGTGTTCGTAGGCCTCACTCCGCTCCGACAGCTTCCTGAGCCCGCGTTGTCCAATAAGCCAGTTGAGGTGTTGTTCCGACTCAGGACCGTGGACTGCTTCGATCTGAAATGGAACAGCCATCTTCCTGACTCTGGTACACGTCCAGTCAGACGGCACATTAGCGATGAGCTCCTGACTTGCCAGTTCGCTTATGACTATGACCAGCTTGCCATCAGGTGCAACTAGGCCACCCACGTCACTTACCACCTTTGCCAAGAGCGTCGTCCCCACCGTTGCAGCAGCAAGCGGGTGATGGCGCGTAAGACGCAGATCTGGAGGTACTGGAACATAAGGTGGGTTGCAAACGACCAATTGATTACGCTTTGGGACTAGTTGGATATTATATGGCGCCACAACGAACGCCCCACGGTCCGCTATAGATGCACCATGAAGGCGTCGTTGCGCTACCGAATTAACGTAGGTAGTCGAGACTGCGCTCATGGACACATCAATTGCTGCAAACGAGCGGACCTTCGCTTCGTTACGTACCCAAGCTGCGGTAATTAGTCCATTTCCGCAGCCTATCTCTAGAAAATCTGTTCCCGAATCATAACTATCGAGCGTTGCCGCTTTCGTAAGGGTGTCCTCAAAAAGATACTCATTGTCACGCGTTCGCTGCGCAGCGTAAATACAGTCAAATAGCCAGTCATTCAGGAGGAGAGTGTCGATTGTAGGTCCAAATACGTCCTCAGCGAACTCTCGGTCAACGTGAATCAGCACGTTTCGTTGAATTATCACTTTGTGCCGACTATAAAGCGCCCGCCGAAGTAGATCTTGTTGGCGAGTGTCTTGCACAGCGTTAAGTGCACGCATCCAATCAAGCAATGCGGTCGGATGCTGGATTACGAGAAGATCCGTAATTTCAACTGCTGAACCAGTTTTCCTGTAACCAATGATTATCGCGACAGAGAGTTGGTCGGCGAAATACTGAGCTGCACCGGTAGTGGGCAGGTCACGAATAGGTGTGTCACGAAGCAAACGACGTAGGCGCTCGGACCAAGCATTGAAACTGGCTGCGGCAAGACGTTCGTCAATGGCGATCGAATGATCGTCTCTGGCTACAATTTCGAAGATCTGATCTTCACTGAGGCCGGCCATCTTGTGAAGCCATTGTGGAAGTGCACTACCCGTGTCGTTCGACCCGAGCGCCCCCATTGCAACCAGAAACGAAAAAAAGTCCGCGACAGCGATGCGCTCAAGATATTCAATCCAGATGTCGACGCTTCGCTCGAGAACAGCCTGCTCCCAGACCTTACGCGCATCGTCGAAGTATGATGGATTGTGCGACGCGTCTACCATTGGATCCCTACGATTTCTATGATCTTCGATACAGCGTTTACATCAGCCTCGACTCGGTTTTTGAATAACGTTTCATATACCTGGTCGTTTTGGTCTTGGTCTTCCCGTGCTTGCCGCATGGAACTGTCGAGGTCTCTTTGTTCTTGACGAGTAGCGCGTCGAGCTCGAAGCTCACCGGGGCTTATCCATAGCCAGACTGCATGCAAATTCGGCACAAGGGCCGACAGGCAGAGTGCCGTATACGGACGAACATCCAGCGCTGCCATGTCTCGATCTGTGCTCAGGCGCCAAAGATCGTTTGCTTCCCAAGCATACCAATAACCGGCAAAACGAGCAGGTAGCACAAAGGACCCATTTCGAACAGATGAGATGAAGGACTGCTCGGAGATGTACCGTCGGGTGTCTCGACGTTCCCGGACTTGCCGCGTTGTCCACTCGGTCGGCGACCAAAAGCCGTACTCCGCGATCAAGCGTTGCTGAGTGTGCGTCTTTCCAACACCTATGGGTCCGCTGAGTAGCACGCCGGGCATGCCCACCTCCTGCACACACAGTAGACGATTTGGCGGCTGAGCTTAGCCCTCCGGTAGCCGGACACGCCGGAAGACTGCCTAGGGTGGATGGGCAACGACTCGCCACATGAGAGACCTCTCGAATCGCGTCAGTGCAGCCCACGGTGGCAATATGTCCGAATAGTTGCATATGCCGCGTCATTCATCAATTCGAGACTTACCGAAACTGCGCGACCACCGCAGGATACGATTGCCGCTAATCATTCGATAGATCAGCCCCCAGATTCTATCCACATAATTCTGGGAAACCCGATGCCCGACGACAATTCCGATCAGGATGACGTCTCCAAACGCTACCTCGAGCTGATTCCGTGGTGAGACCGCAAAGATGACTATCGTCCATCCAGAGAGAATTGCTAAATACACCATTGTAACAATTCGCCGACGCGGCACATCGTCTGCGAGCGCTAAACCTGCATACCGATCAGACCTCCTCATCGCCAACGCAATTTGGTCCCAGACAACATAAAGAGCAAATATCAGGACGAGAAGCAGCGACTCAGGTTGTAACGATGGACTGTTCGAGGATGTGGATACAGTCGAAATCCGTTCGGCCGTAGCTGCCAAGAGCCAGTATAGATACATGTGTGTAAGCTCGACGGACAACTGAAGAATTGGTAGGTTGAAAAACGCAATCCTGTACGACCGACGATTACTGCTGCTACGATAACCGATCCAGCTTACCGTGGTGACGGTTGCAGCGAGTAAGAGCTGGCTGTAGCTGACCAGATTCAAGCCTCTTGTCACGCTTAATTCGAAAACTTTTGAGATAACGAATGCGAACAAGAAATCAATGAACATCAACCCGATCGATCGGGGGTCTTCCTGGACGGACTCTGCACTTTTGTTTTTTGTGCCCACCGCCACCTCGCGAAGATGCATCGACAGGTCCCTTCGGACGTAGATCGAAGCTAAGACGAATCCTGTTACCCCAGTCGCCTGGTCACTGATCGACGCCCGGATCACATACGGTATTGATCCGATGACTGATTGCATTGGGCGCGTTACACCGATGGATTGGACCGTCGACAGATGTCGTCCCGATAGCCGATCGGTTCCGTACTCGCCCTGAGCTGGACAGTAGGACAGGTCTGATCGGGGCTAGCTATTGCGGGAGATCGCTTTCCGGGGTGGTACCGCCGACGGCTCGGTGCTTGCATGAATGGCTGGGCTGCACCTAGCCTGCCTTGGAGAGCGTTTTCCCAACGACGGGTCGGATGATGGAACACTGCGAGGTGCTCGTCATCGGGGCCGGTGCGTCCGGTGGCGTCGCCGCCGGACGGCTGGCCGAGGACGGGTTCGACGTGCTGTGTCTTGAGCAGGGCGAGTGGCCGGATCGCGCGGACTATCCAGCGCCGCGCCCGACCTACGAACTGGAGTCGCGCGGGCGGTGGTCGGCCAGCCCGAACGTGCGCGGCCTACCCGAGGACTACCCGGTCGACGACAGCGCGTCGGACGTGGCGCCGCTGATGTTCGCCGGGGTCGGCGGCAGCATGGTGCTCTACGCGGCGGACTGGCCACGGCTGCTCCCGTCCGACTTCCGCACGAAGACGCTCGACGGCGTCGGCGACGACTGGCCACTCACGTACGCCGAGCTTCTCCCCTACTACGAGCGGACCGACCGCGCGTTCGGCGTCGCCGGGATCGGCGGTGACCCGGCCTTGCCGGACGGCGCGGAACCGCCGCTGCCCGCGTTGCCGATCGGCGCGGGCGGGCTGAAGGTCGCGCGGGCGCATGACCGGCTCGGCTGGCACTGGTGGCCTGCGCCGAACGCGGTGCTGTCCGCGCCCTACCGTGGCCGCAACGCGTGCGCGCAGTACGGCGCCTGCATGCAGGGCTGTCCGGAAGGCGCCAAGGCGTCGACCGATGTCACGCACTGGCCTGCCGCCATCGCGGCCGGGGCCCGGTTGCGCACGGGCGCGCGGGTGGCGCGGATCCTCACCGACGCGCAGGGCCTGGCCACCGGCGCGGAATACGTGGACATCGAAGGAAACTGGCACGTCGCCCGAGCCGACGTGGTCATTCTGGCCGCGAACGCGATCGGCACGGCGCGGTTACTGCTGAACTCGGCCACGCCGCGTTTCCCGAACGGGCTGGGCAATGCCAGCGATCTGGTCGGGCGCCGGTTGATGGTGCATCCGTTCGCCAACGTGCTCGGCTACTTCGACGAGCAGTTGCACAGCTATGTCGGGCATGTCGGCGCGAAGATCGTCAGCTACCAGTTCTACGAGACCGACCCGGATCGCGATTTCGTGCGCGGCGCCAAGTGGAGCCTCGCACCGACCGGCGGACCGCTGACCTCCGCGTTGCCGACCCGGGCCGGTCATTCGACTTGGGGACCCGGCCATCACCGGCACGTCCGCGAACATCTCGGGCGCACGTTGAGCTGGGCGATCTTCGGCGAAGACCTGCCGGACGAGGACAACCGGGTGCGGATCGCGCCCGGCCTGACCGACTCCTCCGGCATCCCGGCGCCGAGCATCAGCTACCGGGTCGGCGCGAACTCCCGGAAACTGCTCGACTTCAACATCGAGCGGGCCACCGAATCGCTGGTCGAGGCGGGCGCCTACCGGGTGGAAACCGAGGCGCTGATGCGGTATTCGGGCTGGCACCTGCTCGGCACCGCGCGGATGGGCGAGGATCCGGAAACTTCGGTCACCGATGGCCACGGCCGGGTGCACGACGTGCCCAATCTGTACATTGTGGACGGCAGCGTGTTCCCGACCTCGGGCGCGGTCAACCCGACCAGCACGATCGTGGCGCTCGCGTTGCGCGCGACCGAACACCTGATCAGAAACCGCCGCGACCAGCGCGTGCCGGGAGCGGCGTGATGATCACCGACGAACTGCGCTCCTGGCTGCGCGCGATCGCCGACGAACTCATCCCGGTCGCCGACGGCATGCCATCGGCGAGCGAGGTCGGGGTCGCCGACGCGCAACTGGACCTGGTCCTGGCCGCCCGGCCCGATCTCACCCGGCACCTGCTCCGCGCGCATGCCCGCACCGCCGATCTCGACGGTGCGGCGGCCTTCGCCATGCTGGCCGAACTCGATCCGGAGGCGGAGGCCGCGCTCGCGCAGATCGTCGCCGGCGGCTACTACGCCAGCGGCAAGGTGCGCGAGCTGCTCGGTTACACCGGCCAGCAGGCGATTCCGGTGCGGCCCCCGGACTTTCCGGAGTATGTCAGCGAAGGGCTGCTGGAGCGGGTCGTCGCGCGCGGCCCGATCTACCGCTCGGTGGACTGATCGTTCAATAGTGATTTCCTGCGGCTGTAGGCGAAGTAGATGATCAGGCCGATCGCGAACCAGACCGCGAAGCGGATCCAGGTGATCGGCTTGAGAAAACTGATCAGCCACAACGAGAACAGCACACCGACCGCGGGCACGACCGGCACCCACGGGCAGCGGAAGGAGCGCGGCAGGTCAGGCTGGCGGTAGCGCAGCACGATGACCGCGACACACACCACGACGAACGCGAGCAGGATGCCGATGTTGGTCAGCTCGGCCGCCTGTCCGATCGGCAGCACGCCCGCGATCACCGCCGACGCGATGCCGACGATCCAGGTGACCCTGGTCGGCACCTGGCGCACCGGGTGGGTTTTGGCGAACCAGCGCGGCAGCAGGCCGTCTCGGCTCATCGAGAACCACACCCGGGTGACGCCGAGCATGAAGGTGAACATCACGGTCAGGATGCCGATGATGGCGCCCACCGCGATCACACTGGCCAAACCGGACAGTCCGACGGCCTTGAACGCGGAGGAGAAACCGCTCTTCGGGTCGATGGCGGTGTAGTGCTGCATGCCGGTGAGCACAAGGCAGGCCAGCACGTAGAGCACCATCGAGATGGCCAGCGAGTACAGGATCGCCTTGGGCATGTGCCGCTGCGAGTCCTTGGATTCCTCGGCCGCCGTCGACATGGCGTCGTAGCCGAACACGGCGAAGAACACGGTGGCCGCGCCGGTGACCGCACCGCCGAAGCCGAACGGGAAGAACGGCTGGTAGTTGCCGCCGTGCACGTAGAAGAAGCCGACCGCGATGACCACGATGACGACCAGGATCTTCAGGCCGACCACGAACGTCTCGAACCGCGCCGCGTTGCGGATGCCCATGTTCAGCAGGGCGGCGATGAGCAGGCAGAGGACGGCGGCGAACAGGTCCACCTTGTGTCCGGGTCCGGTGCCGGGCGCGCCGAGCATCCAGTTGGGCAGATGCACGCCGAGCTGGCCGAGCAGGAAGCCGAAGTAGCCGGAGATGCCGATCGCGACCACGGCCACGATCGCGGTGTATTCCAGCAGCAGGTCCCAGCCGATGAACCAGCCGACGATCTCGCCGAGCACCGCGTAGCCGTAGGTGTAGGCCGAACCGGCTTTCGGGATGAGCCCGGCGAACTCGGCGTAGGAGAACGCGGCGGCCGCACTGGCGACTCCGGCGATCAGGAACGAGATCAGCACCGCGGGCCCGGCTGTGCCGGACGCGACCGCGCCGGCCAGCGAGAAGATCCCGGCGCCGATGATGCCGCCGACGCCGATCGCGGTGAGCTGCCAGAGACCGAGACTGCGGCTCAGGCCGCCCTCGCCAGGCTTGTCGGCGATCGTCTCGATCGGTTTGCGCCGGAAGATTCCCCTGGTGGTCGTCTCGTTGCTGGCCATGGCCAGCAACCTACCTCGCCTTAGCCGGAAGTTTGCGGACCGCGTTCCCGGCCTGCCGGTCCATTCGGGTGGCTTGCACCGTGGCGGCCAGCGCGAACAACGCGACCAGCACGAACGCGACCAGGTAGGTGACGCGCCCGGCGCCGCCGCTGATCAGGTCGCCGATGCGCAGCGCGACCGTCGCGCCCGCGACCGCGAGGCCGCCGGCCAGCTGGGTGGTGGTCGCGGCGAGCGTGTTGGCCTCGCGCATCCGCTCGTTCGGGATGTCGCTGAGCGCGACGGTGTTGTAGGCGGTCAGCGCGATCGACCGGAAGATGCCCGAAGCCAGCGTGAGCAGGATGATCAACACCAGCGGCGTCGTCCTGGTGGTCAGGCCGAGCGCGACCATGCTCAGGGTGAGGCCGACGGTCGCGGTGATCAGCACGGTGCGGAAGCCGAACCGGTTGAGCATCGGGGTGGTGGTCGGTTTGATGCCGACGTTGCCGACGAAGATGAACAGCACGATCAGGCCGGATTTGACCGCGCTCCAGCCGAACACGTTCTGGAACAGCAGCGGCAGCAGGAACGGCCCGGCGGCGACCGCGAACCAGTACAGGAAGCTGCCGGTCATCGACTGGCGGAAAGTGTGCACGCGCAGCAGGGTCAACGTGAGCAGCGGATGCCGGGCGCGCAGCAGGTGGACGGCGGCGAAGACCAGCAGCAGGATCGAGCCGCCGCCGAGCGCGACGATCGGCCCCCAGCCACTGCCGGTGTCGGCGATCAGGTGGGCCGCGTAGGTCAAGCCGCCGAGCCCGGTGCAGGTGAGGGCCAGGCCGAGCCAGTCCAGCCCGGCGGGCGAACCGGAGTCGCCCGCGTCGATGAGCCGCCAGGCGACGGCGAACGCGATCACGCCCAGCGGCACGTTGATCCCGAACAGCCACGGCCAGGACGCGTAGGTGGTGATCAGCGCGCCCGCGATAGGTGCGATCACCGGCGAGATCAGGCCGGGCCAGACGATGTAGGAGATGACCCGCATGATGTCGGGTTTCTCGGTGCGGGAGAGCACCACCGTCCGTCCGACCGGGACCATCATCGCGCCGCCGACGCCCTGCACCACGCGCAGGACGACCAGCACGGTCAGGTCGCGGCTGAACGCGCAGCCCAGTGAGGCGAGGGTGAAGATCGCGATCGCGGACAGGAACACCCGGCGCATGCCGAACCGCTCGGACAGCCAGCCGCTGACCGGGATGAGCACCGCGAGGGTGAGCAGGTAGGCGGTGATGACCAGGCCGATCGCGGTCGGCGCGACGTGCAGCGACTCGCCGATGCGCGGCGCGGCCGTGGTGACGATGGTGCCGTCCAGGTTCTCCATGAAGAAGCACCCGGCGACGAGTAACGCGGTGTTGCGGTGGCGAGCGTCGATCACAAGCCTCAAGGCTACGGCTTGGTCAGCTGAAGGTTTCGTCGAACAGGTCGAGCATGGCCCGCCAGGCCCGCTTGGCGGACAGGTCGTCGAAGCGCAGCCCGGGGATCTCGATGCGGTCGACGTGCGGGTGGGTGAAGCTGTGCTCGGCGCCGCCGTAGAGGTTGATCCGCCAGTCGACATTCGTCGCGTTCAGCTGTTCCTCGAACATGAGGCGTTCGCCGACGGAGATCAGCGGGTCCTTGGAGCCGAGGCAGATCAGCACCTTGGCGGTGATGTTGGCGGCGTCGTTCGGTCGCGGGGTGGCCAGCCGGGGATGGAAACCGACCACGACGGCGAGGTCGGTTCCGGCGCGGGCCAGTTCCAGCGCGAGGTGACCGCCGAAGCAGTAGCCGATCGCGGCGACCTTGGCCCGGTCCACCTGGGGTTGGTCGAGCAGCACGGTCAAACCCGCGCGGGCCAGGTCGCGGGTGCGCTCGGGATCGTGCCAGAGCCCGTCGAGCCGGACCATCATCGCGTCCCGGTCGGTCATCGGGACGCCGCCGCCGTGATAGTCCATGGCGAACGCGACGTAACCCAGTTCGGCGAGTTGCTCGGCCCGGTCGCGCTGATGGTCGTCCAGACCCGATCCCTCATGGGCGATGAGCACCGCCGGATGCGGCCCCTCGCCATCCGGGATGGCCAGCCTGCCGATCATCGTCCGGCCATCGGCTTGGTATTCGATGTCGCGCACAACGGTCATGGGCAAGGACTATCAGACACCGCGGCGGTGCGGCTTCGTCGTTCACTACCGGCGAAGCTCAGTCCCGGTAGTGCAGGTGACCGGGTCGGCGGACCCAGCCGGGTGGGAGTTGGGCGGTGAGGGTGGCGCGGACGAAGCGGGCGACCGCGGTGCTCTGGGCGTGCTCCGGGCTCCAGTGCAGGGTGAACGGGACCAGCACAGGCGGCTCGATCGGTTTCACCACCGTTGTGGTGTGGCCGCTGGTGAGCGAGCCGATCAGCATGATCCAGTCTACTTCGGACTGTTCCGTCCAGCGGGTCGCGGCGAGGTCGGTCGCGTCCAGGTCGACGGTGGTCGGGGCGATGGCCAGCTCTTCCAATGCCTGGCGTTGCGCGATGGCCCAGGCCGGGAACAGGCTTTCGCGGCTGACGCCGAGCACGTCGTGCGCGAGATCGGTGAGCGTGACCTGTTCGCGCTTGACGTAGCGGTGGTCGGGGCGCAGGCCGACCAGCAGCGGCTCGGCGCAGAACTCCTCGCTGATCACGCCGTCCGATTCCGCGATCCGGCCGCACGTGATGGCGACGTCGATCTGGCCCTCTTGGATCGCTTCGGCCAGTGCGGGCAGCGACAGCCAGTTCAGCCGGACCGACACGTCCGGCGCCTCCCCGGCCAACACCGCCCGCAAATGCGGGGCGAGCACCGGGGCGACCGGTGGCGTGATGCCGACCCGCACGGTGCCTCCGTCGCGCTCGGCGATCCGCCTGACCGCCGCCGTCGCGGCCGCGACCTCGTCCAGGATGATCTTCGAGCGGTCGAGCAGCTCCGCGCCCGCGTTGGTCAGCGCGACCCGGCGCGTGGTCCTGGTGAACAGCGGCGTGCCCAGCTCGCGTTCCAGGTCACGGACCAGTTCGGTGAGGATCGGCTGACCGATCACGAGCCTCTCGGCGGCTCGGGCGAAATGGAGTTCGGTTGCAACGGCGACGAACGCCTCCAACTGGCGTAACTCCACGAACTGGATCGTAGCCCACCAGGAGGAACCCTCAGTCGGCGACGCCGAGGCGCTCCGGGACGGTGTCCAGTACGAGCGCTGCGGCACCGAGAACGCCGGCGCTGTCGCCGAGCGCGCCGGGCACGATGCGCAGCGAGTTCTGCTGCGAGCGCATGATGGTGCGGCTGATCGTGCGGCGCATCGGCTCGAACAGCGCCTCGCCCGCGCTGACCAGGTCGCCGCCGACCACGATCAGTTCCGGGTTGAGCAGCATGACGGTCATGGCCAGCGCGCGGCCGACCGCCTCGCCGGCGTCTTCGATGGCGCGTAGCGTGCCGCGATCGCCAGCGGCCAGCAGCGCGTCGATGTCGTGCACGGGTTCGCCGCGGCCCCGGCTGAGTTGCTCGGCGATCGCGGTCGGGCTGGCCACCGTTTCCAGGCAGCCCCGGTTGCCGCACCGGCACAGCGTGCCCTGCGGCTCGACGGTCACGTGGCCGAGTTCGCCCGCGAGCCCGTCGTGGCCGAGCAGCATCCGGCCGTCGCACACCACGCCCGCGCCGATGCCGGAGGACAACCGCAGGTAGACGACGTTGGCGACGTCACGCGCGGCGCCGAACCGGCGCTCGGCCAGTGCGCCCGCGTTGGCGTCGTTGATGATCTGGACGGCGAGGCCGGTGCGGTCGGCGAGTTCGTCGGTGGGCCGCACGCCGACCCACCCGGCCATGATGTCCTCGGCGTGCAGTTCGCCGGTGCTGGCGTCGACCGGGCAGGCGATGCCGAGCCCGATGCCGAGGATCTTGCCCCGGTCGACCTCGGTTTCCGCGATCGCGGCCTCGATCAGCTGCACCGCGGTGCGCAGCGCATGCTCGGGATCGTCGTCGACCGCGATGCCGACGCTGCGATCCCATTGCGGCGCGCCGACCAGATCGGTCAGGGTGGCGCGGACGTGGTCGTGGCCCACGTCGATGCCGATCGCGTAACCGGCTTCGGGGGCGAGCGAGAGCATCTGCGGCGGGCGGCCGGTGCGGGCCCCGGTCGGGCCGGTGTTGGCCGACTCGCGCACGATGCCCGCCTCGATCAGGTCGTACACCACCGAGCCGACGGTCGCCCGTGCCAATCCGGTGCGCTGCACGAGTTCGGCGCGGGAGAGGCTGCGGCGCTGCGTCAGCGCTTGCAGGATTCGCACCCGGCCGAGGTTCCACAGGTTGATCGGCGTATCGGCCCCGCCGTGCGGGCCGGTTGGCGTGGCGGACACAGCAAAACCATAGCAGCGAACGGATGCCGACTTTAGTCCTAACTCAACGACCAATTGAGCGCGGTCCGAAATCGTTATCCATTGAATCGCAAGGTGATTGATTGTTGACGTGTTAATTCAAGGCACCATACAAAGTCTTGACTTCTGCCCATAGTCGGCTGAATCGTGTGATCGGCGCCATAGCAGCAGCCACTCCATTGACGGAGGCGACATGGCAGCACCCAGATGGTTACGGATGATCGCCGCCGGTGCGGCGATCACCACCGGGATCGGCATCGCCGGTCTGGCCACGGCCAACGCGTCCACCGACGCGCACAGCCCCACCCCGATCTACCTCGACACCCACTACAGCTTCGCGGCTCGCGCCGCCGACCTGGTGTCCCGCATGACATTGCCGGAAAAGGTGGCGCAGCTGTCCACCAACAACGGCCCGGCGATCCCCCGATTGGGCGTGCAGGAGTACACCTACTGGAGCGAGGGCCAGCACGGCATCAACCGGCTCGGCGCCGACGACTACGGCGATGGCGGCTTCGAGCCCAAAGCGACCAGCTTTCCCACCAACTTCGCGTCCACCATGTCCTGGGATCCGAGTCTGGTCTATGCCGAGACCAGCGCGATCTCCGATGAGGCGCGCGGTTTCCTGGACAAGTCGCTGTTCGGCACCGGCCAGAACAACCTCGGCCCGAGCGCGAGCGACTACGGCTCCCTGACATATTGGGCGCCAACGGTGAACCTGGACCGCGACCCGCGCTGGGGGCGCACGGACGAGGCGTTCGGCGAAGACCCGTACCTGGTCGGCCAGATGGCGGGCG
The DNA here is from genome assembly GCA_035248365.1 of Pseudonocardiaceae bacterium. Taxonomy (GTDB): domain Bacteria; phylum Actinomycetota; class Actinomycetes; order Mycobacteriales; family Pseudonocardiaceae; genus CAJCJE01. The sequence goes on along the minus strand of DATFHN010000149.1, from coordinate 16,525 downwards.
CGTTCGTCGACGGCTACCAGGGCCAGACCATGAGCGGCCAGTCGACGACCGGCTATCTGAAGGTGGCGGCGACCGCCAAGCACTACGCGCTCAACGACGTCGAGGACAACCGGACCGGCATCTCCTCCAACGTGAGCGACACCGACCTGCGCGACTACTACACCGCGCAGTTCAAGGACCTGATCCAGAACTCCAACGTCTCCGGCCTGATGACCTCGTACAACGCGATCAACGGCACGCCGTCGGTCGCCGACACCTACACGGCCAACCAGATCGCGCAGCGCAGCGACGGCTTCAACGGCTACGTGACCTCGGACTGCGGCGCGGTCGGCACCACGTACCAGGCCTTCCCGAACGGCCACGACTGGTCGGCGCCGGGCTGGACCAGCAACCACCAGGGCGGCAACGGCACCTGGACCAACGCCACCACCGGCGCGACCCTGCCCGCCCCGGCCGGCGGTCAGGCCTACGCGCTGCGCGCGGGCACCGACCTGAACTGTTCGGGCGGCGAGAACACGCTGGCCAACATGCAGGCCGCGATCAAGGCGGGCGCGCTGAGCGAAGGCGTGATCGACAACGACCTGGTGAAGGCCTTCACCACGCGCATGGAGACCGGCGAGTTCGATCCGGCCAGCCAGGTCCCGTACACGAAGATCACCAAGGCGCAGATCCAGAGCGCCGCGCACCAGGCGCTGGCCACCCAGGTCGCCGACAACTCCCTGGTACTGCTGAAGAACTCCCCCGCTGCCGGCGCATCGGCGAACCTGTTGCCGTTGAGCCCAAAGCAGAGCAACAAGATCGTCATTCTGGGCGATCTGGCCGGCAAGGTGACCCTGGGCGACTACTCGGGTGATCCGTCGTTGCAGGTCAACGCGGTGCAGGGCATCACCAACGCGGTCAAGGCGGCGAACCCGAACGCGACCGTCGTCTACGACGCCGCGGGCACCTCGACCAAGGCGACCGGCCCGGCCACGCTCAGCGCGTCGACGTTGGCCGACATCAAGGACGCGAGCGCGGTCATCGTCTTAGTCGGCACCGACACCGATCTGGCCACCGAGGGCACCGACCGCACCTCGATCGCCATGCCCGGCAACTACGACTCGCTGATCGACCAGGCAGCCGCCGCCGGCAACCCGAACATGGTTCTGGCGGTCCAGTCCAACGGGCCGGTGCGGATCGACAACGAGCAGGCCAAGTTCCCGTCGATCGTGTTCAGCGGCTACAACGGCGAGAGCCAGGGCACCGCGCTGGCCGATGTACTGTTCGGCAGGCAGAACCCGGCCGGGCACCTGGACTTCACCTGGTACGCCGACGATTCGCAACTGCCGGACATGTCCAACTACAACCTCGCGCCCGCGCAGACCAACGGCATCGGCCGCACCTACCAGTACTTCACCGGCACGCCGACCTACCCGTTCGGCTACGGCCTGAGCTACGCCAGCTTCGCCTACTCGAACATCCACGCCGACAAGTCCACTGTGGACGCGAACGGCGCGGTGCACGTCAGCATGACGGTGAAGAACACCGGAACGACGGCCGGTAGCACGGTGGCGCAGCTGTACGCGGCGACACCATTCACGGTGGCCGGGGTGACGCTGCCCAAGGAGCGGCTGGCCGGGTTCCAGAAGACCGGCGTGCTCAAGCCAGGCCAGAGCCAGAACATCACCCTCACCGTGCACATCCCGAGCCTGGGCATCTGGGACCAGAACGCGATGAAATCCGTTGTGTACGACGGGAACTACGCCTTCCAGGTCGGCGCGAACGCGAGCGACATCAAGGGCACGGCGACGGTCGCGGTGACCGGTTCGGTCAAGCCGAAGGTGCAAGAGGTCACCGTGCAGCCGGATCAGGTCGACTACCAGGTCGGCCAGACGCTGGATCTGACTGCAAAGAACCCGTGGATCAAGGACGACACCGACCCGACGCAGGAGCAGCGCAACCTCAGCGTCACCGCGGACAACATCGTGGAAGCCGCGAACAGCGACGGCAGCTTCGCCGACCTGAGCAAGACCGGCGTCAGCTACCGCAGCAGCGACCCGGCCGTGGCGACGGTATCGGACAAGGGCCTGGTCACCGCGGTCGGCGACGGCGCGGCGACCATCACCGCGACGGTGGACGGGGTCAGCGGGTCGACGCCGATCGTGGTCGGGCACGCGGTGTCGGTGAGCGCGCCAGCGCTGAGCCAGGCCGGCCAGACCGGCACGGTGAGCACCACGTTCGACAACACCGGCAACGATGCCGTGCACAACGTGGCGATGAGCCTGGACCTGCCGACGGGCTGGACCGCGTCCGCGACCTCGCCGTCGACGTTCGGCAGCGTGACGGGCGGAGCGAAGGTCACCACCACCTGGTCGGTGTCCATTCCGAACAACGCGGCGGGCCTGTTCGACCTGATCACCGACGCGACGGTGAATGGCGCGCACGACAGCTCGGCCTGGACCCAGGCCGACGTGCCCTACGCGTCGGTGCCCGCCGCCTACAACAACGACGCGATCACCAGCGACGACAACCGGGGCGGCGCCAACCTGGACGGCGCGGGCGCGAGCTTCTCGGCGCAGGCACTGGCCGCCGCCGGGGTGACGCCGGGTGCGTCGATCGTGCACGACGGTCTGACCTTCACCTGGCCCGGCACCCAGATCGGCCAGGCCGACAACGTTGTCGCGAGTGGACAGACGATCGACTGTTCCGGGTCCGGCTCGACCATGGGCTTTCTCGGCGCGAGCACCTGGGGCCCGGTGACCGGTTCGGGCACGATCGCCTACACCGATGGATCGACGCAGCCGTTCACCGTCGGCTTCGGTGACTGGGCCAACGGCACCCCGCCCACCGGCGGCGACGTCGCGATCCGCGCGGCCTACGGCAACCAGCCCGGCAACAAGACCGGCTGGCAGACCACGATCGACTACTTCCCGGTCACCCTCGACCCGAGCAAGACCGTGCAGTCGATCACGCTGCCGCCGGGCAACGCGATCCCGCAGGGCGGCACGCCCGCCATGCACATCTTCGGCATCTCGATCAAGTCCGACAACCTGTCGATCACCGCGCCGGCCGCCATCGACACCGGCAAGACCGGCACGGTCACGACGAGCCTGGCCAATCCGGGCCCGGCCGCGCTGAGCAACGTGTCGCTGGCGCTGAACCTGCCCAGCGGCTGGACCGCCACCAACGCAACCCCGAACACGTTCGGCACGGTCCCGGCCGGCAGCACGGTGTCGACCGACTGGACAGTCACGGTGCCTGCCTCGGCGTCGCCGGGTTCGGCCGTGCTCGGCGTGACCGAGAGCGTCGGCGGGGCGTCGGCCGGGTTGTCCTCGGCGGTCACCGAGGTGCCGTACGCCTCGTTGGCCGGCGGGTTCAACAACGTGTCGATCACCGACGATGGCGATCACGGCCCGGGCAACATCGACGGCGGCGGGAACAGCTTCTCCGCGCAGGCTCTCGCCGCGGCCGGGCTCACGCCGGGCCGGCCGTTCATCAGCAACGGGCTCACCTTCACCTGGCCGAACGCCGCTGCGGGCAGCAACGACAACATCGAGGCCGATGGCCGCGCCTTCGACGTAACCGGGACCGGCGCCACCCTCGGCTTCCTCGGCGCTGCGGCGAACGGTGCGTCCTCCGGCACCGGCACGGTCGTCTACAGCGACGGTTCGACACAGCAGTTCACCGTCGGCTTCGGCGACTGGGCGTCGACAATGCCGTATCCGGGCGGCGCGGTCGCGGTGACGTCCGCCTACGGCAACACGTCGACCGGCACGACGCCGTGGACGGCAACGGTCTTCTACGACTCGGTCACGCTCCAGTCCGGCAAGACCGTGCAGTCGGTCGTGCTGCCCGCTGCCGGGTCCGCTCCCCTGCACATCTTCGCCGCAGCCATCGGCTGAGAAAGGCCATCATGAGAACCAGACTCTTATCCGTGCTGGCCGCTGCCATCGCGGTCGCCGGTCTCGCACCGGCCGCCCACGCGGCCACTCCCCCACTCGTCGGCGATCCCACCGCGCTGGTCGACCCGTTCGTCGGGACCGGCACCGGCGGCGCGGTGGTCGGGCCGGTGGACATGTTCCCGGGCGCGGCCGCGCCCTTCGGCATGCTGGACTGGAGCCCGGACACGCCGTCCCGGCCCTCCTCCGGCGGCTACAACTATGCGGATTCCTCGACCATCGGCCTGAGCCTCACGCACGCCTCGGGCGCCGGTTGCGGCATCCAGGGCGACCTACCGATCCTGCCCACGGTCGGCGCGTTGGGCACCAACCCGACCGCGACGACCGAGCCGTTCAGCCACGCCGACGAGACGGCGCATCCCGGTTCGTACTCCACCAAACTCGGCACCGGGACGGACCAGATCGGCGTGAACGTCGCGGCCACGACCCGCACCGGCATCGGCCAGTTCACCTATCCGGCCGGCACGTCGGCGAACATGCTGTTCAAGGTGGGCGACTCGCAGGCGTTCGTGCAGGACGCGAACGTGTCCATTGTGGGCAATGACGAGGTGTCCGGGTCGATCACCGAGGGCCGGTTCTGCGACAAGCCGAACATCGGCACGGTCTATTTCGTGGCCCGCTTCGACCGTCCCTTCGCCAGCTACGGCACCTGGAACGGCAGCACGATCAACAGCAACGCTCGCGCGCTGACCAGCCACAACACCAGCAAGGCCCGGCCGAAGTCGTCGACCACGCCCAACGCCCGGCTCAACACGGGAACGACCGGACCGGACTCCGGCGCCTACGTCGGCTTCGACACGACCAGCAATGCCACGGTGAACCTGCAGGTGTCGATCTCCTCGGTCAGCACCGCGAACGCGCAGGCGAACCTGGCCGCCGAGCAGCACGGTTTCCACGAGACGGCGACCGCTGCGCAGACCAGGGCGCAGTGGCGCAAGCTGCTGGCCGAAATCCAGGTCGGCGGTGGCACCCACAGTCAGCAGGTGCAGTTCTACACCGCGCTCTACCACGCCCTGCTCGACCCGGAGACGTTCAGCGACGCCAACGGCCAATACCTCGGCATGGACGGCAAGGTGCACACGAGCAGGCCGGGACAGGCGCAGTACAGCGAGTTCTCCGGCTGGGACATCTACCGCTCCGAGGTGCCGCTGCTGGCCGCGGTCGCGCCGGCGCAGACCAGCGCGATGGCGCAGTCGCTGGTCAACGACGCGCAGCAGGGCGGCTGGCTGCCGAAGTGGCCGGTGGACAACGGGTACACCGGCATGATGGGCGGCGACTCGGCGGACGCGATCATCACCGAGGCCTACGCGTTCGGCGCGCGCGACTTCGACGCCAGGGGCGCGCTCGCGGCCATGGTCAAGGGCGCGACGCAGGCGCAGAACAGCGGCGATCTCGGCCAGGGCTACTACGAGGAGCGGCCCGGCCTCGATTCCGATCTGGCCAACGGTTACGTGGTCAACGACGGCAACATCAACTCCGGCTCGGCCGTGCCGGACGGTGCTTCGCTGACCCTCGAATACGCGACCGACGACTATTCGATCTCCGCGTTCGCCCAGGCGCTCGGCCAGCCGGGCACGGCGAACACGTTCCTGGGCCCGTCGCAGAACTGGACCAACCTCTACAACACCGAGTCAGGATTCCTGCAACCACGCGATGCCAAGGGAAACTTCCCGGTCGGCAACCCGGTGACCGATGGGCTGAGCAGCTTCGGCCAATCCGGTTTCCAGGAGGGCAACGCCGCGCAGTACGCGTTCATGGTGCCGCAGGACCTGCACGGCCTGGTCACCGCGATGGGCGGCGACGCGGCGACCGTCGCACGGCTGGACACCTTCTTCACCGAGGACCAGGCCGGTCCGAACGACCCGTTCTACTGGGCGGGCAACGAGACCGACATCGGGACGCCGTGGGTCTACGACTACGCGGGCGCGCCGTACAAGACAACGGCCGAGGTGCACAAACTCCTGGACAGCGTCTACGCGGACACGCCGGACGGCGAGCCGGGCAACGACGACCTCGGCGCGATGAGTTCCTGGTACGTGTGGGGCGCGCTGGGCATGTACCCGACCACCCCGGGAGCCGGTGTGCTCGCGCTGAGCGCGCCGATCTTCCCGTTGATCCAGCTGAACCTGCCCGGTCACTCGACCACGATCACCGCGCCGGGCGCGTCCGATCAGGGTTATGTGAACGCGTTGACAGTCAACGGGCGCGGTTCCAACCAGGACTGGATCACGGCGAGTCAATTGGCCGGTGGCGGCGGCGGCCGGACGACGCAGCTCGGCTACGCCATTTCCCGTACGCCCAACACCCAGTGGGCCGGCGCGGACCGCGACGAACCACCGTCCTACCAGGCCGGTCCACTGCGCTTCCCGACCGGTTCGCTACCGGTGTCGGTGACCAGTGATCCGGCCGGTCTGCTCGGCACCGCCGGCTCGTCGAGCACCGCGACGCTCACCTTCACCCTCGGGGTCGGCGCCCAGGGCAACGCGGCGGCCGGGATCACGACGCTCGGCTGGACCGCGGTACCGCCCAGCGGCGTCACGGTCAGCCCGGCCTCGGGCACCGCGAGCGTGTCGAACGGAATCGCCACCGCGTCGGTTTCTGTTGTTGTCGCGGCAAATGCGACGCAAGGCTTCAGTTCCGTCGGCTTCGCGCTCGCCTCCACCCCCGCCGTTCCACTGCCGACCGTGCCGGTTCCATTGGCGGTGATCGGCACCGGTGACACTGCAACCGTGTGCACCTCGCTCGGCCCGACCAACGTGGACAACGGCCTGACCCAGCAGGAAGGTGGCGACGGCGTGACCGCGCCGGTCACCGTCGGCGGGCTGAGCGGGCGCAGCACGGTGGAGGAGGTGCACAACGACCTGAACATGTACTTCCAGGTCGATCCGCGCATCGCGCACGACGGCAATTTCGCCGCCACCGTGGCCATCGAGTACTACGACTCCGGCACCAGCGGCTGGCAGTTGCAGTACGACAAGGCGGGCGGCAGCGCCTACACCGGCATCGCCAACGTGACCAACACCAACACGAACACCTGGAAGACGGTCACGATCGCACTGCCCGACGCGGCCGTCGCCCAGGGCGAGAACAACCAGTCCGACTTCCGCATCGCGTCCGGTTCGCCGGTCACCGTGCATTCGGTTGTCGCGACGATCAGCGGAAACGGCGTGCTGCCGATGAACCTGTGCCCGTCGCCGTGATGCTCACCAAGTGAATCGTGGTGGGGCCGGAAGAAGCATTTTTCCGGCCCCATTACTATTGCCACACTCACTGGGCTGTTCGAGCGATCGAATCGGCGAAGTCCGCGTCGCGCGATAGGGGAATCGGCGACGTGCTGTGATGATCGCTAGGCCGAGCGGGTGATAGGGGTGCGATGTCCTATCGCCCGTTTCCGGGGTCCGCTAGGTTCGTCGCCGCCGGTGACCGGGGCTTACCCGTCGGTGAGCAGTAGAGGGGCACGGTAGGAAAAATGATGGTCACTGGGGCGATGGTGCGTGACGGGGTGGCGCGCGGATTCGACGTGGCAGAAGGGGACACGTAGGCCGTGCTGCTAGCCGACGACTTCTATTTCACCGCGCACGACCACATCACCGGCCGCAGACATCTCAGTGACGGTGCCACCGGTCTTGGCCTGGCCGCGAGCCTGCTCGGCGAGCTGGTTCTGTTCGAGCGGATCACCGTGGACAAGGCCACCATCCGGGTGATCAACAAGATCCCACCCGAGGACGCGCTGGCCTACACCATCCTGGAACACCTGCTGGCCGAACCGGCGGTGAGCGGAGCCAAGGAATGGCTGCTCTATTTGCGCCAGGACGCCGAGGACCAAGTGGGGCAACGGTTGCTGCGGGCCGGGCACGTCCGCCGCCTGCAAGCCCGCAAACTCCTGCGCACCACCGTCCACTACGTGCCGGTCGACCTGAACACGTTCCTGTGGCCCGCCACCCGACTGGAAATGGCGCTGCGCCGAAGAGAGCAGGTCGATGTCCAGGACCTGTTCCTCGCCGGACTGATCAACGTCACCGACCTGCATCGTTCGGTCATCCACGGGGTTTCCCCCTCGGCGACCGCCATCGAACAACTGCTGCCGGTGTTGCCACCGGCCCTGCGGGAACTGCTGGTCATCACCGATGCCGTGTACGGCGACGCCGTACTGACGCACCGGCTGTAAACGCTGAAACCCCGTCCTCACACAACTCAATTCGGAGCAGCCTCGTGCAGTCGACAACTCCCGTAAAAACCGGGAAGGCCAGCAGCATCTCCATGGCGTTAGCCGCGAACCGGCTGGGCATCCCCTCCGTGGTGTTCTTCGTGATGGCCGCCGCGACCCCGCTGACCGTGGTCGCGGGCACCGTGCCGACCGGTTACGCGACAACGGGCCTGATCGGCATCCCGGTCTCGTTCATCGCGATCGGCATCGTGCTGGCGATCTTCTCGGTGGGCTACGTGGCCATGGCCCCCTACACCGCGAACGCGGGCGCGTTCTACGCCTACATCAGCCGCGGCCTGTCCAGGCCGCTCGGGGTCGGCGGCGCGTGGGTCGCGCTGGTCGCGTACAGCATGCTGCAGGTCTCCCTCTACGGCGGCGTCGGCGCGGCGGCCGCGCCGGTGCTCAAGGACTGGTTCGGCGTGTCCGCGCCGTGGTGGCTGATCGCGCTGATCGCCTGGTTGATCGTGGCCGTGCTGGGCATCCAGCAGGTCGGCGTGAACGGCAAGGTGCTCGCGGTGCTGTTGTGCTGCGAGGTCGCGGTGATCCTGGTGTTCAGCTTCACCGACCTGTTCCACCCGGCGCACGACGCGGTCAGCTTCGCCACCCTCTCCCCCGCCAACCTGGTCGGCTCGGGGGTCGGCGCGCTGTTCTCGCTGGCCGTCCTCGGCTTCGTGGGGTTCGAGTCGGCGGTGGTGTTCTCCGAGGAGTCCAAGGACCCCAAGCGCACCGTCCGGGTCGCCACCTACCTCGCGGTCGCGATCATCGCGGTGCTCTACGCGTTCGCGTCCTGGACCATGAGCGTGGCGACCGGCCCGGACAAGATCGTCGGCAACTCGCAGACCCAGACCACCGACCTGCTGTTCAACCTGGCCGCCCAGCACCTCGGCCCGGCTCTGGTCGACATCGGGCACCTGCTGTTCGTGACCAGCGTGCTGGCCGCGATGATCTCCTTCCACAACACCACCGCGCGCTACATGTTCGCGCTGGGCCGGGAACGCGTGCTGCCCGCCGCGCTCGGCCGGACCTCGCGCCGCACCGGTTCGCCGATCATCGGCTCGCTCGTGCAGACCGTCACCGGCCTGATCATCATCCTGGTCTACGCGCTGACCGGCATGGACCCGATCATCCAGCTGTTCTTCTGGCTCAGTACCACCGGCGGCGTCGGCATCCTGTTCCTGCTGGTGCTCACCTCGATCGGCGCGGTCGTGTTCTTCGCCAAGACCAACAACGGCGAAACCCTGTGGCAGCGCCGGATCGCGCCGATCATCTCGACCATCCTGCTGCTCGCGGTCACCTACTTCGCGGTGACCAACTTCGCGGTGCTGCTCGGCGTGCCCGGCAACTCGCCGCTGACCTGGGCCTTCCCGATCGGCTTCGTGGTGATCGGCCTGGCCGGCGTGGTATGGGGCCTGGTCCTGCGCGCGCGGCAGCCGGAGGTGTACTCCGCGATCGGCATGGGCGCCAAACGCGCCATCGCCGACGCGAATCTTGGCACGACCAAGTCCTCGACAGAAAGTGCGGTGAGCCAGTGACGACCAGCAACGAGATCACCAAGGCGACCGAAGCGGACGTCCAGGCCGCCGCCGACCGGGTGGCCGACGCCTTCCACGACATCGCGGTCTGCGAATGGCTGGTGCCCGACCCGGAGCGGCGCAGGCAGATCCTGCCCGCCTACTTCCGCATCCTGGCCGACGCCGCGTTCGACAACGGCGAGATCTTCTTCACCGGCGCGAACCGGGAGGGCGCAGCCCTGTGGATCTACCACGGTGACGAGCCGGTGGCCATCCCGGACCGGTACAACGAGCGGTTGCACGAAGCCTGCCAGGAGTGGACCGAGCGGTTCCTGATCCTGGACGAGCAGTTCGACCTCCACCACCCGCACAGCCCGAACCACCACCACCTCGCCCTGCTCGCGGTCACGCCGAGCGCGCAGGGCAACGGTTTCGGGGCCGCGCTGCTCCGCCAGCACCACGAGTGGCTGGACGCGAACGGCATGCCGGGCTACCTGGAGGCGAGCAGCATGCGCTCGCGCGCGCTCTACGAGCGGCACGGCTACGTGTTCATGGGCAAGACCCTCGACCTGCCGGACGGCCCGCACATGTGGCCGATGTGGCGCGAACCGCAGTCCTGATCGAAAACGGGCGGGTCACCGGATGCCGGGAACGCGCCGCTTGGTGACCCGTCAGCCGTCCTGATCGGCCGGCCAGGGCACCGGGTCCGGGATCCGATGCCACCACCAGTCGCGCAACCGCAGGTCGATCCGGGAGATGCCGAGCAGGCCGCCAAGGGTGGCGTCGGTGTCCTCGATGGTCAGGACGCGGAAGTTCTCGTCCAGCCGCTCCAGCACCGCCCGCACCCGGCCCGCGACCTCCGCAGGCAGGCGCTCCAACTGGTCGCGGACGCCCAGATCCTCGCCGTAGTACTCGGCCGGATACCAGCCGTCGGGCAGCCAGCCGCTGGCCATCCGCGAACTCAGGTTCTCCCACGCGCCCAGCAACGCGACCACCCTTGGTTCGGCCAGGTCGCCGAGCGAGGCGGTGATCGGCGCGGGCACGCGGTACTCGCGGATCACCTCGGGCTGGCGGGCGACCGGGATCGAGGGCAGTTGCGGCACGGCGCGCTCGACCGCGGCCAGCTGGAACTTGTCGTCGTCGTCGCGGTAGAGCCGGGCGCGGGTGACCAGTCCGCCCGGCGCGACCAGCCAGTACGCGCTGGGCAGTTCGATCGGCGCCGGGTAGAGCACCACCTGGTCCAGGTACTCGGCGAGCCGGGCGGCGGCGTCGGCCTCGCTCGGGACCACGGTGGGCACGTTGTTGAGGTAGACGTCCAGTTGCCAGTTCACGTCGCCGTCGACCTGGGTGTAGGTGCAGCTGACCAACGCATCCCAGTCGCGCTCGTCGGAGTCCTCCTCGGCCACGTCAACGGCGCCGGCCGGGACACCGGTCAGGGACGCGAACGCGGCGGCGAGCCGGGCCGGGTCCAGGTCGCCGATGAGGAACAGGTCGTAGGTCACTCTGAATACGTCCCTTGGTAGATCGCGATCGCCTTGTTGACGGCGTCCGGGTTGTTCACGAAGCGGGGCGCCTTCTGGAAGGGAATCACATCATCCGGGTTGCCGCCCGCCTTGCCCAGTTCCTTGAGCGCCGCGTACTCGTTGCGGTCCAGTTTGGCCAGGCCGGTGCCGGAGTCCGGGAAGACGGTGCCGTTGCCTTCCACTCCGTAGGTGCGGCCGTTGATCTCGTAGCGGCTGGTCGAGGGATTCCAGGTCGCCTCGCCGTCCGCGATGCCCTTCACGTCGCCCTTCACCGAGTCCTCGTAGCCGCGCAGGATGATCGTGTTGACCGGTTTGACCTCGCCGCCCTTGGCGCCGGACACGGTGTGCCGCCAGTGCGGTGGTTTGAGGCTCTTGCCCGCCGCCGTGCCCGGCACGTCCTCGCCGACCGGCCACGGTGGGCCCTCCACGGCGGGCGTGTCACTGCCCGGCCCGGCCGGTTCCGGTGGCTGCACCTCGTCTTCCTTCGGCGCGAGGTCGTCGAGGGACTTGGCGGCGTCGGTTTCGGTGCTGGTCACTTCCGAGATCGCGGCATCGCTGCGTTCCGCCGCGCCCTCCACCGTGTCGCCGAGCTGGCGCGCCGCCTGCTCGCCGTACTTTCCGGCGTCGCCGGCGAGATCCTCGAACATGGGGCCGATGACGTCGTCGGCCATCAGAAGCTCTGCCCTTGCAGGTTCTGGGTGAAGTTCGCGCCGTGCGAGCGCAGGGTGTCCGCGTGCGTGCGCAGCGCCGCGGTGTGCTTCTGGACGGTCGCCACGTCCAGGCTGAACCCGGTCGGCGCCGACGCCGTACCGCCCGCCTGCGACCAGTCCAGCCCCTTCAGCGCCGCCTCCACTTTGGCGAACAGCGGCTTGGCCGCCTTCTCGATGACCTCGCTCAGGATGTGCTGCTGGAGGTCCATGACCAGTGACTTCACCAGGTTCTCGGCGGCCTCGATGATCACCGGCACGGCCGCCTCGGCCAGCCCGAAGGTCGCGACCGCCGCGGCCTGGTCGGCGACGAACGTCGCGGCCATCCCGATCAGCGTGCCGATCGCCTCGACCTTCTGCGCCACGATGTACCCGGCCGCGACCTCCAGCGCGGTCGCGAGAACCTCGCAGCCTGCGACGATCTCGTTCACGTGCGCGCTGGACATGTTGGCCCAGCCCGAGGTCATCTTCTCGCTCGCCGCGCTCTGGTACGCGCCCGCGATGCCGTGGATGGCCTCGGTCGCGTCCTGGTGCGTCGTGGTGACCGCGGTCCCGAAATCACGGGTCATCCCGGCGAACTGCATGACGGTGTCCTCGTTGACGTAGGGCCACGGGACACCGATGACGTTCAACAGGTTCACAACCGGACCGGGTAAGTCGTCCACCGCCACGCCGTAACCCCCAAGGTGCACCGACAGCATTGGCCCCCTGCGGTCCGCCGAGCCGCAGGAGGCCAATGTTAACGGTGAACGAGCGTTTCCGGTACTGATCAGCTCTTCGCGGGCCAGGGCACTTCGGGCGAACGGTAGTAATTCACGCCCATGATGTCCCAGCGCGGCGACTGCGCGGCCAGCCGGACCTTGTAGTCGTTCCAGTCGCGCCCGCTCCGCGGCGACCAGGCCACCTCGGCGTAGCCAGGCAGGCGGGGGAATTCCATGTACTGCAACAGCGACATGGTGCCCAGGTCTTCTGTCCATTGCGGAGCTTCGACGCCCGCGATGTCGGTCTCGCCGACGCCGGGCACGTAGGTGGCCGGGTCCCAGTTGTAGCCGTCGCTGACGCTGATGTAGCCGGGGTTGCCGATCCAGGTCTGGCCGATGGTCGAGGAGTCGTAGGCCATGTCGAGGTAAGTCCGGTCCGCGGGCGACATGACGATCTTGTTGCCCCACGCGACCGCCTGCCGGGCCTGGGCGATGTCCGGCGCGGAACCGGAAAGGCCCCAGTACTGCACCAGGTCGTCGCTGGACAGGTCGCCCGCTTCGATCTGGTGCCAGCCCAGCAGCTTCTTGCCGTGCGCCTGGACGATCTGCTGCATCTTGTCCACGAACGTCCGGTAGTCCGACGCACTCGTGTTCAGCGCCTCGTCGCCGCCCATGTCGATGTACGGGCCGGGAGTGAGGGCGGCGAGCTGGCCGACGACCGCGTCCAGGAACTGGTAAGTCGTCGGGTCGGGGATGCACAGCGAGCTGTAGCCGGGGGCGAGCAGCGGCGGCGCGATGTCGTCGCAGTTGAGGTCGGCGTAGGAGGCCTGCGCGGCGGTGACGTGGCCGGGGGTGTCGATCTCGGGCACGATCATGATGTGGCGTGCCTGCGCGTAGCGCACGATCGCGGTGTAGTCGGCCTGGGTGTAGTAGCCGCCGGGGCCACCGTCGACGTCGGTGCTGCCGCCGTAGGTGGCCAGCCGGTCCCAGCCGTTGATGTAGATGCGCCAGCCCTCGTTGTCGCTCAGGTGCAGGTGCAACACGTTGATCTTGTACAGGGACAGCAGGTTGAGGTAGGTCTCGACCTGGCTGACCGTGTAGAAGTGGCGGGCGACGTCGAGCATGGCGCCGCGCCAGGCGAAGCGCGGCGTGTCCGACACGGCGACACCAGCGGCCCGCCACGGTCCACTCTGGACACTGTTTGCCTCGACCTTGGCCGGGAACAGCTGGCGCAGCGTCTGCACGCCGTAGAACAGACCGGCCGAGCCGTGCGCGGAGATGGCCACGCCGAGCGGCGTCACGTTCAGCGTGTAGCCCTCGGCGCCGAGCCGCGACGATGCGTTCTCGTCGAAGCGGATGTCACCGGGCAGGCTGAAACCGCTGGTCACCGGCAGCCGGTACCCGGTCGACGGGCGTAGCACGGAAGCGAGGTAGTCGGCAGCGGCGGTGGCATCGGGCGAATGGGCGGGGACCACGATGCGGGTGAACGAGGTGAGCGTGTAGTTCTGGCCGGGCAACGTGTGCAGCGACGCGGGCTCGGGCACGATCCGCACCGGCCCGGCCCCGGCGTTCGCCGGTTGAGCGGACGCCAAGCTCGGCACGAACACAACAGCCGCGACCAGCGGTAACACCAGGCACAATAATCGTCGAATCATTTCGGCAGCCCCAAATCTAGGAGGAAAGGCGGTCGAACGCGGCGTCCAGTTCGGCGTCGATCCGCCGGCGCGACCGGTCCGCGTCGTGGTAGGCGACGATCTCCCGCGCACCGGCGTCGAACGGGATGCGCGCGGCGAAGCCGGGCACGAACCGGCGCAGCTTGGTGTTGTCGAACAGCAGCGTGTGCGCGAAGTCGTGCACCAGCACCGCCGCCCAGCCCGGGATCACCTCGCCGATGTCCTCGCTGGAACGGTGCACGAGCTTCGGAACGACCCCGGCCGCCCGGGCCATGATCTGGTGGATCTGGTCCCAGGTGAGGATTTCGTCGCTGGTGATGTGCACGGCGTCGCCGAGCGTGTGCGAGTTGCCGAGCAACGGCACGAACGCCCGCGCGAAGTCGCAACTGTGCGTCAGCGTCCAGAGCGAGGTTCCGTCGCCGTGCACGACAACGGGTTTGCCCTGCCGCATCCGCTCGATCAGCGTCCAGCCGCCGAGCATCGGCACGACGCCGCGGTCGTAGGTGTGCGCGGGACGGACGATGGTGGCCGGGAAGTCGTGCTCGCGGTACGCCCGTTCCAGCACCTCCTCGCAGGCGATCTTGTCCTGCGGGTAGGCGAATCCGTTGTTGCGGCGCGGCGTCGACTCGGTGATCGGCAGCAACGCGATCGGTCTGGCATACACCGAGGCGGTACTGATGAACACGTACTGCCCGGTGCGGCCCGCGAAGGTCTCGGTGTCGGCGGTGACGTTGTCCGGCTGGTAGCCGACGAAGTTCACCACCACGTCGAAGTCCTTGTCGCCCAGCACTTCCCGCAATGCGACCGGATCGTGCACGTCCACGTTGATGCGGCGCACCGGCGCGGGCAGCGCCCGGTCGCCCGCGCTACGGGTCAGCACGGTCAGCTCGTGTCCGGCCCGCACCACTTCCGCGGCGCAGGCCGAGCTGATCATCCCGTTGCCGCCGAGGAAGAGGATCTTCATCGGCGGCCTCGCGAGAACCCGTTGCCGACCAGATAGTCGTAGCTCTGCCGGAGCGCCTCGAACATCTCGGTGTGCGACCGGTCGAGTTCCACGATGTGCCAGCGCACCCCGGTCCCGGCCGCCAGCACGGCCGGGATGTCGACCCGGCCCTGGCCGACCGGCACCATGTAATCGCCGTCGTACTCGGCCGGGCCATCTTTGACGTGCAGGAACCGCACCCGCTCCCCCAGCGTCCTGAGCACGCCGGCCGGATCGGCGCCGCCGAGCAGCACCCAGTACATGTCGAGTTCGAGCAGCACGTCCGGGTGCAGTTCGTCGAGCAGCACGTCGTAGGCGGAGTCCCCGTCGAACGTGTTGGCGAATTCGGCGTAGTGGTTGTGGTAGCCGATGGTGATGCCGTACTCGCGGGCGTTCACCGCGCCCTCGTTGATCCGTTCGCAACCGCGCCGGATGGCGTCGATGCTGTCGAACTCCTCCTTCTCCAGGCTCCAGATCACCGTGTCCGCACCGAGTTCGGCCTGCTCGTCGAGGATCTTGCGGGCGTCCGGCCCGGCCGGGAACGGGGCGTGTGCGCTGCACACGGTCATGCCCAGGTCATCGAGGAGTTTGCGCACGTCGCCAGGTCGGCGGCCGTGCAGACCGAGCGGCTCGACCGCGGTGTAGCCGAGCCCGGCGATCTTCGTCAGCACCCCCTCCAGGTCGCGGGCGGCGAGATCATGCAACGTCCACAGCTGCGCGGCGATCGCCGGCGTGGTCATGTATCCCCTTTCTCGTCGGCCTTGCTCACCCACCGGATGGCCTGGCGCGCGATCCGCTGGAACATCGGCTGTCCCCAGGCGCGCATGTCGTGGCCGAGCGCGAAGTAGCAGACCCGGCCGAGCCCGTGCTCGCGGACATACAGCACGGGTTCGGTCCGGCCCCCCGGCGCGTCCCGCCACGCCAGCACCCGTATTCCGAGATTGGATATTCCATTATTGGATATTCCAATCTCGTAATACTCGTCGAACAAGGTGAAGTTGGTGACGCCGTTGGTGATGGGGTGATCGCCGTCGACGTGCACCTCGTAGGTGCCTTCGTGGTGGCCGGGGCCGTGCGAGAGGTAGCGACAGCCGAGCAGTTCGATCATCGTGTGGTCGGTGTCCTCGTCCAGCACGCAGGACGCGTGCAGGGCGAGCAGGCCCTTGCCGCCCGCAACGGCATCGGCAAGGGCCGCCTGCTGGTCGGGGCCGAACGCCCCGCCCGCCGTGTACAGCACATACGCGTCGACGTTCGCGGTTTCCTCGCGCGGGTCGACGAACCGT